>NZ_PNCJ01000051.1 GCF_005887115.1 Pseudoalteromonas rubra | reverse complement strand
TTAGTCACTCAGTTCAGTTGATACTCTAAATTTTTGTGCGTCACTACCTAAATAGTTTCGCTGTTAGAACTCAATCTGTACGAGTGCCCACACAGATGATTGCTTCATATTTTTAAAGAACATATTCCGGTTACCCGGTGCGATAACTCGTTATCGCTGAGGGTTGTGCATTCTAATCACTTTCCTCTTTTTGTCAACACTCAGATTTAAAAGAAATTAAACTAAGTTTTATGTGACTTATCGTCATTTTGTTCAGCGTTATATTTGCTGCCCGCCGTGTCGATGGATGCGCATTATAGGGAGATTCGAATGCAGCGCAAGCGCTTTTTATGATTTTTTTGAATTAATTTTTTACCCAACATGACCTCACAATTGTCACACAAGTTACCCACAAAAACCTGTGGATAAAGCAATAATACTTAGAGTTGAAAGCCGTCATGTGCTAAATTACGCCACCTTATTTACCCGTTCTGTTATATCTATAATAAGGGTCGTAATCCAATGGCTGACTTTTTTAATACTATAAGCGGCTTGCTGTGGGGTCATATACTTATATACCTATTAATTGCAGCAGGTGTTTTCTTTACCCTCCGACTGGGTTTCATACAGTTCACTCAATTCCCGTACATGATTAAAGTCATGGCAAACAGTCGAAGTGGCGCCAAAGACGGAATTTCTTCTTTTCAGGCTTTTTGTACCTCACTTGCCGCACGAGTTGGTACCGGTAATATGGCAGGTGTTGCCGTTGCGCTTTATCTGGGTGGGCCCGGTGCTATTTTTTGGATGTGGCTCATCGCCCTCATTGGTATGGCGACCAGTTTTGCTGAAAGTGCACTGGCGCAGCTATACAAAACCAAAGACGATGAAGGAAACTTCCGAGGTGGCCCCGCTTATTATATGGAGTATGGCCTGAATAAACGTTGGATGGGCGTGCTCTTTTCTTTATGTCTGATCCTGGCATTTGGCTTGGTGTTTAATGCCGTGCAGGCAAACTCAATTGCCGCAGCGTTTGAAGTGGCCTTTGATGTTCCCAAATATGTGATGGGCTTGCTACTGGTATGTGGCTCAGCCTTTATTATCTTTGGCGGTCTTAAAACCATTGCCCGCTTTGCTGAGCTGGCAGTCCCTTTCATGGCAATCGCCTACTTATTATTGGCAATCATTGTCTGTGCTATGAATGCGAGCCAGTTACCCGACGTTTTCATGCTGATCATCAACAGCGCATTTGGTTTTGAGCAAGCTGCAGGCGGAGCGGTAGGTTATGCCGTCATGCAGGCAATGATCCAGGGAATTAAACGTGGTCTATTCTCCAATGAAGCAGGTATGGGTAGCGCCGCAAATGCCGCAGCAAGTGCAACCCCGAACCCAAACCACCCAGCTTCACAAGGTTATGTTCAGATGCTGGGCGTATTTGTTGATACCATAGTGATATGTAGTGCCACCGCCGCACTTATTCTGCTCTCTAATCAACTCGTGCCAGAATCTGGTGTCACGGGCATTCAATTAACGCAGGCCGCACTGGTCGAGCACGTTGGCGACTGGGGCGCAATTTTTGTAGCTATCGCCATTCTGTTCTTTGCCTTTACTTCTATTGTTGCAAACTATAGTTATGCAGAAACCAACCTGTTATTCCTCGAGCATAACCATCCTAAAGGCCTGTTTATATTCAGAGCCTGTGTATTGGCTATGGTCATGTTTGGTGCTGTAGGTGAACTTGGCCTGATCTGGACACTTGCTGACATCTCAATGGGCCTGATGGCGATTGTAAATGTGGTTGCGCTGTTCATGTTGTCTGGCATTGTTATCTGGCTTGCCAAAGACTATCGCGCACAACTTAAGCAAGGTAAGACGCCCGTATTTGATCCCTCACAAAAGCCTGAGGTATTGAAAACCTTGCCTAAAGGCATTTGGAACAAGTAATCTAAGGCTGGGGTAGCGTGCCGCACGCTGCCTCACTTCCCCCATGTGAATCCTATTGTGCAACAAATCTACGCTCGAGCCCGTTCAGCACAAATAACATTCAGTCGAAACAATTACTTATTGCCTTTCATAAAAAAATCATTATAGTGAAGCCCAAGTCGGCATATAGCGCAGCTTGGTAGCGCACTGTCATGGGGTGTCAGGGGTCGCAGGTTCAAATCCTGCTATGCCGACCATTCTTTTCTCACTCCAGTCAAATACTTATATTTCAGTATCTTCATCTTCAAAAGCTCTGTGCCACAACTAAAAGTCAAAACCTGTTATCTCATATATTTGTTTTCTTTAGGCATTATTGTCATTCGCAAGCATACTGTTATTGCTTAGTACAATTTTATCAACGGAGCAGACACGATCCTGAGATAAAGCAAACTGGATGCATTCAAAAACATGTCGCGCTGTCAGTTTCATATGGTCTGTGTGCGAACGAGGCTGATCCCACTGCGCCTCATTGAGCGCAGAAGGATTGTCGAAGTTGGGCGGATAAATACTAATCACTCTGATACCCTGCCCCATTAACCGATGCCGAAGTCGGTCTGCAAATGTGGACTGTGCAGCTTTTGCAGCGCTAAAAGCTTCACTGGCAACTGAGCGTGGGTTGTTTTCGAGACTGGCGGTACTATTGATAAATAGAATGTCTGGTGAAGCTGAACGCTGCAAAAGTGGTAGAAATTTTTGCGTCATCAAAATACAGCCTGTCGCTGTAGAATTGATAGTTTCGACAATCTGCTCATCTGATACTTCTAATATTGAGCCAGACAACCAGAATGAAGCATTGTTGATCAAAATGTCGACTTCAGCAGTGCGTGCTTCAACTTCCTGTGCAAACAGCGCAATTTCATCAGGCTTGGTCATATCGACCTGAAACGGCGTGACTTTGGCACAAGGAACCGCTTCGATTACCTGCCGGGCTGTCGCTTTCGCTTTGTTAAGCGTTCTGGCCGACAGAAATAACTCAGCCCCCAGCCTGGCAAACAAAATAGACAGCGTCAGTCCAAAGTCTGGACTGGCTCCTGTAATCACAACTTTCTTGTTTTCGAAACGCATATTTAACTTTCCTGGTAAATTGGCTATTTGCTCCACGACACGGTTAGACTTAACCGATGTCAATCAAAATTAGGCCTTGAAGTCAGTTACCTATATATTAAAGCTCTCAGACAAGCCATGTTTACCACACGCCAAGCCCATTTCCAATTTAGTTTACTTCACCCGGGACAGTTTCCAGCGTATTCACACCCCCTGACCTTTGCTTTTTTGTACAAAGGGCGTCCCTTCGAAACCCTTATGTTTAATTAATGTGCAAACAAACAGCTCTGGTGTTGCCTTTCCAATAAAAATCATTATAGTGGCAACCAAGTCGGCATATAGCGCAGCTTGGTAGCGCACTGTCATGGGGTGTCAGGGGTCGCAGGTTCAAATCCTGCTATGCCGACCATTCTTCTCCCCCTTTTATCTACTCTTATTGTCACTTAGTCCCTCAGTATTTTCAGCAACGTCCATGTCGTTTCTCTTAACGCGATTCTCTAACATCAGACTCTTGATTCATTAATTTGGCTGCAATACTTTTCATGGCGCTGCCCGATTTAGTGTCCAGTCCCCGATTCATCAGAATAATAAACCCATCTTTTTTGTTTGGATCAAAGTACATGGCTGCGAATACACCAGGATCCGAGCCCATATGCCCTATCAACCCCATGCTGTTGTCGCGCCAGAAGAAACGTTGACCCTTTGATACAGTTTCGGGTGCCTGGATCGATATCATTTGCTGAAATATCGTAGCTGACAGGAGTGGTTCGCCGGCCATGGTTTGGTTTTTTAACAGCTGGGTTAGAAACAGGCTAAGCTCTTTGATACTGGTGCGGACCCCACCATCAGGATACTGAGGATTACCATAGTGAGGCTGTGGCACAAACCGCTTGAATGCAATGGGCGGATTAAAGTACTCGTTAATCACATAATTCAATTTAGGTGATTCGAAATCACCACACACAGGCGTATAGGGAATACAGGATTCCACTTCATAAGGCACTGCTATTTCTGCAAATGAGAGACCCTCTAATCGCCAGCGGGTGTTGTCCATTCCCATCGGTTTAAACAAATGATCCACACTGTACTGCGCCAGGCTTTCACCCGTGGTTGCCTCGACCAGATAACCCGCCAGAGCAGAAGCCAGGTTACTATACTTGCGATGAGTGCCTGGTTGATGGTCCAGATAATAGGCACCCTGCTCATACAGATACCCCCCGGGTGTCAGTAATGACTTCAAGTGCGCTTCCAAGGTCGTTTCAGGATCCCGATTTGCCGTGAAGCTGTTTACATCGTAGTAATCTGCAATCCCGGAGGTATGTGTCACCAAATGCCTGAGTGTAATCGTCTCATTCTCTAGTTTGGGGTTATCAACCTTAAACGGTAAATAGTCGTTTATATCCCGGTCGAGCTCAAGCTTACCCTGCTCTACCAACTTAAGCAGCACCACGCCCATAATGGGTTTGCTGATTGAAGCGATATTAAACAAGGTGTCTTGTGTCACCGGCCTGTTTTGCGTCACATCCGCAAAGCCAAAGGTATGAAGTGTGGCTTCACCATTGTCAATTTTGGCAATCGCCAGTCCCGGGATAGCCGCTTCTTCCATAACGGCCTTGATGTATGCGCTAAACGTCTTCTTGTCCTGGCTGATGGCTTCTTGTTTTGGTAATAAAATCCAGAACACAGGCAATAGTAAAACAGCGATAAACAGCTTTTTCAAAGATCTTCTCCAAGTTAAAACACATACAGGAGCATAATACAGACCAACAGTTATATCATTGTATTTTAATAAGATTTTAAAATGGGAGTCACAGGGGGTTATACATGTTGGTTGTTATGGCTAACTTTTGGCTAGTTTGACACTCAATATGTATCAAACTTATGGCCACTACTACCCATGCTCTTACACACTCTTTAAACTTTGACCTATCATTAAAAGAACGGTCGTGCTATAAATGCATACAACATAGCAGTGAGTAGTGTATGAGCAAAGGCAAACAAACCCGCGATAACATTTTAAATGTGGCATTTACGCTGGCCAGTGAGAATGGTCTGGAAAGCCTGACGATTGGTGAACTGGCCAAGCAGTGCAGTATGTCTAAAAGCGGTTTGTTCGCGCACTTTAACTCAAAAGAGAATTTGCAGGCGGCAGTTGTTGATTTTGCCAACGAGATTTTTGTCCAACGTGTTATTGTGCCTGCTCGGGCAGATAACTGCCGCAACTATGAAGAGAAGATAAAGGCGCTGTTACATCACTGGTTAAACTGGAATCAATCATTCCAGGGCAGCTGTATGTTCCTGGACGCCTGGCGAGAAAAGTGTGCCGACGAGTCTGCCGCGCAGCGAGTGCTCAAGCAAGGCATTGAAAATTGGCTAACCTATTTGCAAATCCAGATAGGCAAAGGCGTTGAAAACAACGAGTTTCGGGCTGATCTGGCACCGGAGCAAGCCACTTTTGAGTTATATGGCCTGTATTTGAGTGCCCACCTGTATCATTCAATGCATGGACAGGAAGAAAGCACACAGCGGTTCTGGCATGGCGTAGAGCGCCAGATACAGAGCTGGAAGTAATTATTTAAGCTTTCCAGTAGTTTAGACTAAACAGGATAAACCCCTGGCTGAACACGTTCAGCCTTTTTTTGAATACATTAATAGCACGACCGTTCGTTTTAAAGTTAACTGGCTATGGTGTTTTTCGTGGAGAAAGAGAAATGAGTGACAAGATTTACTTTAAATCAGACAGCAAATTTAACTTCAAAAAGCATATGCTTAATGTCATGACCCGTGCGCACCACAGAATAGCGCCTGGACATGCCGAAAAGACTGCAACTAAGCTACTGCTTACGCCGGTCAGGGCTAAGCCCAAGCATGCGGCACCAAATGAAATGGTTGAGGGCAGTATTTCTTCAAAGGAAGGCTTACTAAAAACCTATCAGATTGGTAGTGGGCCCGTTTGGGTGTTAACCCACGGCTGGTCTGGCAGTGCCAACCAGTTCTTTCCTCTGATGCAGCATATAGCTCAGCAGGGCTACACAGCACTGGCCTTTGACCACCCAGCCCATGGCAACAGTGAAGGCTCGGTCGGTCACCTGCCCGCCTTTGTATACGGACTTGAAGCTGTGCTCAACAGCACAGAACACGTTGAAGGTGTTATCGCCCACAGTATGGGCTGTGCTGCTGCTATTGAATGTAAGCACCCAAAACTTGCCGACAAACCGCTGCTACTAATTGCACCCGTGCTGGATTATGTCAGCAATTTGTTTGGCAGCATTGAGCGTTCTGGTTATTCAATGCGATTGTTTCGCTCCGTCGTCAGCAAGGTCGAAAATGAATACAACTACCCAATGGCGTCTGTTGACCCGTTTGCAAAGCTAAAAAGCCGATCCGCTCAGTGTATTATTGTGCACGACCAGAACGACCGGTTTGCGCAGTTTACCGTCTCTAAACAAGCAGCGACCGAAATGTCTAAGGTAAAGCTCATAGAAACGCAGGGGCTTGGGCATGGCCGTATCTTGCAAAGTGAGCAAGCAAAAGAAGCGTTTGAGTTACTTGTTGGTTAACAATGTTCACCTTGAGTGGTGAAATACCGTATATGTTGGACTCGTTGATATCGGTATTAAGTATCTGAAAGCATAGAGCCCGGCATATACCGGGCTAACCTGCCTTATTAGCAAACATAGGCGGTTGGACAAAATACAGGCGCTGTGTAACATGCGCCATAGTCTTTACTATAGGCACTTGCCCCACCCGCAATCTCATTCGTTTGCTGTGCGTTTAGGTTTTTACCTGTACTTAGCGTTTTTAATTTAACCTTTTTAAGTTTCATGTTGTTTCCTGTTGTATTTTTTACAATGGTTATTCGACAAATGATGAGACACTCTGCTCTGGCTGTGCTCATCCGTTAACCAATGTGTTGAAATTAGCAACAAAAAACAAGATGTTTTAACCACTTTCTCAGTGCGCGTTTTTAGGTACTTGTTTTTTAAGTTGTTTACTATATTGAAATTTTATCAAGAAAACTAAAATGACAGCGCTGTACTTTTGTACTAAGTACGAGCCGTAAAAGGTGCTAAGACACCACACTCTTGATATTGATGCATTAGCCATCTGCTACTCAAATGCTCAAAGAACTGGTAATGCCCGTACATAATTTCATCTACCTCATGTCATGGTAATCGTAACTAACAACTTTTTAGTTTCAGTGACACACATAGCGTGACCCCAAATACTAAACAAGATTTTAAGTAAGTTTTCCTTTGCCTTGAACCTTTTAATAGCTCCGTATGTAGACCCACGCCCCCTCTTCCGTTTACTCCCAACCCATCACTATGAGACAATAGCGTAACGACTTAGATTTCCAGACTTTTGAGTTTGTACAAGCCTAAGCAGTATGCGCATTTATATACACACTGATTGAGTTCGGTACACGCAGTAATACACACTTAGGTTTCAAAACAGCAAACTCTGAATAGCAGCCTGCAGCACTGAATAAGAATAACAGGTTGATAGAAATAGGATTTATAGCCAGATGGCGACACAAGAATTAACTGATAATATCCCGACAATTTACTGGCACGATTATGAAACCTGGGGGGCCAGCCCGCAGAAGGACCGGCCGAGTCAGTTTGCCGGGATCCGTACCGATCTGGACCTGAATATTATAGGTGAGCCGCTGATTGAGTATTGTCGCCCGGCGGCGGATTATTTGCCTCAGCCAGAGGCCTGTCTGGTGACTGGGATCACGCCGCAGCATGCGCTTAAGCATGGTTTGCCGGAAAGTGAGTTTATGGCCAAGATCCATCGCGAATTCAGTAAACCCAATACCTGTGTTGCCGGTTATAACAGCATTCGGTTCGATGACGAAGTGACCCGCTACAGTCTGTATCGCAACTTTTATGACCCCTATGAGCGCGAGTGGCAAAATGGCAATAGCCGCTGGGATATCATTGATTTAGTGCGTGCCTGTTATGCGCTTCGCCCTGAAGGCATTGTGTGGCCAGAAAAAGAAGATGGCACGCCAAGCTTTCGCCTGGAAGACCTCACCAAAGCGAACGGCATTGAGCACGCCGATGCCCACGATGCGCTGAGCGATGTGACGGCAACCATTGCGCTGGCCAGGCTGATTAAAGACAAACAGCCTAAACTGTATCAGTTTTTCTTCTCGCTGCGCGGTAAAAAAGCACTCGCGGACCTGATTGATGTGTTTAACATGCAGCCACTGGTGCATACTTCTTCGCGTATTCCGGCCACTCAGGGTTGCACCAGCTGGATTGCGCCAATGAGCTTTCACCCGGTGAACAAAAATGCCGTGGTGTGTTTCAACCTGACCAATAACCCGCAGGTGCTGCTGGACCTGTCGGTAGAGGAACTCCGTGCGCGCTTATACACTAAACACAGTGATTTGGGTGAAGATGAACTGCCGGTTGGCCTGAAACTGGTTCACCTGAACAAATGTCCGATATTAGCGCCTGCAAAAACGCTGCTACCAGAGAACGCTGCCCGCCTGGGGATTGATCGTGAACAGTGCCTGGCACATCTTAAAATTCTCAAGTCTCACCCGGGGCTGCGCGACAAGGTAGCTGAGGTGTTTAACGACCAGGGCGATTTCAGCGACACAACTAACCCGGATTATCAGCTTTATAATGGCTTTATCAGTAAAGCCGACAAAGCCAAGCTGGCCATTGTACGCGAAGCGCCGCCGCACGAATTAGGCTCGCTCAACCTGGAGTTTGAAGATCCTAAATTCCATACCCTGCTGTTTCGCTATCGTGCCCGAAACTGGCCGGAAAGCCTCTCTGCCAGTGAACTGGAACAGTGGCGTAAATACTGTCAGAACAAACTCATGCATGGTGAAGACAACCCGTCTATCAATGCGCAGGACTTTATGATCACGCTAGAAAATCTGGTGTATGAACATGAAGGCAATGAAAAGAATCTGGCTGTGTTAAAGGCACTGTACCATTACGCGCAGAGCCTCTAATTTGGCATCATAAACAGGCGGTGACAGCCTCACCGCCCGCTTCTGTTACAAGCTTTCCTGATAGACCTTGAGCGCCTGCTCCAAATCAGCAATCAAATCTTCCACATCTTCCAGACCTATGTGCAAGCGGATCACCGGACCATGCTGCCAGCCCGTTGTTGTACGCAGAGGAGCCATGCTGGCATTCGCCGTTACCAGGCTTTCAAAACCGCCCCATGAAAAGCCCATCTTAAAGTGGTGTAAGCTGTCGAGGAAACGGTTAATGGCTTTGCGGTGCCCCTGTTTCATCACCACAGAGAACAAACCATTGCTGCCGCTAAAGTCGCGTTTAAAAAACTCATGTCCCGGGCAGCTTTTCAGTGCAGGATGTCGTACGTGATCAACCAGAGGGTGACCGGCCAGCCAGTTGGCAACCTGAAGTGCCGACTTTTCGTGTTGCTGCAAGCGTACCGGCATGGTCCGCAAACCACGTAATGCCAGGTAAGCGTCGTCTGCTGAGGTACACTGGCCAAGCAGATAAGAGTTTTCGCGCAGGGTTGGCCACAGGGTTTCGTTAGCCACGGCCACGCCCATCATGACATCGGAGTGACCGACTATGTATTTTGTGGCAGCCTGAATGCTGATATCCACGCCATGCTCCAGCGGGCGATAATGCCAGCCGTTGCCATAGGTGTTATCCAGCATAGTGATCAGGCCCTTTGCCTTGGCCACTTTGACCAGGCTCGGCACGTCCTGCACTTCCATGGTGATAGAGCCAGGAGATTCCAGGAACAGCACTTTGGTGTTGTCCTGAATGAGTGATTCTATATCAGCGCCAATCAGCGGATCATAATAGGTGGTTGTGATCCCCAACCCAGCCAGGATCTTGTCACAAAAGTCCCGGGTTGGCTCGTAGGCAGTATCTACCATCAACAGGTGATCGCCGGTTTTCAGAAACGACAACAAGGCCTGTGAAATGGCGGCAGCACCAGACGGATATAACGCACAACCAGCGCCATTTTCAAGCTCCATAATGGCGTCTTGCAAGGCAAAGTGGGTGTTGGTGCCACGACGACCGTAAAACAAAGTGCGTTTACCACGCTCAGAGATCGCCTCTTGCATATCGGCAACGGAGTCAAAAACAACGGTTGATGCCCGTTGTACTACAGGGTTAACCACGCCTTTGGTGTACTGGGAATTGCGGCCTACAGCCACCAATTTAGTATTCTTCTTCATAGTGTGCTCAATTTTGGACTAAATGCATCATTGCTGACGCCAGTATTCAACCAGATATCTGGAGATAGAATCTTTGCGGGTGAGTTTATATCCGGGCACATCGTCTCCCCACTCGGCAAATCCGTTGAGATCCTCTCGGGAAAACCATTGTGCATGCTCCAGCTCATCCTGCTCAACAAAAATATCGGTGCTTTTTGCCGTTGCTATAAAGCCTAGCATAATAGACGACGGAAATGGCCAGGGTTGCGAGGCAAGGTAGCGTACCTGGTCAACCTCAACCCCGGCTTCTTCTTTAACTTCTCGGATCACGGCCCGCTCCAGTGTTTCCCCGGGGTCAACAAACCCCGCCAGAGTTGAATACACACCTTCGGGCCATTGCGCTTGTCGACCAAGCAGGCAACGCTCAACACCATCTGCAAAGGTATGTGTTACCAGCATAATCACAGCGGGATCCGTGCGCGGGAAAGTCATATGACGACATGCTTTGTCATTGCACAAACGCGCGTGTCCGGCTTCCACAGGGCGATTTGGACTACCACAACGCCCACAGAAACGATGCGTTTTATGCCAGTAACACAACCCGCGGGCCAACACACCCACCGACGCCAGCTCGGCGTCCAGCTTTGGCCCTATGGTGCGCATGTCTTCGAAATGGAAAGTCTGATTAAAGGTGTGATCGTCAAAGCTGACATCAATACAGCCCTGAAGTAACTCTTGTTCGACTTCACTAACGTCCAGCGCAAAGTAGCTATAAGTGTCGTCAATGCCTAAAAACACGGCTTCGGCGCGGTCAAGTGTGTCAACCTGTGACTGAGACAACAAAGCCAGCTCGCGCTCGTTGCTGACAATCAAATTTTTGTTATTCCATACCAGCAACCAGCGGCTTTTATCACCGTATTGGCCAAGTAACCAGTTAGGGTCTTTTCGTTCAGCAGAGGCCCTGTCCAGGTTCATTTGCGTGTAATGCAGCACGACGTTCATCCTTTTGTTGTTCTTTGACGACACGCTAACATAGCTGGCCCGAATGCCAATAGCTTTGCGGCAAAAAAAAAGCCCTTACGGGCTTGAACTACAGTGTGATAACACACTACAGAGAGGCAAGATATTCCTGAAGCTTTTGATTCTCAGCTTCAATGTGTTTGTAGAATTCAATGTCTTTCAGTTTGCTGGCAGCCCCTTCATCGAGCACGATCACGGCGTGGCGGTGCATTTGTAAGGCTGATGCTGGACAAGCGGCGGTCAGAGGACCTTCAATCATGGCATGTACCGCATCAGCTTTGTTTTCACCGGTTGCCAGTAAGACCACTTTACGTGCATCTAAGATCGTACCGATCCCCATGGTGATCGACAGATGTGGCTGGTACTCGTCCGCTGCAAAAAAGCGAGCGTTATCGTCGATGGTGGCTTTGGTCAGGGTTTTAACCCGAGTACGCGATGTCAGCCCTGACGATGGCTCGTTAAAGCCAATATGACCATTGCGACCTATGCCCAGAAGCTGAACATCGATGCCACCGGCTGCGCTGATCTGCGCTTCATATTCTTTACAGGCTTCGATTGGGTTTTTGGCATCTCCTGGCGGGACATGCGTATTGTCTTTGTTAATGTCTATGTGGTTGAACAGCTGCTCGTTCATGAAATAACGATAGCTTTGCGGGTGATCGCCATTCAGGCCCAAGTATTCATCCAGATTAAACGTTTTGGCTTTGCTAAAGCTTACCGTGCCCGCCTGGTTGCGACGGATCAGTTCCTGATACAAAGCAACTGGCGTTGATCCTGTCGCCAGTCCTAAAACAGAGCCTGCGTTACGTGTTAACTGCTGAGTAAAAATATCGGCACCATATGCTGCAACTTCAGCTGCGTTTTTAAGAATGACTATTTGCATAATGTAAGGCTCAAGGTTGTGAACAAACAGGAAAAATGGGATCTGAACCTTGCTCTGCGTGCAATCAAAACAAGGTCAGATCAAAACCTAACTGGGATACACTGTTTAGGTTATTACCATTATGACAACGCTGTCATTATTAGAGAAAAAAACGCGCTTGTAAAGTAAAAGTGATAAAAAAATGTACTTTTTTTATAGCCAAAATAAAAATGACCTGCTGAGCAGGTCATTTTTCAAAGTGTTAACAGATGCCAGGTAAGACATTAAGAGCTACTTGGCTATACGCTAACAATAATCTTACGTTTGTACATCCAGTGTAAGACCAGCAGCTGAACCGCCAGCAAAGCACACACACTGAGCAGCGCCTGCCAATGTTCAGGGACAGCAGTGATGATGCCACCGAACACACTGCGACTGATAAAGGCCCAGTCGACCAGGCTCGATGCCAGATAAATTATAATGGAGTTGGCTCCGATGATCACAAAGGGATAAGCCAGCTTCTGACCATTAAGTATATCCACCAGAGTAAAGAAAATAGCCAAGAAAATGGCACTCCAGCCAACAGTAACCAGCACAAATGAGCTGGTCCACAGCTCTTTATTCACCGGAAACTGCAGGTCCCATAACCAGCCCAGTGCCAGGCTGATGATACCGGCAACAAACAGACGCCCAGCGACCTGCCACTGACCCAGTTTATCTGACTGTGCAATCAGCTGTCCGGCAAAGACGCCGGCAATGGCGTTCACAATAGCCGGAAAGCTAGACAAAATACCTTCCGGGTCCACCGCTCGATTCTGATAGGTAATCCCTGGCAGTAATGCCTGATCTATCCAGGCGTTCCAGCTGCCAGCCGGTGTGAGCTCCCCTGCACTACCGCCAGGCACAGGAATAAAACACAACAACACCCAATACGCGAGTAAGATCCCAATCCCTGTTAGCGCCGTTGTCCTCAGGCTACAGTGCCACACCAGCATGGCGCAAAAAAACCAGGCAATGGCAATGCGCCCAAGTACACTGGCATAGCGGATCTCGCCCAAATCAGCCGGAATACCTGTGCCCCAGCCATGGTTATACAGCACACCAAACAGACACAGCAAACCCAGGCGTTTGATCGCCTTGATGTAAATGGGCTTACGCTCTTCTATTGGTAAGTGATCAATGCGCTTGGGTCGTAAGCCCATTGCCACCCCTGACAAAAAGATAAACAAAGGGAAGATCAAGTCGTAAAAGGTAAAGCCGTGCCAGGCACTGTGAAGCGTCTGAGCTTCAAAAATTTTCCACCCCTGCCAGCCGGTCAGAACAAACAACGCGGCAAATATGGACTGACCACCCAGGATCCAAAACATGTCCATGCCACGTAAGGCATCGAGCGACGCCAGTCTTTTCTTATTATTTGACATAGTTACTACCTATAGAAACAAAAAATCCCCGCTAAACAACAGCGGGGTTTTTTACCCAGGGAAAATTAAACGCGTTTTCCGTTAATGAAAGTCTGTAAAACATGAAGGTCACTATCGAGCAGTACAAAGTCAGCATCTGCACCGTCAATCAGGCGCCCCTTGTCAGGCAGTCCAAGGTACTGTGCCGGGTATAACGAAGCCATTCTTAGTGCTTCGGACAATGTCACATCGAGTGTGTTCACACTGTTGCGTACTGCACTTGCCATATCAAGGACACTGCCCGCCAACTCGCCCGTCGTCGAGTTTAAACGATCACCGGTGCGGATCACTTTACGACCATCAAAGAAATCAAATTCCTGATCATCCGTGCCAACTGGCGGCATAGCATCAGTTACCAGCATGATTTTGCCACGTTGCTTAGCTCGAATCGCCAGCTTAGCCGAGGCCGGATGCACGTGGTGGCCATCGACTATCAGGCCGCACCAGGCGTTGTCATCCCACAGTGCGGCGCCAACAACCCCAGGCTCTCGAGAGGTATAGGCCGACATGGCATTAAATAAATGCGTAAACCCGTCAGCGCCCACTTCCAGCGCAGCCATAGTGGTTTCATAATCAGCATTAGAATGTCCAATAGACACTTTCACGCCCAGCTCAGCCAGACGTTTTATATCGCTGAGCGGTACAGTTTCGGGAGCCAGGGTCACCATTTTTATCCCCAGATCTTCGCGGGCATAAATAGCGAACTCTCGCTCTGAAATTGGACGAATAAATTGCTCGCTGTGGGTGCCCTTCTTTGGGTGTGACAAATGCGGACCTTCAAAATGAACCCCGGCAACACCAGGCTCTTTGCGTGCAATTGCCTGAGCAATGGCGTCCGCAGCTTGCTCCATGACCGCAATCTCATCTGTGATAAGCGTTGGCATCAGGGCTGTTGAGCCAAACTTTGCATGGGCTGTGACTATGGTCGTCAGGCAAGACAATGAGGGATCGGCATTTAAAAAGCCACCACCGCCGCCATTAACCTGGACATCAATAAAGCCTGGTGCGGTTATGCCCTCAAGTCGCGTCACTTCACTGCCCGCGGGATGAGATTCAAAATGAAGCTTGCCATTATCGACAACAAACTCAACTTCGTTTTTAAATTGTGTGCCGTCAAACAAGCGGCTGGCTAAAAATCTGTTCATGAATTATACCAAGAGTTCCGATTGACGTTGAATGCTCTGCATTGCGAAGTAAATCGCCCCCATTTCAGGTGGCTGCTTAGGCAGTTCAACCCGTTTTGCAATTTCCGGGTCCAGCCACTGACTTAACGGCTCGGATAACCCCCCAATCATTGACAATCTGGGTGGATTGTTTTCCAGTAGCTTGTGGGCAAGTCGGCTGACATAATCAGCCCCGGTTTTCACAATATCCAGCGCCAGCTGGTCATCGGCTTTTGCGGCATCCAATACATAACGAGCCAGCTTTGCGTAGCTGCTGGAAGGCTGTCCCGCCATTTGCTCGGCAATGCCCATTGCAGTATTGGTGTTGAAATGCTGTAAAAAGACTTTAGACAAGGCTGTTTTTGGTCCAAGGCCGTCCAAATCCAGTAACACGGCTTTGACTGCTTCAAGTCCCATCCAGGAACCGCTGCCAATATCACCCTGAGCAAACCCGTGCCCACCATAGTTAGCACTTTTCCCATCCACCAGCACAAAACCGCATGAGCCCGTGCCAGTGATGATCACCGCACCATCTTCTCCTTCGTGTGCGCCAATACAGGCGGTATGGAGATCCGTTGTCAGGAACATTTGCTTGAACGGGTGATCCCAGCGCATAATTTTGTCATATAAGCTCGGTAAGTTTACGCCTGCAAGGCCCAAACCTGCATTGAGTTCGTGAACTTGCTCTACCCTGAGTCCCGCATCCTGCAAAGCCAACTGAGTCGAAACCATGATAGACTCTAAGGTTCTTTCGAAACCATGCAAAGGATTCGCAGGACCACCAAGACCAGTGCCTAGTACGCCATGTATTGCAGAGTATATGGTGGCACGGCATTTCGTCCCTCCACCATCGATACCTATATATAACTGGTCATGTTCAACCTGTTTAGCCATCATGTAACGACCCCTAAAAGTTGTGGTTGGTGCCTCCTCATTCAAAGGCTACCGGTATTCAGTCATGTTGATTTGATGTTACACAACAAATGACAGCGTTGTCATTAAGTTTTTTATTATTTTTTCGCAGTGTGAAAAATTTTAATATTGCATACTTTTGCTTAATTGTCAGAAAAATTTTTGCAAGGAACTGAATATTGTCCTTTTTCTGCATTTGGTGGTGGATTTAGTCGACACCGTTTACAAACACGAAGATTGTCACATTTAATGACAAAAAACGGCGCTTTCGCGCCGCTTTCAAAACCGATTCTCTACATTAATTCAATGCAGAAACCAGACAGGTGGATATTATTTTACACCCAGCTCTCTCAAACGCTCTTGCAGGTAGCTGTCAGCAGTGTAACGCTCAGATAAGACCACATCAGGACGAGGATGCAGGAACAGCGGCAGTGAGATGCGAGACTTATCACTGGCTTTACCGGTTGGGTTAATCACACGGTGAATGGTAGACGGGAAGTACCCGCCAGACGCTTCTTGTAACATGTCACCAATGTTAATGATCAGATTACCAAAGTCACATGGCACATCTAACCAGCTACCATCTTGTCTTTGTACTTGCAGACCGGGCTCATTAGCCGCAGGCAGGACAGTCAACAGGTTGATGTCGCCGTGTGCTGCTGCACGAATAGCGCCCGGCTCTTCATCACCTGTCATCGGTGGGTAGTGCAGAACACGTAGTAGTGTTTGTTCAGAGTCTTTGATCATGTCTTTTAGATCAATAGAGAATTTAGCACGTACGTCTTCTGGCGCTTCAGCCTGAACCCAGCTTAATAGCTCTGCCGCAAACTCATTGGCCAGACGATAGTACTCTCGAATTTCTGCATCAAGTTGTGCAGGCACACGACCTTTTGGATAAACATGGAAGTACTCTTTGATGTCTTTAATTGTGAAGCCTTTCGCAACTTCAGAAACATCCGGCGGAAAGTAACCGTCTTGCGTTTCTTTATTGAATAAAAACGCGTGCTTTTCTTCTGAGTTAAAGAATTCTTGCCAGTTTTTATAGATAGACTCAACCAGTTCCTGAGGAATTGGGTGGTTTTTTAGTACACCAAAGCCCGTTGAGCGCAGGGATTCAACAAATTGTTTCGCCGCGTCAGGCGCTTGATAGTCAACTGTAGGTAGCTGTTGCATAATGGTTCCACCGATATTTTAACGTGACTTAAATTCAAGAAATTAACTGCAACTCGAACATTGAAAATTAACTTTTTGAATTAAGATAAAATCTTGCTCGCGAGCTTAGAGAAATCCACCGCCGCAGATAAGGACTTATGTCCGCCCCTCCTGCCAATAATCACCGAGATTGACTCAGATCAAACCGGCTCCACAGGCAAAGATATTTGCCACTCCAACCCGTGCTGGCGGTCGTGTACCTGATAACTGCCATTTAAAGCATTCACAATCAAATTAGCCGCTACAGAAGCACTCAGCCCAACATGCCCTGTGTTGCCTCTTTTTGTCGTTACGAATGGCTTCAACATGTCTTCTTCGGATATACCATCCAGCCCCAACCCGTTGTCCAGATAGCTCACAATCAATCGAGCGTCCTCAATACCAAGGCCTATGCGTACCTCTAACTTACCTTCTTGTCGACCATGAGACAGTGAGTTCGCAATCAATGTATCTATTACAGAGGCCAACAGACCTCCGTCAAACAGAGCAACGTCCTCGTGGTGCACGATAATTTCAATGCTGACGGGTTTATTCAACCAGGCACACTGCACTTTCTCGGACAACTCCAGCAAACTCACGCGAGTGGGCGAAACAGGGCACTCTACCCGGGCAATTTGCTTAACCATAGACACGAATTTTGCCACCCGAGTTAAATTTCGCTCACTCAAAGACAGGCTTGTATCGCACTCTGTCAGCTTGGCCACTATCTCATCTGAGCTTAACTCGCCTTCTTTCAAGGTATTTATCAGCTTATAAATTGTGTCGGAGCAATGGCTGACCGCAGTAATCGCTGTACCCAGGGGCGTATTAATTTCGTGCGCTACGCCAATCACCATTTCATTCATTACCTGAGAAAGCTGCTGCTTTACAGCGCTCTTTTGTGCATCAAGCAGTTTAATTTGTGTATCTACTCTGGCTAATATCTCAGCAGGAATAAAAGGCTTAGTAATGTAGTCGTTACCGCCGGCATGAAGCGCTTCTACTATCCAATCTGTATCACTGTGCGCGCTAACAAAAATCACTGGAATATGGCTGGTATGCTTTTCAGCCTTCAGCAATTTACACAGTTCAATCCCAGATGTTCCTGGCATTTTGATATCAGTGATCACCAGCTCGGGTGGTTTGCGTTGAATAATATTCAGTGCGACCTCTGCATTGATAGCGGCAAGCACCGTATGCCCTTGCTGACGCAGGATCAGTTGAAGCATGTGCAGGTTTTCTGCAACATCATCAACCACCAAAATGTCTGCCATTCCTTTCATCCCCATAAGTTGCTTATCACACTTTAAGTAAGCATAGCTTGAGAAATGACCGCACGCGACTATGGTTACTATGTTAGTAAACTCAACAGTGTGGCGTGTATATGGGTGTAAAATTGAGAGTGAATGTTGTCTTTGCAGTGATACTGTCGATATTAGTTATTTCAACGTTATTGCTCTTTTTAAGTTATACCAAACTCGCACCGCTCAACCACAAACTAGATAACCTGAACACATTAACCAAAGTTTCTTTCGAGCTTAAGGATAAAGCTCAGCATCACGCTGTACAGCTTGCTCTGTACTTAAACAACCCACAGCCAAGTCAGCTAGAGCGGCTGCGCAATTATGATGTGTCGCAATTAACATTTATAAGGGGTGCCCAAGCAGATGATCAATCAACGTCGAGGGATAAACGAAAATCGATTGATCTCGTCCACACCCTGGCCAGTCTGCCAATAGAGTCCTCGGCAACACAACTTGGTGCACTGTATGGCGAACTCAGACAACTCCATACTCAAACCTATGCTGAGCTTGCACAGATCCAACCAGGTATGTCAGCGATCCCCTTCCAACTGGCGAACTACCACAGCACCTTGCAACATATCATAACCGAGCTTGACCAGCTTGACTCAATATTCTCTCAGCAAAGTACACAACTCCATAATGAAAAAGATCATCAGTATATGCGCCAACATCAACTTGTAATATGGGGGATTGTATTACTCGCTCTGGCCACCTTGCTGGGAGCCTGGTGGTGCAACTTCCGTATCTTTGACCCTCTTAAACGATTATATCAGTCATTGCATAACGCCAATCAGAGCGGCACTGCCCAGTTGCACTTGCCAGAGCAGCTCGGAGAGGAGCTGAGTAGTCTGGCCAATGTGGTTGGTCAGATCTATGACAAACTGCACAACCGAGTAGAAATCGCCAAATTGCGCGAAATGTTTAATCAGGGGATCCGCCATAGCCGTGACCCGGATGAACTGCGACGTTTCGCACTGGAGTTTTTCGCGACTTACTACGCAGCCCCAAGTGTGGCAATTTGTGACACCAGTGACAAAACACTGATCCCTTTACAAACCATAGGCTGCCCACCTTGTCTCGATAATCTGAGTATTCAGTACACCCAACTATGCCGAACTCTGACACGGCAAGGCTTAATCTCCAGCGATAGTGCTTTTGAGCTAAAAGCAGGAGCAGTCGCCATTTCTATTAAGAGTGCAGCTTTGTACCCCTTGACCGTCAATAACCAACTTAAAGGTGCGCTATATATTGCGAGCATCGATAAGTTCGACAGTGAGCAGCAGGCCAGTATCCAGCAATTATGTGAGGATCTTGCGATTCAGATCCAGCTATGCGAAAACGCGCAGCAGCAGCTCGCTGCAGAAACGGCTCTGTCGCAGCACCTGGAGATGACGTTGCATATTCTGAATGCCATTCCCAACCCGACTTATTACCGAGATACTCGTGGCACCTTTTTAGGTGTAAACCGAGCATTTCTGGATTTTCTGGATCTGTTTGAGGCCGAGGTTACCGGCATGCGTATCCAGGATGTATTTGATGTCTACACAGCAGGCTATCTTGAACAAAAATCTAATTACACCATTGAACAGAAAATACAGCATAAGTTCGAGTTAACTCTGAAAGACGGCCAACAGGAATCCAGAGAGCTGGTAGTACATGAAGCCCCTTTCTTCGATGGTTATAAAGACGTTGGCGGTGTCGTTGGGACGTTTTTAGACATGACAGAGCGCAACGAACTCGAGCGTAATATGCTTGCAGCTAAAGAGCTGGCCGACAAAAACGCCAAAGTAAAAAGCGAGTTTCTTGCCAACATGAGTCACGAAATTCGCTCTCCCATGAATGCCATCATTGGCATGGCTCACCTGGCATTGAATACGCAGCTAACGACCAAACAACGTAATTATGTTGAAAAGATAGACAACGCTGCTAAGCAGTTACTTAAATTACTGAACGATATTCTAGACTTTTCTAAGATCGAAGCAGGTAAAGTTGAAATTGAGTCCACCCATTTCCACCTTGATAAAGTACTGGATAACGTGGCCACAATCGTCGGACTCAAAGCAGAAGAAAAACAACTGGAGCTGATTTTTGATGTCCACCCAGACGTTGCAAATGATTATATTGGCGATCCACTGAGGATCGGTCAGGTATTGATCAACCTTGCAGGCAATGCCGTTAAGTTCACAGAGCAAGGGCATGTGACCATCAATATCAGCTACCAAAGTGAAGACGAGCAAAGTGCCAAATTACTCTTTAGTGTCATTGATACGGGAATCGGGCTAAGCAGCGAACAACAAACCAAACTCTTTCAGTCGTTTTCACAAGCTGACACATCTATTACTCGTAAATACGGTGGCACCGGCCTGGGCCTGACGATTTCGCAACATCTTGTAAAGCTAATGGGTGGTGAAATTTTTGTAGAAAGCGAACCTGGTAAAGGCTCAACCTTTTATTTTACGCTGCCCCTTCCCTTTGCAACTACTACTCGTCTGGTTAGCCAACCTTCCGAGCATTTTAAAGACAAACTCGCCTTAATTGTGGATGACAATGCGCTGGCAAGAGAAGTCATGGCCGCCATGCTGAAAAAGTTTGGTATTGCCTCCAAGCTGTTTTCATCCGGTGATGCTTGCATAGAATATGTGCAAAATCAGCAACCCCATTTTGATATTGCCTTCGTTGACTGGCATATGCCACAAAAAGACGGCATTGATACCATTATGGAATTACACAGCCTGTTTTCTTCAAGACAATATGTCCTGGTCACCGCTTACGGCCGTGAGCTCGGACTGAAAGACGACCAAAAGCACATGATCTCCAGTATTTTATTGAAGCCAATTAACCCATCAAGTGTGTTTGATTGCCTGCAGGCCTGTCTGGCACCTCAGCCCCGGCAAGTTACTGAACCCAACACTGCGGGGGACAACCGATTATCAGGGCTGACTATTCTGGTTGCCGAAGATCAACCTGTTAATCAGGAGATTGCTGTTGAGATTTTGACATTCCACGGAGCCGATGTATCCGTTGCTAATAATGGTCAGGAGGCACTTGAAGCTGTACAAAAGACCGCATTTGATGTGGTACTTATGGACATGCAGATGCCTGTCATGGATGGGCTACAGGCAACCCGAGCAATTCGAAAACAGCCTGAGCTCTGTCAGCCGCCTATACTGGCTATGACCGCCAATGCTATGCAGGCTGATATACAAACTTGCCTGAATGCAGGCATGGATGGCCATATCGCCAAACCTATCGATGTAGAAAACATGGTTGAGACCATACTGGCTCATGCAAAACAATATGAAACAGAAAATGTCATACAAAACGCCATTTTGCTTGAGCCAATAGACTCAGAAAAATCTGGCGTGGTGGCCGAAACGTTTACACTTGAAGGGGTTGACCTCGAAGCCGGCATCAATCGAGCTGCCGGTAATCAAGACGTGTATTTTTCGTTGCTTGAGAAATTTGTCAAACAACAGATAGAAGAACTTATCAATCTTAAACAAGCCATCACCATAGGTAATACTGAGCTTGCAGAGCACATACTCCATGCCCTGAAAGGCGCAGGTGCGAACTTATCTATGACACATTTAACGAGCCAATGTGCCGCACTGGAGTCGCAACTTCGGGAAAACCGCTTAGACGGAACACAGATTGATAACTTACTGGAGTATATCAGGCACTGTCATGAACAGGTATCGGGTTACATGAATTTAAAAACTTCAGAGGCAGACAAGCGCCAATCAGATAATACAGCAGATACCCAAGCTGAACAGCCTGACAAAACCCTGATAACACTTGCGAAAGCTCTACAGGACTATGACGCAAGTGCAACTGAGCTTGTTGCATCTTTACATCCCGGGCCGCAATTGCCTGAAGTGGTGTTAGTTGAACTTACTGAACTGATTACTCGGTATGAGTTTGAAAAAGCACACTCTCTGTTAGTGCCTTATGTACCACAATAAGCTTAAGCCAGAAGCTAAATGACGCATGAGGCAATGTAGCTAGGTGTATATAAACCAGACTACACTGCACACAAAATAAAGTTATTCGTTACAGCCCAAGATCAGCCATAAAGTCGTCATCTGCGACGTCTTCAGCTGGCGTCTCAGATTTTTTTGCAGACTCTGCCTTTTTTGTTCTCTGGCTGGCAATGATGTCATCCGGATCAACGGCTTCGGTGATATCATAGTCATGCAGCTTGATAAACTCGGTTTTATCCATCGCCAGTTCCAGATAGAAAATATTCTGGCCCTGAGTGGTAAAGGTCACGCGGCGCGCCTGTGGCCTGTCCATTGTGGTATCAACGGAGATCTGAACCTGCTTGTTAATAGCCATCATTTTAGGCTGGTTCTGCGTGATAGAGGTGTGAAGCTGCTCACGCACTTTGCTGGTGAAATCACCAACGATTTGGTTCATCAGCTCACCCATCACATTGGATACGTCATCCGACAAGTGGCTTTGTGCAATTTCGTTTTCCGGCATGCCCATAGAACGCATATAGTCCTGATAAACTTCCATTGCCGCCTGTGCGGTGAAGTTGGTGACAACCAGACCGGTAAAACCACCGTCAAACAGAACAAAACAACCAATGTCTGGACGCATACAGGTACGGGTGATCTTCTGTACCATTGCCGAGTAGGCAATCTGATTGCCACTGGCCGAGGACAAAACCTCAGTCACCGAGTGACATAGTGTGGATAGGATATCTTCTGTGCTGATCACTTTATTTTTCGCCATGTTGGTTCTCTAACTTACTTCTTATTGTTAATACTAGCCAAGCTACTCAATTTATCACTGACTATCTAGTATAAAATGCTAAAATAGCATGATTATTTTTTTGTAAGACAAATTGGACTAGCAGTGTGACGGGCAAAGACAGTATATATGCCACAGAGCAAGAAGTCAGAGACTTCACCTTCGACGCAAACGTTGTAGAAGTATTTCCGGACATGATCCAGCGTTCAGTGCCGGGTTATGCCACCATCGTCAGTACCATGGGTAAACTGGCCGGACAATACGCGCAGAGTAATTCAAACCTTTATGATCTGGGCTGTTCACTGGGGGCGGTCACCCTCAGTATGCGCCGTAATATCGACAAAGAAAATTGCCGCATTATTGCCGTAGACAATTCCCAGCCGATGGTCGAACGCTGCCAGATGCATCTGAAAGGCTTCAAATCAGACGTACCGGTAGACGTACAACTGGGCGACATTAACGAGTTAGAGATCAGCAACGCCAGCGTCGTTGCCATGAACTTTACTTTGCAGTTTATCCCTCAGACACAAAGGGCCGCAGTGCTTGAAAAAATTTACCAGGGGCTGAAACCCGGCGGCGTATTGCTGCTTTCGGAGAAGATCAAAGGTGAAAACGACATCAAAGATAATTTGTTGATTGACCTGCACCACGACTTCAAACGACACAATGGCTATTCAGAGCTGGAGATCAGCCAAAAGCGCACGGCCATTGAAAATGTAATGCGCACCGATAGCCTCAGCACCCACAAAAACCGCCTGGAACAGATAGGATTTGCCCATACCCAGGTGTGGTATCAGTGCTTTAACTTCTGCTCCCTGGTAGCGATTAAATAAGAGAAAGACTATGAATTCCTGGTTTACCGATTTTTATGCCGCTATTGCGAAAAGCCCCCTCAGCCATTGGCTGGAAACACTGCCGGCACAACTGACTCACTGGCAAAAAGAAGCCCAGCACGGTGACTGGTCACAATGGGAAAAGGTGCTCAAAAACCTCCCTGATCTGCCAGCCGACCAAGTCGACATTGAGAACAAAGTGTCCTTTACCCGTCAGGAGCCACTCTCTGAAGGACATCAGAAGCAACTGACACACCTGTTCAAACGCATGATGCCCTGGCGTAAGGGCCCGTTTCATATTCATGGTATCGACATTGACACCGAATGGCGCAGCGACTGGAAATGGGATCGTTTGTTACCGCATATCAGCGACTTACATGGCCGCAGCGTGCTCGACATCGGCTGTGGCTCTGGTTATCACCTATGGCGCATGCGCGGTGCGGGGGCTGAGTTTGTCGTGGGGATCGATCCCTCAGACTTATTCTTGAGTCAGTTTCAGGCCATCAAGCACTTCAACCCGGATCAGAATGTCCATCTGCTCCCTCTGGGTGTGGAACAACTCCCGGATTTGAAAGCCTTTGATACCGTTTTCTCTATGGGGGTTCTGTATCATCGTCGCTCCCCCATCGACTTCCTCGCTCAGCTGAAAGCTCAGTTACGCCCTGGCGGTGAGTTAGTGCTCGAAACCCTGGTCATTGAAGGTGATGTAAACACCGTACTGGTGCCAACAGATCGCTATGCAAAAATGCGTAACGTCTGGTTTATTCCGAGCTGTGACGCGCTGGCTCTGTGGCTACAACGCGTGGGCTTTAAAGACATCAAGGTGGTGGATAAAGACATCACTTCTTTGGACGAACAAAGACGCACCGAATGGATGCAGACCGAATCTCTGGCTGACTTTCTGGATCCGAACGATCCCAGTAAGACGATTGAGGGCTACCCTGCTCCGCTTAGAGCAATTATTGTCGCAAAAGCCTAATAATACCAACTTCACCTAATACATGCTCAATTTGAAGGAGCAAATAGAACGCTAACTGTGTTAAAAATTTTTCATTTAGAGCAACTAAATAGCAAAATTTTTGCCTCGTTATCGACCCTATTTTCTTGCCTCAAAATAGAGCTCTTAATTAAGCAAATTGGTATGTTCAAACACAAAAAAGCCAGCATCTAAGCTGGCTTTTTCTGTTTATATGGGCAGTAAATTAGCCCAACAGCTCAGCTAGTTGCTGGCTTACCGCTTCAACAGCCTGAGTACCATCCAGTTTGTGGTACTGAGTATTGCCTGCATCCGCTTCTGACTGGTAGTAGCTTACCAGTGGCTTAGTCTGGTCGTGGTAGATGCCAAGACGCTTACGTACTGTTTCTTCTGTATCATCGGCACGAATGATCAGATCTTCACCAGTCTGGTCGTCTTTGCCTTCTACTTTAGGCGGGTTATACACAACGTGATAAACACGGCCAGAAGCCGGATGCACGCGACGACCGCTCATACGCTCAACGATGATTTCATCCGCAACGTCGAACTCGATAACGTGATCAACCGCAATGCCGTTTTCTTTCATTGCATCTGCCTGAGGGATAGTACGCGGGAACCCGTCTAACAGGAAACCATTCGCACAGTCTTCTTTTGCAACGCGCTCTTTTACCAGGCCAATGATGATGTCATCTGATACAAGCTGCCCTGCATCCATCACTTTTTTGGCTTCCAGACCCAGTGGCGTACCTTCGCTGATAGCAGCACGTAGCATGTCGCCCGTTGAAATTTGTGGAATACCGTACTTTTCCATTAGAAATTGAGCTTGAGTGCCTTTGCCTGCACCCGGCGCGCCTAGCAAAATAATGCGCATAGTGTGTTCCTCGTATGTGAGTTATACCCATTTCACTTAATACCTGTTCAATTTGAAGGAGCAAATATGACGCTAACTGTGTTAAAGATTTCTCATTTAGGACAACTAAATAGCAAAATCTTTGCCTTGTTATCGACCCTATTTTCTCGCCTCAAAATAGAACACTTAATTAAGCAAATTGGTATTA
>NZ_PNCJ01000050.1 GCF_005887115.1 Pseudoalteromonas rubra | reverse complement strand
ACAGAATTATGAACACCCTCGATTTTTTTGGTCTTGGGCCTTACTCAGTTGGATCAACGCACAGTGCTCTGAGTTAGGTTAGCCAATCATTGCGTTTGATGGTAAAACCCTGCGCGGTGCCAGTAAAACGCGTTAGGATAACTTATACTTGGTGTCCATTCCTGATTGTGAGGCAGATTTAACTTTGTATTTAAAGAAGATGCCTGTCAGATAAGTGAGCTATCTTCCGCGGAAAATATGGCACTGTTTAGACTGGTCGTTAGCAATCAGGTAACATGTACACAGGCCGTAAAGACTCGATACGTGGCAAGTATGTTCGCGCCAGTTTTGATGATGAATTCAGGGTAAAGCTTACTTTTGGTTGATGGCCGTAATTAAAGTATACTCTCACACTAATTTTATAATGGGCTCATCATTTTGTGCTATATTTTGAGCCCATCTTCTTTCTTTTTTATGTGTTACAAGCGGCTTAATAACTCCTTTATTGATAGCCCTAAAGCTCTCCCCAAAAGTGGAGGCACAGCATTTCCTACTTGAGTGTATTGAGGTACTTCAAATTTTCTCATTTGCCCACCAGTAGTTACTTTGGAGCGGAATACAAAAGAGTCAGGAAAAGACTGAATTCTTGCCATTTCTCTCACAGTCAAAGTTCTTAACTCATCGTGGTGATAGTGGCATGCATCATCGGGAATTGATAATGCGGCCGGAGCAGGATTATTAGCTACTAGGGCTTTTTGAGTTTGCTTTTTTGTTTGATGGTTTATTAAGAAATCAAGAAACTCTGCTTTTGAGTTGAACTTTATATAAACGCCGCCATCTACGAGATAATCGTATTGAGAGAACTCTTCCCAAACCGCATGGCTAATGTCTAAGCTAGCTCCTTTTAGAACTGCTTTTACTTCCTTGGCCAGTCCCTTTCCAACTAACTGCATAATTTGATAAAGCCGAAACCTGCGTTGTACATGCTCCCCATTTCTTCGCTCTTCGTGGTTATATTGCATTGCCGGCTCTTTATAAGTCTCACGCATTAACTTAAGGTAGTTAGATTTTATATGTTTTGATGGTTTGGCGTTACTCCCGTTAAACCGTAAGTCATCGATTGCTTCAGATACGCTTATAAAGCTCTCTGTATGAGTAACTAATTCTGATAAAAAAGAATCCTGAAATAGCTTTAAGCCATTTGGGCATACTACGTCATGATATTTAAGCTGTGTGTCAGAACCTTCCGTAACATACTTAGTTCCTTGATAAAAAGAGAGTGATGAAGAAAAAAGCTCTTTTTCGGCTGAATTAAAGGTGGCGGATAGTCTTTCAAATATGTCCTCTCTTACACCTATCATAATAAATCTAGGCCTGTTCTGAGGTATACCAACATACTTAGCGTTTACATGTAAGCAAAGAGGAATATAGCCTATTTGACTGAAAGCTTTAGACACCTCAATCCATGCATAGTAATTTTCACCTCCATCCTGAAATGCTCTTAGTATACCAGTCACATTTTCCAGAATGGCAAACTTGGGCTTTACTTTGCTTACAAAGTTAGCAAACTCCCAAGGAAGTGAGTTTTTATCGCAATTTTTTTTTCTCATACCTGCCATACTAAAGCTTTGACAAGGTGGGCCCCCAGAAACAAAGTCTAAATCCCCATTTCCATATGAATTACGCAGTTTATGTACTACTTCGGGGTTAGATTCCAAATATTCGTTTAGGTGAATAATGTTACCAACTACTAAGTTGCCTTTGAGATCATCTGAATTAGTTATATCTGAATAACTTTGCTTAGAATTGAGGTCAGGGTAACTTCTAGGATCTTCTCTTAACCGTTTCGGCAAATCTGTGACTGGAAAGCTGCTCGAAAGCCACTTTGTTCGCAGCGGCATTAGTTTCTCTTGTGAAAGATCTTCATTAAAGAAATTATATACAAATGTTTCTGCAGGCATCGGTGACAGCTCGTTAGCCATTACCATATATGACCCCTCTATTGACTCAAGACCTAAGGATAGGCCCCCACACCCTGCAAATAATTCTATGTAATTCAAAAGCCTCTACCTACTTGAACTTTATCTATTTTAGATTTTAAACCAAGAGCGGCTAAAAATCCAGGGATTTTCAGTATGTAATTTATCAATACTCCTAGTAGAGACTAACCAAAGAACTACGCCTCATGGTAATAGGCCAATTTTAGAATTCCTTCCTTTTACCTAATCCGCCTTATTGATCAAATCCAGATAGCCAAGAAAACACCGCAATTTCAGCTGTTTCTCTGATATTCAGGCATACCTAATCCAGCGATTCTATTACTTTGAACATCGCTTCAGTGTGCTGCTGATTGAATCCACGACTGACCAGCTTGTCCCCGTAAGCTGGTACATTGCTGTTTCCGTCAGTGAACGCAGGGGATAGTTCACACACTTTGTCCACTCACTACTGCCTAGATGCTTTGATAAATTGACCGCGTTGTTGCGAGCATGTCCATCCTCCCACAACTGCGCATTACGCCTCGGTGGGATCAATGCGTCACCTTTTTGGCTGCCACTTCGGTATACACAGTCTCTGGTATCACAAGCGCCATCCGCTTATATCGAGCTGTTCTTTCTGCGCAATAGTTTGAGTAGGTCGCCCAGAGCTTCTGAATCAGCTACGGAGGTTGAAGATAACTCAGCTCCCACGATTTGGTGTGTATATGCATCAGTGAATGGATGTAACTACGTCAGTTAGTGATACGCTTTTCTTTCAAAGTTCAGTCTTGGTGCTGGCTTTTGAGATCTGATTACACAAGGCTAGATTAGTTTAATGATTTAGGAAACAACGCCACCTTAATATGAAAACAGCTATCGACAAAAAAATATAAGGCAGCATGGTATTGATAATGCTGGTGATTTTGTTAATGTGGCTCTAAGCAGGGCATAAATTAAATATGGTACTTTATAAGGTTGCTCTTAGCGATCGAGTAACTTTGATCCGAGTATATTAAATAGCACATCTTAACAATCTTTGATTGTGAAGTTAAAGGGTAAGGAATACAGTGATTTTGTATAAGTGCGGTTCACTTAGAACAATAGTGGAGCAAATAATATCTTTAGAAAAGGCACAAAAAATTGAAAGATTTCAAGCCGAGCAAATAATTGCGACAAGACTGGGAGCGCTCTCGTTTGCGGATCTTGCTAGAAAGACACTTGATGGAACATTCACTGTGGATAAACGCTCATATAAACTAGCTTCCGAGAAAGCCGATAGTGTTCATCAGGTGAATGAAAGTGTTGATAAAAAGTATGAATTAACAAGCTTTGATTCTCACCCTATCGAGTCTTTAAATAAGAGAAAGTTAGTGGCAAAAGGGGTTGATTTCGCAACCTTAGAGCCAACTGCAACTGGTTTGAAAAAATCAATCTTAGATGCTACATACTCCGTAAGGCAAGTATTCAAGGCTGCGGATTACCACGACTATTCTACTCAGCAACAAGGGCCAGAACACAAGGTTATAAAAACCTCTTTGTTAATTTATTCTGATAAAGTCAAAGACGCAAAGACTAGTCTTTATAGACCGAACACCAAGTCTGGAGATCCTAGGATATGGTTTAGTGGTTTAAGTAGCTTTTCAGCAGCCGGCGACAAGGTTGCTTTAATTATTGCTGGCAATCAGCTGCTACTAATAAATTTAAGTCGACACTTACTTACAGATGGTTGCTACGAGCTTGCGCAAGTTTCGAAGCTAATGTCTGTTCAATTATCTACTGCAGATGAGTTACTATCAAGGTTGAAAAAGATCGCGGCAGATGGGTTGTTAAAGGCGACTCGTAAAGGCTCGACAGCAGTAGGAATGGCAATAGAAGATGCTTTAGGGTTACCACCTAATAGTAGTAAGCAACCAGATTATAATGGAATTGAGTTGAAAGCAGGGAGGGGTCGCGGCAATCGAGCAACTCTGTTTGCGCAGGTAGCGGACTGGAAAGTTAGTCCTTATAAGAGTAGTGCCGACATTCTTAATGCTTTCGGGTATCAAAGGGGGGAGCACTATAAACTGTATTGTACTATTTCCTCCAAGAAGCCAAATAGCCAAGGATTGCAATTCCGCTTTGATGAAAAAAATGACCAATTAATTGAGTTTCACAATGATGTTGGTGATGTTGCCTGCTGGCCAGCAGACTTGCTAAGGAGTCGTTTACTTGAGAAGCATAAAGAAACATTTTGGATAGATGCTGAAAGCATATATATCAAGGATGAAGAATACTTTAAGCTAAAATCTATAACCCACACCAAAAACCCCTTGATAAACCAGCTTATGCCTCTACTGGTTGATGGTACGATCACGATGGATCACTTGATTAAACGGATGGGTACAAACAAGTCTAGGGTATCCGAAAAAGGGCCTTTGTTTAAAATGGATAAGAAGGATTTATCATTATTATTCCCTGAACCGATTACATATGAACTTCATAGTATTGAGTAAATAGGGCAAAAGAATGATGCTTAGAGAAGTTCTTTTCAACTCTAAATGACCTGACATCACCTTCTGTGAGGGTGTTCATAATTCTGT
>NZ_PNCJ01000005.1 GCF_005887115.1 Pseudoalteromonas rubra | reverse complement strand
CACGCTGACGGTGTCGGCGACGCAAGCGGATACGGCGGGCAATACCTCCACCGCAGCGACTCAAACCATTACGCTCGATAACGCGGCGCCTTCGGCGCTGACTATCACCACGCCGATTGAAACCGATGGACTCGTCAGTGCGGCGGAAGATAACGATGTGCTGATCGCAGGTTCGGGCGCGGAAGCAGGCAATAGTGTGACCGTGACCATCACGGACAACAACAGCTCTGTGAGCCGGACAGTGACCGCCGACAGTTCAGGCAACTGGACGCTGAGTGGCAGTGAGCTGGATGTCAGCGGCCTGAACAATGGCACGCTCACCGTGTCGGCGACGCAAGCGGATACGGCAGGCAACACATCTAGTGCAGCAACGCAAAGCATTACACTTGATAATGTTACGCCATCAGGCCAATCCGTCGCTATCGACCAAACACTGATCAACCGAGACAATGAGTCGGCACTTAGCTTTACCTTATCGGGCTTGGAAGGGTCTGGCACATTTACCTATCAAGTCAGCGATGGCACCAATACTGTAACAAGTAATAGTGCTACAACAATCACTGGAAGCAGCCAGCAGTTGACAGGCGTTGATGTGAGTACCCTGGATGAGGGAACTTTGACACTGACCGTGACGGTATCTGATGAAGCGGGCAATGCCGCTGAAGGTGTCACTGCTACAGTGACTAAGCAATATAATGTTGCTCCGGTGCTATCGGGTACGCCTGCTACCACTGTAAACGAAGATGAGGCATATAGCTTTACTCCGACACTGACAGACTCGGATGATGGAGATACACACACTTATAGCATTGTGAATAAGCCAGACTGGGCAGAGTTCAATACAACGACGGGCGCCCTTACCGGTACGCCCACGGATAGTGATGTTGGCACACATGCAAATATTCAAATTTCAGTGTCCGATGGCACTGATCAGGCAACGCTGACAGCATTCAGTATTGAGGTGATAAATACCAATGATGCACCGGTTGGGCAGGCCTTTACCTTCACGTTAGACGAAGAAGCAACACTGACAGTCACTGCGGCTAATGGTTTGTTAAGCACTGCTACGGATGATGATACGGATAGCGGAGACACCTTAACGGCGAGTGCCGTAAGCCAGCCACAATACGGCCAGTTGACGCTGAACACAGATGGCAGCTTTAGCTATCAGCATGATGGCAGTGAAAACCACAGCGATAGCTTTACTTACCAAGTCACCGACAGTAACAATGCAACGTCTGCAACCCAAACGGTTACACTAACTATCACACCGGTTGCGGATGCGCCAACTGTTGTAGACGACTCAGCAACCACAAATGAAGATACCGCGGTTATTTTCGATTTGCTTACTAATGACAGCGATCCGGAAAATGATTTGGTCGAGGCTTCAGCTGCTATTGCAAGACAACCTGGCAAAGGGTCTGTAACCATTGTGAATGGTGTTGTAACTTATACACCAAATGCCAATGAAACGGGCCAGGATACCTTCACTTATACGGTTAAAGATGCGGCACTTAATACATCCGCTGAAGCAACTGTGACAGTGACTATCACGGCTGTTAACGACCAACCTACAGTTCAAAACTTCACTGTCTCAATAGACGAAGACAATGCCAGCAACGCAATAGCCGTACGTGCCGGCGCCAGTGATGTTGAGGATGGTACGCCTTCGGGTGATATTGCCCTTGCCACGCAACCTTCAAAAGGCAGTGTAGCCATAGATCAGGAAGCCGGTACTTTGGTGTACACGCCAAATGCAAACGAGACGGGCACGGATACCTTTACTTATACAATTACTGACAGCGAAGGAAGTACCTCTGAGTCAGGCTCAGTTACGGTGAATATAGGTGCCGTGAACGACCGTCCAGTTGTTGCTGATGACAGCGTGACCACCAATGAAGATGTTAGCGTGATGCTTGACATACTTGCCAACGACTCGGATGTTGAAGACCAAGGGTTCAATGGCGCTAATGTTACTCTGGAAGATCAGGGGAGCGGTGCAGGTAGTTATGCCAAAGCAGATGTGAGCATACAGACAGACGGCACATTGCAGATAGCACCTAAACAAGACGAGACTGGTACCTTTAGCTTTACTTACACGTTGACCGACAGCGAAGGTCTTAGCTCAGATGCAGCCACAGTGACAGTGACGCTGACGCCAGTCAATGATGCGCCTGTTGCTGCCGATAATGTTGCACAACTCATGGAAGAGGGCTCGTTTGAAGTCAATGTATTGGGTAATGACACCGATGTAGACGAAAACGATAGCTTTGATGTATCCAGCGTTACTGTGGTTCAGGCCCCCAGCAGTGGTCAGACCCAAGTCACGACTGCTGGTGCAATTATTTATACACCTAACACTAACTTCTCCGGTGAAGATACCTTCACCTACACGGTAGCAGATGCCGCCGGCGCAGTGTCGAATGAAGCGACAGTGACAATGACGGTGACCGCGGTGAATGATGCACCAGTACTGTCTGGTACACCTGCAACTGAGGTTAACGAAGACAGCGCCTACAGCTTCACCCCAACCGCAACGGATGCGGATGCTGATACGCTGACCTTTAGCGTTCAGAATTTACCGTCGTGGGCTAGCTTTGATACCGCCACCGGTGCATTGACTGGTACGCCAGATAATGATGATGTTGGCGCATATCAGGGGATTGTGATCAGTGCAACAGACGGCACTGAAACTGTGAGTCTGACGGCATTTGATATCACAGTGGTGAATACCAACGATGCGCCTACAATATCAGGCACACCAGCGACCAGTGTTAGTGAGGACGCTGCATACAGCTTTACACCGACAGCCAGTGATGTGGATGCGGGCGATAGCTTGACCTTTAGCATTGCGAATCAACCTGACTGGGCAAGCTTTGATACGCAAACGGGCACGCTTTCGGGTACCCCTACGAATGATAATGTAGGTACATTCTCGGATATCGTGATAAGCGTCAGTGATGGTACAGAAACAGTCTCATTGGCTGCCTTCTCGTTAACCGTTACCAATACCAATGATGCCCCCGTCATATCTGGCACGCCTGCGACCAGCGTGAATGAAGACACTGGATATAGCTTTGTTCCCACTGCGTCAGATGTTGATAGTAACGACACCTTAACCTTTAGTGTCACTAACCTGCCATCCTGGGCAAGTTTCTCTACCTCAACGGGCGCGATAACGGGCACTCCTGCTAACAGTGACGTAGGAACTTACCAGGGGATAGTGGTCAGTGTTACTGATGGTACGCAAACGGCGAGTCTGGATGCATTTGCAATTACGGTTGTGAATGTCAATGATGCACCTGTTATTTCCGGTACACCTGAAACATCTGTAAATGAAGACGCGGCGTACAGCTTTACGCCGGTTGCATCGGATATTGACGGAGACAGCTTAACCTTCAGTATTGCGAATCAGCCAACATGGGCAAGCTTTGATGCGCAAACGGGCACCCTGTCAGGCACACCGAGCAACAGCGATGTGGGTACTACAAGCGACATTGTGATCTCGGTGAGTGACGGCACGACATCGACTTCCCTGACGGCGTTCTCGCTCACGGTTGTTAATATCAATGATGCACCAGAAATCAGTGGCACACCGGCGACCAGTGTGAATGAAGACGCCAGCTATAGCTTTACACCGACTGTATCAGATGTGGATGCAGGTGATGTGCTGGTCTTCTCTGTCAGTAATCTACCCAGCTGGGCAAGCTTTAATACCTCAACGGGTACGCTTTCGGGCACACCGAGCGACGCAGATGTGGGTACCGACACGCAAATCGTGATTACGGTTTCAGACGGCAGTGCACAGCAGTCACTCAGTGCCTTTGATATTGAGGTTATTAATACGAATGATGCGCCGACGGCTCAAGACTATAGCTTTGGTCTTGATGAAGGACAGCTGTTGACCGTCACAACCACGTTGGGCTTACTCAGCAACGCCAATGACGATGATTTAGATAGCGGCGACAGCCTGTCTGTGAGTGCGCTGTCACAGCCTCAACATGGTGTGCTGACCTTAAATGCTGATGGCAGCTTTAATTATCAACATGATGGTTCGGAAAGTACCAGCGACAGTTTTACCTTCCAGGTCACGGATGCGCAAAATGCAGTCTCCGCAACACATACTGTGTCGTTAACAATTAACCCGGTAGAGGATGCGCCGACAGCGGTTGATGACAGTGCAACGACAAATGAAGATACAGCGGTACAAATAGCCCTGCTGGACAATGACAGTGACCCAGAGGGGAATATGAACGCAGCTTCCGCTGTTGTTGTTACTGCACCCACTAAAGGGGCTGTGTCCATTGTTAATGGCATAGCAACTTACACGCCAGCCAGCAACGAGAATGGCCAGGATAGCTTCACTTACACGGTTGCTGATACTGCGCTTAATACCTCTGAGCAGGCAACGGTTGTTGTGACGATCACGCCTGTAAATGATGCACCGGTTGCAGCAAACTTAACCATCAGCACTGACGAAGATACCCCGTCAGCGGCATTGGCTGTACGCGCAGCAGCGACCGACATTGAAGATGGTGTCCCAACTGGGGAGCTCACACTGACCAGTACACCAAGTCTTGGTTTGGTCACGCTGGATCAGGAAGCAGGTACTTTAGTCTATACACCAAACACCAATGAGGTTGGGGAAGAGACCTTTACCTACACCATTACTGACAGTGACGGGCTGGCCTCGGCTTCAGCCAACATTACTGTCAATATTGGCGCTATCAATGACCGCCCGGTGGTCGGTGACGATTCAGTAACCACAGATGAAGATGTTACAGTTGTTCTCGACATTCTTGCCAACGATTCGGATGTAGAAGATCAGGGCTTTAATGGTGCGAATGTCACGCTGGAAGATCAAGGCAATGGTGCCGGTAGCTATGCCAAAGCTGACGTTACTATCTTGGCTGATGGCACCTTGGAGATTGCGCCTAAGCAAGACGAAACAGGCTCTTTCAGCTTTACCTATACATTAACAGACAGCGAAGGGCTTGCTTCGTTACCGGCGACAGTCACCGTCACTTTAACCCCTGTGAATGACGCCCCGGTAGCGGTCGACAATAGTGTTGAACTGCAAGAAGAAGGGTCGTTTGAAGTTAACGTGCTGGGCAATGACTTTGATGTGGATGAAGGAGACAGCTTCGACCTGAGCAGTGTCACCGTTGTGAGTGCAGCTCAGAATGGTCAAACAACAGTGACAGCACAGGGCACCATTGTTTATACCGCCAATACAAACTACTTTGGTAATGACAGCTTCACCTATACGGTGAAAGATCAGGCTGGCGCGGTATCAAATGAGGCTACTGTAACACTGAGTGTCACACCGATAAACGATGCGCCAGTTGTCGAAGGGCAGGTATTATCACTCAACGAAGATGATACGCTACTAGTTACGCTCAGTGGCACTGATCCGGATGCGGATGTACTCACATACAGCATAGTGTCAGGGGTATCGTCGGGCTCACTACAGCAACAGTCTGATACAACCTGGTTGTATACGCCGAATGCTGACTTTAATGGCTCAGATAGTTTCAGCTTTATGGCAAATGACGGTGCGCTTGACTCAAATACAGCCACTGTGTCTCTAACGGTTAATGCTGTTAATGATGCGCCTGTGATTACTGGTACGCCTGATACCTCTGTGGTACACAACACAGCATATAGCTTTACTCCACAAGCTTCTGATACTGATGGAGACACTCTGACGTTTGCCATTACCAATCAGCCTGTCTGGGCGCAGTTTGATACTGCAACTGGTACACTATCGGGTACGCCGGGCAGAGATGACGAGGGTGTATACAGCGATATCGTGATTAGTGTGAGTGATGGTGTAACACAGACCTCTCTGAGTGCATTTGATATTGAGGTTCAGTTTGTTAACAACCAGCCGGTTGCAAACAATATGGACGTGGTGGTTAACGAGGATGGCACAACCAGCTTTGTAGCAGATACAACGGACGAAGATGGCGATACCGTTACGGTATCCATTGAGCGTCAGCCGGTAAATGGTTTACTTGTACTACAGGGTAATACTTTCACCTATACGCCGTTTGGCAACTTTAATGGCCTGGACAGCTTCAGTTATATTGCTAATGATGGCAGTCTGAATTCGACAGCTGGCGAAGTGAAGATCACTATAAATGCGGTCAATGATTTGCCACTGGCAGTGAATGACAGCTTTGTGTTTGAACCACAGGCCAACAATACTTACACACTTGATGTACTGGCGAATGATACCGATGCCGATGCGGGAGATGTGCTGAAAATTGTCGGCGCTAAAGCCTCTGTAGGTAGCGTGTCTATCGTTGATGGGGCGCTATCCTATGTGGCTCAGGCGGATACCCAAGGCTTGATTGTCATCAACTACCTGATAGAGGACAGCCAGAAGGCGCGCAGTAAGGCAACGGCTCAGGTCAGGATCAATTCAGCTCCGGTGACAGCTTTGCCAGTGATTACTGTACCTGAAGATGTGACTATCAATGCAACAGGACTATTTACTAAAGTGCCTCTAGGCACAGCAACCGCAGTAGATGGCAATGGCAACACATTGGCAGTGTCCTTGGTGGATGGCTCTACTTTGTTTGCTCCAGGCACGCACTTTGTGTATTGGCAGGCAACAGACAGCCAGGGACAACAATCTATCGCGACGCAAAATGTATTTGTGAACCCGCTTGTTTCGCTTGAGAAAAACAGTGAAGTAGCGGAAGAGCAAAGTCACACGGTCAATGTGTTCCTGAATGGCCCAGCGCCAAATTATCCGGTGACCATTCCTTATACTGTTTCGGGAACTGCCGACGCAGCAGACCATGATTTGGTAGATGGTCAGGTGGTGATTGAGTCTGGCACCTCAGCTCAAATCAGTTTCAATATCTTTGGTGATGGGGTCATAGAGGGCAACGAAAATATCGTCATCACATTGGCCGATTCGTTGAACCGAGGAGCCAAATCGTCCACGACGGTAACCATTGTTGAAGAAAACGTCGCACCTACCGTCTCCGTCAAAGTGGAGCAGGCTGGTGAAGTACGTTCATTGCTGACGATTAATGATGAGCTGGTCACGGTGACAGCTACTGCCAGAGATGCGAATCCGCAGGATAACGTGACGCTGGCTTGGAATGCTGTTGATAATGCACTGACCGATCAGAGCGCAGAGGAAAATACGTTTGTATTCAGTACCTCAGAGTTAGCAGAGGGTATTTATCAGTTGACGGTGACCGCAACAGATGACGCCCAGCCTAGCCTTTCTTCCAGAAGAGATATTTATCTTGAGGTGGTTGCTGAACTACAGGCGCTAACTCAAGTGGATACCGATGGTGACTTAATTCCAGATGATGAAGAAGGTTACGTCGACTCGGATGGCGATGGCATACCTGACTTCCAGGATGCCATCACTGAGTGTAACGTGATGCAGGAACAAGCTGCTGAGTCTAATCAGTTCCTAGTTGAAGGCGAGCCAGGTGTTTGTATACGTAAAGGTGCAACCGTGGCGCAAAACTCAACAGGTGGTGTTCAGCTGCTCGAAAGTGAACTGCCAGGCGATGAAAATGCGGTAAATATCGGTGGCCTGTTCGACTTTATTGCAACCGGGTTACCACAGGCAGGAGACACCTACACCATAGTTATCCCGCAGCGCAGACCTATTCCTGCAAACGCGGTGTATCGTAAATTTAAAAACGGTGGTTGGGTTGACTTTGTGGTGGCCGACGGCAATGCAATATTGTCTGCCAAAGGTGAACCTGGATATTGTCCTCCTCCAGGTAGTAATGAGTGGACCGATGGCATCACAGAAGGTGATTGGTGTGTGCAATTGCAAATTGTTGATGGTGGTGCTAACGACGACGATGGCATTGCCAACCGCAGTGTCGTTGACCCAGGTGGTATAGCTGTTCCCAGAACTGATAATACCTTGCCTGTGGCTGTTGCAGATGAGGTGACCGTTGCATCGGGACAACAGATAGTAATAGATGTACTGGAAAATGATACTGATGCAGATGGTAACCCATTGATGATCACCGGGGCGACGGTTGACTTTGGTACGGTGCGTATTGAAGACAATAAGCTGGTTTATATGCCACCTGCAACTTTCGTCGGTGTAGCTACCATTGAATATAGTATTTCAGATGGACAAGGCGGAACCTCAAACAGCCAGGCGATTGTCAATCTGACTGTAAATAGTGCGCCTAAAACAACACTGGATCTTGCTTCGACAAACGACCAGACGACGTTGGTACTTGATGTACTTGCCAACGACACTGATGCGGAAGGGGATGCACTATTCCTGATAAGCGCTGTCGCGACGCATGGTCAGGCAACAGTGAACATCGATGGCACACTCACCTATGTGCCCAAAGTTGGCTTCTCCGGTGAGGATGTGATTGTTTACCAGGTCAGAGACAGTAATGGGGCTGTCAGCCAGGGCATAGTGAAAATAACAGTATCAGCTTATCAGACTGTGAGTGTGGAGAATTCATCTTCGGGTGGTTTAGGAGGACTATTAGTGATCATGATGTCGGCATTAATTTTGCGCCGTCGTAACAGTAAGTTACCTGCATATACGCTGTTAACTACCAGCTGTTTATTGGCAAACCCTGCATTAGCAGAGCAGTGGCGTGTGCAGGCGACAGTCGGCCAGGCTGAGGCAGATTATCAGGCTCCGTCATCTGTTGGTGGATTAACCGTTGGTGCGGTAGATGATAGTAGTGAGTCTTGGTCAGCTGGGGCTTTTTACGAGCTAATGCCAAAGTGGCAGGTTGGCGTCCGTTTCATAGACCTGGGTCAGGGGCGTTTGTCGCTTAGCGGCCAGTCACTGACGCCTGATACCGTTCATGAGCTAGTTGCGCGCGCAACGCCGGTACTTCCAGAAGGGTTTGCGCTACAAACAGGCTATGAGTTATTGCGTCATGAACGCTTTAGCGCGGAGCTGTTTTTAGGGGCATTTGATTGGAAATACCAGATAGACAGTACCCGTAATAGCAAGCATTTGCGCCAGTACGAAAAAGAAGGGACCAGTGCTTATGGTGGTATTACACTAGGCTATGATGTCTTTGATAATACGGCAGTTAACATCAGTTACAGCTACTACAACCTAAGTGAAAATGCGATTAGTGAGATTTCAGCCGGGCTTAGCCTGAGGTTCTGATTTCTTGTTCACTGTAACCAGGGGGGCTAAACTGCCCCCTGGTTATTTGCATCTGACTGAAAAACCTAAGTACAATAGGGGCCAATATTGAAAAGCACCCAAACTAAATGACTGCTACGCCACTATCAACTCTATTTAACCACCTTGCTCAACAACCCCAATTACCCAATGAAATTCAACGCCTGTTCCATGGTCGGGGTCGATGTTATCCGGGGCTTGAACACCTTACCGTCGACTGGCTTCAGGGACAGCTTCAGGTTTCTTTGTTTAAAGCGCACGACCTGCAATGGGTGGAGGCCCTAAAAGCAGGTCTATGTGACTTGATGAAAAACCCCGAGTGGAGCCATAAAACACAAGCAATATTATTGCAGCACCGTTATGCGAGCGGTGCACCTGTAGATATCGTCTATGGTGAGTTGCAAGCAATGCCCGTTGTTAACGAGAATGGCCTGAAATTTGGTTTGTCTTTGGGCACCAAGCAAAATATGGGGTTGTTTCTGGATATGCGCTTAGGCCGCCAGTGGGTGCGCCAACACGCAGCAGGTAAACGGATCCTGAATTTGTTTTCTTATACTTGTGGCTTTTCTGTAGCAGCCATAGCCGGCGGCGCTGAGCATGTTGTAAATCTCGATATGTCAAAAGCGGCATTAAAGCAGGGTAAAGTAAATCATCAGCTGAATAGTCATGACTTAAACAAGGTTTCTTTTCTGGGTCATGAGTTGTTTAAGTCCTGGGGTAAAGTTAAAAAGCTAGGGCCCTATGATATGATCGTGATTGACCCACCCAGTTTTCAGAAGGGAAGTTTTGCATTGACTAAGGACTATCAACGTATTTTGAGGCGTTTGGGAGAATTGCTGACTCCACGGGGCGTTGTACTTGCTTGCGTCAACTCTCCTGAAGTGAGTGCTCAGTTTCTGATAGATGAAATGGCAAGAGAAGCTCCGCAAATGCAATTTGAATCCAGGTTGCCAAACCCGCCTGAATTTCCAGATATTGATGACGAAAGTAGTCTAAAATGTCTGGTGTTCAATACACACGGCGCTAGTTAAGCAGCCAATGAGATAGGATCTGTTGATATTTTCCCGAATCTTTGAGCTTAGCCAGAGCTGACTTTAACAGCTCGGCTTGTTGCTGGTCGAAATCTAGCCGGGTTGCAAGGTGGAGCTCTGAAGGAAAAGCCGGAACAGCTAATTTTCGTTCTACCTGCTCTGCTGGTAATCCCAGTGCGCTGAGCTCCTTGTTGATGGTTTGTGCATTAGTTAAAACCAAGTCAGTACGGCCCTTAAACAGCATTTGCCAGAGTGTCTGATAATGAGAGACCAAGACTAACTCATGCTCTTCTGAATATCCTGCGGCACGCAAAAACCTTTCACTGTAGTAGCCACGAATGGTACTAACCCTATGTTGTCGGGCGCTGTTTAAGTCGTGCAGTGAAAATGTTCGCTCCTTCAGGCCAATTAAATAGGCCTGAGCATGACACATAACACCCAAAAAGCGGTACTGCGTGGCTCGTTCCGGAGTCTTAAGCCATGAGAGCATGAGCGTGTTATTATTTGCTCTCATCTCGTGAAGCGCGCGTGCCATAGGCATTATTTCTATGCTGCCGTCCAACCCTGTCTCAGTCAGTAGCTGTTTTGCAATCTCTACAAGAGCACCTGTGGGCTTTTCGTTTGCATCGAGAAAGTGATAGGGAGGCAGGTCTTCTGCAACGAATCTGACGCTAGCAGTGTGACCGAAAAATGGCACAAACATATACAAAAGGACAAACAAGAACGCAAAACGCATAGGCACACTGTATACATCTTAAAACCAGCAGTGTGCCGTGTTTCTGAATAAAAATCCAGTTCAGCACCTCAGACCACTTAGGTGAAACTTGAGCGAAGCACACTTAGTTTGCGGGTGGTATGTGTGTCCTTGCTTCGTATCAGAGGTGATGAAATTAGTCTCTTAAGCGGATCTCAAACTTATCAGAGTAGCGCTCCTGCACCGCTTTCGCTGAACTACCACTGGCATAGCTAGGATCAACGTTGCCTCTGCGAGAGCGAGCAAGATAAAAATCGGCACTGCATTCCTGGCGAGTATTGATTGAGGCATCCTTTAATTCTTCAATGGCATCCAGGTCGATGGTTAGGCTACCGTCGTCTGAAAGCTGATCATTGCTAACGTAAATAAAGGTGGCGTCGCCATCATTTTTCTTACACTCAATAGATAATTTACTCTCGAGTTCAGTATCGTTTTCTGTACCCGGTGTCCATGACAACGTCACTGTATCAGTAGCCGAAAAAGACTGGTTTTTTTGCGGTGTGACAATGTTAAACGGCTGTGGTAATAGCATGGTTGACGTCAGAGTTTTGTTTTCCGAGGCTCTGGTAAAGTCTACAGTGAACTTGGTACCACCTGCCGTAACATCAAAGATGGCGCGGTAATCTACGTCAAACAGTTCTTCGTCCTCGACCATAACCTGACTTGTATTTGCGGCTTTTGCGACCAGCTTGTCACTTGACGTAAGCCTAATGTTATTGCCATTCGGGCCATCAATATTTAATTCAGCAATGACACGAGACGTTTCCCCCTGCGTTGTCACGTAGATTTTTGACCAGATTGCCTCCGTTTTTACATTTTCGGAGTCAGTGGTTTCGGTTGAACATGCCAGCAATGCTGAGCAAGCCGACGCCAGTACGGCGAGTCTTACAGTATTCATTGTTGTCCCTTACAGGTCTATATCATTGATAGCCCCATTCTAATCACGAATCCGCACGGGAAAAATGGGATTTTACATTTTAAAACAAACAATCTGGCTTTTAAAACAATCAATCTGGCTTTTAAAACAATCAATACCCAGTTAGACAGAGATATTTTGCTGAGCTACTTGCGGTGCTTTAGTCAGTTTTACTGCTATGCTTTGAATGTTAAACAGGTTTTGAGGGTTGTGGCTTTATGTCTTTTCGTAGCGCAATGTGGATGTTGGTTTTGGTATCCGGTATTGTGCTGGCAACACCTTATACTGAAGCAGAGTTTGAGCAGCTCAGGGCGCAAATCCGTACTACTTCTATTAAGTCACCACTAAAGGCAATAAGTTTGACTGACGACATGCTTATCAAGCATGGCGATAAATTATCGACAAGACAGAAAATTCGACTTCTATATGGCAAAGCTTGGTTTCAGATCCAGACGGATGATATCGAAGCTGCCATTGTAACATTGTCTGGTTGCAAAAGGATGAGTAAAGAAATCTCTGACCCAACGATATTATTTAGCTACTACAGTCTAACAGCCGGTGCATTAACTCGGATGAGTATGTACGAGAGAGCATTAGAGAATTATCTCGAAAGCTACCGAATAGCAGGCTTGATGGACACTGAACTATTTCTGCGCCAAACCGAAAATAATATAGGTAATGTCTATTTAAAACTGGGCCGATACGAGGATGCCAAGGTTTATTTCGAGCGGTTTTACGAGGATGCCAAGGAGAGGGCGTTACCTCAACAGATGGGGGTTGGATTAAATAATCTTGGCGAAGTCTACTTTGGTTTGAAGGATTATCAAAAAGCATTGCTATTTCATAAGGATAGCCTGAGTTTGAGGGAGGAAAATGAGCTGACCTATCATAGCTCCTGGTCTCACCACAATTTAGGCAAAACTTACTTAGCGCTTGGCAACTCTGAGTTGGCAGAACAGCATTTGGTATCCGCGGTGGCACTGCGAAAGCAGAGTAACGCTGTGGCGGACAGCATAGCACCCCAGATAGAGCTGATCAGGCTCAAACTGCAACAGCAAGGCAACCGCGAGCTCGAACCGTTGATCCATGAAGCGATTTCATTAAGCAGTCAATATGACAGGTTTCAAGAAAAAGTAGAAGCCCATCAACTATTGGTTGATTACTATAACCAAATGCAAGATTGGAAAAATGCCCTGAACGCATCTGATTTATACATGCAAAGTAAATTCGACTTCTTACAACGTCAGGCCGAAACTGGCGTGGCATTTTATGCAGCTCAAATGAACCTTGCGATGAAAGAGCGGGATATTGCTAAGTTAACGCAAGAAAATACTCTGTACCAACTTAATACTCAAGCGGCTCGAAACCAGCTTATCTTAGTGCTGGTTTCAGCGTCTATTATAGTTTGTCTGAGCCTGTATTTTATGCGTAGGATCCGAGCAAAAAACCATGCGTTAACAGAAACGCTGGATAATCTTAAAACCACCCAAAAGCAGTTACTGGAGTCCGAGAAAATGTCAGCTATGACTACACTGGTTTCCGGCATGGCACACCAATTAAACACACCGCTCGGTTTGGTGGTTACCTCGGCATCCTGTCTGGAAGATAAACTCAAAGACATAAGTACGTTGCTCAGCGATCAAAAACTCAGTGCTAAGCAGTTACAGGGGTTTCTCGAAGACGCATCAGAGATGCTTTCAATGACAGCAAAAAACGCCAGCCGGGCAGCGGATCTGATCGCTCGTTTTAAAATGGTTGCTGCGTCTTTGGATACCAGCGACGTGATGCATTTTGACGTACTTGATTATCTTACGCAACGGGGAGCTCTGATAGGGCAAAGTCTTGATCAGAGTATAAAATTGGATGTTTATGGAGCGCCTTGTCAGGTTATGTCTTATCCTGAAGCTTTGCTCAAAGTGATATCTCAATTGGTGAATAATTCCTGTGCCCATGGGTTTGTTGACCAGCCTTTTGGAAAAATCACGATAGAAGTAAAAGATGAGGGTGAATACGCGATAGTAGTGTATGAAGACAATGGTGTGGGGATCAGTGACGTTGATCAGCAACAAATGTTTGATCCTTTTTATACGAGCCAGCTGGGACAAGGGAAGCTGGGTTTAGGCCTGAACATTGCCTATAACTCTGTTGTGCAAGTATTAAAAGGCAGCATACAGTATGAGCACAAAGCGCATGGTGCGAGGTTCGTAATACAATTTCCCAAAAACCTCCCATAACTGCAAAAAGCGGCGATATTGAGTCCGACCGGGAAGTAGCCAAGCCTCAAGAGCAGTTCGGACTAAAGCACAATCCAAGCATGCATTACTCTCTTTAAAGTGACGACTCTTAAGGGGAGAACTAATGTACTTAAGTGGTCAAAAGAATTCGTAATAAAAGCGTAAATAATGATCTTTTTCATAAGATGATGTGATTATGTTTAATTCATAGTCTCTATTTTTGAAACGAGCAGATACCTCCAGACAAGATAGAGCGGAAGAACCGGAACATTCATCAACAATGAGAAGGAAACACTATGAAAAAAAGCCTATTAGGTATATGCCTGTTGAGCACGGTTAGTACAATAACCGCCGCTCACGAGAAAACTGAGACCGCTCATTCATCAGCATACTTGCTATCAAACCAGTCACAATCAATTTATCAGGTGGGATTTACCAGTGATGAGCAAAAAGCAGACTATCTTGCACAATATCACGATGCCATGATTGAAGCCCGGGATCGTTATTTACTGCTGACGTTAAATCAGTCTGAGGCGAATATACTACGTAGCGCGGGAGTATTGATTTTTCCCCGTCCAGACATAGCAACCCAGCGTCTTGTAGCACCGACCGCATCTATACGCTCCGACAGTGTGGATCAGGTATCAGGTATACCAAATTTTCCTTGCTACCCCACACTGGCAGAAACCCACCAAATGGCACTGCAACTTGCAAAAACTTACCCGGATTTTGTCGAGCTAAAACAGATAGGCCCATCCTGGGAAAAAAGCCAGGGGCTGGGAGGTCATGACTTAACTGTGCTCGTATTAAAAAACAAAAAGAAAAACAAATGGCGTAAGCGCCCCGCTTTGTACATGCAGGGCGCACTGCATGCCAGGGAGTACACTCCGGGTGCAACAACAATTAAATTTGCTAAGTACTTGCTTGAAAACCGCGAAACGAATGCTGATGTGAATTGGATCCTGAATCAGCGAGAAATCCATATTCTGTTAATAGCGAACCCGGATGGTCGGATTCAGGCTGAGCAAGGTTTGTCTTGGCGAAAAAATACTAATACTGCTTATTGCGCCATTAATGAGAGTATGCGTGGAGTCGATCTTAATCGTAATTTCGATTTTGCCTGGGCATCGCCTATCGGTGGATCAACTGATGATCAATGTGGAATGAGTTTTCACGGCCCCAGTGCCGCGTCTGAGCCTGAAACACAAGCGATTCAGACATACCTTCATTCTCTGTTCCGTGACAGACGAGGTGATCAGCTTGTTGATCCTGCGCCTTTGAATACTCAAGGTGTATTTCTCGATCTGCATAGCTTCAGCCGTTATGTTATGTGGCCTTGGTCGAGTGAGCTTGACCCAAGCCCGAACGATCCGCAACTGTCCATGATGGGGCACAGGCTGGCAGCGTATAATAATTACCTGGCGTTTCAGACCAAAGAGCGCTTTAAAACAGGAGGGTCTGCAGATGGCTATGCTTATGGCCAATTCGGCGTGGCAGCCTTTACTTTTGAGCTGGGCAACACCTTTTTTGAAAGCTGTGCCAACTTTGAAGGAGAAATATTCCCTAATAACCTGAATGCATTGATATATGCAGCAAAAGTGGCGAATCGTCCTTACAAACTGCCAGGAGGACCGCAAATTGTGGATCTCAGGTTACAAGGAGCTGGCCGTGAAGCCATACCCGCAGGAACTCCTGTGCAGATAAAGGCGATTGTAGCGGATGACCATTTTGGTCCCTCTTTAGTCGGCGAGGCCCCACCCAGTGAAGCGATCAAAAAGGTGGAGCTGACCATTAAGAAAAAAGGAAAGCATATAAAGCGCAGAATTATGTTGCCTGCTGCGGATGGTCTTTTCGATTCTGCTAGTGAGGCCATTGACTACACGCTTGATACAGGCCGCTGGCGCAATGGGAAGTACACCCTCACGCTACGTGCGCAGGATATTTCTGGCCAGTGGGGGACCAAATATGCCAAATACCTCACCATAGACAATTCGGTAGACGCGACTAATGAAACCCCGGTGGCTGATTTCACCCTCCAGTGTGGTTATGGCATTTGCGGTTTTGACGGTACGGCGAGTCAGGATGACGGAGAAGGGCTGACTTATCGTTGGACTTTTGAAGGAGAACGTTTTTATGGCATTTATCATGGTCAGCAGGTTGAAATTGAGTACTTTTCTGCTGGGAACTACTCGTTAACTTTACAGGTTGAAGATAGCTATGGCTACCGGAATATAAAAACGGCGCACCTGGAGCTTGATGGCTTACGCCCACCCGTTGGCCTATTTGATTACCAGTGCAATGGGCTAACATGTGACTTTGACTCATCAGCTTCCTACGATCCAGATGGTGAAATTATTGGACGCTACTGGCAATTTGGTAGCGATACGCCGTTTGAACCGGGCGCAGAAAAAATGACGCATACTTTCCCACAAGCGGGGGAGTACATGATTGCTTTTGTAGTTATTGACAACCACTATGAATTCCACGAAATCTACCAGACAATTTCAGTAGTAAATAATTAAACAAGTAGTGAAGTAATTACGAGGGCGCATTTAGGTGCGCTCTGTTTAGTTATTCCGCTCAGCGTTTTCATTGGACAGTGAAGTAATGATTGCGATACCTCGAAAAAGTGTCCACCCTCAGGTTTTCAATTGGATTGAAATGACATATCGACGGCCTGATCTTTTAAGTTTGTGCACTTTAAATACAGACGAGCATTGTAGAAGTTAAACGTAGTCTTAATAGGTACTTTAGCACTATTATCATTCCTTTTTACACCAGTTTTAGCGAAATCCACTGTGATAGGAAAGTGTTAAACACCATATATGTTTATTGGTTGTTATCTTCTCTATTTATGTTAAATAAAAGTGTGTTTTGAGGTTTAATTGATCGGGTTGAAGCATTTTTGAAGTAAAAAATTAACCTTTCTGAGGCTTGTTTGTTGTTTTATTGGTCTACTTTTACGACCGCTAATCACCAAAATAACAAGGAAAAAGTAGATGAAACAAGCATATAAATTAGCACTTTGGACCATCGCGGGCCTGACCGTTGCGCAAGCCCATGCAGGCACGACCACATTGAACCTTACGAAACCAACAGGTAACCCCAACGCGCCACAAAAACTTCGTACGGTAAGTCTGGGTTCACTGGCGGACAATTTGTTTTCTGATATGAGGCAGCTTGAACTGGAGACTGAGGCAGACATTCGCCAAGATATCAGCAGAATGAGTGCAGTAAAGACGATTTATGCAATTGATGTGGACGCAAAAAATATCTCCGCGACCTTCAGTGGGACAGACAATTACAAAGTACGCTTAACCGTAGGGAACCTCGGTTTATATACCAAGGTTAAATTTGATGGGGTTAATGTGTTGTGCCCCAGCGTTAATGTTGCTGTTCGTCTGGAAAATTTAAGACCAACAGTAACATACAATTACTACACAGGCGCGCTGGAAGACATTGATGTCTACTACAATCGTGATGTTGACGTGAGTTGTTCAGGTGGCTTGCTTTCAATTCCGGGTATTAGCCATTTCGTAAACTACTTTGCATCTGACGCAGCGACAGGTGTAGTAGATGATCTGATCAAAGCAAACCTGCAACAATTTGCCCCACTGGAACAGCCAGGCGCATTATTCGGTATGCAAGAGATATTGTCAGATAGTCGGGTACGTGGCAATGTCGATGCTGCAGAGCGTTATCTGGACATAGACATTGATAATATCATTGGCAATCTGGTAACAGGCATGAATCTCACTGTTAGCCTAAAACGAGACGCCCATGGATATGGTAAGCATCAGGCGCATATTGGTGTATATCAGACAGCTCCAACCATCACCGCCGCATGGGGGGGGCAGTTTAATGCCAGCGCGCCAGGTGCTAACCGAATCAGCAAGTATGCGTTGAGCGGGACCTGGCGCACCAGCAGCTGGACACCTGGGGTGCTATATAACAACCAGTTTATAGGCGCAATTGCTTACAACCGCGCTTATGGTATTCCAAGCTATCTTGGGCAGAAGCAGGTTACCATTGGCAACTGTGGCAAAGCATGTGAATAACCACTGCTGACAATCAATATTTTCTATAAGTGGAATAACAGGCTTGTTTAGCTGTTATTCTATGGTGACCGCATCAATAATCTGAGCTTTGTCACTGGCTACATAGATCCAACAGGACTTGCCTGACTTTAGTACGGCCTTTCGTCTGACATAGTCATCTACCTCATAGCTATCAGCGCGTATTAATTCCTGTTCGGAAATTGAGAAAACAGTCCCCTCTACCTGATCGGCCTCGTCGGTAGTTTGGATGAGAATGGGGTGATGTTCTTTACCACTACTTTTTAGTACGTCAGGATCACTAATTTTAACCAAGCCAACGCGATAGCCGACTAAGGCGTCAGCCTGTCCGTTGAGAAGGCGCCCAAACGTGTCGATTTGTACTTGCGCTTGTTGCAATGTACCGTACGAGAATAAAGCTTCCATGTGCATTCCTTAGTTTTTTGGCTCACTTTAAATGACGCCTGACCATTCGTAAAGCGGGTTTACAGGTCTGTGGGACGACCAAGATCCCTGCTCTGATAGTTACATACTCCGTCAGGAAAGGTCTGTTCCAGCAACGTTTGATGGGGGCGAGCATCGAACGGGAGATACCAGCCTTTTTGGATGGCGGTTTCAATACTGACCAATGGGCACTTAAACATATCTCCGCCCCAGTCTCCACCGGCCTGAATTCGACTGGTACTGAACATAGGAAAACGACTCTGGCATTTACCCTGTGGTTTCTTATTCCACTGTCCATCAAAGACCTCAGAACCTTCAGCATAGATACTGCCATCGTTATTGAAGCAGGTGTCTTGCAAAGAGGCTGGTCTTGCCGACGCAGCATCAAGCTGTGGATAGCGTTTCATCCTGAGTAACCATTCATCCATTGCGGCAAAAGCCGCTGTTGTGGGGTTGTGGTCTTTATGCGCAACCCAAATTACATGGTTTTTACTGTGGCCATTTCTCTGAGCGATACGTACCCGGCTGTAAAACGAAGCAGACATATGGTGCATGTCTAGCTCATTTTCCAGGTAGTGCCGAGCGTCTATGATCGGTAAATTAATTTGACCAATAAATACTTGTCCAGAGCGATAGGCTTGCTCCATGGCCTCTAAGGAACCTTCATGGCGACGTGCAGGCCCTGCAGAGGCATTTGTTATGTTGTGGTTTCCCCAGAGTGTTAGCCAGATAGGGATACGGGTGCCCAGTGGCAGTGCAATGTCTTCTTGACGCATATCCGCCTGGTGCTTCCAGCCGCCTATGTGATGATTAATGTGTATGAATTCATCAAAACTAATATGACCCTCACGCAGAGCGTTCAGACCATACTGGACGCCTACATTATCCCAGGTGCTTCTGCCAAAGCCTTGCTCATCTTTGCCAAAGATATGCACTAGATCCTGCCAGTAGCTCCATCGAGTTTGTGTAATCACCTCGTCAGAAAAAAAAGGTCTTAAAAATCCTTGTCGAGGGTTATTAATGAATGCTGACAGGCCAAAATAGCCATTAATGCACTCACTGTTACCATCCGGAAATGAAGGAACGAACCCTGCCATGAGCTGGTTCAGAGGTTGTAAAAAGCCGGCTTTTTGCGGGAAATCATTGATAGCATTGAGGCCCTCAATTTGTCGCCTACGCTCCCAATCCCGCCACGCTTTAGGGTCCTGTGCTCGAAAAGTGAAGTAGTTATTGAGCAGATCACAGTCAAGTGCATAGGTGGTTTGTGTGATCATGTCGGGATAGCTATATAGTGGGATAAGTCCGTCCAGAATCCCTTTACTATTTTGTCCTATCAGGTACTGTGCCAGTCCCCCTCCGGAGCCGCCTATGCCCACGGTATACAGAGGCTCACCATATAAGCTAGTAAACTGCTGCTTGACACGTCTGGCAGTATCTTCAGCAAGTAACATGTTATAGGTATAACTGGTTTTGTTGCCACTAGAGCTTATTACCGCATACCCGTCCAGCAATTGCTGAGCCTGGCGAGTCATTACCCGGGAGGCCTTTTGCCGGCCTTGACGGTAGCCAATCCCGGACCCTCCATTAAACTGATAAATAAGCTTTTGATTCCATTTAGAATGGCTACTACGCTCTCCAACTTCTCCATTGGAAATTGGCATGACAAGGGTATAAATAAAACGGTTAATGGTCCCTTGCTCTATTCTGAACAAGGGGGATGAGTCATGTGAGCGGGCGCTGTTTTCATCGAGCCTGGTGGCAATATACTTACCGTCTTGCATTGTCAAAGTGAAGTAGAATAACCGAGTGGGTAGTGAGCAGTCTTTACTGTAGCCGATGATCTGTGTTCCCTGAAAAACGGGTATTCCCAGGCCCTGTTGATTGTCTACAAGCGGCTGTCCAAGTTCAGACTCTTGGGTCATGCAAAAGAAAGGGTACTGATTCGGACCTGAATACAGGTTTGTTGTTGGACCTGTTTTTTCTAACTCAATTGGAAAGTTAAATGAATCCTGTGGTCTGGAAACCTCTGAAATATGAGGAGTAAAGTGTAACAGCTGATTGGGCTGTGGTGTAGCAACCGCGCTTATCTGTCGGGCACTGACCTCATCATGGTGAGGGTAGAAGTGCACTACCACACCCGTGATTGCTATCAGCGCTAAGCTGAACAGAAACATGAACCCGACATTTTTGCTCATAACGACCTCTTCTGATTCAAATCAGTACGCATAATAATAAGTGTAGGGCGAAAGAGCGAAGGGGGTTGTTGTTTATTTGTTATTTCAGTGGGCAGGGTTGTAACTGTTATGCACTTTGTCGATGGCTTTTAGGATGGTGACCTTAGTTGAGGGTTTGGTGATATAGCCAGTCAGTCCAAGCGTTGCCCATTTACGGATCAGGTCTTTATTTCGGTTAGTCGACAGGGCAATAATTGGAAGCTTTTTGCAGTGCTTAAAGGTACGAATGTTTTTCGTGGTATTGTATCCATCCAGCTCAGGCATAAATAAGTCCATAAAAACCATATCAAATTTATGCTTTTTCAATAGCTTGATAGCCTCCAGACCCGTGGTAGCGTACTCAGTCGTATGGTGTTCTTCATGAAGGATCTTGAGTAGCATTTCGCGATATATTTCGTTGTCTTCGACGACCAGAATATGCATTTTGGGTGGCGCGTCAGACGCTGTAGGCGTTGTGACAGCAGGATTGGGGGCGGGATGAGCCTGAGCGGCTGCAACGCTGCGTGGTACGCCTTTGTCATTCAGTACGGCTAACAACTCAGCCATTGAGACCTGTTTGCTTTTGAGTTGCGATTTGAGCAGCTCGACACTCTCAACAAGCTGATGCTCAAGTTGTTCTATCAGTGGACTAATATGTTGCTGGTTAAGTTGTTCTAACAGCTTTTTTTGTACCTGGTTATGGCAGGGCTGTTGTGCAATCTTATCTCTGTTATGTGCAAAGTTTGCCTCTGTTCTGGTTCGGTATTGCGCCACATCGTCAATAAGCGCGCGCAGGTTGTTGTCTATTTTACCAAAATGAACTTCCTGTAACTCAGAGCTTTTTTTACTGCCTGACACTTCATTGAGTGCGTTGTGTAAAATCATCCTGAAGCGATAGTTTTCGTACATGGGTTTATGAATAAAATAGTCGCTGAAAATGTCTTTCATACAGCATTTAAATGCAATGCCTGACTCTTTATTTTCACACAGCAGGATGTTTTTGTGAGGATAATTGAGTATTCCTTGCTTCGCCAGCTCTGTGTATGTTTCTATGCTGCTTGTGACAGTGTCCTTAGCCATGATGATGATGGCCGGACTGCTTTCAACAATCAGCTCCGTCGTTTCTTGCCAGTGAAACACTGTGCGGTATGCGTCTGTATGAGCGCCGACAATTTCTATCACCCCCGTCAGTTCATCTGTTTTGTCACAAACAATAACGACCTTGGGCTGAGTTTGGTCAGGATTAGTTCCCACCATAGCTATCGTTTCCCTGAGCGCATGTATGATACCTTACTTTTGATTAGATGATGCCCCAAGCAGTGCCCGGAGCTGATGCAAGGATATGGGTTTAACAAAGTAAGTATCTATCCCTACTGTGGCATATCGGCTGGCACAGATCTCATCCCCAGACATGCCTATCAAATGGCAGGGCTGTTCATGCTGCGACTGCTGTTCCCGCAGTATATTTGCCAGTTGCAGCCCGCACTCACCGTCTTCAAGGTGCGCATCAATAAAGGCCCAGTCAAACCAGCCGCCCTCAAGGTGTGCCAGTAACTCTTCCTTATCTCTGGCCTGAGATACCTTCACGCCCAGAGTCGCTAATTGATTGCTAAGCAGATTTAAAAACAGGGCATTATCATCAATCAGGATTGCGCTTTGACTCATGTTCCCCACTCCAATAGAGGCTTATCGAGATTGTGCACCAACCAGCTCAACAATGCCTCAGCGGCCAACGGCTTGGCAAATAAGAACCCCTGTGCAACATCAATACCGCAGTGGCGTAAATAGTTTAGTTCACCCACCTGCTCTATGCCTTCTGCGACGGTCTTCAAAGACAGTTTTTTTGCAAGATCAGACGTTGCAGAAACAATTGCTTGCTTTTTGCTGTCCGTATCACAATTTTGCACAAAGCTACGATCAATTTTGAGTTCACTGAAAGGGACCTGATTTAATTGTGTAAAGCTTGAAAAACCAGTGCCGAAATCGTCAATGGACAGTGGAAACCCTTTTAGCCTGAATCGGAGCAATACTTCCAGCGTGCGAGGCAAATTGTCGAGTAACTGGCTTTCTGTGATTTCCAGGATAATCTGTTTACGGGGCATTGAGTATTGTTCGCACAAGGTGGCGAGCTTGTTTGGTAGTTCAATGTCGTACAGTGCTCCAGCGCTAAGGTTGAGGCTAAAACTCAGAGATTTTACCAGCTCATAATGCTCACGATACAGAGTCAGAGTTTGTGCAAGCAGCTGCAGTGCGAGGTCAGCCGAATACCCTGCACGCTCGAGCTGAGGAATGAAGTCACCAGGCGGGACCAGACCATCAAAAGGATGGTACCAACGAGCGAGGATCTCCATGCCAATCACATTGAGCGATTCTAACGACACCTTGGGTTGGTAATGTGCTTTAAATTGCTGCCGGTCAAGGCCAACTCTGATATCGCTGGCGTTGTAGCTTTTTTCAGGCTGAACCGGAGATTTTCTGTGATGTTGATCCAGGCACTCAAGCAGGGTGGTCAATCGTGCCAGAGACACGGGCTTGTCGATATTAGAGATGATGTTTAGGTTATGCATGGTCCCCAGATTACTGGCGGTTTCTAATACATCTTTATCTTCGCCGCTGAGTAACACGATAGGGGTTGTTAATTGGGTATCGGCAAAAATGCGCAGTAACTCTATACCATCAATTTCTGGCATATTCAGGTCTAAAAAAATTAAAGACGCAGAGTCACAAAGCCCTGAGTCCAGTGCGCTACGCCCAGCGGTAAAACCATGGTAGTCGACATCCCGGGCGACTTGTTTTAGTAACAATTCCAGCTGGGTAATGATTAACTGGTTGTCATCGATTGCGATTACTCTTATCAGATTATTCATCTCGCCTTTAATGACCTTAAGGTTTGAGCATGTTGGGCACTGATTACGACCTGCCTGACTAAACTTTTTATCCAAGTATAGTTTCAATTTCCACACATGCGGCATTAAACTTCTCGTGACAGACCTTTTGCAAGACCTGGACCTGTTCTACGTCTTCAGCTTTCGCAGCTTGCTCAAGTGCGTAAAACTCATCGGCAAGTGATTGAGCACCAATTGCTTTTGCTGATGATTTTAATTGGTGAGCCGTGTTCTTTATGGTGCCAAGCGACACATCCGTGGCATTTAAGCCCTCGACCAGAGGGCGAGAATCAGCCAAAAAGCCGTGTAAAAACTGCTTTTGAATGCCTCTGTCAGTGCCCACGTAATTTTCCAGCACACCTAAGTCCACCATACGTGTATTGATCTCGACTGGTTCATTCCCTGACGTCTGATTATTTGGCAAAGTAAGGTGCGGCGCCTCAGCCACTGCATGTGAATCTAATTCGGTGTGACCATTTATGCCCTGTGGCTGCGCAGATTTGGGTTGGTGCAACCACTGTTCTATTTTGCTGCGCAAAGCATGCAACACAATGGGCTTGCAAATGTAATCATCCATGCCGGCATTAATGCATTTTTCTCGCTCGCCACTGAGTGCGTTCGCAGTCGCAGCGATGATGGGCAGGCAGGGGACCTTTCCTTGTTCTTCGAGTTCACGAAAGGTTTTTGCAAATGTGTAGCCATCCATCACAGGCATATGACAGTCGCTGATGATTAACGAGAATTGGTACTTCTGCATCAGTTCCAGAGCGATGGCGCCATGCTCGGCAATAATGCACTGCAGCCCCAGCAGAGCGAGCTGGCGTTTAAACAGATCCTGATTGTAGACATTGTCTTCGATCACTAAGATAAGGGCATTTTTTTGTTGTGCTTGTTCTATTGTCGGCAGCTGCTCATCACCTGGGAGTGAGCTCATGTCTGGCTCTGGACTGAGCTGGCCTTCTAGCGTGGCAATTTTTTCTATGACCCTGAAGGCGTAGTATGGGTTGTTCTCTATGGCATATATGTTGGTGCCTTCTGCCGTGGGCATATTGAAACTGGCATGTTCCAGTACCAGACACTTTAATTCGCTGTTCGTCGAAATAATATCCTGCCCATTGGTCACCAGATGCTGATATTTCTCGCTGGTGATGATCAGGTAGTCAACACTCAGGCGGGCAAGCAAGTAGGCATTGAGGTCTTCACCACTGATTACCTGGCATTGCATGCCATGTGCGCTGAGGTTATGTACCAGGTCCTGTTCAAATTTATCATCATCAGAGACGATATAGGCGGTTAATCCCACAAAGCTAATCGCGATTTCCTGATCGCCTGTCGCACTGGGAGAAAAAGGCAGCGTAACGATAAAGTTACTGCCGACATCTTCCAGGCTATGGCACACAATAGTGCCTTGCATCAGCTCACAAAGCCGCATGGTAATGGACAAGCCTAACCCGGTGCCACCATACTTTCTCTGTATACTGTCATCAGCCTGAACGAAAGGCTTAAACAGGCCCTTCGTTTGTTCTTCATTCATGCCTTTGCCATTGTCCTTGACGCTGATCTCTAGGAATCCGGGTTCAGGAGACGGTGACACGAAGATCTCAACATGACCAATTTTACTGGCGGATGTTTTTGTAAATTTAACCGCATTACCCACCAGATTAAGTAAGATCTGGCGGATCCTAATTGGGTCGCTCTCGTGCCAGTAGCCCAGAGAAGGGTCAAAGTAAAAGTTCAGAATGATGCGTTTTTCGTGGCACTGATGGCTCATGAGTTCGCACAGCTCTTTGGTCAGGTTTTGCCAGCTGAAGGGGGTGTGCTCAATGACCATTTTACCCGCTTCAATTTTCGAAAAGTCGAGTATGTCGTTGATGATTCGCAGCAACATCATGGCTGAATTTTTAGCGACTGAGGTCAGATGGCGCTGCTCATCACTCAGCCTTGACTGGGATAAGATATCCAGCATGCCGACCACACCGTTCATCGGGGTTCTGATCTCATGGCTCATTGTGGCCAGGAAACGGGATTTGGCTTTGTTGGCGGCTTCGGCAGTTTCTTTGGCATCGGCCAAGGTGGTGGCGTCATTTTTGCGTTGGGTAATATCATGCTGATAAAGCAACATATACTTTTTATCGTTACACATGAGGTTAGTTAAAATCACCTCAAACCACATTTTCGAGCCATCAAGCTGATAGCAAATCTCCATATCTTTATAATATAGGTCACGTGTCTTGGCAGCTGACAGCGCTTCCAGCAAAGGCTTTTTATTCGACAGTGGTAACAAGGAAATTACGTCAACTAAATTGTCATCCACACGCATTAAGGTGTTGATGAACAGCCCGCTTTCTTCTAAGTTCAGGCGCTTGCTTTTGTACCAAAAGCGGTTGATCAGACGGATATTCGCTTCACCGTCCAGCAGCAAAATAAAGGCTGGGATGCTATCCAACGTGGCTTCCAGCAGGCTCTCGGTTTCTCTGTTTCTATGTAACAATTGCTGGACCTCGTGGCGCTGGATTTCGGCTTCTTTCATCCTATCCAGGGCTTCCTGGCGTGCCGCTTTAAGCGATGCCTGATACTTGTGTTGTCTTTGCTGCTGCGCCACTTGCTCTGAAATATCCCTCACGACCCCGACTACACACATGGGGAGTGTTTGATCGCTTTGATGAGAGGTCATGATCACCTCAAGTTGTATTTCTGAGTCCTGCTCATCGCGTAGATTCAAAGTGAGACGGTGCTGTGAATCCGACGTCTGATTACGCAGGTGTTTGAACAAGGCTTGTCGACTTGTACGTGTGAGTTTTCGCAATACTTCTTTATAAGGGGCATATTTTCCGCTACTTTGAATATTGAGAATGGTTTTAAGTGTCTTTGACAGCAATACCTGGCGGCTACCTTCTTGCCACTCCCAGCTCCCCATGCCAATTATCTGCTCGGAATTGGATAACAACAGGCGCTCTTTATCGAGCTGACCTTCGGAATGTTGAAGCTGCTCAATAATTCGGTTTTGTGCTCTATGCGCCAGCACCAATGCGGTCAGGCTCAGGGTGAGGAGCAACACCAGCTGAACCGAAAACTCTTGCTGCAGGGTACTGATATAACGCTCAATCTGCTGGGGGTCTTGTGTTGCTCTGACAGTAAAGCCAAGCGCGAAATTACGATGGACCAGTTCCAGGCCATTTTGATTTGTCGCAGTGCTATGGTCCGAGCTATGGTCATTACGCCCAATCACAATGTTATTGAACAGCAAATGTGTTGTGATCCCCTGATAGGCAACCGGCATTTTGAGGATTTTAGCGAGCGTATCATCGATGGGCTGAACGAGTACCAGCAGGATGTCAGAGAGTCCGGTTGCACTTGTCTGTGGTGCAGTTGATACACTATACAACTTGTTATTACTGTCCGTGAGTAATGCAAGCGAGAGAGACTTTTCACCTTGCCTGGCAATACTATTAATGATCGTCTGTTGCAACTGTTGTATGGGTAAAGTCGCGGGAAACAAACCGACCAGGTCATTATCTTTAACGGTAAACTTGCCGATGTACTCCGTTCCAGTCGCATTTGAAAAAACAGGCTGTTTGGTGATACTCAGTGTTTGCAGGCGTTCGGTCAGCGGGGTTAGCCATAAGTTATCGATGGCTATCACCGAATAGGCCAGATTGTTACTGAGTTCATTAGCCGAGCGGGTGTAGAGGCTGTTGCTGAGCTCCCCCTGACTGATATCGTGCTCCGACATGATAAAAGAGACTATCAAGCCTAAAAGCAGCAGCAACTGGGATAGCTTAACCGGAGTCTGATATCGTTTTGGGTGGGCTGTATGCCCGAGCGCCCGCCATAGCAGAATACTCGAAGCGATCAGAGCAGCAAATGAAAGCAGGCTCAACATGACAGCATCCGATTTTTCTGCGTTGTGCAATGCCAGCTCTGTATTGAGCAGGTTTTTGTTTCCAGCCAATTGCGTGTTAACTATTGTGATTAGTTGCTCAAGAAATTGGGTTTTCTGTTGCCACCACTGCTGCGCATTAAAACGACTCTGGCCTGTGCGTTCTATTTGCATCACTAGGTTGTCGAGCGCCTGGTTAAGCGGTTGTGCCAGCAGGGTATCCACTTGTTGCGCAATCTCATTATCAAAGGGAGTGTTTTTTAGCAGAGCAAGGTGTGTGTTGTGCAAAGTAGACAGTTCAAAAATAGCGCTTGCCGGGCTGTCGAGGGTGTTGTTAAGCAGGGCATAGGTGTGTGCCCTGAGTTTACCTGCCTGTTCAATGGCAAGCGTTAAACTATATAAATGGCTGTTGGGCGCATCGGCAGCAATTTTCAACTCAATGGCCAGGAACAAATCCAGTAGCGCGTTAATTTTAGCAGTGTACAGAGTCATGGCCTGTTCTCGCGTAAGTAAGCGCTGGTCAAACAGCGCCCTGAGATTCATTAACTCTGCGGTACTAGGAAGGGACGAGATGAGGTTTTGGTTTTGTGCGCCCTGAGTTGCAATACTGGTCAGCGCGGTATTACTGGCATTACGATACTGATTGAGCTGGTTGAGGGTCTCTCCGGTGGCGCGCTCCGACAGCCCAAAGCTATAGCCTCGCTCTTTTTGGAGCGCAAAGATAGCATGGCTTATTTGTTGAATATAAAGGACGTTTTGCAAGCTCTCCTGCGCTGCCGTCTCCTGATGATGTGCTGAAAAATAGGCGCGAGCGAATCTATCAAGCATCACTAAACTGGCAAGAACGACGGTTAACCATAGAATAACTCTGACATGCACTCGCACGTGTGCTTTCCTTAATATAGACGTTTAGGCATTTTTAACTATAGTGTATAAACCATCTGTTAATTGGTGATTTGGATGAAAAGTCCGCCACTACCGGATAATGAAGCACTGCGATTGCAAACATTACACGACTTGCAAGCGCTTGATACCCTCCCTGACGCAGAGTTAGACAGGCTCACTGAATTTGCAGCCCATGTTTTCAATGTCCCTATAGCGCTTATTAGTCTGGTCGACAGTGACAGACAATGGTTTAAGTCCAGAGTAGGACTTGATGCCGAGCAGACCTCTCGGGATATTTCGTTTTGTGGTCATGCAATTTGTCAGGAAGACGTGTTTGTTATTGATAATGCGACAAAAGATGAGCGCTTTTTTGACAACCCTCTGGTAACCGATGGGCTCAGTATCCGCTTTTATGCAGGCTGTCCTTTACGTCATCCCAACGGTTGCAATATGGGGACTTTATGCCTGATTGACAGTGAGCCCCGAGAGTTTAATGAGCACGATGCGTCAATTTTGAAGCAAGTTGCAGACGATGTGGTTGAACGGTTAATAAAACTGGCCCGACCGTAGCGTACATTGCTAGTATTTATACTGGTTTTTAATGGTAGTGCGGACATCTTCTGGTAGTGCTGATAGTGCGGCTTCCAGTTGTTGTGCCAGGTGCGCATTACTGTGCCGGTAGCCGATAAACTGAGGCTCACGGTGAAAGTCCTGAGCCAGCAAATTCACAGGCAGATTGAACTTATCTATCATATGCTGTGCCCACTGCTTATCCACCAGCATAGCATCGACTCGCTTGGTGGTCAGGATATCAAAAAAGGTTTTCGCGTGTTCGTCGTTTTCTTCATAATAAGAGCGCCTGACCAGTCGAGCATTAAGGGCTTCAAGTTTTCGATATACCGCTTTAGGGTAGGGATATTCAGTTGCCAGCATAATCCTGGGCGTATTGATAGTTTTAAAATCACCCAGAGTTTGAAACCTGGCAGCAGACACTGCGAGACTGAGTTGCCAAAAGGTTGTGGTATCAGAAAAAATGGCCAATCCATCCGTTTTGTCGACATGCAAAGAAAAGTCTGTACTACCAAACTTAACGTTGGCAACGCAACGTTTAAAGGGCAATTCGCTGAACTCTACTGTGCGATTCAGGGCCTGAGCTGCGGCTTTGATCAGGTCGACCTCCAGACCTCTTGCAATGCCATCGTGATCAATAAAACTAAAGGGACGCCAGCGTTCAAAACAGACGGATATTGGGGCTGAAACAACATCGGATTGCGTATTTTCAGCTTGCGCCAGCTCAGTCCCAGACAAGGAAAATAAAGTAACGTTTAGAACCAGGACTGCCCGTAAATAAAGACGTGCCATTGAACCCTCTGTGAAGCATTAATAGGATTGCGGTAAAAACAATGCAGGTTCGTTTCTTCGCAAGCGCCGCAGCGCCTGATTCATACTCTGAACCCATTGGGTTTCTACCTGCTTATTACAGGCAAAGCCCAAATATGAACGGGAAAGCGGCAATATCACGCGGTAGTGTGCCGGGTCTATGCCTGCCCGTTTAAACTGAAAGCGTGCGATAATATCGCCGTATGCAATTAAGTCAATGCGTTTTAGTTTCAGCATTTGTACCAGCTCGAATCCAGACGCCAGAAAGACCAGATTGTCCTGTCCGATGTTCGACTTTCGCAACAGCTGGTGGCCAATGTCGTTCTTCACTACTCCGATTTTGTAGTTCTTTAAGTCGGCCAAGTCCTCGACCTGATAAGCATTATCTTTATGACCAATAATGGCTACTTGGTTATCAATCGAGGGGCCAATAAATTGAAATAGCTCCGCACGCTCGCGTGTATATGTGATAGAAAAAATGCAGGTGTTCGGTGAGGTCATAGCCATACGATAGGCTCTGGGCCAGGGCACCAGCATGATGTCTCTTTTATCCAATGTCCAACCCAGATCCCGATAAATGCTATTCAGAATACGGATGGATAAGCCCTCGACCTCGCCATTGATATGGTAGTTAAACGGCGGGTAGTCTTCGGTTACCCACTCCAGGTTGGGTGTATCATAAGCCGCACTAAAGGCGACTAGTGGATATAAGGCGACTAAACGTAGTAACTGATGCATTGCAATCTACCTTATGATCGGGCCAATGCAGAGGCCGGCAAAGATCTGCAAATGAATATAGTGTCAGTATAGTACGCTGAGCGCGATTGCACTGTTTGCTGGTAAGGAGTTACGTGTTGTTTGCAGGTGAGAGCCCTTAAGACAAGGAGAATAGATTGTCGGGTGTTTTGGCCGATTCGGGTGCCAGCTGTGGGTCTTGTGTATCTCCAAGCAGATCATCGATTGCCATTTCCAGTCTGGCTTTGAGTTCATCAATGTTGTCTTTGAGCTTGTCTTTCTTATAAGAGGGAAGAGACTTATCATCATTGATTTCCTGTTCTGTGAGTTCCAGCATTTCAATTCTGACTTTGAGTTCTTTGTAAGCCATAAAGTCTATGCCAAGATTATTGAACAGCAAGGCTTCGTTAACTTCATGGGGCTCGACGCTGACTTGGATTGGCATCTCCATGATTTCTCGCATGGTTTCCTGATAAAGTTGGATGTGCTGTTGTTTCTCTGGCAAGCTCAAATCTACGTATTTCTGAGCATTGTCTTTCGCAATCCGGTGAAAAGTTTTGGCCTGCCCGGAAATATTAGCGGGATCGATCTCCGTGGAAATCGTAACATCACTGGATTGCACACGCCCTGCTGAATTCATGGCGTTGTAAAGCTGCTGTGTAAACTGGCGTTGTTGATCCAATTGTACCTGGCTGTGTTTCGGATGTGCAGCGTTCCCGGTGGCAGACTGTTGTGTGAATGGGATAACTTTCATAAGACAATTCCTTTAAGTACGTCAGGATTATTAAGCAAAGACCGTACCTAAATTAGTTTTGTAGTATGCGATTGTGTGAGCAACAAAAAAGCGAACTGAGCAAGGCTCAATTCACTTTTTGTCTTAGTGCGCATTTGCACTGCAGGTCAGAGTATTAGAACTGATAATTCACTGCCAATTTAACGTTGCGCTCGTTACCTGGTAAGCCACCGAGGAACAAGGCTTTGCTGTAATAGCGCTCGTCCGTCAGGTTCTCAATGTTTAGCTGGATCTGGTATTTATCACCTTGGTAGCGTGCGGCTGCATCCCAGCGTGTGTAGCTATCAATAGTCGCTGTCGGGAGGCCGAAGCTGGACGAATTAACGGTGCGCTCGTCGACATAGTTGATACCAAGACTAAGCGTCAGATTATCCAAAACAGTGGCTGGCAGCTGGTAGTTGACCCACGCGCTGGCCATTTTTTCTGGTACGCCCTTTTTCTGCTCGGAGCGTTCCTGTGCACGGATCTCAATCGCATCCTGCCAGGTGGCGTTCAAGTTTAAATCAACTGACTCAGCCAGTGCCAGGTTCAGATCGATTTCTACACCTTTTGACTCATCTTCGTTGTCATAAAAATACTGCGGAACGCTAATGTTATAGTCAGAGCTCTCTGGGTTTGTGTCATTGTAAAGCGGGTTGTTATAGCGCAGGTTGGTACGGCTGGTTTCAAACCACACAATTGAGCCCAACAAATCTTCGTCCAGCGCAGTAAAGCGAATGCCTAAGTCCAGTGATTGCGATTCTGAATCCGGACGGTTAGCTTCTTTTGTCTCATCCGTTAGTGAGCCTAAAATGCTGTAAGCTGTGCGGCCTTTCGCAATGTTCACAAACGCTGACAGCTGCGGGTGTACCTGATAGTTAATTCCAAAATTATAGGTCATACCAGAGTCATCTGAATCCAGCTCTTTGCTGGCCTCTGGCGCACGGTCACTCCCTTTATGCTGATAAGCCTGCTCAATCGCAGAGTAGGCAAGGCCGGCACGCACGGTTAATTGATCTGTAAGATACAACACTTCCTGGAAGCTGATCCCATATGCATCTAACGACTTGTCATAGTTGCTGCGCAGTGACGGGTCATAATCCATGATATCTCCGGTTGCCCAGTTCGGGTTACGAATATCCAGAATATACGGGATTGCATTGTCACTGTTTCCGCCGTCGGCATCGTAAACAGACCAGCTCTTTAATGCCATTTCACGGTTTTCATAATTGACGCTGACCAGGTGCTCACCCATAACGCCACCCAGACTCCAGCCCAGCTGCAAGTCGGCAAAGTATTGCCAGGTTTGCTCCTCGGCAATCTGACGACGGTATTCCTGACGACGTGCGGCAAAGGGGTGAAGCTCATCATCAATGACTAACGGGGCACGAGGATCCTGGTTGATGATGTTTACTGGTTGTTTGTTGTATGATGTTGCGCGGTTCCAATAAACATAGTTATATGCACCAGTCTGGCGGGCAAGCTCTGAATCATAGCTGCGCCACAATAGTTGTTGCGTCAGGGTCGAATCATTGTTGATATGCCAGTCATGGCGCAGTTTAATGCGCAGCTCTTCCCCTTCGTTTGGTTTAGACAACGGCGAGATCAGGTTGCCATCCCCCAGATTGTAAGGCTTAAGACCATCTGTAGCCTGGATTGAAGCGGCAAGCTGTTCGCGTTGCTGCGCTGTGAGTTGAACGCCTAAGTAGTTTTCGCCCTTTTCATCCATTTGAGGGTCATTAGGCAGATCTGCTGCTGTTAACATGCCTGGCGTGCCACTGGTGCTATCCCAGTTCATGATTCTGACCGGATCACCAATTGAATCGACTTGCAGCGCATCATTGATATATGCGGTTGAAAGCAGTAGCTTGTGATTGTCATTGACATCAAAGCTCAGGCTGGCATAAACCTCGTCTCTGTCTGATTGCAGGTCGCGATAACCATCACTGCGCTCGTGATTCGTTACCAGGCGGTAAGCCCACTGATCATTCAGGCCACCTGTGGCATCAAACCCAATGCCATAGCTGTTCCAGCTGCCGGCTTTGGCGCTGATTTCAAAAGCCTCCTGTTGCTGAGGCTTTTTCTCAACCAGGTTGATCACACCGCCTGCAGCACCGATACCGTATAACCCGGTTGCCGGGCCTTTTAGTACTTCAATGCTCTCGACATTGGTCATAGAGCGGGTCGGGTTAAAGTTGTTGCCTAAGTCTGCACCACCGTACATGCCGTCGTAGGTGTAGTTCACACCCAGACCACGTACTGTCAGATTATCACCTATGCCATAGTTGTTGCCGGCTTGTCCCAGACCACTGACATTACGTAGCGCCTCCTGTAGCGTGGTGGCGTTTTGTGCTTTGAGCAACTCTTTATCAACAACCACAATGGCAGCAGGTGTTTGCATCAGTGCCATGTTTGACTTGGTGGCTGTGCCTGATTCCAGGATCAGCTTATTGTGTTTACCGTATACACTAATTTTTTCGATGTTTTCATCAGCGTTTTCAGCGACAGCACCTGTGCTGCCCACAGCGGCACCTAACAGGGCGATTTTAACGGCATTGGCCAATAGATTTGGTGAATTCTTTGAGCGAGAGAATTGCATTTTACACTCCATACAACTAAGGAACCCGGCTTCGGGACTGCAGAGGGAGCGCATACTAACAGTGATTTTAAATGATAACAACTCTCATTTGCGTTTAATAAATGTTGCTTGTGTGGCGAATTATTTGATCTGGTTTACTCGCTGAGAATGAATTATTGATAATTTATTAAATAAAAACAATCGGCTAAAAAAAGTACACAGCTCGGATGAGCCAGGTAGCTGTGCATAAAGGCGATAAGCGTCAACGCAATAACTGATTCTAAGGATTGCTTTCGTCGCTTTGTTCCTGATATTTCGCCTTTACCAGCGCGATGTAGTGCTGCATGTTTTTGTGCTGAGTGAGCACAAAAGGCTGAGTGAGCAGAGTAATATCACACACCCGGTCGAGTCGGAATTCACGATAATCGTTGCGCAAAAGGCAATGACCGATAATGGTCCACTTGCCACCCCAATACACCAGCCCGAGTGGCTCGATATCACGTTCACTAAAAGCGTCTTTTGCATCTTTATACTGTAACCTGACCTGGCGTTTCTGGACGACAGCTTCACGGAGTGTACTGCTAAACCTTTGATGATCTTCTGTGTGGCCAAAGCTTGCCGCCACGTAGGGAAAGTCGTCTATCTGCTGTTTAAGGTGTTCGGGCAGTGCAGCCTCAATTTTAGCCATGGCACTGCTGGCGTGTTCAGATAAGACTGGATCTGTCCAGGCACTGGCCATGCGTGTACCTAACAGCAGGGATTGCAGCTCCGCAACGGTAAACATCATGGGAGGCAAATCGCACTGGGCTATCAGATAACCAATGCCAGCTTCACCTTCGATTGGAACGCCAGAACTTTGCAGGTGCTGGATATCGCGGTAGATGGTGCGTTCTGATACATTGAGCCGTTCGGCAAGTTGCTTGGCGGTGATGGCCAGACGCCGGCTTTTAAGCAGATTAACCAGCTGAAATAATCGTTCAGACTTGTGCAAGGTGATCTCCAAAGACAAACCGGGGCGAAGCCCCGGCATTGAAAAGCCTGGTCAGGTTACTCACTGCAAGGGGTTTGTGCAACCGCCTCTGTCAGAGTTAATGACAAGCTATCTTTATCAATTAGTGCGGCAAACTGCTGACAAACCGGCTCGTGCTCGAAGGCTTCTTGCACGCGCTTGGCATCTTCGAGCGTATTCCAGTATACGATGTCAGTATAGGTTCCGCTTGGTGCATGCTTTGACACCGAGCGATACAAAAGGCCTGGCTGCTCCTGTAGATATGCCATAAACTCTTCATTCTGCTTTAAAAAATCTGCTTCAGTAACGCCGTTGGCCAATTTGAATGTTGCGATTTCGATGCTGTTAGTACTCATGTTTTTGTCTCCTTGTTTAAGTTGGTGACAGTAAAACATGGTGGTTTGTCAGGGAGTGTCAGTAGGAGGGCTTTTTACTGAGTATTAATCATAATGACCTATTCACACATTAGCTAAAAAGAAAGTGGGTATACTCTGTCTTATAAAGGAGAAGTTGACAGCCTGAGATAAACGGGTAAAAAGCCGATTGTCAGATAGCTAGCTGGAAGGCTATTGGATGTCAACTATATGCATTTTTGCGTTGTCGATTACTTAGGTTGAACTGCACAGTTGTTAGGCTATGTGAAACTTATCACGTTTTGTGAAATTCTACTTTGTTGTATTTGCACAGCTTTATTTTTGTTTATTCTAAAGTTGTGAATTGGCTTTACAGGGCAAGGTTATCGGAAAGTGTCATTTAAAGTTGATAGTTTTGTAATCATAACTAAACTTACGAGCTAAGCACTGATGTTTGACTTTGTTGTTATCAATGTGTAAAATTTGTTCGCGTGGATGTATCAAATAAATGTGATAACTCCACAGGACAAGTAACAACTACTAAAAATGGATAAAGGATATTTCCCCATGAAAAAAAGGCTAATCAAGCGTGAAAAGTTAACCCGTATTGGTAAGATGTCCGGAGTTGCTTTCTCACTTGCGCTGGTCGCTAGCATAGCTGTTGCTGGCAATGATGCTGAAGAAACTGGAGCTCAAGAAACGCAACACGCCAAAAATGGTGAACCCGCGATAGCTCCGATTAAACCAACAAGTGGTAATCCGTTTATTGGAATTTTTGGTTAAAAATCAGCGGTTTATTGTAGGTCACATGTATTAACATGTGACCTTATTAAACAAAACTTTATTCACATTCTAACGCGTCTTTCATTTTAGTATGCGCAAGGCCTTCGCTTCTGAAGAAACTACACCCTCCCATTGCGTTCCTTATTTTCATCATGATTTGTTTTACATCATGCTTTCCGTTGTATGTTCTAAGCGAGTATGCTGCTAATTCAGTCCAAGTTAGGTTGTGGTAAAACCTGACGCGCATCAATGCATTAAGTTCTTTAACTGACAAATCAGGGGCTTTTTTGCCTACTTTTTTAGCTTCATTAATATGAGCCATGGCATCTATATAGTGTTGGTCCTCTGATGTAAGGTCGTACATTATAATATTAAGCTTTGCGACGTTAAGATTCCAAATAGCAATATTTGCCTGGCCAAGTTTGTCGATCTTTAGGTTTTGATACAGATTTTTAACATTGAGGATGTTTTTTCTGATATGTTTTACGTGTTCAGTATGAGTGTCGTCGATTGAGCTGATGAGGTTCCACTTTTGTATAATTGATTGCACAGGTGTAAATTGAGAGCTTAGCTTCTGATACTGTTCGTGCTTTTCAGAGTCGGTCACTTTAGTGTAAAGGTCTTTAATTGCATCATTATCAATTACATATAATGTAAAGCCACAGAGAATAAGTACCATTAAAAGTATGAAGAGATACTTCATACTTTCTTTGCCTTTCAGAATTATTAGGTCGGACCAACCGAATTGGTTTTGATCTTGATTTCCAGGAGGTGGGCTTTCATCTCTGCGACCTGTCATACAACAATACTCCAAACAAAAAAACTAAAATTAATCAAATAATATACATTGCAGCAAAGGGTGTAATCAAGTGTTAAATATTTGGTATTTGACTCTTTGGTTGTAACTCAGGCTTTTAGTTGAAAGTTGAGCTGTTTTAGCCAGGCGTTTGACAATAAATACCACCAGTAGGAGTGCTTGTGAAACCTGTCATTTATTGTCCAGTTGATAAAGGCAAACCAGGCGTGATACTTAGCTGGCAGACTAACTCAAAGAATCTAAGAGTAAAAAATACAAGCGTCTGGGCTCTGGCGATGAAATAGGGTCTCCAATAATGATGTAATTTTTTTATTCGAGTCGTACAGTATGGCTGTTTTATATATTTGTTATTTTACATTAAGACGGTCGCCAAGCAGACAAGCCAAATTTGACTAGTAGTTCTTGTTTTTGCAACTCTTGTTTTACAGGGCTTAAAACGTTGGCCCGCTCTTTGTCCTCGGTTAGAATGAGCGCTTTTTATTGTGCGGGGAAATGTGATGGAATTAACAGCCTGGTTAAGTCTGGCGTTTATATGTTGTGTTGGGGCTATGTCTCCCGGACCAAGTCTTGCGGTTGTGTTGCGTTATAGTCTGTATCACAGTGCCCAGCATGGGATAGTGGCAAGCTTGTCTCACGGCTTAGGGGTGGGGATTTACGCCAGTTTATCTTTGCTTGGCTTGGCCAGTTTAATTGAGCAGTTTCCTTTGGTTTATCAGGGGCTGGTGTATGCTGGTGCGGCGTATCTTGCGTACATGGGATATAAGATCCTCAGTAGTAAAAGCAGTGGGGTTGAAGTCGCTAAAGAGCATGATGCAAAAAGTTATCTTGCAGCAGCAAAAGATGGCTTTGCCATCGCCTTTTTAAACCCCAAGTTGGCCATTTTTTTCCTGGCGCTGTTCTCTCAATTTATCGACCCGGAAGCACTCACACTGCAGACGGCGGTTATCATGTGTATGACGGTTCTGGTAATCGATGCGCTATGGTATTTCTTCGTGTCTGTCGTTACGGCCTCAGCCAGAGAGCGGTTTGATCTGACTGCGAAACAAGCCATCATTGATAAGCTGCTTGGTGGCGCATTTTTATTGCTTGCGGCCCGAGTTATTTACCAGACTTTCTAGCGCTTATTGCCAGCCATGTTGTCGTACATAGTTGCCGACAACAAAGACTTTTAATGTCGGGCTGGCAACCGTGTAGTGGTCGAACTTGAGTGCCAGCCGATAGTCACCGCGACTGGCAACGGAAGCTATGTCAACACGAATGAATTGAGTATTTGGCAGCATCAGGCTTGCGCCTTGCACAGCAAACAAGTCTTGATAGGCTGAGGCATTAAGCGGAAAAGTCGTGATGCACGCGCCCGTCAGAGACAACGAATCCACATGGAATGAAGCGCGCGGGAAGTTTAACATCAGCCTGACAGGCGGGTAAGGCGTAAACCGCCAGCTGCGTGGCATGCCATGCCCTTCCACGATATGGGGTAAATCATCAATAATGGACAACAGAGTTTGATGGTCTGGGTGCCATTTACTTGGGGGACTGTTGAGTGACTGGAGCACAGGCTGAGTGGGAAATTCAAGAATATTTGCGGCGCGTAAATGTGTATCCAACAGACGTTCGGTTTGAGCGTAGCTCGCTTCATGCTGAGCCAGCTCCTCTAACAAGTCACTGGTAAACGCTTCGAGCTCATTACATAAGTTAGAATGTGCCTGAAGTAAATCAAACTGAGACGTTTCAACGACCTGATGAATATAGTCCAGCTCATCTTGTGTCAAATCCATGATAGTAATCACCGCATAATTCGTAGTTTAAAAATCATACAATTTTTGTACCAGTTTTAGCTTCACTTTTGACTGATTTCTGACGCTGAAGACTCGCGGCGGTTTGTGCGAGTTTTGCAAGTTGTGCTTCTATCTCCGCACGGATACACTGCCCAAAATTAAGGCGGATATAGTTGTGATAATGAGTGGTTGTAGAAAAGGCATCACCACACAGGATATATATCTGTTCTTCTGTAAGTCGCTTCTGCAGCTGTTTGGTATCGACTCCTGGCAGTTCAAACCAAAGTACCAGCCCTCCCTGTGGGCGATTTACCTTAACCTTATCAGGTAATAACCTGGTTAGTCGCTGTATGTACTGATTGCATTGTGACGCAAGTGTGTTATTGAGCTTTTTAAGGTACCGGGCATAGTGACCCCGACTTATGTAGTCGGCCAGGGCCAGCTGGAGCGGACGATTACACCCCAAAGAGCGAATGCGGATCAGGTCGCTGTACTTCTGGTGGAAACGCCCGGGCGCACACCAGCCAAGGCGCAGCCCCGGCGCCAGCGTTTTAGAAATACTACTGCACCAGATCACCCAGCCATCCCTGTCAAAGTGTTTGATAGGTAAAGGGGTAGTGCCGGTATGACACAGCTCGCGATATACATCGTCCTCAATGATGGGAACGTGATAATCGCTGGCCATGTTCGCCAATGATGCTTTTTGCTGAGTACTGAGGCTGTGACCCGTTGGGTTTTGGAAGTTGGCGCTGAGCAGGCAGGCAGCGACCTGATGCCTGGCCATAGCATGTTCCAGCTGGACCAGATCTATGCCATCTTGATTGCTTGGGATCTCAAGTACTTGTCTCTCCATAACACTGAGCATATCAAGCAAGCCTGAATAGCAAGGAGATGGCACAGCAACGATATCTTGCTCTTTGGTGACGAGTTCCAGCGCCATTTTAACGCCATCCAGACACCCCTGAGTGATGACTAACTCATGTGCACGTATCATAAAACCCTGTGTTTTTAGGTGCTCTGATAACGCCTGCCGAAACGCTTGCTCACCCAGCGGGTCGCCATAGTTGAACAATGTATGATCGCTGCGCATCGTTCTCGCCAGCGAGGCTCGCAGTTGTTGTGAGTCTATCAGGGTTGGGTCAAGTTGTGCTGTTGCAAAGCCTGATCTGACCCGGCTGGGCGGGGTTTTGGGTAAAGTGCACGCCTTAGCATTAAACTGGGTGTATTCAATAGCAGAGCCGTGTTTTGAGTTAATGCAGGGGAAAAAACCACGTTTTGGGTCGGCCGTGATATAACCCAGAGATTCTAGGTACCGGTAGCAGGCAAGTGCGGTGGTCATGCTGACCTGATACAGCGCACTTAGTTGGCGCAAAGACGGGAGAGGCTGATCGAACTCATATTCACCGGCTTCTATGGCGGTGATGAATTGGCCGGCCAGGGTTTTGTATTTTGCTTGTTTACCCATCTGTTACCTAAAAAGTTATATTTTTTGTATCTGTACTCTTTTTTCTATCACGATAAGGTTTATGGGTAAAGTCAAAAGGAGTCATTATGCAGTCACTATCATTACCGACATTTGCTCAGATGCTTGGTGCACTTGAGCTCGAATGTCAGTCATTCAATTTGTCGCTAGATACACGGCGGGTAAGCAATCCGGGATCCATTCTGAAACGCAGAGAGCTTAGCGACGAACCTGCTGGATTTGAGGTGTTCAGGCAAATTTTTAGCACAGAAATCGCGCCACAATTATCTGCCAGTAACGGAGGGCGTTACTGGGGGTTTGTTACTGGGGGCGCAAACCCTGTGGCGACATATGCTGACTGGCTGGTCACACTATACAATCAGAATGTGTCCAAAGGGGGAGATTCGGTAGCAAGCGACGTTGAGCGTCAGGCTATCGAGTGGTTAGTATCGCTGTTTGAACTACCCGCAGGATTCGAAGGGGTTATGACCACAGGAGCCACCGCCGCTAATGTGCTCGGGGCGATGGCAGCCCGACAATATGCAGGAAGCCGACAGGGCATTGATGTGGCAAAAGCGGGCTATAAAGACTTGGACTGCACTGTGTTCTCAGCGACGCCACATGCCAGTATGGTCAAGGCGCTCGGGCTGGCTGGTCTCGGTCAGGATACCTGGGTGAAAGTAGCTTGCCAAAGTGATACCGAAGCTATGGATACGCAGGAGCTTGCGTTAAAGCTTCGCCAATGCACAAGTCCGGGAAAGGTCGTGATTGCCAGCGCAGCCACTGTCACCGGCACTGATTTTGACGATTTGGTCACGGTGGCGCAACTATGCCGTGAACATCAGGCCTGGTTGCACGTAGATGGGGCGTTTGGCATCTTCGAACGTCTTTTAACAGGCGCTGCTGGCAGAACTCAGGGCATTGAACTGGCTGACAGTATCACGCTTGATTGCCATAAATGGTTAAACGTGCCATACGACTGCGGGGTGTTTCTTACACGTCACCCACAAACCCTGTGTGCGACTTGTAATGTTGATGCGCCCTATCTGGCCAATGATGAGCAAGCGCGACCTTTCATGTCACTGGGTATCGAAAATTCGAGGCGGTTTCGAGCATTGCCTGTCTGGGCGACACTACTTGCCTATGGCAAGCAAGGCATAAAAGCGCAGATCCAACGCAATACCGCGCAGGCCAGTGCGCTGGCCAATTGGATTGCTGCATCATCAGAGTATGAGCTACTTAAGCCATGTAACCTTAATGTTGTGCTGTTTTCTGCAAGTGCTTCAAATAAGCATGATACACAGTCATTACTGGCAAAACTAAATGAGGCCGGTCAGGTCTTTATGACCCCCGGGGTTTGGCAGGGCAGGGCGGCGATCCGCTGTGCTTTTAGTAACTGGCGCACTGAGCAGGCGGATGTCGAGCTGGCTATTTCGGAGCTAGCCAGATTAGCAAAGTGAACGTAACTGAGCCATCAGATTGATGCTCAACCAATTGTAGAGGTAATACGACCCTGCTGGTTACAGGGTCGCAGTAAGGTCTGGCTATCTGCGCATATCCGCATCAAAGCGCATATATGAGCCGACGGCGTCATTCTCAGTGGCTGGATCTGGCTCCATCATCTTCAAAACAGAGACCTTCCAGCCATCGTTGAGCGTTGAGCTCGGTGAAATGACATACCCTTCGGCGCTGAGTCCAGCAGATGGGGTATTAGCCAGAAGCTCAAGCTGGCCCTGATTAACAGACCAGGTATAGGCACGGGTTTGTCCGTCTGTGACCACTTCGGCCTGCGAGTTGTTTGCATGTAGCTCGATATACATGGTCTGAGCACCGTTGATCAGCGCAAAACGCTCGTACATTAAGCTATGACTATCAAACATGGGCTGACCAGACATAGGTTTAACACGCTGGACTATGCCCAGATCGTCCCCATCTTTCCACTGGATCACATCACCGTTGAGGAACATTGCAAACATCGTGTCGCTGTCAGCAAGCTGATTAAGCTCAAACGTTAACTCAGTTTTGCCTGTGCTGGCATTGTAAGTAAAGCTACCGTAATTAATGCCAGCTTTTGCCGGGTCTTCGCTTTCAAAGTCGGCTTCAAAGAACTTATTACCAGGCATGAATGCAGTGACCCAAATCCGACTTTGATCGAGCGGATACTCAACAAATGCGCCCACTAAGGGGTTATTTGCATCTGCAAGGCGGGTTAAGGTGAAAGAAGGTTCTCCTTCAACATCTATCGTCAGGGTATTACCGTCAATCGATATGATGTGCTTGAGCTTAGAGTCAAAGCCATACGAGCCATTAGAGTCAAATATCATATCGACCGTAAACTCGCCGGTGCTTTCATTCCAGTCAGCATAGCCTACCTCCAGACCCGCCATTGCGTCAGGTGCATCATCCGATTTCAACTCCATATGTACCCATTTTCCGTCTCGGATCACCACGACAAAGTCTGGCTCGTTGGGGTCGTACCAGGCACCCGTAAGCATATCAGTCGAATAAGTCGGCACGGGTGGTGTTATCATGCTGGCTTTGTTTGCAGCCTGGCCGTTGAGGTAGTAGTTCATTTGCATGCCCTGGTCACAGTTGGTATCCAGTGGATAGTTACATACCATGACATAATCGCGGTCAAAGCCCATAAAATCACTGACGGTCACCGAACCTGACTCATCAGAGTGCAGCTTGCCTGATTTAACAGAATAAGTACCAATTTCGCTGAAGTTATTATCGCGAATGACGCGTTTAAAGGTGTCGTCGTCATTATAGTTCAGGAAGTAGTATTTTCTTTCTACCTGATTACTGTTGTTAACCATGTGGAAAGTCCGGTTATCCATCCACATATAGTCAAACTGAGACAGTGTGGATGCAGACTTCATGTATTTGATCATGTAGGTGCTACCGGGGCCCTGGTCAAATGCACTGGTGTAGCTATGGCGTACGTACCAACTGTCGTTATTCATCGAGATGACGTCATATTGGTTGCTAAAGTTAACAGAACAGTTTTCTGGCGTCGCGCCTTCAGGGCATTGGTGCACACTCTTGCCATTCATACTGTCAAAGTAGCTATTAATTGACAAGGTGCGGCCATTTGTCTCCCAGACCTGCGTATTTTTATTCAGTTGCCAATAGGTGACGCCATTGACGAAGTTATCAAAGAAATAATTCTGTGGCAGATTTGCCCCGAAGTATTGAATAAAGCGTCCCAGTACCATGGTATCGCTTAGAGTGATGCTTTGCTCGGGCATCATAATCCCGGTGCGGCGGCGATGTGTCATAGTGGCCATTTTATCCGGCGTGGTTGCTACCGCATCGTTTGTAAGTGCCCAAAACTGATAGCCATTTTGCAGCGACTTCAACATCCAGTAGGTCAGCGTTTGCGCCTCCATGGTATCGGTTTTGGCGAGCATCACAACCAGGTTATTGCCACTGATCTGCCAGCTGAAGTCTCGTTCAGTACCATCTGGTAGTGTGGATTTACCGCTTCCATCCTGATTAAACATCATTTTACTGGTTTGTGGCTGATAATACTCGTTACCAGTTTCACCGCCCATCAGGTAATACATTTGGTCAAAGTGCCAAACCCCCTGCATTTGGGCCGCTGTGGGGCTAATGGTATTGCCGCGCACAACCAGAGTAAAATCTTCTGTCTCACTGACGTCAGCATTAATCACGGTATCATCATCTGCTTTGAGTTCGTCTCGAACGCCTGTCAAACTGATGGCTTTGGCAAAACTATTGTCGTCATAAATGCTGAATGTCGCCGTTTTGTAGCGAGAATAGCAGGTGAAGTTCATACCTTCTGAATTTTTACAGCTGTGTCTTGGTGAGAAGATACCATCGCCAAAAACAATACTGACCGCGCCATTAGTGGCTTGTGTCCAGGTAATGGCCCCACTGGTGTGGTCGGTGAACGTTCCTGTACCATCGTTGTTTAACGTCATTTCTGTGAAATGGCTACGGAAATACCGCGTCGAGCCAATTAAATAGGAGCCCACGATAGAACCTTCACCATTGTCTACCAGCTTATCGTCGTTTTTGATTGCTTCTTTGGTCTTTTCAATCAGTGTCGGGTCGTCATCGTTAATAGTGTTAGTCAGCTCAGCGGTGGCTGTTTGGCTGGAGACTAGTTGAAATGTGTTGCTAACGCCCTGAGGAAGTGAAAACTTCTTACCGCCGCTACCATCGACCACTAGTTTGATCAAAGCTGACAGCGTGAGTTTTTCATTGGCATCAATGCCTACCAGAGCATTATTCAACTCGCTGGTCGTTTGTGGAGCTCCACCGACAGCGCTTGTAAGCAGAGCATATTCAGCAGTTGTGACATTGGTAATGTTGACCCCGAAGTTCTCGGTGCTATTGACGACCCCGTCACTCCCAGCCTGCTCAGTGACCGAAGTAAAGCTTTCCAGCTGAGAGTAAAACTCTACATTCTCCTGATCTGGTCCGCCATTAGCTTTAATACGGATTAGTTTGTTTACAGCTGAATCATCAACATCCAGCTGGATAGTATAAGTGCCGTCATTCCCCGCAGTGGTAGGGAAAGATTCATCACCTACGTAAACAGTTAAAGCGGCGTTTGCAATCGGCGCATCGGTGACTACACCGGTTAGGGTAACTGATCTAACTAATCGCTTTACCGTAAAGTTCTTTGTAGCAGTGGCGGTGGCGCCGTCGTCATCGGTGACGGTAACGGAAAGCACCATTGGGGTATCTTGCGTGACTTCTGGAGTGGTAAAGCTGACATCACTGGTGGTACTGCTATTCAGTGTGGCTGTCGGTCCGGAGGCGATACTCCAACTATAGCTGGCAATGTCTCCGTCACTGTCTGTGGCATTGGCCTTGAGCGAGACAAGGGTTTGCTCCAATGCTTCACTGTCGCCAGCAATACTGACTGACGGAGCTTGATTAGTTGTTGGGTTGGGGTTTGGATTTGGGTTAGGAGATGAGCCACTGTCCGATGACCCCCCACACCCAGCTGCGAGGGCTGTCAGGCAAAAAGCTGCCAGCAACAATTTTAGACTTTTCATAAACACACCTGTTCTGTTTAGCGAAACAAACTCGCACTTCCTTTGGTTATTTTGTGAGCAGGGTAAGCATAGTTTATAAGTGGCAAAAGTGAATTTAAAATCTTTGCGATTCTTAGCGATTACGAGTGGGTGTAATGTTCATATTTCTTCAGGCAGGCTGATTGTCAATCGCTTGTTATTTGGCTTCAGAAGATTTTTGTAATGATATCTCTCTGCTGGGTTGCAATGCATTGAGATGATAATAGACTAGGGCATGCTTCGTTTCGTTCTGGCTCATATTAAAGTGAGTGAGAACAGAAAAATATGACACATCACCGTGTCGCGAAACAGTAACGGAGCAGAAGAATAATAAAGTAGCCCGATATTGCCCGAACCGCTCTTTGCTCATAGTGAGTAGAGCTGGAAGAGGCATGATTGACGAGAAGTCCATGGATTTTATTCAAATTGGCGAATTTCGCCTCTATCACCAAACTAACGAACTAATTAACGGTGAGCACAGCGTCACACTGGACCCAAGACAGCTTTCGCTACTGCAATTCTTTATCGAAAATCCCAATCGTATTATTGGACGTGACGAATTACAGAATGTTATCTGGCAGGGGTCTATTGTCACTGATAACGCCATCAATAAGCTGGTCGCTAACCTGAGGAAAGCGTTTTGTGACGATCCCAAATTTCCCCAATACATACAAACCGTCCCCAAACAAGGTTATCGTTTTATCGCACCAATCGAGGCAGGCGCCGAAAGTTCCAGAGCTGCTTCTTTGCAGCCATCAAGGCAAAAACCTTCTTTGAGCTATTTTCTTATGCCAGGCTTGGTACTATTTATTGGCTTGCTCGCAGGGCTGATTTGGCAGTATGGTGGCGAACCCTCATGGCAGTATGGAGAAAGTCAGGCGATGAGCCGGGTTAGTGGCGGGAAAATGTTTCCCGTTGTATTACCAGAGTACGAACAGGTTGCATTTTTAAATATTACTGTGGAGCAGGGACGTAGTTTGTGGATAGCAAACAATGGAGCTCAAAATGATGCCTTGCCACAAATTGTTGAAACGCCAGATTACCACCTTCAGCAGCTGCTTGGCAGTCAGGGAGAGTTTTTGGTTTTCAAGGGGTATTACAAAGAGCAATGTGGTTGGTTCAAAGCACAACTTGATTTCACAACACAGCAACTAAAAGCGCCCACTGACGCCATTTATAACTGTGATCTTATTTATCACGATAGTATTTATGTTGCTGCCGAAGACCGTATATATGCGCTGGCGCATGAGCGCCGTTTTGAGCACAAAAACGATTTATACCAGCTAAGTTTCTCTGGTGAGATCAATAAATTGCCGACTATACTTGAGTCCTCCTGGCGTCTTGCGTACCTGGATGCCCACCCAGATACCCGCGTACTGCTACTGACAGCGCATACCAATGACGGAAACAGCCGGGTTATTACCTATGACCCTGATTCCAATAAGCAGGTTTTACAGCTCTCTCGCACTGGTTTAATGCATGGGGCTATCTGGGACCACGCTTACAAGGGGATCGTATTTTCATCTTCCAGCCCCCGTACCCAAATGTATCATCAGTCGTTCGATGACAAGGGGGCTACTTTACTGAGCAGCCTCAGTGACAAGATCTGTTGCAATATTGCGCGTCATAGCAATGGCGTAGACTATATCTTTACCACTTATGACAAGGACATAGAGTTACAGTGGCTGGAAACAGGCTTTATGCTGGACAACAGCAACGGACTTGACCGCTCACCTCGTCTGGCGCATACCGAAAGTGGTGTGTATTTTATTTCTGATCGCTCCGGCAGCTCCCAGGTGTATTATCAGCGTCCTCAAGAACAGGCCAGGCCGCTTCCCAGGTTGCCCGATCATGTACGCCTCAGGGATATGACGTTGTCACCAGATGATGAGTTGCTACTAATCAATCACGACAATCATGCAATGTGGTTGATCCCAACCAATGAAGCACAGCAAGGTAATACGTTGTTTTTTGATGGTTACATTTACCGTCAGAGCTGGCTGAGCAATAGTCTGTTTGCCTTGTCGGTGAAACAAAACGAATTAAAGCGCGTGCAGATATATAACCGACAGATGCAACAGATTGCACAGTTACCGCATGGCTGGATGTCAGCGATGACAGACCCCTCAATGCCCGATTTTGTTTATCTGACCAATATGGACTACGAGCTATATCGCTTTCCTTTCGCCAGCATCTTGAGTGGTCTTGAGCAGGCTCATGGTGAAAAAATCGGTCAGCTGGAGCCTTTTTCGAATCTGGAATTGGAGCAGGGAGTGGTTTATCTGATGACCAAAGAATGGCATGAGCTGGTCAGGTACAAAATCACCGATGAAGGCTTACACCCGTTATCCAGGCAAGATATTGGTGCATATATGGGGTTTGATGTGCGTGATGCTCAGGTGATTTATGGCCGAAAAGCCGCATTCAGAAGTGATGTCTATCAAACCGTTGCGAGGTAACTGCATGAGCGTTGCAGCAGGCTGACAGCGCTCATAGTTAAGGTCCACATCACCAGCGATAGGTGTAGTTTAGTTTGATGGCAGTTTCGGAGAAAACGCTTTTTTTATCGTGCCAGCCGTCCTCAAGATCATATCCTTTGTTGATGCTTAGCTGGTAAAGCTCATCCGGTGCAGGCTCGTAGCGCAACCGACTAAAGAGTGAGAAGCTGTCGGATTGAGTGTTGTGTTGCAACAGTGAGTTCCATGACCACTCGCTGTTAAAGGCGATATTCACTTTTAGTCGGGTGTTATACATGTTGCTCTTTTCGCCGGCACGCTCATAGTAGTACATATGACGGCCAAGTTGCACGTACAAATGCTTGTTTGGGCGAGTGTTAATGGTCAGACTAAAACGTTCGAGATCAGCATCAAAGAAATCCCCTTTGACGAGCCGGCCACTAACAAAAACAGGTCGGTCACTGGCCGTTTCATAATAAATGTTCCATTGATTGTAATCATACTCTCCCTCGGCAAACTGAATATTCTCACGAAACTTAAAGGGGTTTCTGAGCACTTTATTGTACATATCGTAGCTGACGGAGAAATAGTCGTGAGACCGGGTTTGTATAATTAAAGGTTGTACGAACAGCTGCTGGCCTTTTTTCTCACCTTCGGTATTTTCCCAGCGCTTATAATAGGTTCTGACCTGATAGAGGTTGAGATTGTCTCCCAGCCAGCCTGATTGCGGGCGCACCCGATAGTGACTGGTGAGATGGTAGTATTTAAGGTCAGTACGGTTCACAAAGCCCATCGCCGGATTAAAATCTTTGCCGATATAGCGATACTTGGTATCCAGATAAAATTTGTCGTTGGGCAGTTTGAATGCCAGGCCATAGGATTTTGCATCGCTATCGGCTGTCTTATTGGGGACGTCAACAGACTGATAGAAGGCATTGGCAATAAACTGCTCTTCACCAAATAGTAAATCATCAAAGCGATAGTCAATACCTGTCAGTGCCTGACTGTGATTGTCATCGGCGCTGCCATGGGTAAAAATGGCACCCAGCTGGTGGCGCTCACCAATATGTTGTTTGGCTCTGGCCACACTGAGTTGGGTTGTTTCTTCGAGATGGCCGTCACGTTCCTGATTAACGCTCATTACGCCAAGATCTGTATTACCAATCCGGCCTGTTAATTTAGTCCCCCAGTTTACATCCAGCACACCTGATTGAGGGCCCTGACCAATGCGGCGAGAATAAAAGGGCATGCCGTTGTTATCGTCATCGTCCATGCCACCAAAACGAAAAATCTGGCTATCCTGCAAGAAGAAATCGCGCTTTTCACTGTAGTACTGGCCAAACCGTGTCATGTTCATTTCAATTTCATCAACGTCTGTACCCGAAAAATCTGTATTGAGTGTAAGCTGACCGGTCAGACTCGGCGTAAACCGGTAAGTCGCATCCAGTGAGGGCTCAAAGCGATTTTCTGTTTGCGTCTCTTTGTAAGCAAGGCCGGGTTTGACTTCGATTCCCAGGCCCTGGCCTAAGTTATTGAGCCCGGAGATTGGTGCGGTTTGCGAGGCATGCCAGCCATACGAGTTTGGGTTATTGAGATTCCAGAACGATTGTACATACGGGCTGGATAGTTTGTGGCGTAGTTGTAATCCCCAGTTTTTGGCATCAGGGTCAAAAGACATAGACTGCATGGGGATTGCAATTTCAACTGTCCAGCCGTCGTCCTGTTGCTGAGTTTTGGCGTACCAGAGTGTTTTCCACTCGGCAATATACTCGGTGCCATTGACCAGGCCGTCTTCACGCACACCAGAAGGGGTAACATGAAACAGGTAGCCGTCTGACTTGTCATGGTTGGTGTCTAAGATGAGGCCAAAATAGTCTTCGTTCCAGATCCGCTCACCCTGGGTCAACACTCTGTCCGTAATGGTTTCGGCGGGTTGGGTAATTTTTGCTGCAACATAAAAGTATTGCTCATCGTAGGCAACATATGCCGTGATCGGATATCTGGGTGTCCCGCCAATGGTTGGACGGAATTCAACAAACTCTGTGATAACGCGAGCATTTTGCCACTCCGTGGCTGAGAGCTCACCATCTATGAGTGGCGCGTTGTTCAGGCGGGGGATCGCCGTTTCGCTTTGCGTAAATTGTTGCCAGGGTCGAATGTGAGCAGACGATTGTTCGGCTGTGCTACAGGCCGCATATAAAGTACACATTGCTAAGCTTAGTGCGTTCAACTTATTCATTATTTTATCCGTTTCGTAAAAAGCTAAGCTCATTGTTGTCTGAACAAGTACAAAAAGCGTGAGAAAGGCGCGAAACGAGGTGACAAAGTGAGGAAATTATGTGATTAATACATGCCTAACGTGATGAATTAAATGGTTTTAAATTTTTAGCATGTAAAAAGGATGCCTTATGTACTATCCCGCCCCCTTAACCTCAAACAGTACGATTGCTGTTACCGCCTTTTCCAGTGGTGTACCAACACCTTTACACGCTCGCCTTGACAGAGTGTTACAAGACCTGGTGCTACGTGGGTTTAAGGTGCTCGAGGGTCAGTGTTTAAGGGAGGATCAGTTGCATGTCAGCGCACCGCCAGCCCAGCGCGTTGAAGAACTTATGCGATTTTTAATGGACGATCAGGTTGATGCCATTATGGCCCCCTGGGGCGGTGAAATTGCCATGGATTTGTTGCCCTTGCTTGACTGGGAGGCGCTGCAACATGCCCGACCAAAATGGCTGATGGGGTTTTCAGATATCAGCACCGTGCTGAGTGCATTTACCAGTAAACTGGGCTGGGCTACGTGTCATTGCACTAACCTGATGCAGCTTTCACTGGCACAGCCGGATCCCTTGACCGCCAACACATTTAAGCACTTGTATACGGCATCAGGCAGTTCGTTTACGCAATATCCCGCGCCCTTTTTTGAACAAGGCTACAGCAATTATGTGCAAGACAGCGAAGCGGTATTTAATTTGACGGAGAAAAGTGCCTGGCAGCGATTACATCATGATGAACAGCTTGATGGCTCACTGTCGTTTAGCGGGCGCTTGTTGGGGGGATGCCTGGACACGCATATGCTGATGTTTGGCTCTGAGTTCTTTGATCCGCAAAGATTGCTCGACAGGCACCCGGATGACAAGCTTATCTTTTACTTTGAAAATGCCGAGCAGTCACCAACTGGCTATTACCGGGCTTTACAAAGTCTCAAATTACGCGGTGCGTTTGAACATGCTGCCGGCATCCTTATAGGCCGTAATGCCGTGTCGGGGTGTGCCGGAAAAGCGTTTGACGGAGATACCGCTGTCAAAATGGCACTAGGGGATTTGACTATTCCGGTTGTGACGGGAGTGGACGTTTCTCATATTGCTCCCAACATGGTGATGATCAATGGTGCGCTGGCTGAGGTGAGTTGCACAGGTGAACAGTGGACTCTGGTCCAGCATTTGCGATAACTGAGATCAGGGCGGGTAACTCGTCCTGAAAATCTGTGGTTAGTCGAAAATATGCCCTGTCTCGGCAAAAGGTCCTTCATTTTATTCATCTTTTAGTTTTACAGTGCGCCCGTTGGTTTATTGTTTTAGGAACAAAGGGCATGATGACAACTCGCGCATTATCGGTTTTGCTGATTTTTGTTACCACAGTTTTTAGTGCTGCTTTTATATTGCCGGTTAAGGCAGCATCAGTTGAGGCGTCAGAGCAAAGTGTGGTGATATTCTCACTGGATGGCTTTCGCTGGGATTACATTGAAAAGCATAATGCAAAGAACCTGGCTTCTTTGGCTGCACAGGGAGTCAGGGCAGAGTATCTGGAGCCTGTATACCCAACCAAGACTTTTCCCAATCATCTCTCGATTATAACCGGCTTGCTGCCGTCCAATCATGGTATTGTAGGCAACCACTTTTGTGATAAAGACCGTAACCAGTGTTATAAAATGGGGTATGGCCAGGATGACAGCTCCTGGTTAAAAGGGATCCCGCTTTGGAATTTGGCACAAATGCAGGGCCTAAAAGCGGCGACTTATTTCTGGCCTGAATCCGATGCCCGCTTCAATGGTATGACTCCCAGCTATTTTTACCACTACTCTAAGCACAGTGATTACCAGCAACGTATTGATCAAATTATTCAGTGGCTGAAATTGCCAGAGCAGACTCGCCCTCGCTTTGTTGCCGGATATTTTTCACTGGTCGATACAATGGGGCATGATTTTGGTCCCGATGCACAGCAGACCTACGAGGCGGTGCAAAAGGTGGATAAGTTAATAGGCCAGCTTGCACGGCGCATACAGCGTGAAGTAGAACAGGACGTCAACCTTATTATTGTCTCAGACCATGGCATGGCCCAGCTGGATCCTGACTTGAGTTTGCAGCTTTCTGATCTGGGCACTGATCTGAGCGACTTTATAGTAAAAAACAGTGGTACGCAGGTCTGGCTATATAAGCGACCCAATACAGATGTGAACCTGGGGGAGGTTCGAGCACAGCTGAAACGCAATGCCCGTGGTCGCTATGATGTCCTCAATGAAGATACACTCAAAAGTCGTGGTGTGACAATAGATGCAACGACGGCCGATATTGTGATAGAAACTCAGGCACCGCGCTATTTTGCATACGATGATAAAGACAAACATTATGGTACGCATGGTTTTGCTGTTACACAGGATATGCATGCGACCTTTGTTGCTGTGGGCCCGGCGTTTAAACAGGGGGTGAAGATTGGCCCAGTGAAAAACCTCGATATTTATCCTGTTGTGGCACAGATCCTGGGCCTGGATTTGCTGTCTGAGGTGGATGGCACTGGTGCATCTTTGTTGCCAGCACTGCGTCACTAGTCGCTACTCGTGGTTATCGTCTGAGTGGCACTTTATTTCTATGTGATTGCTCGGTGGAGAAGCTTCGGTGCTGTAAATATAAAAGCCCATGCCTGACAGGCTACCTGGTAGCTGAATAATGCCAGAGTTACTCACAAGATAGTCACAAAATCTGTGGGTAATAAAGATATTGACTATAAAAACAATGGCTTAGTTATTTCCTGCGCGTGAATTGCCACGCCATTAGCGCATGGCTCATAAAAAAGGCTGCCTCAGGCAGCCTTTTCCAATCCTTAAGCAGAAGCTTACAGCGACAGATTATTTAAAATCTCGTCGTCTACGCCATTTGGCAGGGTTACTTTAAGCTTAGGCGTGCGGGCCATTTCGCGTTTAATCGCAAAGTTGGCTTCTTCGTTGCGAGCCCAGCTGCGACGTGCAATACCATTATTGACATCAAACAACAGCATAGACTTAAGACGACGCTCAGCATCGCTGCTACCATCCAGCACCATACCAAAACCGCCGTTGATCACTTCGCCCCAGCCAACGCCACCACCGTTGTGGATAGACACCCAGGTTGCACCACGGAAGCTGTCGCCAATCACGTTATGAATGGCCATATCTGCGGTGAAGCGGCTGCCATCATAAATGTTCGATGTTTCGCGGAACGGTGAATCTGTACCACTCACATCGTGGTGGTCGCGACCTAATACGACCGGACCAATGTCGCCACGAGCAATTGCATCGTTAAAGGCTTTAGCTATTTCCATACGACCTTGTGCATCGGCATAGAGAATACGCGCCTGTGACCCTACAACCAGTTTGTTTTGCTTGGCATCTTTGATCCAGGTAATGTTGTCCTGCATCTGCTGCTGGATCTCTTCTGGCGATTCCGCCATGATCTTGTTCAACACCTCAGCCGCGATGGCATCGGTTTTGTCCAGATCAGCCGGATTACCAGAGGCACACACCCAACGGAACGGACCAAAGCCGTAGTCAAAACACATCGGGCCAAGAATATCCTGTACATAAGACGGATATTTAAAGTCGATGCCATTTTCAGCCATGACATCGCCACCGGCACGAGATGATTCTAACAAGAAGGCATTACCGTAATCGAAGAAGTAAGTGCCACGGGCTGTATGCTTATTCACCGCATCAGCGTGACGTTTAAGCGTTGCCTGTACTTTTTCTTTGAAGACCTCAGGCTCTTCACGGATCAGTCGGTTGGACTCTTCAAAGCTGATGTCTGCCGGGTAATAACCGCCTGACCAAGGGTTATGCAGCGACGTCTGATCTGACCCCAGGTGAATGAAAATATCCTGTTCATAGAAGGTTTCCCAAACATCGACAATGTTACCGATGTAGGCAATTGATACCACTTCTTCGTTCGCCTGCGCGGTTTTAACCCGCGCAACCAACTCGTCCATGTTGTCGATCAGCTCATCAACCCAGCCTTGCTGGTGACGCTTAGTGGCAGCAGCCGGGTTTACCTCGGCACAGACGGTAATACAGTTAGCGATGTTACCCGCTTTAGGTTGTGCGCCACTCATGCCACCAAGACCGGCGGTGAGGAAGATTTTGCCTTTCGGGCTGTCACCTTGCTCAAGAACTTTACGGAATGCGTTCATCACGGTGATGGTGGTGCCATGAACAATGCCCTGCGGACCAATGTACATGAAAGAACCCGCCGTCATCTGGCCGTACTGAGTCACGCCCAGTGCATTGAATTTTTCCCAGTCATCAGGCTTTGAATAGTTCGGGATCATCATACCATTAGTGACAACAACGCGCGGCGCATCTTCGCTTGACGGGAACAAGCCCATCGGGTGACCAGAGTAAATGTGTAATGTCTGGTCGCTTTCCATCTCGCTCAGGTACTTCATGGCAAGCAGGTATTGCGCCCAGTTTTGGAATACTGCACCGTTACCGCCGTAAGTGATCAACTCCTCCGGGTGTTGGGCAACTGCCGGATCCAGGTTGTTGTCGATCATCAGCATGATGGCTGCCGCTTGCTGACACTTGGCCGGATAATCGCTGACAGAACGCGCTTTAAGGTCGTAGTTAGGCTTAAAGCGGTACATATAAATACGGCCGAAGTTTTTCAGCTCTTCGGCGAATTCTACCGCCAGCTCCTGATGCCATTCTTTCGGGAAATAGCGCAGGGCGTTACGCAGCGCCAGTTGCTTTTCGCCGGCTGATAAAATGTCTTTACGCTTGGGGGCGCGGTTGGCACCAGCCGGGTAAGGCTTAGGCGCTGGCAACTCGCTGGGGATCCCTTGCTTAATTTGGTCCTGAAAACTCAGTGTTGTGGTCATTGTTATTTTCCCCTTAGTTAACCGTAAATGCTTGTGACTTAACCAATGCTACCATGTGATCAATGTCGGGTTTAAGCAGTCTGTCTTCTTCAAGTTTGGCGACTTTGCTGCGGATCAGCGCAAAGTTCTCTTCAATCAGGTCTGAGCAGGTGTTAGGTCGTCTGAACTCAATGGCCTGAGCTGCATACATCAGCTCAATGGCAAAGATTTTTTCCAGGTTACCCAGGATCTGGTTCAGTTTACGACCCGAGATACTGCCCATAGATACATGGTCTTCCTGGCCCATAGAGGTGGGTACGCTGTCTGCCGATGGCGGGAAGCACAGTGATTTGTTTTCCGTGACCAAAGCTGCGGTGGTGTACTGCGGGATCATCATGCCCGAGTTCAGACCGCCAGAAGTCGTCAACAGGCGCGGCAGGCCGTGCAGACCTTCCAGCAGTAAATAACAGCGGCGGTCTGAAATGTTGCCCAGCTCAGCGGCGGCAATCGAGGCGTAATCCAGTACCATGGCCAAAGGCTGACCATGGAAGCTGCCACCCGAGATGGCTTCTTCACTGCTGATCACAATCGGGTTGTCGGTCACTGAGTTCATTTCAATCTCAGCCAGCTCTTTAAGGTGGTTGTAGGCGTTACGAGATGCACCATGCACCTGTGGAATACAGCGCAGTGAATACGGGTCCTGTACACGGTCGCACTCTTCGTGGTCAGCCATGTTTTGCGAATCTTTGAATAAACGACGCATCCGCTTGGCTACTTCCAGATTACCGGCAAAGGCGCGAATTTGGTGCAGCTCTTCACGGAACGGCGACTGGCTGCCCTGCATACCTTCAATACTCATGGCACCGGCTACGTCAGCTAAGTCCAGAAGATAGCGCATTTTGGTCAGCGCGGTGATAGCGTGCGAGAGGATAAACTGAGTACCATTAATCAGGGCCAGGCCTTCTTTGGCATGCAGCTCCATTGGCTCCAGGCCATGTTCTTTCAGTGCTTCGGCCGCAGGTACAATTTTGTCACCCTGCCAGAATTCACCCTCGCCAAGCAATGGCAGGAATAAGTGAGACAGTGGCGCAAGGTCACCCGATGCACCCACAGAGCCTTGCTCCGGCACCACAGGAATAAGATCCAACTCAATAAACTTCAGCATACGCTCCACGGTTTCCAGGCGAATACCTGAGAAGCCCTGGCTCAGCGCGTGAACTTTGGTGATTAACATCAGCTTGGAAATAGGCTTAGCGATTGGCTCGCCAACCCCAACGGCATGAGTGATAAGCAGGTTTTTTTGCAGCAGATTGGTTTCTTCTGGTGAGATTTGCGTGTCGCACAGCGGGCCAAAGCCGGTGTTAATACCGTATACGGCCTTATCAGAAGCGGCCATTACGTCAACATTACTGCGGCTGGCGTTGATTTTATCCAGCGCTTCCTGACACAGTTCGGCTTTAATGCTGCCGTCGGCAATGCCGTTGACTGTGTCCAGATCCAGACGATCGATACCATATCTAAACGTCATTTTATTCTCCTAAATATCATCTTGTTACATGCAGATGGTGTTTTTATCCCGCAATCCTAACTTGCTGTAGTTGTTTTATAAATGCATAATTATCGTAATTCATTCCGATATTTTCGAACTAAAAGTATCGAACTAAAAGTTTGGGCGAGTAAGAGGTGTTGTTTTGGTTGAACAGCGTACGTTTAACCTAGGTCATCCCACACTCAACTCTGGTAATTCAGCACCCAACACCGGACATTCCACTCCGGTCATCCCGCACCCTCTCCGGTCATCCCGCACTTGATGCGGGATCTACCAGCCGGCAACTTGGGTGTTAAACCTGACGGCTGAATAGTCTGGGGGTGGATCCCGGCTCAAGGCCGGGATGACGGAAGTCGAGGGTGAGTCTTTCGCTTTAGTTCAGATGGTGAATGAATTTAATGGCTGCACTTATACGATGCAATTAGTCTGTACATCCTGTCATCTCGCATCCAACTCCGGTCATCCCGCACTTGATGCGGGATCTACCAGCCGGCAACTTGGGTGTTAAATCTGACGAAAGAAATAGAGTGGGCCGGAGCATTACAAGCCATAAACCAAAAGAGGTAAATACGCGTGCAGGTACAAGACGTTGATTTAAGGCTGCTGCGGATCTTTGTCGCCATAGTAGAATGTGGCGGACTGTCAGCCGCAGAGTCGCGCCTGAACATCGGTCGTTCGACCATTAGTTCGCACCTGTCGGATCTGGAAGTGCGACTGGGCCTGAAATTATGCAAACGCGGGCGCAGCGGCTTTGAGCTGACTGAGCCGGGCAGGGTGACTTATCAGGCATCGCTGGAGCTGCTGCAACAGTGTGAGGCTTTTGCCAGCACTGTGGCCAGTTCTAAAAATGAACTTTCGGGGCGAGTGACCATTGCCACCATAGATACTATGGTCAGCGATCCCCGTTGCGGTTTAGCACGCGCTATTTCGGCGCTCAAAGCCCGCGGTGGCAATATTCAGTTTGATATTCATGTGTGTGAAGCCCGCGAAGTCGAAACCTCAGTGGTCAATGGCCGTTCTCTGGTTGGGCTGGGTGTGAGCCGCCATCAGCTACGCGGTTTGGATTATTATCCGCTACACAATGAGTACAACTATTTATATTGTGCGCAGGGTCACCCTTTGTTTGATTTGGTGGAAAGTGACAAGAGTAAAACCGGGAAGGGTAACGCCGAATTAGAGGCATTACTTGCCGAGGCCGAGGTGATCACCAGTAACTACCTGCGCGATAAAGAAGTGCGCAACGATGGCCTTAACTATCAGAATAGTGCCATTGCCTATCATGACGAAGGCATTGCCCACTTAATACTGTCCGGCGAGTTTATAGGTTACCTGCCTGAGCATTACGCCAGCTACTGGGTCGACAAAGGGATGTTCAGAGCCATACAGCCAGAAAAATACGCCTATCAGATCCCGGTGATGCTGATCACGTCAAAAAGCAATAGCGCCTCACCTCTGGCTGAGGCACTGATAGAAGAAATAAAGCGGGTGCATGCAAGCTAGAGGGCGCACAAAAAATGCCAGTCAGTTTTGCTGACTGGCATTTGGCGATAGTATTTTAAAAGTCAATTAAGATGCGCGGGAAGCCTGCGTACCACCTTCTCTTGCGGACAGAATCATCATAGTCAGCAATGCGCCACAACACAGTGCCCAGGCGATATAGATTAATCCTTCAAAATTATCATAGATAAAGGTCCAGGATTTCAATTCGAAGTAAGACCAGGCGATGTTTTCTAATAGCGCAAGCAAATAAATGAACGAAGTGTAAATATAGAGCCAGTGGAAAACACCATCGAAGTGAGTGAGCTGTATGTTAGGTGATTTGGATAATTTCCTGGAGAGCTGCACTCTGAAAATCAATACTATTACGATTGCTAAACTAATTAATAACTGAATCCCATAGATCATTGTTCCTTGTAATAGTTTGTTTTCAGCAGGTGTCATGTAGTCGATTAGTCCGGTTTCAAATATGACAGGTGAAAGCGCCGTCAAAATAAAGATAAAACTGGATATATGAGTCATATTTATATCTTTTTTATAGTGACCATATACAATTCCTGCACCTAAAAGAATCAAGTACAGCGGTGTTACAATTGTGGGATTCCACAATTGAATATAGAAAATTGCCATTGCGACGATGCTAATTAAAATTAGGTTTGAGAGTTTCATTTACTATCCTTGAGAACTTTCTACCGGAATAATGGGATCTGAGTCGATGTGTATTCGAGCAACTCTAGGAGGTTTGTATGCTCCGCTTCCACCATATATACAATTACACATTTTTAGAGTCAGTTCTTGGCTAGCAGTAGAGTTTTTAGGAAAGGTTGGGGCAGATAACTCTCTCGCTACTCTTGGTGGTTTGTAGTCTGTAGTGCCTCCGGATATATAAGTGCAAATATCAATCTTTATTCTTTTTGAATTTAGGCCATTTTTTGAATAGTCAGGCTTGGTGTCATTCAATAAGCTAGCAACTTTGGCTCTGGGTGGCTTATATCCTGTACTGCCAGATATTGAGCTACATGTGCGCTTGGAAAGCTTATGTATATTTTCTGTTTTAAGCGAAGACACCTGATATATACCTGTTGCCATAGATCGAGGCGGTGTCTTTGCTGTAGTTCCACCCATTACTCCCACACTTAAATTTTCAGAAAGAACTTGCACTGCATTAACCTCACAAGCTCCCGGCCTGACTGGTTTATATGGCCCTTTAGCACGTGGTTTATCAGGTCGGTAGGGTCCGCAACCCGTCACCAACAGCTCTTGCCCACCAGATAAGCTATTATCGTTACTCTGGTCTCGACCCATATTTCGACCAGTTAGTTTTACCAGAGAAGCCAATTTAGTTAGAAGTGTAAGTGGGCGTATCTTTTTCATTTTTCGTCATCCTGTAACTTTGACGCATCATAGCGGTTTAAACTGCCACTAATTTGTCTGATTTCATTAAGTAAAGAGCGTGTATCTATTTTGCATAGCATCAGCCAGCGAAACAGCTGTTTAGACTTAATGTCGCTGACGCCCTGCTCATAGTTACTGATTGTTTTGCGGTCGCACTCCAACTTTCTGGCCATCAGCTCCTGTGATATGCCGGCATTTTTTCTCATTGCCTTTAAATCATCGCCATCAATCACGTCCTTATTTTCCTTTTTTTATTGTAATGCGGAGACTTTTCCACATTCGAATGAACATAATCTTAACAAGAAAGTCGCAATGTTAATACAAAAAGGGAACATGTCAATCTGGCTTAAGTTAGAGTACCTGACCTATACCGATGCAACAGCCGTGCGGGACTGTGCGTTACACGATATTTCCAATTGTTAAAAAGGTCAACAGATTGGTTACATTAAGCGGCTTTTAATTAAATATTGGGATGACAGTACTCACGCAGCACTTTGGACAAGCAATGCATATAAGCGGTTAATGACGTCTGGCGTGCATGCAAAACAACATGTGTGTTGTCATGGTTGAAATTGGACTGCGTAAATCCGTGTAGGGTCAGCTGGCAGAGTAAAGGTGATAAGGATTCGAGTATGAAAAATGATGCATTTGGCAGAAAGCAAAGGATCAATAAACTGATGGTCAGGTTACAATGTAATTTGCGACAGTTAAGGCATAAGAACAAGCTTTCACAGGCTCAGCTGGCCGCCAAGCTCAATGTTGATCAGTCCACCATCAGTAATTTTGAATCGGGTCGCTCAGTGATGACCATAGAGCATGTATACGAGTTATATCTGATGTTTGGTGATGACTTTTCCTGCCCGGGTATGCTGTTTGCCCAACGTGGTGCTGTCGAGAAGGGTAACCTGGGGCATGAGCAGGAAGTAAGTTGCTTATCCGATTGAGTCACCGCCAAGTGATCCGCTTTGGTGTTTGATTAAAATGAAAACCAGACCGCAGTCTGGTTTTATGGTTTAAACATCTGACAGTTCAGACGTTCATCTGGAACCGGTAATTAGCACCAGGCAGAGGCACAACATTCAGTCGCTTGATTATGTGAGTGTCTGTTGCTGTCGCAATTGTGCACTGCGTAGGTAAAGCAGTGATTTGAGCAGTAATCTGTCAAGGCGCCGCCTGCTACAGCGGGTGTTGCATTATTTGGTAGTTTTTTATTATCAGTGCTGAGAGACTTGAAGCTTTTCTTCTTTAGACCTAATTTCATTATCATATTCCTTTAAATTTTTATTGTAAAATGCTCGGTGAGCGAAATTAATGTAATTTAAACTGGATGTATTTGTCAATTTTAAGGTTTTTTTATGGTTTTTTGTGAAATTTATTACCCAGGATGTGTTTGATTTAGTTAGTATGATTTATTAATCCGGCTCACGATGTTTACCTTATTATTGTGCTTGCTGCGATACCTTCGCCAGTACTGGTCCAGCTTAGCCGGAATTGCAAGCAGGCCCGCAAAACCTATACAAACCAGCAGATCCCAATACCACTGAGTGATGGTATATGTATGACTCCAGGGCAGCAGAAAGTAAATCACTACACAGTGGAAGGCAAAAACGGGCAGGGCATGCTGACCAAGAAACACCGGGTACCTGAGTGTAAAGAACCACGAAAAACGACGCATTAGCAGCATTATCAGATAGGCGCTCAATAGCAGGTTAAGCTGATAAAGTAATGAAGCGCTGCCGTGGCCAGCAAAATAGGGTTGCATCAGTTGAGGGTAGAAATGTTTAACAACAAAAAAGAAGCCCACACCACTGAGTAGTATTACCCGCACCACAGGTATGAACGTAAAGCTATGGCCCTTATCAAACTTCAGATAGCTGAGCACCACGCCCATATAAAAGTAAATCTGCCAGGCGAAGGGATCAAAATGGCTGACGTTCAATGTAATATCGCTAAACACCCGGCGAAACGGCGGCGCTAAAAACTCTGCCGTGACAAATTGAGCCAGCAACCAGACTAAAAAGGAAGTTGTGATGACATACCACACTTTACCTTGTTTAAGTGCCTGAATAGCAAAAGGCAGAAACACCATAGGCACCAGGTAGAGGATCAGAATATCGTGAAAACCTGGGTGTTCCAGCAGTAAGGTGGCAGACAAAGCACTTTGGATGGGATTGCTAAACCAGTTGGCAGCATTAAAAAAATCAGACCACTGTGGGATATACATAGGAAACAAGGCCACCAGTGAAAAGCACAGCACAATTGCGCTCAGATGAAACCCGTAAATCACCCAACAGCGGCGCCATATTTTGTGCTGCATCGTTTTGCTATCACCAGCCAGTCGCCCATACACCAGATAAGCAACAAAACCAGACAAAAACACAAACCCCTCGGCAGCAGACACAAACCCCAGCGGAGTACGGGTAAACTGAGTGACAAAGCTACCAAACAGATGGTTGCAGGCAATGATGATAAGCAGCCAGCCTCGAAGGCCATCGTAGGTTAAATCTCGGCTCATATTTTCCTTAAATTACTCGGTTTTATGTCGATGCAGTACATCCGGATTGGGACCTGGCTCGTTGAAAACCTAACAAATCAGAACCAATTTATTTTAGGAACAAAACCTAACGCATCGAACAGGGAAGTACAATTGAGATTGTTTAATATAAACCCGTTGATTTTCCGGTGGGGACGTTTGGTGTTCAGAATAGTCAGATGTAAGTGAGTATACATTTATATCAACAGTGTAAAATCAAGCAGCATTAATATGTTTTTATTGGTGATCGCGATGAAATATAGACAGGGCAACCGGGTGGTTCCCCTGGCAAATAGCGACGTTCATTCGTTAGTGCGCAGAAGCGTTTATCACAAGGTTTTCATAAACTCGATGATTTGCCACTTTTCCTCGTCACTAAACTCAGTGCCGTAACTGTGGCCCAGATTGGAGTTACCGGGCATAATCTGGCCATTGCTGGCTTTTACCCTGAACTTGTTCAGTCCTTGTGTGGTGACATAGCCCACATTGACCGGGTCGAATTCACGACTGCCGACCCAAAACTCAGTGACGCGCTCTTCGGGCTTTTTCATCAATTCGTATAGGTTGGGTACTGAGCCATTATGCAGGTAAGGCGCAGTGGCCCAGATCCCATTGAGCGGACGACCCTTGTAAACGGCGCCATCAAGCACACCATCAACACAATCGGTTTCCACTGCATCGGCACGTTTTCCCCGTGCTTTCAGGTGTTGCACGATGAGGTTTTCCAACTCTTTTACAACCGAGATTTTCTGCCCGTCTGTGCCTGTTCTTTCAGGAATATTGCCCGCCTTCAGCGCCGTTGGTAAATCTTCTAAAACCAAGCCAACCACACCATTGACAGGCACATCGATGGCATTGTCGATGGCCTGAAACTTACTGCCGATCAGAATGCGTTCTTTGGTGCCTTCCAGAATCAATGTTTTCGCCATATGACACGAGGCGTTATTGGCTGTTACCGGATCTGTGCCCAGCTCAGAAACCAGGGTTTGGTTCGCGATATAATTGAGATGCTCTTTTTCCCGCGGGATCAGCTGGTGGCAACTGGCACAGGCTTGTTTATAAAGTAATCCCCCCTTGGCTGCTTTTTGCGTATCTATGGCAGGAAGGTGTTCAAGTGGCCACTGGGGTGAACGCAGGGTTTTAACCCAGGACTCCAGATTACCCAGCCCAATCATGTCTACCGTTGAGCTGTAGCGGAATTTTTTACCCCATACACGTTGCCAGAAAGGCGCTTCTTCTATCTGTAATTCGCCAAACACCCCAACGACTTCTCCTATGTTGCGCACCAGCGGGCCAACAATCGGTGTATTCGGGGCTGAAGCATTCCATTGCACCACGTCTGACTGGTGTGTTCCCCATAAGAAAGGATAAGACACAGGTCCAGTCGGGGTATTTTTATTGGTCAGATCATTGAGCGCAAATGCTGTACCGGCGTTCTGAATATTGCCAAACGCATCTAACCGGGCATAACTGGTAAAGTCTTGCGGGTAGTCCTCAGGCAGTGCATTCACGGCCTGGCGTTGTGCGGTTTGCAACGCAACCTGTTGTAATCGCTGTTTTAGGCTCGCTTTGCTACTGTCGCTGTATTTTGACCCCAATACGTTAAGCGCAAAACGGTTGAATTTGGCATCGTCATTCAGTGTTTTGTTCAGTGCAGCAACCAGGCGGTCGAAAAACAGTACAAAGTTTGCCAGCGTGGGAGCACCTTCGATTAACATTTTGGTGCCGTTGTAATCGATCTGGCTGGTATGGCACGCAGCACAGGTCATACCGACCCAGTTCTCGCCGGTTTTTTGGTTACTGTGCAGGGCAAAGCCAATGGGTAAGCCGCCCGGGTTCAGTTCACTGGCTTTGCTGGGCAGATACCGCAGAAATTCCATATGCTCAGCATGGCGAAACAACTGTTCACTGTCGGCCTGTTCCAGCCATACAAACCAGGTGTAGGGAATGATCTGTGACCCCTGGCCGGTGAACCAGAAATCTTCGCGGACTTTTTCGCTCCAGCCCTGATCCAGCCATACCCGTTTGGGCACATCACCTTGTTCTTTGGTTATGTCGATAGGGTCGGCAGGAGCGGTATGACGGTTGGTGCTACAGCCAACTAAGACCAGCAGACTGGCCGCACTCAGCGTAGCGATTGCAGTTAACTTGCTCATTGTTTTTTCCTTGCGCTCAGAGAGGTGTAAAAGAATAGTTAATGAGCTGACGTTTGGCTATTACAGTGAGTTACAGTTGGGAGGCAGGCAAGGAATATAAGAAAGAAGCAGGTTTGGCTACTCAGGTCATCTGAGCAGCCACTTACGGAGCACCTTAAACACCCAGTCCCGGTGTTTGAGTACAATTCGATTTTTTGGCAACCAGCTGCTGGAATACAGCACCGTTTTGGCCTTTGAAAAAGTCAAAAAACCTTCATAGCCATGGTATTGTCCCATACCAGAGTGGCCAATTCCGCCAAATGGCGCATCGTCCGCGACGACATGCATAGTGGTATCATTGACACTGATACCGCCGCTGTGGGTATTGGCTATCAGGCGTTCTATCAGGGGGGTATTATTTGACATTATATAAAGCGCCAGAGGGCGGGGCCGGGCGTTAATATAGGAAATAACCTCATCCAGTGTGTCGTAGGTCATCACTGGCAGTAGCGAGCCAAAAATCTCTTCTTGTAATACTGCCATATCTTCGCTGACGTTGGTGAGCAGGTGCGGATAAACACACTTGCTGTCACTTGGGTCATGTGCTTTAACGGGATGAACTTTAGCGCCTTTTGATTTTGCATCATCCAGCAAGTGTAGTAACCGGGTAAGCTGACGTTCGGAGATAATATGGCTTTGTTTGTTGCTGTTTTTGCTCGTGAGATGGTACTCAGTATAGCGTGCAATAAATGTGTTTATGAAAGCGTCTATACGCGTAGCAGGCACAAAGATATAATCGGGAGCAACACAGATTTGTCCGGAATTGATAGACTTACCCATTATCAAAGCATCGACTGCAACGCCCATATCGATATCCTGATCTATGATGGTGGGAGATTTACCTCCTAATTCCAGTGTAATAGGTGTCAGGTTGTCGGCGGCCGATCTGGCGACCAGTTTGCCTACCTCGGTTGAGCCTGTAAAAATCAGATGGTCGAATGGCAAAGCCGTGAATGCCGCGCCAATTTGTGCATCACCCTCGACCAAATGTACATGATCGCTGATATCTTCAAGAATGCTTTTTAATGCCTGGTTTGCATGAGGTGTGAACTCACTCATCTTGATCATTACCCGGTTGCCGGCGGCCAGCGCCTGTATAGTTGGCCCAAGTGCAAGATAGAAAGGGAAGTTCCAGGGGGTCACAACGCCAACCACCCCTAAAGGTTGATAATGTACTTTCACTTTTGACGGCATAAGCATGAGCCCGGCATGGCGTTTTGAGGGCTGCATCCACTTTTTCAGGTGTTTGATGGCATAATTAATGGCTGCAATGGTGGGCATTATGTCGGCAAAGAAAGTATCGAATTGACTGCGATAACCATAATCCTGAGACAATGCCTGATAGATGTGTTGTTCGTGCGAGACCAGTGCACGTTTAAGCTTTTTGAGCACAGCAACGCGTTGCGCATAGTCGGGCGCAGGGTCCCGGGCATAGGCAGATTGCAGCGCCTGAAAGTTCATGGTTAGCAAGGTATGTTCAGAAACTGTGCTCATATTGGTCATTGTACAGGGCCTTTTTATGGCGGTTTTTGCAAAGAAACTTATCTGATAATAACCCTCATCTGAGCAAGTGTGAATAAAAGCTCTAAAATTGGTTAAAAAAAGCTATAACGCTTTTGTGATAACTGTATCTCTTAAAAGACATCGGGCTACAAGATGCCGTTTTAAGATTTTTTGCTAATCAAGACAAGAGGTTAACTCCATGGTCGACCTTTTGTGGCAACTTGACCTTGCTTTTCTGCCTATTCAGCCTGTGTTCCGGACGTGCACCCTGAATCCACTAAGCGTAAATTTTCCGGAGCATACCTATGTATTTATGCCCCACTTGTTTTGCCTGCCATGCTAGATCAGTACCTGCCATGGCCTTGGTGATCAAATCCAGATAGCTTAGGCGCATCGGCCTTTTTGGCTGCCACTTCGGCATAACAGCCTCGGGTATCATAAACGTCATCCGCTTTTACCTAGCTGATCTTCCTGCGCAATGGTCTGAGTAAATCACCCAGAACTTCTGAATCAGTTACGGAGATTGTAGACAATTCAGCACCCACGATTTGGTGCGTATTTGCATCAATGGCCAGATGTAACTTCCGCCAGGTCCGGCGTTTATTCGCACCATGTTTTCTTGCATGCCACTCACCATTTCCATATACCTTCAAACCAGTGCTATCAACCACGATATCAATGCCTGCGGATGCACTAGGATTTGGCCTTGTAACGAACTGCCAGCTCTGCACTACGCTTGCACAAACAACTATAAGTTGGCGTATCCAAATCAAGCTTCATCATTGATATCAGTGAGGAAATAAAGCCTTGTGCAGCATGAAGAGACAAGCGAAATACAGCCCGCAAAGTCAGGCAGGTCTCAATTTCCAGCTCAGAGAAATGATTAGCTCGCCCTTTACCGCCGTGATGTTGCGTATTGTTCCACTGTTCAATAGCATCCTCGGAAAACCAAAGCTGGATATTGCCTATGGCGATAAGGGCTCTGTTGTAATCACGCCAGTTGGTGATACGCTTTTCTTTCAAAGTTCTGTCTCGATGTTTGCTTTTGAGAGCTGGTCACACAAGGCTGAACAGTTCAATGATTTAGGAAACAGCGCCAGAAGCTTCGGTTTTTTGAGTACTTACTCGTTGTGATTTCCGTTAACAAGTTGATAGTGAATTGTTTTGTTCATCGATGCATGACAAGCGAATTGTCATATGGGATACGGATTGTACAAGTGTTTTTTATGAGCTGGTGCAGTCCAATACACGAACTTCAAATGAGGAAACTGATGAGTTTCCTGTCGGTTCAGATTCTAAGCGAAGCTTACTCCTAAATTGCTTTGATTTCTCAAAATAAAATTGATAGTAAATGTTTGATATCTCTCAATTAAACTAGAAGATTTAGTGACAACCTAATTTGGAAATGATAAGTTCAAGGTTATGCTGTTAGAATGACGCAATACATTATTTTGTTCGAAAAATTTGATCGATAACTAAAGCTCAGAACTTTAGCTCATCTGTTTGGGAGGTTCTATATTCTATGGATAGAAAACAAGAAAAAATTAAAAATCTACTAGAGCAAGCAGAAAAGGACCTTTCTCAAGATCCAAAGCTTTATGAACGTAAGCTATTCCGTTATTCATTGCTGGGCTATGCGATTATTTTAGCAATTACCTTTTTTTTGTTTGGACTTGTAGCTGGTAGTATTTGGCTTGCGTTTTCAAGCTCTATGTTTTTGTTGCTCTTATTCAATAAGAAATTGTTTATCCCCCTATTTATTATGGTTTGGGTGTTATTCAAATCCGTTTTTATAAGATGGCCTAAACCTGAAGGTGTGATTATTACAAGAGAACACTCACCTGAGCTGTTTAATATAATCGATGAACTTCAAAGCAACCTGAATGCATCACGTATTCACCAAGTTATTGTTACACCAGAATTTAATGCTGCAATTGTTCAAACTCCAAGATTTTTAGCATTTGGGTTTATGCACAATACATTAATTATTGGTTTTGAATTGTTAGTGTCTTTAACTGTTGAAGAGGTTAAATCGGTTATTGCTCATGAATTTACACATTTATCAGGGAATCACAGTAAGTTTCATGGCTGGATATACCAAGCTAGAGAGTCTTGGCAAAATATGATGTACAACCTTGACCAGCACAATGGATGGACTACCGCTCCTATTAGGAAGTTTTTCAATTGGTATAGCCCTAGATTTTCAGCTTACTCATTTGCTTTAGCCAGGCTTAATGAATACGAAGCGGATAATGTTGCTGGCGAACAGTCATCAAATGAAATTGCTGCATCAGCCTTATTAAAGTTACCTGCGTATTCCAACTTTATTCAAGATAAGCACTGGACACCATTTAACCAATCTATATTGGATTTTCCTGAACCAAATATTTTGCCTTATACAGGGTTAATAAAATTCATGGAAGAGAAAAAAATTTCAGCTGCTGATGCTGTTTCAGCTATAAATTTCGCTAAGAAAGAAGTAACAAACTATCAAGATACCCACCCTTGCTTAACGGATCGGCTAGCCGCCCTGAAGGGGGAAAATGTTGATTTTTTACCTACTGAAAAATCTGCCGCAAAGCTACTATTGGGTGACCGAATCGATGATGTTGCTGCGATGCTGGATGCACAATGGAGTGAATGGAACTTAGATAGTTGGAAGCAAGAGCACTTGGCCATTCAGGAAGAACGAGAGCAATATCACGATCTGAAAAATAAAGAAATTAAAAAGCTAGATAAAGATGAGCTTTGGAAGCTGGCATACCTTAAAGAAAAATTTGAAAATGACAATGAATCGATAAGTTTATATCGGGCGTTTAATGAACTGTATCCTAACGATGTTGATGGTCAGTTTGCATTAGGCAGAGCCTTGCTGGAACAAAAAGATGATGCGGGACTGCAATATTTGGAAAAGGCTTCAGCAAAGCATGAACTGTTAGAAGTATCGTCTAAGGTTGCTTATTCTTATTTAGTTGATAATGAACGTTTAGAAGAAGCGAATGTTTGGCTCGAGAGAATGCACAATCTGGAAGATATTTATCGAGAAGCAGGTATAGAGCGCCATTCCGTAAGTAGTAAGGACACTATTGAGCCAACGACAATATCTGAAGAAGCATTGGCTCCTATAGTTAATCAGGTAAAGACCAATAAGAAAGTAAAAGCCGCATGGGTAGCACAAAAAAGGGTGAAAAATTTCTCTGACAGTCAAGTATTGATAATTGCGGTAAAAGCTAAAAGAGGGTTTTATTTATCTGATAATTTAGCTGAAAAAATAATTGGTTCATTAGAAATAAAGTCTGGTAACACTGTGTTTGTGTTCACCAAAGGTAATGATAAAAAACTATACAAAAAAGTTATAGCCATTGGAAAACAAGTGATTTAAATGGACAAGATGCAAGAGTTGGCAAATGCTTTTAGTGGCGAAACTATACTATTTATTGGCTCAGGGGCTTCACGGCGGTCAGGCCTACCATTTTGGAGGGAGTTAATAGAGTGGCTTAAAGAGTATTGTGATAGATTGGGTGGGGATATTACTACTGCAGATGCCCTAATAAAAAAAGATAAGCTTCTTGATGCTGCCTCAGAGCTAACCCATCAACTAGAACAAAATAATAAATCATTGGCCGACTTCTTTGAGGAATATGAAAAAAACAGTGCATTTCGAGATGCGGAGCCTTCAGAAATACATCAGTTATTAGGAAAGTTGCCTTCCCAATTCTTTGTTACACCAAACTACGACTTACTACTTGAAAAGAAATTTGGTCAAAATGACGGTTTTACTGTAGTTCGTAGAGGGGATAAAGAAGGAATTGGTGAACTACTTCATGGTGAACTAGATGGATATGTTTTTAAATATCATGGGTGCATTGAATCTCCGCAAAATATCATACTTACCTATGAAGATTACAATAATGAAATTCACAATTATACCGATGAATTAGACTGTCTTAAGACATTAGTAAAAACCAAAACAATTGTTTTTATTGGTGCAGGGCTTGATGATCCAGATTTCAAATTTGTGCGTGATAACCTGATTAACTTGAGTGGGGCTGAAAGGCTCAGAATTTGGGCGTTTATGAGCGATTGCTCTGATGAAGTAAAGTATTATAAGCGCACACATGGCATAAATTTAATCAGTTACAAAAGTGAAAATAACCATGCGGAGTTGTTGGTTAAGCTTGACGAGCTGGTGAAAAATATTATTGAAGTCGATGAATCGAAGAAAGCTGCTGCTAATATGGTAATGCAAGAGATAAATATTACTACTCACCAAGAAAATGTTGAGATTAATCTGAGGGAAGTGCTTGTTGCGGCCAATGAAGAAATAATCCCGTTAGATGAACAAATTTTGGGCTTTGTTGCATTAATGGGCGTAGTTAAAAAATCTGAATGTACTGACTTTTTGGTAGGTTTTAAAGGAAATAGTGAGGCAGATGTGGGTAATAGAATTGACTACCTTGTTAACCGAGGGTTGGTAAAACAAACACCGCACTATCTTATGTCAGTCAAAAAAAGGTACTCAACAGAAGCGGCGGTGGGAATTGAAGATGATGTCATGGCGTATATAGCGGAGCGTGAAGATGGATGATTTAAAGCTTAAAACTATTGAATACTTTGCTTCAAAGCCGCACGACGATGAAAAGGCCAAGAGGTTTTTGAGTAAAGTTTATCAGAACATTAGACAAACAATAATTAATCCCGATTCTTACGGCGATATAAATGACTCTTTAGACGTTTTGGATAAGTTTATTAGCCATGTTTCTCAGGAAGCAATTAATGATCTGCTAATCTGCTGGGAAATTTTGCATAGGGGGAAAGAGTTCGCAGTTAGCGATATTAGTTTAGCTAAATATCATACGTCAGAAAGAATCTATACTAAGATAATCAGCTTATTAGGACGATTACGTTATCTTGAGCAAGGTGCAGTAGTAAATATTTTACTTAAGTTTTGGGAAGAAGATAGCGAAGTTAGGAGTAATGTTGAATCTACATTGAATGAGCTTGCTGAATTTAATTTATACGCCATAGAGTATGTTGGCTTTGAACCTCAACTTACTTTGCTGAAAACAATCGAAAGTTTTTCTCACAAAGAAAAGCTTGAACGAAGTTCATTAGTACTGCCCATCTTAGAAAAATTCTTATCGACTGATATTGAAAGTCATGAATGGAATTACAAGACGGTCAGTATAAAATCAATGGCTATTCCAGCTAATGAGGCAATAAAAACGATAAGGAACAGGACTGTTCACTTATTCATAGAGATGTATGAAGTTGCAAGTGATGTGAAGCTGAAAAAAGCTCTTATTTCAAGTATGAACAATGCTTGTCGTTTATGGTCAAGAAGTAAGATTTCTGAAGATGTTATTGAAATTGTGCAAGACAACTCGATTGAAGTTCTTAGGTATTGGGCAACATTGATAAAAACTGAGCCTCTGGATATTGTTCAAAAAATAGAGCACGATGCTTATTGGAATTATTATCATGCTGCGACAGATAAAGTTAAACACGTAGCACTTGAAATAGAGTCTGCTATTAAGCTTAATGTTGAATATCAGTTTTACCGCGATCTCGTTGGCTTCGACGGTATCTTTTTGCCTTGGGAAAAAGAAACAGATGAAGATGGGGGCGGGGTGAAACCTAGAGAGATCAGAAATAGACGAATAGAACAGCATATAGCATCATTAAACGAGTCAAATGTTGAAGAGTGGATTGACCGAATAGAGATCTACCTTCAGACAATGTCTAATGACTTGGCTACTTCCCCTGAGCTTTTTGGTTTTGTAGAAAAATTATCTAAGCTGTTTCCTGAACAGATTTTTGAGAGGTTTATAAATTCAAAAATACTTGAAAAATCATCTGTTTATATATTTAGAGGTGTTTGGTCATCTCATTATTCAGACGAATTTAAATTAACTGTAAATGAGTGGTTGAATGGCGGTCTTTATTTGTGGGAGTTATCAGTCACGTTTGTGAATGTAGAGGAATTAGACACTCAACTGTTAGAAAAGCTAGTAGATAAAGCTATTGCTCAAGATGAATTAGCTGCATTAAATTCCTCTGTTGGAATATTTGATGAGCATAAACAGCAGTTATCCGCTGAATTTGTAAATGAGCAATTTAAAAAGATTTTTCAGTATTTGAATCAGAATGAAAGCACTAGTTGGTTAAATCAAAGTTGGTACAGAAGCAAGCGAGAATCCTTTATTGATATTTTGTCTGATACAAACCTCAATTTATTAATTAGCAACTTGGTGTTTGTTAGAAAAGTTGATCATAGATTAGAAGCTGTCATGGAAGTCATTGCTGATCGAGATGTAGAAATATTGTTTGAGTTAATAGGTAAGCGACTTACCTACGAGACAACTCATGGAAAAGGTGATAAAGAAAGGTACGAAGGAATTCCGTTCGCATTTCATTCACTGCGTGAAACACTAGCAAATAACCCACACTTATTACTTCAGTTGATTAAAAAACACTACAAGTATGAGTGGGGGGTATACCATTATGGTGTTGCGAGTTTGTTTAAGCAGTGTTTCTCTAGGTTTACACCAGATCTAATCGAACTGTTGTTTGCGGAACTCGAACCTTCGAACGGAGAGCAAATAAAGGTTTTGTTAGCTATAGTTGCCAGCTATGAAGGGAATGCTTCTATTTTATCATTGGTTAAAAGTATTCTAGTTACATGTCCATTTAACGATGATTTATGTAAGCGTATCAATGGCGCATTAATAACGTCTGGAGTTGAACATGGTGAATTTGGAATTGCGAATAATTATAAAATTAAGTTAGAAAATGTTAAACCTTGGCTTGATGATAATGAAGTAAATGTAGTGAAATTCGCTCATCAACACATAAAAATGCTTGAGTCTATGATAGAAGATGAAGTGAAACGTGTTGAAGAGCAAATTGCGATAGAAAAGCATCAATATGGTATCGAATAGATAAAAGAGCGGGTCATATACGGGTCAAAAATTAAGTTCTTAGCAGTTATATTCTGTTATTTTTTGTAATGCTATAATTTATAATGGATTAGAACTAATAAATTCTTAATATGACATTACAAACAGTGGGCTACAAGATGTCTTTTGCTGGTAAATTGATTACAAATTTGCTGTGATATATTCTTTTTTTCACCATCTGAACAAAATGTCGGGATCGTACGTAAAAAGAGTTACACCAAGACACAGGAGTGGAAATTTGAATAACAAATCGCGGCGCGTTCCATCGGGCAGGTTAAGCAGGCTCGCACATTTTGGCGGTCTGGCGGGTAAAGTTGCTTCTAATGTGATGATTGCAGGGGCTAAGCAGGCGTTAAGTGGTCAAAAGGCAAGTCGATCTGAATTACTGCTACAGCCAGGTAATATCCATGCGGTAGCCGAGAAGTTATCTCACCTGCGTGGTGCGGCTATGAAATTAGGCCAGTTATTGTCTATGGATGCCGGTGAGCTGTTACCTGCTGAGCTGTCTGTGTTACTTGAACGACTCCGCTCTGATGCGGCCCCGATGCCACACAAGCAATTGGTTGCGACCCTGGAAAAAGAGCTGGGCCCCGACTGGCTGGATAAGTTTAGCCATATTGAGTTAAATAGTTTTGCCCGTGCGTCAATTGGTCAGGTCCATAAGGCAACTTCTGAGCAGGGTTTGCCGTTGGCGATTAAAGTACAATATCCAGGTGTCGCCGACAGTATCCACAGTGACGTAGATAATGTGGTTAGCCTGATCAAGCTCTCTGGTTTGTTGCCAAAAACTCTGAACATAACGCCACTTGTGGAAGAAGCTAAGCAGCAGCTGCTGGTGGAGACCGACTATTATCAGGAAGCAAAAGCGCTGAGTGCATTTGAGCAGGCGCTTGCACATAACCCACATTTTAAGGTACCAAAGAGCTATCCTGCGCTGAGTTCAAAACACCTGTTAACGATGGAGTTTGTTCAGGGTGAGCCGCTGGAAGCTATGACGTCTTTACCGCAGGCAAAGCGCGACCAGTTAGCTTATCGCTTGATAGCTTTGTTTTTCACCGAACTGTTTGAGTTAAAAATGGTACAGACAGATCCTAATCTGGCCAATTACCAGTACAACCGTGACACAGATCAGATTGTACTGCTCGACTTTGGTGCCACCAGGACCATTTCTCCCTCACTGTGCCTGGATTACAAAAAGCTCCTTCAGGCCGGCGCTGAGCAGAACCGACAGAAACTAAAAGAGGCCGCTTGTGAGATAGGCTACTTTTCTGATGACATAGATACACACTACCAAAATGCCGTGTTGTCTTTGTTTGAGCTGGCTATTTCACCACTCAGAGCAAACGGACCTTTTGACTTTGCCTCAAGTGGTCTGGCAAAGCAGATCAGTGAACAGGGCAAAGAGCTGAGCACTCAGTCCCGGCAGTGGCACACCCCACCGGTAGATGCTCTGTTTATTCATCGCAAGCTGGCTGGATTATATTTGATAGCCTCGAGACTCAAGGCGAACGTTGAGCTCAGCCCTTTACTCAATGAGATTCAGGATTAATATTGCTCATTGCATTAAGCTTGTCATCAGATTGTGGCTAAACCCGTGTTAAGCTGCCCGATGGTCTCAGATATGTATAAAGGGAATTTATCATTGAAAAAATGAATCATACTATCAAAAATAGGTTAAGCTGTTGTTTGGCTGCAAGGTATTCGCTGTCAGGTGATGTGTGCTGTATAAAAAATGGAGTGATAAAAATGAAAAAAAGCGTTTTCTTTGCCAGTGTTCTGGCACTATTTTCACTGGGAGCTCAGGCAACTGTGACGAGCGGTGGGTATTTTAAAATTGATAAGCTTTATACTTGGGCGGACTATACCGATAACGTCTTTTTAATCAGACTGGAATCGCAAATTGGCGCAGGGTTAGAAAATTGTCCATTCGGCTATTGGCTGGATAAAGCATCCAGTACCAATAGTAATGTCTATAGTGCTGCACTTTCGGCTTATCACGCAGGGACCAAGGTACTTATTTACGGTGATGAAGGCGCTGACTGGGCAGGATTGTCTTCTAAAGAATGCAAAATAAAGTCACTGATTACCGAATAGATATGATGCGCTGCTGTGTGACTACATGACAAATCGCTGTTGTTATTTCACGTTCCTTTCACACCTAAGAGCGCATGCTGGATCCACGATTAATGATTCAAGGATTCAGGCATGGCTCTGTCACTCGAGGTCAACGACCTAAGCCACACCATACAGTTACATAATGGTACTCAATTACCACTGATCAATGCATTGTCACTGCGTGTTGAAGCCGCAGAACATATTGCTATTGTTGGTGCTTCCGGATGCGGTAAGTCAACCTTGTTGTCTTTGCTTACAGGCCTGGAAATAACGCAATCGGGTCGCGTGTGCTACCGATTTGAAAATCAGACACTAACCCCCTCTGAGATACTGCCCCAGTGCGGTTTTGTATTCCAGCAATTTCATTTATTACCTGAGTTAAATGCCCTCGATAATGTCGCATTGCCGCTACAGCTGCGGGGCAATAAAGATGCCACAAAGCTGGCTGCCCATTGGCTAACGCAGATGGGATTGGAAGAACGGCAGGACCAGAGGGTGACTCAGTTGAGTGGTGGTGAACAACAAAGAGTCGCGATTGCCCGGGCTCTGAGTGTCCAGCCTCGAATATTATTCGCAGACGAGCCAACCGGTAATCTGGATGAGACAACTGCAGAACAGGTGATCACGCTCATGCTGGCAGGCGCCAGACAAAGCGGCGCGTCATTGATTTTAGTGACGCATGATATGGCTCTGGCAAGGAAAATGGACTGCGCTTATCGCCTCAGTCATGGGAGGCTGACACCATGCCATTAGCACAGACGGTGCCAGCCAATTTGGTGGTTAGCCACAAAACAGTTTCGCCGATCCATGCGCTCAGAGTGTTCAATACCTTGCTCTGGAGGCAGATTCTACAAGGTAAATATTGGCTGACACTCGCAGCCCTGTGTGTGTTATTTGTTTATTTGTTACTGAGTAGCTTGCTGGGGCAGGGCGTAGAGCGATTTTTAGCGCAAAATTTACAATCGACGCTGGGTGCAGACACGCAAGTGACAGTAAGGCGGCCATGGCAACAGGCGGAGCTGGACTGGATAACAACACATGCGACTCAATACAGTATGCAGTCTCAGTACCGTGTGACGCTCAGCAAGTACGCGCAGCATCAGAGCGCCATTCTAAAGGCCGTGGATAGCAGCTACCCGCTTCAGGGAGACATTCACATCAGTGATAGTAAAGGGCTTGATGCGCGGCTTATGCAGCAAGGCCCAGGGCTAGGTGAAATCTGGCTTGAGCCAAGGTTAGCAGCGGCCCTGGCCGTGGAGCTGGGAGATACACTTGAACTAAACGGTGTGCCGCTGCGAGTTTCCGCGCTGTTGTTGCTAGAGCCAGATAGGATCCTTGAAGGCCTGGGCAGTGATATGCGTGCTATGGTATCTCAGTTGAGTCTGTCCGGCGATGATCTAGCGCCACATCTGAACAGAGCTCTGATGCTGCACGATACTGGGCTTAACGCCGCCATCGAGCAATTTCAGTCAAGCGCACCAAGCGTACAGGTGATCAGTAAATCCCTGAACAACTATCCCCTTGCCAAAGTCTGGGAGCGGGTGCAGAACTTTCTTGGGTTACTCAGTTTGCTTATTGTGCTTTTGACCGTGTTGATCCTGTGGCTTTGCAGCCAGGTACAGATCCAGCCACTTAAAAAAAGCGTCTCTGTACTGCTGGCCTGTGGTATGGAGCGTCGTATGTTGCCTGCTTTAGCAATCAGTGCTGGTGCAATCATTCTTATTCTCAGTGTGGTCCCCGCACTCTTGCTCGCCTTGCTGGCAAGCTATGGTGTGAGCCATCTGGCGCAACTTTATGTTGATGGGTTCGCGCTGCACTGGCATTGGCAAGATCTGCTTAGTGCCCTTGCATTGGCGACCGCCGTGTACTTTTTTATAGCACTGCCTATGTGGCTGGTGTTGCTCAGAGGTGATATTCGTTCACTGATTGAACAGTGCACTGAGGAAAAGCATATGCGCTGGTTAGCGGTGTGCAGCCCGGTTGGACTGCTGGTTGCACTGATCCTGATTTATACCGACAACTGGCTACTCAGTGGCATGCTGTTGGGTGGATTGGGTTTGTGTGTGGTATTGGTCTTGTTTGTCACCTGGCTGGTGCTGAAATTCAGTGGCTATCTGATGCCAAAACGTTGGGTATTGGCGCATTTTAGCATGTTGCTGTTACGTAAGCGGATGTCGGTCAAGTTGGTACAAATCACGGCGCTAGGCCTAAGTGTGACTTTATTACTGCTGTGTATCAATATGGGCCGGGATGTGACCAATATGCTGGAGCTCTACCTTTATCAGAATCAGGGCAATGTGTTTGTCAGTCGTGCCAATGAGGCACAAAAATCAGCGCTCGAAGCGTTTGTTGATCGGTATCAGGGCAGTATCAAAGAAATGCAGCCCTTTCAGCTGGCTCAGGTGACCCACTTTAACGACGTTGCGGTGGCTGAACGAGATGTGCAGCCCAGTGATACACAGCGCCGTCTGGAACAGCCAATCAATTTGCACTGGCATGCTGATATTCCAGAAAATACCAGGCTGACAGAGGGAAGCTGGGATACGACCCCTTCACAGGTGGGTGTCTCTGTCGACCATGAAGTATTCATTGAGTTGGCACTGTCGCTTGGGGACACTGTCCATTTCGATGTCGCTGGTGAGCGGGTTACAGCCACAATCAATTCTGTGCATCAATTTAAACCAGGTGGAAGCTCGGTGACCTTTTGGTTTGTTCTGCAACAAAGCAGAGCACCTCTTTCGAGTGGGCCTGTTTATCATATGGGTAGCATTGAACTCAACGCAGCGGGCACTTCTGCGATTGGGGAGTTATGGCGTGCACACCCCCAGCTCCGTTTGGTCACATTGGATGCGTTACTGGATAAAATACGTGGTCAGGTCAGGGCTCTGATTGCATTGGTTGTGAGCTACAGCGTGTTTATTGCTTTGCTGAGCAATCTTCTGATGGTTGCGGCCATTCGGACTCATATGGAAAAAGATCAGACCCGCAACGGATTGTTATTGAGCTTTGGCTTATCACAAAACCAGGGCCTCAGGATCCTTTTGATTGAGTGGCTAACGGTCACTTTGATCCCCACTTTATGTGCTGTTGCAGCCATATACAGCTTTGTTGATGCATTTTATCAGCAGAATCTGGCGATGTCCTATCAGGGCAGCGTATTGATGATGCTGGTAGAGGCGCTCTCTATCGCACTGGCCATTGCCGCCAGCGGTATCTTGCTAAGTCGCAAACAACTATGCCGCAGCCCCATTGGATTACTCAAAGAAGGACAATAAAAATGAATTTACCACCTTGGTTTTACTGGTTGTTGTTATTGCTTGCAGGGATCTTGGGGCTCCCATGCCCGGCACAGGCGCAGATGTTGGGAAGTGCACCGCCGTTACAGTGGCAGCACAAAGAGACGCGGCATTTGTGGTTAGCAGGGGAGTCGGGAGATATTGAAACCTATCGGTATGACAAAGTCGGGTATCAATTTTTGAAAACACTCAGGACAACCGGTATTAAGGCCGTGGCGATGGACTTGGTGAGGCTGGCCGATGAATCTGTGCCGGTGCCAGTGGTACTGGCTGAAGATGGCATATATCGATATACAAACACCGGGCTAATGCCGCTTGTAAAAGCACCGCATTTATATCAGCAAAGTCCTCACTGGTTGCTGAGTACACTGCGAGATATTCGTTTCAGTATGGATCTGGACGAAAACGGCCTGAGTGATTTTATCTTACCGTATTTTGGTCAGTTAACTTTGTTACTACAACAACAGGATGGCAGTTTTCAGCGACAGCAGGTGAAGCTTGAGCACACCTACGCCTTGAGTACGCATCAGTCTGAAAACTATGCACTGACAATTTCATTGCCAGCGCACTTTGCCCTTCAGGATATCAATCAGGACAAGCACATGGATCTGACGTTTGTTATCGGTGAGCAGATATTCGCGCTTAAGCGCACTGAAGCCGGGTTTTCGGACAACCTACAAAGCTGGTCATTTGCTGCAGCAGACGAAGATAAATCTCGCCAGTTTGGTGCTTTGTTGGATGCCACAGGCGACGGGATTATCGATGTACTCGTTAAGGAGTCGGGGGAAGGAGACTCCCACCGGATCCTGGTATTCCCCGGGTTTTTGAACCCTGCAACCCGAGTCTGGCAAGTCTCAGACACCGCCGCTGCAATAGTGAAGATGGACGATGAGCTACTTCACTTTGGGTATGGAGACTTCAATGGTGACGGACGTCCAGACCTTTATAGTGTCAGTGCGTCAGTGGGACTGAGCAGTGTATTGTCTCTGATGTCCGACAGAGTGCTTGAGCTAGACTTTAACCTGTATCTGCAGGGGAATGACGGGCAGTTCAAACGACAGCGCCGTGCCAGTAAAACACTTCACATGGCACTGGACTTGCGGCAAATGTCGCAAGATTGGTTGTTTCGCGTGACTGATATCAACAATGACGGGCTCAGCGATCTGATTTTCTTTGATGACGAACAAAACCTAATGCTTTGCTTTGGTGAACGCAAGACTGGTCTGTCACGACGCAGCCAGCCATTGGCGTTATCGGTCAAAGGTAAGCCAGGAAAAGTCGTTTTACTCAACAACACAGGGCAGACATCCATATGGTTTTTACAGCATAATGAACAAAGTGAGAAAGTTTATATAAAATATCAGCTCTAAGAGGATAAATGCCACAATCAGGCACACTTCCTGACAGTTCGCTACAGAGTTGAACAACCTTAGCTAAGCATTCTACAGAATTGCGCACCTCGTTCATTTAGCCTTAAGTCTCTTCATTAGGACCAGCTCAGACACTCTGAGCTGGATTGTAATCAAATGGAAAGGACGAAGGTATGTTTGACTCGATGGGTAAAAAAGTGAAAGGGTGGATGCCACTTAGTCTGGTTAGTGCAGCATTGGTGCTGGCAGGGTGCGGAAGTGACAGGGATGATCATAAGCTGGCGAAACATCGCGGAGTATGGGTGCAGCAGGGAACTGGCAATCTATGGCAGTTTGACAGGGATCATCTGCGACGTTTTCAGTACAACAGTCACGGTTGTGTGCTGGTTGAAGCACATCCTTATAAAGAACTGAAGGATTTGGATCAGCATCTCCAAAGTGACAAAACAACATTAACGTTAACCACTTATGCGACTAACGATTGGGTGTTTGAAAAGCAGCCTGAAATGCGTGAGCAATGCAGACCTAAGCAGCGTCTCAGCGGTGATGATCCGGTGGCAAACTTTGAGTACTTCTGGCACACATTTAACGACTATTATGCGTTTTTTGAGCTAAGGGGCATTGACTGGCAGGCGGCCTATACGGCGTACCGGCCACAGATCAGTGCCGACACATCACCGGAGCAGCTTGCGAACGTGTTTGAGGCCATGCTTGAAGATTTTGACGACACGCATGTGTCACTCACAGATGACAAACGTTTTGAGATCTCGGGTGAAGGTGGCACCGAGTTGTATGAAGATTTAGCCTGGCTTATGCAGCAACGCCATGGCGATGAGTGGGAAGATCATATCGACGAAGCTTATGACGGGCAGTTGAATGCATTTGCCAAAATGACTGGCTTGTACCTTTTAGATAAAAAGCTGACGCGATACAAAGACAGTAATGCGCTGGGGTGGGGTAAGCTGGAAGGCAATTTAGGGTATATTCGGATAGACCGTGAGGCTGCGATGCTGGCGAACGAAGAGACTGAGGTTGATGAGTTCTTTGCGGTTATTCCGCATGCGAAGCAAGATATTGAAGATACCCGCACTTTAATGGCCGAAGTGATGAAAGACTTGGCTGACAGCGATGGGATCATCATTGATCTGCGAGTAAATGATGGCGGGTTTGATGGTGTGTCATTGGAAATTGCGCGATTCTTTAATGACAAAGCACAGACGGTGGCATACAAGCAGATCCTTAATGCCGATTATCAGCAGGATAAGCAGGCATTAACACTCAAAGCGGCCCCCGACCAGGCTTATACTAAACCCGTGTATGTGCTGACCGGCGAGCTGGCCTACAGCGCAGGCGAAGTGCTGACTCAAACCCTCAAATCCCTGCCACATGTGACTCTGATCGGCGGCGCGACCAATGGAGCTGTGTCAGATGCACTGGACTTTAAGCTTCCCAATGGCTGGACTGGTTCGTTGAGCCATCAAACTTATTCAGACCTTAACGACCAGGTGCTTGAAGTCGCAGGCGTGACGCCTGATATCTCATTGCCCGTTTATGCGACTAAAGAAGTCGAATGGATGTCTGACAACGTGCTTGATTATGCAATACAAACATCGGGTGTGGTACCGAGTCGCGGCTTTGACTTTACCGACGTAGACCAGAACTTCACTCAGAGCCTTACCGAGATGGGCATTCCGGGAGTGGCTGTGGCTGTGATTAAAGATGGCCAGGTTATTTTCGAAAAGGGTTACGGTGTTTCTGACCTTGAGACCAATCAAGCCATGACAGTGCATACGCCATTGAATGTTGGTTCGACCAGTAAAGCGGTGATGGGCACAGGCCTGATGCAGCTTATTGAGCAAGGCAGACTCAATCTGGACACCCCTCTGTCTGAGATGAATTTGCCATTTGAAGTGGTGCATCCGAACGCAGAACAAACTCTGACCTTGCGTCATCTGGTCACCCATACTTCTGGAATAGCAGATACCGTGCAATACAACTGTAGTTATTATATACACGGCACAAACCTGTCTTTATATGCCCAAGGCGGTCATGAGGCATGTGAAGAGACCACGATTACGGACTCTACCGAGTTTTTTCAAGCGTATTTGCTTGAAGGAGGACGTTATTACAGTGACGATGTGTTTGTTGCACAAGGTTCTGTCCCAGCTGGCAGCGTGCACAACTACAGTAATGTTGGTGCTGGCCTGGCTGGATATGCCGTGGAGCATTTGCTTAACATCAGCCTGGTAGAACATATGCAACAAAACTTATTTGCGCCACTGGGCATGCAGAACACACACTGGGATTACACGCAGTTGTCCCAAGATAATCCAAAAGCGCCGCAATATACAATCGATGACGAGGGAGAGATCCACTATGTCGAGGAGTTCAGTTACCCAACATTTTTTGACGGTGACCTGAATTCCACCGCGCATGATCTGGCTCGTTTCTTAATTGCCATCAGTCAGGGAGGCACACTGGACAATACCAGCGTCTTGAGTGAGCAAAGTATTGCAACTATGTTGTCTGTGCAAACCGATGTCCCCACCTACTGGATGGACACACAAGGGCTGTTTTGGTTCTGGCAAGGTCCGTTTGTCGGCCATGATGGCGGAGACCCGGGCACTCATACCATTATGACCTATAACCCATATACCAAAACAGGTGTGGTAGCACTGGCCAATGCCGATGACAGTACTTTAGGCTATGGAGCGGGTCAGGCTCGTCTGCAATCACACTTGGCTGCGTTCTATCGTGCCGGTGTGGCGCATCAGGATTAATTTATCCTCTCAGTAAAGAGGAGGGCTGATGCCCTCCTCTTTATTATAACAAAGTGAAGCCTTGTGGTGCCTTAGGCGATTCAAATTGATATAAATTTACATAAATCGTGACGGGCTTTTTCTGGCCCTGATAGCTAAGTTCATACTTATCCAGCATACCTCCGCCAAATAGCATAGATTTATCTTCAAACGGGCAGCAACTGCCAAGTCGGTTTACTTCGACGGGCTCGCCATTAGGGCCGGTCAGGCTCTGAAAGTAGTCAATATGGCTGCCTTCATACTTGGAGCCACGCAAAAAGCCGCCCAGTTTGATCGGTTTGTGTGGCACAAAGCCATACTCAGGGTCGCTGGCAGTATATTCAGTGTCGCCTGTAATACCAGGTTCTGGTGATGTGGTCTGACAGCCACAGAGCAACGCAAAAAAGAAAATCAGGAGTATGTACTTCATAATATGTTCCTTATAGGGAGATTTTATAAACGTTGTTATTGATTGTACTACCGAATGCCTCAAAGCTAAGAGTACCTATTTGCTGAGCACCCAGTCGACGATAAAACTGATTGGCCGCGTTTTCTGTCCAGGTGTAGAGCCACATGGGCTTGCCAAACTGCTGCGCGACCTGATTCAGTAAAGCGCGACCCAGGCCTGCGCCCTGAAATGGCTTGTCTATGTAGAGCTTTTCGACTTCATAGCCGTTATCTGGCGACTGATAGTGAGCGGTGAGGTTGACCAGCACAAAGCCCTGTAATACGCCAGCCTGATCACTGACAAGCAGCCGGTAGTCCGGTCGCTCAAGCAAAGCCCTAAAATAGTCTGTGGTAAAGGTACTGTTTGCGTACTCTGTGCAGTCGGCCTTAACTTCGTCCCTGGCATACGTGTCCAGCCAAACCCGAGACGCCAGTAGGGCCAGGCTCCGGCAGTCCTGGTTTTTTGCATGTCGGATCTCATAATTGTATTTGTTATTTTTATTCACGAGAAGTTGTCTTTTTCAACGGCGCTTTGGGTACTAAGCCATGATAAAGCCAGACGAAAGCGATTGTTAAGCGGGCTAACTGAGTCGTGGACATTGACAGCAACGTATAAAATTCAAATAGATATATTGCTTAGTGTATGTATTTGTACCGAAATTTAAAGTAGTTTGTAGGCACAATAATAGACAAGGAAATCAACTGGTGGGTATTAAAATGGGGCAATTAGGTGTGTGGCTTGTCATGCTGATTTGGTTAGTCTGCAGTTGTGGCGGGACGCAAGGTGCTGCATATGATGAAGTCAGGCAGCCTGAAAACGGTCTTCACAGGCAGGTAACCCCCATGCTGGTAGATTTAGTATCGGACTTTATCCCGGGTGTAAGTGTGTATATTGAAACATCAGATGAGCGCTATTATGGCAGCGCCGGATATGCCGATCTCCAGACTCAGGCTCCCATGACCAGCCAGACCCGCATCCCCAATGGCAGTGCAGGCAAAAAGCTAATAGGCTTGCTGGTGGCCATACTGGAGGATAAAAAGTTACTGAGTCTCGATGAGCCTGTGTTGCCCTGGGTGCCATACGATATGGTGGGCCGTATCCAGAATCTCGAAACCATGACATTGCGTCAGCTGCTCAATCACAGCGCCGGGATCGTTGAATACAATGATGTGGGTGAGCTGGATTTTACTCGAGCCCAACTGGCTGAAGAGGCGCTCCGCAAGGGCAACCGGTTTGCACTGCGGTTTGTTCTGGAACAGCAGGCATATTTTGAGCCGGGCTCCGGCTTTGCCTATTCAAACTCTGGCTACGTACTGGCGGGTATGGTGATTGAAAACAAGCTAAAACAGCCTCTTGGCCGATTACTGCACGAGCATGTGATTGAGCCTCTGGCATTAACAGAGACCTTCGTAAAAGGGTATGATGTTGAGGCGGATGACGTGGCATCCGGCTATTTTTTCAACATGGAGGAACCTGATTTTGTTTTACCCTACCGTCAGCGCTACAACACAAAACAGCTGATTGTGAATACGGCACTGGCCGATGCGCCGGTTTCATCAAGCGCACGGGATATGGCAAAGTTACTCAAAGCCATCGTTGTTAAAAAGCCTCCTGTTAATGAGCGCATTTATCGCAATATGGTCGGCGATGCACATTTACAAACAGCTCGTTGGTTGCCGAACTTTTTGCACGGAGAGCTGTATTATGGCTTAGGGGTGATGGTTGAAAAGTACGATGACGGTGTCTTGTATCATCATGGCGGCAATGAGTTTGGCTATATTACACAAAGTATCTATTTGGCCGAGCAGGATGTGGCGATCGGGTTGATCGCCAATTGTGGGGCTCAGGATGAGTGTGATGAACCGATTATTGCACTGACACAAACACTGATCGCACATTTCACTGCTGATAATAGCGACTAAGCGGATTGCCCTGAGCTTCAAGTAAGTGCGCAATGGTTTGGCGGATGTCGCTATTTTTATTCTGGCTCAGTTTAAATGTGCCTGTAATTGACTCTATCTCTATTTTGAAAAAGAACAGCTGAGAGAATAGCTTAGCAATCTGATTTTCACTGAGTACCGACATATCCCAGGGATTAACGGGCGACTCAAATTGCTTTAGCTGGTGTTGTAACGCAGAGCGTTTTTCTTCTGGGTGTGTGATTTCTGAGAGTTGACCGTGGATATGAACAGTGGCGTAATCCCAGGTCGGCAGCGGCAGCCCCGTTACCTGACTGGGAGATAAATATGCATCCGGTCCTCTGAACAAGACATGCAGGTGTGTTTTGTCCAGTCTGGTAAGTGGGTTAGCCGGGTTTGCATGCCCCAGTAGATGGGTTTTTTCATTATTCAGGCTCAAAGACATATGAACAAAAGGCGTGTCAGACTCCGCAACAACTAAGGTCGCAAGTGGGTGCTCTGTTATCAGTTGCCACAGGCGCTCTGCGTTGTGTTCAGAAAATGCGGTACGTGGATAACTCATAACCAACCCTCCAGTTTGTCTTTTACCTGAGGCCACATGTCATCAGTGATCACGAACTGGGCAGTATTGCGAAATGTATCGGCTGCAATGCGTTGATCTTTTAAGATTAAACCTTCAAATTGCGCACCCAAACGGGCGATAGCCGAACGTGACTTTTGATTGTGCTCATGTGTACGCAGCTGTACGCGTACCAGGCCCAGGGTTTCAAAAGCATGCTTGAGCAGTAAGTACTTTGTGTGCGTATTTATGTGGCTGCGCTGCCACTGCTCGCCAATAAAAGTATGGCCAATTTCGGCACTCAGATTAGTCTGATTCAGCCTGAATAAACGTGTGCTGCCCGCTATGTTGTTGGTTGCTTTGTCGACAATCACCAGAGGTAACTGAATATCGGGATCAAACTGAGCAGACTGCTCAAACCACAATGTAAGCTTTGCACTCGACTGACAATAATTATCCAGTACCCAGGTCCAAAGTGTGGTTTGTTCGCCAAAATCACGCAAGTGTGGCAGGTGAGCCCGTGTGAGTGGTTCCAGACGTACTTTTTCTGATGACAGAGTAATCGATTTTAACATCTGCTGTTCCTTATATTAACTGCTAACTTTGTGTGATCAGAGTAGGGTTTTCTGGTAGGTTATAAACAACCAGAAATTTATTTTTGATTAGACCAGGTGGGGATTTTCATACCGGGTGGGGAGTATAACTATGTTGACCGGACAGCCTCTGACTCAGGATAGACCTAAGCACTTACAATTGGCAGAGCAGATCCGGGTCGCCATCAGACAGGGCCACTTGCAACCGGATGATCCGCTGCCATCAGCCAGAAAACTCGCTCAGCTATATGGTATAAATCGTCATACAGTGATGACCGCTTTACAAAATTTGGTTGCACAGGGGTGGTTATGCTCAGAGCAAAGGAGAGGGTATCGGGTTAATCAGGCACTGCCGATAGAATCCAGTCAGCATGTTACTCTGACAACCCAGCATAGTATGAATATCCAGCCAGACTTTGCGTTATCTCTGACCGTGCCAGAACCTGACATCAGGGGAGCTGCCAGTTATCAATACAGCTTTGCTGGTGGACTGGCGGATCTGTCCGATTTCCCTTACGATGAGTTTCGTCGCCATCTCAGCCTGGCATGCCGTGCCGTCAATGTACCAAGTTTGCATTATAGTCACAGCACAGGAGAGCCTGCTTTAAAAAAACAGTTACAGCGCTATCTGCGTCGTGCCCGTGCTCTGGAATGTGATGATTTGCTGGTGTGTAATGGTTCTCAGGAAGCATTGTTTTTAATCGCCAAAGCCTTTATCAGGCCCGGAGAAGGCATTGCCGTCGAATCTTTGGGTTATCCACCGGCACACCGAGCGTTTGAGGCATGTGGTGCAACGCTCTATGGTATTGCTCAGGATGAGGAGGGGCTAAGCATTGACAGCCTGCGTGAACGCCTGCTGCAAACTCATATTAAATTGCTTTACTTGACACCGCTACATCAGTACCCAACAACGGTTACTTTGTCCGTTGCACGGCGCATGGCAATATATCAATTGTGTGCTGAACATGGTGTGTTTATTGTAGAAGACGATTATGACCATGAGTTTCACTATCGCTGCCCTGCGCTCCAACCAATGGCCGCCAGTGATCCGCACGGTATTGTGATCTATGTTTCTACTTTTTCTAAAATCATGTTTGCTGGTGCCCGGATGGGATATTTGGTCGCCAGAGCTGATGTGCTCGCTCAGCTAAGTGCACTGAAACAGCTGATGAACTACAAGAATGACATTATATTGCAGCTGGCGCTGGCTGGCTGGATGGCATCTGGTGAGTTTGAGCGCCACTTGAGACGCATGACAAAGCGCTATCAAACACGCTGTGATGCAATGGCTGATGCACTCAAGCATTATCAGAGAGCAGGGCATCATCTGACATTTAATGTACCCGATGGTGGTATGGCGTTTTGGGTTAATACGCATAGAGATGTATCTGATCTTAGCGCTCAAGCCGCCGCGCAGGGTGTGTACGTTCAAACGGAAAATGCGTTCTGGCGTTTTCCGCAATCTCGCTACACACATATTCGTCTTGGCTTTGCCGGACAGTGTGAAGAAAAAATGCGCGAAGGGCTGGCAAAAATTATGTCACTTCTGTAACCATTCTTGACCTTGTGTGTTCCTTTTTAAGCATTTATGGATGAGCAAGTACCCAAAGTTATTACGATAGATAACATATCTACATCTCACGGTGGCTTGCATTGTTGATTCATCATTATTTACTTTGTTTTCAGTGTATTGTTAAGAATTAATATCTTGGTTGGAATAAATTATTTGTAACCATTTGGTGTTTTATTTGTGTTTTTTTGGTTTTTTAATGTTGACATTGTTGTTTTTTGTTGGGTAGTTTAAGTAACAAATGTTGCATTGTTGGCATCATTTGATTGTTGGTTTTTTTACATTTTATGTATGTATAAGGATAATAACGATGAAAACTACAGTAAAAGCACTTGCTCTGGTCGCGGGCACTTTTTTCGCCGGTTCTGCATTTTCTGCAGAGATGGTATGTGATGTATACCCCAAGAGTAACGGTTCTAGCTGGGGGAATGGTACAGCCAACTGTATGGGTTTTGACTTTTCATTTGGTCGCTCTACAAGTGGACGCTTCTACCTGAAAAATATCAGTAAACCTATCCAGGAAGTTCATTGGAGTGGCGCGAATTGCTCAGGCGGGACCAGTTGCAGTGTCACAATCAGAGCGTACACAACAAACTCTGCATCTGCGCTTATCTTGTATAAAGACGGCACGTGGGAAAGAACAAATACAGCCAATGCTGAATACGAAACTGGTCACTAGTGAGCAGTCCACTGTTAGCCCTATTGAAAATTACGAACTAAATACCAGCATATTTAACCTTACTGACGTGTATATGCTGCCTTTTTATAGAAAGTTTCTCTGAAAAGAGTGATAAGGATTATAACGATGAAAACACTAAAAACACTGGCTCTTGTTGCGGGTACATTATTCGCCGGTTCAGCATTCTCTGCGCAAATGGTCTGCGATATCTATCCTAAAAGTGGTGGTCATAGCTGGGGGAATGGAACAGCGAGCTGTAGTGCACTCGACTTCTCATTTGGTAACTCAACAAGTGGACGATTCTATATTAAAAATATCACCAAGCCGGTTGAGGAAGTGCGTTGGAGCGGTATTGCCAATTGTAGCGGTGGTACAAGTTGTGGTGCGACCATCCGTGCATATTCACCAAACAATACTGCCTCCGCGTTAATCCTCTATAAAGACGGTACCTGGGAACGAACCAACACTGCTCGTGCAGACTACGAAACGGGTCATTAACTTTCGACTCTGAGGCCTGCCATCAGGTAGGCCTGCTGCTTTTTTAAAGTCTTATAGCAACATCAAATAAAGGTGACACCTTAGTCTGAACTCAGCTCTTGCACAGTCGCCTTGCCATCATCTTGCCAGCTTACGATAAACACCTTATGAAACTCTTTCTCACTGATGCTGACAGCTTGTCCGCTCAGGTGCTTTACCAGTTCGGGCGTTGTATTGCTGTGACCAGCAACAACTAAGGTACCTGTATAGCCTTTTAGCTGCTCAGCGAAACCAGCCAGCTTACGTGGATCATACTCTGTTACCGACAGTGAGGTTGCATCACTCAGTGGAGCCAGTGTTTGCTTAGTGCGATTATAGTTTGTTGAAAACAAAGCGGTTGGTTTGTAAGGAGTAAGTAGCGCAGTGAGCCGATGTGCTCTGTGATGCCCTTGCTCGGTTAGCTCTGGATCCGGTCCCGTCATTTTTTCTGCGTGACGGAGCAGTACTATACGCTCAGGTAACGCATAAGAGGAAAGAGAGATGAGTGCCAGTAACGTCAGGATCATTGATTTCATAGTGGTTATTATCATTATAATTTAAAAAGGCAGTGTGTCTAAACTTGACCCAGAATTCAAGATATCTCAATGCCGGATGTAGTTCCCTAGCCCAGTTATCTCGAAACAATAGCCCGCCACCACTATCAGTTATACAAGCCAAAAAGGTACGATTCGTTCGTGTTCAATCTGTCCGCCGTAGCAAGGAGAGCGGACACTTTTTCTGTCCGCGGACACTTTTGGTTCTATTTATAAAATAAAAAACCAATACAAAACAAAAGGTTAAAAGTTGGCATGAGTCTGGTATTCATTCTGTCAAACAGATAACAGGACACTTCAACATGTTGATGTTTTGCGGCTTTATCATCTCACCCTGCCTGATGTTGTTGGCTGGGGTGGTGATTAGACAGTATGAAGTGACAAATGAGATGGAATCTAAAAGACAGGAGTACTCATGATTAAAGACACTAGTAAGCAGGATTCAGTCGTTGAGTCCCGGACATTTAGTTGGAAGAAGGCGGTAGGTGTGATCGCTTTATGCGGCACGCTGGCGATCACCGCCCAAGCAATCTCTGTAGCCGACAATACAGGTCGCTCTTTTGAGCGCGATACACTGCAATTTGCAACTGTATCTCGCGGCGACTTTGTTCGCGATATTCTTGCCAGTGGTCGGATAGTTGCGGCAAATGCACCCCAGGTATACAGCCCGGAAGCCGGGTTTGTTGATCTGCTGGTTAAGGCTGGGGACACGGTGGCTGCGGGCGACGTGATTGCAAGAGTTATCAGCCCCGCATTGACCAATGAACTGAAGCAGCAACAAGCTGAGCTTGCTCGTTTGCAAGATGGCTTAGCCAGAGAGGAGCTTGAAGTCAGACGCGAAACTCTGACGCTCAATCGTAGTCTGGAGTTGGCCAAGGTGACATTAGATGCCGCAGAGCGAGAAAACCGTCGTGCACAAATTTCCATCAAGAAAAATCTGATCAGTCAGATTGACCTTGAAGAAGCGGTGGACGATTTGGCCCGAGCCAAGCTGAACTATCTTCATGCCCAGCAAGAGGTTGCATTGGGTAAAGATACCTTAGCATTTGAGCTGGCTGCTGCGAGTAACTTGGTCGAGCGGCAGCAATTGGTTGTTGATGAGCTGCAACGTAAGGTGAATGCACTTGAGATCAATGCACCTGTGAGCGGACTGGTTGGCAATCTGATGGTACAAACTAAAGCTGCTGTGTTGGCTCAGCAAGCATTGATGACACTGGTTGATTTATCAGCGTACGAAGCACAGTTACAAGTACCTGAAAGTTATGCCAATGAACTTGGCCTGGGCATGCAAGTTGTGCTTCAAGTCGGGGCGAGTGAACTTTATGGTAAGCTCTCAGCGATTTCTCCAGAGGTCAGCAACCGAGAGGTCACCGCAAGGGTACGTTTTGAACACAGTGATATTGATGGTATTCGACAAAACCAGCGTTTATCTGCCCGCATCCTTTTGGATCAAAAAGAGAGTGTAGTTAAGGTTCGACGCGGACCTTTTATGAACGCCGGTGGTTCAGTGGTTTATCGAATACAGGGTGAAGTCGCAACGCGAATGGATATTCGCACGGGCGCTTCCAGTGTCAACGAAGTCGAAATTTTGGATGGTTTGTCTCCTGGCGATCAGATCATCGTGTCTAATTATGAACAATTTGAAAATGCACCCCTAGTGCAACTGAGATAAAAAGGATAACAACAATGCTAGATATGAAAGCAATCAGTAAAGTCTATCAGACTGAAATGGTACAGACTCACGCACTGCGGGATTTTAACCTTCACGTGGCTGAAGGAGAGTTCGTGGCTGTGACAGGTCCTTCCGGATCAGGTAAAACGACCTTTTTGAATATTGCAGGTATGCTGGAGCCTTTTAGTGGCGGGCAGTACTGTCTGGATGGCGTTGATATTGGCAAGCTCAATGACAACGCCAGGGCTGATCTGAGAAACCAGAAAATTGGTTTTATTTTCCAGGGTTTCAACCTTATTCCGGATTTAAATTTGTATGAGAATGTAGAGGTTCCATTACGCTATCGAGGCATTAAATCGGCAGAGCGCAAACGTCGGGTTGAAGAGTGTCTTGAACTGGTAGGGCTGGCTGGGCGGGCAAAGCACTTACCTCAGCAGTTGTCTGGGGGGCAGCAACAGCGCGTTGCTATTGCCAGAGCACTGGCCGGGCGTCCACGCTTTTTGTTGGCAGATGAGCCAACTGGTAACCTGGATAGTTTGATGGCACGTCAGGTGATGGAGTTGCTGGAACAGATAAACCGTGAAGGCGCAACCATTGTGATGGTAACCCATGATCCCGAATTGGCACGCCGCGCTCCGCGCAACATTCAGATTGTCGACGGCAGGGTTACCGATTTTACCTTGTATCAGGGTCGCTCAGCTGCAACACCGTTAGCAGCAGGAGGCTAATATGTTTATACATTATATTGACTTAGCTTGGCGCAGCCTGCGTCAGACACCCTTGGTGACTTTTTTGATGATCCTGGCCATTGCCATCGGCATAGGGGTAACTATGACAACTTTGTCTGTCTATCACATGATGTCTATGGACCCTATACCGCACAAGAGTGATCGCTTGTTTTCGGTTCAACTACAAACGATGGATGACGGAGAAACCTGGCGAACACCAGATGATATTCCATATCAGCTGACCTACACAGATGCCATAAACCTTGACGCGTTGCCTGGAGAGTATCTTCGTGCTCCTATGCTGCGCTCAGGCTTTTCGGTTCACCTTAACACGGTATCCAGCAAGCCTTTTATAGAAAACACCCGAGTAACCGGACGTGACTTCTTCACTATGTTTGATCTGACCTTTTTACATGGCAATGCCTGGACAGAAGAGCAAGAGCGTGATGCTGCGCCAGTTGTGGTGATCGATGAAGAGATGGCTAAGCAGCTGTTTGGTAAGACCGATGTCGTGGGCGAATCGGTTTTCCTTGGTGAACGTCGTCAAGAGATAGTGGGGGTTACGAAAAAATGGCGCCCAACAATCAAGTTCTACGATTTAAACAATGGTAGTTTTGGCGAGGCAGAGCGAATGTTTGCGCCATTTAGCCATGTTAAAGCTTATGACGTGGATACCTGGGGCAATACCAACGCCTGGAAGTTTGAGGAAACCCGAGACTTTAATGACAAAATGAACTCAGAGATGGTCTGGGTTCAATTTTGGGTGCAGCTGGATACCCCGCAACAGCACCAGGCCTATGGCGATATGCTGATGGCTTATATGCAACAGCAGCAAAAGCTGGGTCGCTTTAACCGAGAATCCCTTCAGTACTCGTTACAAGATGTCAATGACTGGATGCGCTATAACGACGTTATCAGTGAAGATAATAAAATACTGGTCGGGTTGAGCTTTATGTTTCTGGCTGTGTGTGTTGCTAATATTTTAGGATTATTACTGGCCAAGTTTATGCGCCGTGCCCCAGATGTGGGTGTCAGAAGGGCACTGGGCGCCAGCAAGCGACAGGTATTCTATCAGCACCTGGTAGAGGTTGGTGTATTGGGTTTGTTAGGGGGAGGCCTGGGCGTGTTGTTTGCACAACTTGGCTTGCTCGGAGTAAGCCAGACTTACGATTACTACGCCGGATTGGCCAATATGGATTGGATAATGCTAATGAGCGCACCCTTGCTTGCAATTTCTGCCTGTATTTTAGCTGGGCTTTATCCTGCATGGCTTGTTTGTCGAACCACTCCGGCCACACACTTGAAAGTGCAATAGAAGGAACGCCATATGTTTGAATTAAAACCAACTATTAATGCGCTAATGCGATCGAAATTAGGGGCTATATTGCTGATCCTTCAACTCGCAATTACGCTGGCCATTGTCAGTAATGCCGTCTCTATCATCCAGGACAGATTAACCTATCTGAATAAAGACACAGGTTACCCGGAAGCTGAGATCTTTAAATTTAATTCGTTGAACTTTGATAAAAAACTGGATTTACTTCAGCAAGTTGAGCTGGATGAGCAAACATTACGTGATCTCGACGGTGTGATAGATGCGGCGGCAGTAAGCTCGGTTGTGCTGTCGGGCAGTGGGAGCTCTGGCGGTATGCAGCTCAAACCTGAACCGCAAGAAAGTAAGAGTGTCAATATGGGTTATATTAGCGGTGATGAACATTTACTCAGCACGTTAGGTGTAAAGGTATCCGAAGGGCGCGATTTTACCGCGTCGGATGTTGTGGTCATTGACGACAGCGATGCACAACCGTCTGTTATTATCGTCAGTCGTGCACTAGCTGATGGTTTGTTTGGCCAAGGTAATGGTCTGGGAGAGACGCTATATTGGGGAGCGGACCCTCTGAAAATCATAGGGATTGTTGACACTATGGCAAACCAATGGCCAAGAAGCAGCTTTGGTACAAAAACAGCGCTTATCCCAATGGTCAGGGTCGGCAATTTTCAGAAGTTTCTGGTTCGTACTGAGCCACGGGATAGGGCACGAGTAATGCGCCAGATTGAAGAACTTATGCTTGCCAATCATCGTGAGCGAGTAATTAGCGACGTGACCGGATTGGATCAGAAAAAAGCCCGTTATGATGCTAAAGATGTACTGATGATGCGTATGCTGATGACCCTGATTGTAGTGTTGGTTATCGTGACTGCATTAGGGGTCTTCGGGTTATCTACCTTTAATATCAGTAAACGCACCAAACAGATAGGCACTCGCCGTGCGCTGGGTGCCAGAAAATCTGCCATAGTACGCTATTTTGTGGTCGAGAATGCACTCATATGCAGTGTTGGTTTAGTACTGGGCGCTGCCGCTGCGGTTCTGCTTGGACAAAAGCTGATGAACTGGTATTCCGTGCCTGCGCTGGGCTATCACTTTATTGCGACGACTGCCGGATTGCTGCTGTTGATGAGTTTACTCTCGGTGCTGATGCCTGCGCTACGTGCGTCCAATATATCTCCCAGCATTGCGACACGCAGCGTTTAACTCAGCCATTCAGATGACCAACCCAGATCCCGGCAATGACAATCTTATTGTCGGGCTTCTTTTAAGAGCAGGTACCATGCAATATGTAATACCATTACCTGCTGATAATTAAGGGAAACATGGTACACTCAAAGGCACAAGATCGAAAGTAATGGGTATGACAGACCCCGTATATAATACGAGCACAATAATAATGATGAATAAGATACTCGTTGTCGATGATAACCAGGCTGTGCTGGATGCACTTGCACTGCTGCTTGAGCTTCATGACTATCAGGTTGAAACGGCTTTAACACCCTTTGAAGCGCTGCAGATCGTGCGTTATCAGCGCATTTCATTGGTGATCCAGGACATGAACTTTACTGCCGATACAACCTCCGGTGAAGAAGGTAAAGCTCTGTTTCAGGAATTACGAACCCTTAACCCTCACCTACCTGTGATCCTGATCACCGCCTGGACCGAGCTGGAAATGGCCATTGAGTTGGTCAAAGCGGGCGCCGCGGACTATCTGGCCAAACCCTGGGATGACCAGAAGTTGCTGACCTCTGTTGCCAACCTGATTGCGCTTGGACAAGCAAAGGAACAAAATGAACAGCATGAGCGTATTGCCCAACAGCGTAAAGCCTTGAACGCAGGCGCAGATCTGCGCGGACTGGTTTATCGCAGTGGCGCGATGCAACGGGTCGTGGACATGGCGGTGCAGGTTGCCCGATCGGATGTTGCTGTGCTGATAACCGGGGACAATGGCTGCGGAAAAGAAAAAATTGCCGAGATCATACAGGCAAATTCATCGCTTAGAGGTGCCCCTTTTATCAAGGTTAATGCGGGTGCACTGCCACAGGAACTTATTGAAGCTGAACTATTTGGTGCTGAAGCAGGTGCTTATACTGGTGCAAACAAACAGCGTATTGGACGCTTTGAAGCAGCCGACGGCGGTACTTTATTTCTCGATGAGATAGGAAATTTGCCTTTATCTGGACAAATGAAATTATTGAGGGTACTGCAAACCGGAGAATTCGAGCGTCTTGGCTCAGTAGAAACAAAACGGGTAAATGTGCGCGTTATTTCTGCCACAAATGCCGATTTACCAGAGGATATTCGTTGCGGTCGCTTCCGCCAGGATTTGTATTACCGACTCAATGTGATTGAACTCAATTTACCGCCGCTTAAAGCACGTAGTGATGATATTTTGCCTCTGATAGCTCACTTTCTGCCCGGCAGAGAACTGGCTTTGAATGCAGAAAATGCACTGCTAGGCTATGGCTGGCCCGGGAATGTTCGTGAACTAGAAAATGCCTGTAAGCGCGCTGCGGTACTGAACCCTTCTGGCATGATTGAAGCGGAAGATTTTGGCCTTCAATCGAGCGCATATCCCGGCATAAAGCCGGTTTCTGCTCAGGAGAGGCAAGAGCCGGATAAGGCTGAACTGGAAGCAGCCATGCGGCAATTTCATGGCGTTATAGCGAAAGTAGCCAGGCACTTTGGTATGAGTCGTCAGGCACTTTATCGAAGGTTGCAAAAATACGGTATTGATTACTAAATGAAAACTCCCGGATTGTCGATTGCTCAAAAGCTTTATCTCGCGTTATTTATTGCTGTGGCAACCGCAAGTATGCCAGTGTTTTTCTTTGTACAGTGGCAAACTGGATTACCGGTTGCTCTGTCTGCAATGTGTGTTGGTGCGCTTGTACTTCGCATGTTGACGCGCAAACTATTTGCGGGACTACAGGCACTTGAGAGCGGATTACTCAACTTTAAAGACAGCGATTTTTCAACTTTACTTGCTTATCAGAAAGAGGACGAGTTGGGCAGGTTATGTCGTTTGTACAATGAGGCAGCGCAGCAACTCAGAGATGAAAAACAGTGGATTTATCAGCGAGAATTGATGCTGGATAAGGTACTGCATAGTGCGCCTCAGGCACTGCTACTGACAGATGATAAGGGTATAGTCGTGTTCTCAAATCATAGTGCAAAAACATTGTTAAACTGCGAGCACAACCTGGAAGGTATGAAGCTAGACAGCCTGGCGCAAAAAGCCAGTCCGGTTTTATATAATGTTCTCGCAGATGAAATGGATGGGCTATTTGAGCTACCAGAAAAGGGGGAAGAGAAGCAGACCTGGCATTTGTCTAATGGTGAGCTTTTACTTAATAACCAATTTCATCGCCTGTATATTTTTAAACAACTGACCCGAGAGCTGAACCGTCAAGAGGTCGCTGTATGGAAAAAAGTCATTCGTATCATCAGCCACGAGCTAAATAACTCACTGGGGCCGATTTCTTCCATGCTTCACAGTGGCAAGATTCTGGCGAACAAACTCGAGGATGCAAGGCTGGAACGGGTGTTTTCGACCATAGATGAACGGATCCGTCATTTGACAGAATTTGTGCAAGGGTATGGTAAGTTTGCCAAATTGCCCGCGCCCAGGTTGCAGCCAGTCGTGTTGCCCGAGCTACTTGCACAATTGCAAACTCAATGGCAATTTAGCTTTACCAAATCAGGTGTGTTGACGGCACCCAATCAGCTTCTCGCAGATGCGCCTCAATTAGAACAGCTGTTGATCAATCTAATTAAAAACGCCCATGAGTCGGGTAGTGACGTAGATGCAATAAAGATTGAAGTGACTTTTCAGACCAAACACGTTTTGCTGAGAGTGCTCGATTCAGGGCTGGGAATGAGTGAGCATATCATGGCGAATGCCTTGATCCCTTTTTACTCGACTAAAGCGAGTGGTACCGGGCTTGGGCTCGCTCTGTGTCGTGAAATTGTTGAAGCGCATCATGGCGATATTCACTTGAAAAATCGTCAGCAGGGGGGGCTATGTGTCGAGGTTCGGTTGCCGCTCACGATCAGTTGAGCGAGGGACCGGGCAGCCTTGCGCTTTTTCCAGCCAGGAAACAGTGTTGGAGGCAATCACAATGGTACCGGATACCACTAGGCTGGCAGCACTGACTAGGCCGGCACCGGCCAGTATTACAGCACATGCCTCACCTCGACACTGACGGACAGCTTGTATTTGTGCGCTGTTAAGCACCTTCTTTTTTAGTATAGTCTTGCACTTAGGGTCGTAATACTGAACTTCTTGAGGCGCAAACAGACATCCACTCAACAGCGGCAAGCCCAACAGAACTGTACTCAAAGTGAGCCGGATAATTTTCATAAAGTCCCCTGAGAATCGCTATTAGCATGTCATAGTTTGTATGGATTTGCGGAGCTGGCTTGAACTAGGTATAAAAATGCACATACTCAAGATATTATAGTCTCGGAAACTTTCAGAATTGATTATGGCCGATCCACTGGGGCAGGTAAAGCGACTCAGAGTTAAGTTACTGCTGCTGTTAGTCATTGTTTTCATCGCATTGGCTGCGTTGGTACCGTTTGTCATTTCCAGTTTAAATGAACGTAATGAGCTAAATTCGCATATACAGTCTATCAAAAAGATCACCAGCGATATTATTTACTACGATGAAGTACTGACCATGTCATCGCGTATGTTTACTTTTACTCGAGAAGACAAGTGGTCCAGACGCTACCTCAATATTGCTAACACCTTGGATCAGACGCTGCTAGAAGCTGAGGCGCTGGATCCTATCATAGCGGATGCAATCGCTTCCACAGCCCAGATAAACACGCAACTGATTGAAATTGAATCAAAAGCATTTGCACTTGCGCGAGCGGGAAAATTGGTGCAGGCCCAGAGTATCTTGCTGGATGATGCCTACTTTGCGCTCAAAGCTCAGTACCAGGCAACCGTTTTTAAAGCGCTCGATAACATCAGGTCAATCAGCGAGACCAAGGTGATTCAGCAAAATCAGTTTAAAACCCAAGTTTTAATTTTATCTTTGCTGGGGTTGTCAGTACTATTTATTGCTTTTATCGCGTATTTGTTCCGCCACAACAAGCAGGCTGATAAATATATGGAGGAATTGCTAACAACACTCAATAACTCTATTGCAAAATTAAACAGAACATCTAAGGATTTAGAGCAGGCCAGCAAGGCAAAATCTCAGTTACTTGCGAATATGTCCCATGAACTCAGAACCCCTATTAATGGCCTGTATGGTGCCCTGCAACTACTACAAAAAGAACCTCAGTCAAACGAAAGTGCATCACTTCTTGATACGGCACGCATGTGCAGCGAGATGTTGTCGACCCTTGTAAATGACATTCTTGATTTTACACAAATGGAAAAGGGTAAGTTGCAACTTGAGGAGCGAGAATTTGACTTGCGCAGAGTAAGTAAAACGATTGAACATATTTTTAGCCATGAATGCGAGCAGAAAAAGCTCAGGTTTAATTGTACATTCAACGTGGAAAGTCCCCAGAGACTGGGCGATGAATTACGGCTTAAGCAGGTACTTGTTAACCTGCTCAGTAATGCTGTCAAATTTACAGAACGTGGTCGTATTTCGCTTTCTTTTACTGCCGCGTCAGATTCACAATGGCTGGACATTACTATCAGTGACACCGGGTCGGGAATCAAAGAAGAAGTGCTCAGCAAGCTATTTAATCACTTTGAACAGGGAGATGCTTCTCCAACTCGGCTTTATAGTGGTGTTGGACTGGGCCTTGCTATCGTCAAATCTTTGATAGATGCGATGCATGGAACAATTAATATCACCAGCCGACCAGGGAGTGGCACGAGTGTAGAGCTGTCCTTGCCGCTGGCGTTGCCTGAAAAAGTGCATGGAGAGCGCGCTCAACAAGCCGTCTCAGAGCCACAAAAAACACCGGAAGCCACTGTATTGCAGGGCTTGTCCATCCTAATCGTGGAAGACAATGCTGTAAATCAAATAATCCTGCAGAAGATGTTGGTTAGCCAGGGGGCTAAAACAGCGCTGGCTGTAAACGGCCAGGAAGCGATTGATAAAATGACTACAGATATTCAGTTAGTGTTGATGGATATTCAAATGCCAGTGATGGGAGGCATTGAAGCATTTCAGAAAATAAGGTCGCAATGGCCTGTAGTGCCTGTGATTGCCGTTACTGCGAATGTGTTTGAGAGCGACATGTCGCACTATGCCAGGTTAGGCTTTGACGGAGTGGTCGCAAAGCCGATATCGCAGTCGGCACTAACAGATACGATTCTCACCAATTGTGCCTGAAGAACAGATAAGCCGCCTTCTTACAGGCGGCTGTATTTGTGTGTTTACTCGCCTTTGGCAAATTCGACACGAATTGTCTGGTTGGCACTGATATCTTGGAATGTATACTCATTGACGGGACCCACATTAACGCCATTGATAATCACTTGGCTAATGCGCGCACCGACTGCGGGAGTAAAGTAAAATGTTTTAGCATCATTTGGGCCAATCGGAACATCGCCGTAGGTGTCACCTGCTGGTGAAATTTCCCCCAGATGTTGAACCTTCTTTGCCTGAGCCCGAGTTATGAGTTTCCAGGGGTCATAATCTGGTTCCTGAGTGCCAGGTACACTGTCAGCGTACCATTTTGCTTCATAGTACTGACCATTGTGGTATACCTGATCGCCTTTATAGTAAACTGTGCCAGTGCTGTAGGTGGGGCTTGCTCCAATGTTTTGCACGGTCACCACTTTACTATCATTCAGCGGTGTGGGATTTCTCATCCATTGCACAATGTCTTTAAACGGAACTATCCGTACTACAGGTTGACCATGTACCCTGAGATGCAGCGCGTACTGAATGAACTCTTCTATCGCTTCCTGACGCTCACGGTATGTGGTAGCACGGTCGCCGCTGTCATAGGCCGAGGCGTATATGTCGGCATGCGCACCAAATAGCAATGGCGCTCTGTTGCCTTGCAGGCGTAAATGCAGGTTGTGTTTAAGTATTGCCAGTACCCGCTCTTTACTCATGGCACCACCAACCCACATATTGGTATCAAAGGCCACCATCTTACCGCCCTGCGGTTTTTCTAACACATTGGTTGGAAGTTGCCAGAGTCCAGCGAAATGTCCAACATCGGGTTTTCCCACTCGTTTAGTGGGTGTACCTTTATCCAGAGTATAAGGCCACGGATTATTGGTGCCGTTGAATTGTGCTCCCCAGCCTTCTTCGATACTGGTGTCGTAAACAAACTGGTTCGCTTTCAAGACAGCAAACAGGGCATTGTTATGGTTAAGGTAGGGAGTTCTGAACCCAGTCATATCGCTGATGGGGATCCCCGGGCCTGCGCCGTCATCGGGTGCACTATCCAGCTCATTAGCGTTGAAGGGCTTGTTCAACCAGCTGCGTGTTACAAGGATCTCTTCTTGCCACATTTGCTCTGAAAAGTTCCCGGTATCTGGCCCACCATCATGATGACTCCAGGTATGGTTACCAATTTCATGTCCATCCAGCCAGGCATTGCGCCAAGCATATTTTATTCCTACAGGGTCATTGGCGGATGAATGAATGTAAGCAGCTGTATTAAAAAAGCTAAAGCGTACAGGTGCGCCGTCAAAGGTGGCGGTATTATTACTTCCCAGCGCATTCTGTAAGTGGCGTGTATAGCCGGTTATCCAGTCCATTCCTTCTTTAGAACCATTGTCATCAAACCCGATAGACACAAACAGGGGCACCTGAATGGGGCGCAGGGCAGCAGGCGGCATCTGACTCCAGGGGTGATTGTCTGAATAGTCGTAGTTTTGCGTCCGCGTAGTTTGAGTAATGTCAGCATAAGGTAAAGGCGCAGCTTCAACTTTGGTGTTTTGGGCAAAAGATAAATGAGAAAAAGACAAGCTGGATATAATGCCGAAAGTGAGTGCTGAAAGGGGAAATTTCATGGCGGTTTCCTTGTAAAGAGTTAACGCTAAGGGCTGTACTCAGTGTACTCAATAGAGGTAATTTGTGGAGTGGTTTTGTGTCTATTCGGGGCTTCGTTTGATGTGTCGCAAATCAGTTGCGAGAAATTATTTTACCAAATTAATCATTGATTTAAATCAATTTCGCTCAATGGGGTTGGCCCAAAGAACGCGCGATGCTAATGCTATGAAGATAAGGTACTGATTAGGGTTTACTACAGTTACGAATATAGCAGAGCGAGTATTACAAGATGCGGTTTGTCTGTCATGCGGCAGTGTGCTCCGACTTGTTACCGTCAATGGCATTGATAGAGCCCCGTTATGCTTATGAATGATAAAAACAGTGTTATTTGACTATTACAGCGGCCTTAGTTGTCATTAAGTTGTAATTTTGGGTAGTTTAATTAACATTTGTTAAATTAATTTGCTTTAAATTTATATTTTGTGTTGCTGTTGATTATTTAGTGGTGTACCGTAATCAGGTCTTTTGGACACATTAATTATTAAGGATCAATAAAAATGAATATCAGAACGTCAACAATTGCACTGGGTATCGGTGTCGTTGCTACCTTTATGAGTTTCTCGTCTTTTGCTACTTACAAAGAGCGAATAGCTGCGGGTGGCTGGAAATCGACTGCAACTGTCACTTATAAAAATGCTGGCAGAAATTACAGCAAATCAATAAGAAATGCAGAAGTTAAAAAGATTACTGATAAAGTAAGTATGCTGCATCGTTATGAAAGGGACCTGTCTCAAAAAGTCAGGGATAGTATTCAAGAGAAAATTAATGGCAAAGCGTCAATTACGTCTTATCGATTTGATGTGATCGGCGATTTAGAAATAAAGCTCACAGGCTTGCCTGACGGCACTATCCAGGCAAAGGTTGGCAACATCTCGGTTTCCAGCCATGTCGGTTTGAAACGTAGTTGGTATGCCAGAGGTAGTATCTCTTTGAGCAGTAATAAGCTAACGCTCACAGGTAAATACAACCCATACACTGGCAAGTTGACTAACCTAGTGGCAAATAGCAACTTTGACGTTCGTTCTTCTGTCGACTTTGATTCGATTCTGGACATTATTCCCGGATTTAACTGGCTGGTCACAAATAAAGTTGAAGACCTGGCTGAGCGTGAACTAGAAAATGGTGTTATTTCCGCTTTGAATACTCGACTTTATGGTTATGAAGATGTACTTTTCGGCCTGGATCGCTATCTGCCAAAAAATACCTATGTATTTAATGGTGTGGACTATGCCGTAAAGGTCAGAGATGCATTCCGTGATCTGGTTAGCAACGAGTCGATTACCATCAAGGTGTCTCAAACCAAGAAAACACTCTTGAAAAATGGCTACGTGATGCTTGATCACCTAAATATTAATATTTCGAACCATCTTTTTGTCAAAGTATCTGAGACTCCTACAGTAGAGAGATTTTGGGATAGTGGTTGTCTATACAGCGAATTTTGTGAACCTGAGCCATAACCATCTATATGGATACACGGCAAGTCATTGTTGAGTGTTAACTCATATACATATAATACTTGCTGGGTCTTGTTATTAATCAGGGCGATATGATTAATCACGTCGCCCTGATTAGGTCATGAGAGCTTTCGTGAAATAACAATACTAGCCTGTTCTACTAAATCTAACACTAATTCGAACCCTTCATCGCCGCCATAGTAAGGATCAGGCACTTCGTCTTGTATCTGCTCGCCATAACGTAAAAACAGCGTCAGTTTATGCAGGCAATGCTCGGGACATCTGGACTGAAGATCAGCCAGGTTTTGCTTGTCAGCACACAGAATTAAATCAAAGTATTCAAAGTCATGTGGTTGAATCTGTCTTGCTTTAATAGATGATAAGTCATAACCACGTTTATGGGCCGCCGCTGCGCTGCGTCTGTCAGGTGGGTTACCCTGATGATAAGCGATGGTGCCCGCTGAGTCGAGCTCCAGGTTTAGTCCTTGCTGGGCAGCAGTTTGTTTCAATACACCTTCCATGGTTGGAGAGCGGCAAATATTGCCCATGCAAACAACCAATACTTTGGCTGGCATACTGAATTGTAAAGAATTACTCATAGAAGGGCTCCTTTTGCTGTCAATCAGGGTTGCCTAGTGTAAACAACCCAAATGACTCCATATTATCAGACTTTTTAGTCGATATTACAGGTTCTCATGAGGACCAAATACTTCATACAAAATACGTGATTCGTCTACCCCCAGAGCGAGCAATTGTTGCTTGATATTAGCCATAAACGGCGTCGGTCCGCATAGGTAGAACTCACCTCTTCCAAGCGGCAGAGAGGTACTCAGCGGCGCTAACCGCATGCGTCCTGTGTTGGGTTTTTCTGAGGTTGCACCGGTAGCCCCTTCTTCAATCCAGGTCCAGGTTGTCAGAGCGGGCAGACTACTGGCAGCCTGCGCAAGTTCATTGCTAAAACTCAGTTGCGAGGGAGAGCGACAAGCATGCAGGAAATGCAGTTCCCCGGAGAAATTGCGCTCAGCCAGCGTGTGCAGCATAGCCATCATGGGAGTGATACCCACCCCGGCACTGATCAGTACCTTAGGTATATCAGTTTGTTTTAGTACGAAATCTCCTGCCACAGGCATAATGTCGAGTTCAGCACCTTCAGGCAGCGAGTGCAGATAACCTGATACCAGGTTGTCTCGTTTAACACTGATACGATAAGTGCGGCTATTTGACGCGTGAGACAGGGAATACTGGCGGATCTGTTGATGACGCTCTGCTGGAATGGAACAACAAATAGCCAGGTATTGTCCTGCCTGATAAGGCATTACAGCCTGCTCATCGCACGGAGCCAGATAAAAGCTTTTTACCAGCTCTGATTCCGTTACAATTTTGCTGATATAGAAACGACGTGTACCCCGCCAGCCGCCTCGCAGTTGCTCGGCCTGTTGATAGATACCTTCCTCTTGTGTAATAAACAGATCAGCAAGGAAGGCGTAGGCCTCAGCCCAGGCTTTTTCTATGTCGGTATTGAATTGCTCAGGGAACTTTTCTCGTAAGGTTGCAAGCAGGTGTTCTCCGACAATGGGATAGTGATGTGGCGCAATCCCCAAACTGGCATGCTTGTGATTGATCCGGGCTATGGCACTGGTCAGTACTTCGGGCTGATCGATATAGGTTGCGTAGGCCGCCAGTGCATTGAACAGGGCGAACTGCTGTTTGCCCGAGCGTTGATTACTGAGATTAAAGACATCAAGTAATTCAGGGTTATGAGCGAACATACGCTGATAAAAATGCTCAGTGACTTCAACTCCGGCATCGGCCAGCAGTGGCATAGATTGTTTAATCAGGGTGATTGTTCGTTGAGAAAGCATAAAAAACTCCTAATGGTGCCGCCTCATTCAGAAGCGGTAAAAATGACGCCAGATGGCGTGAAAAGCACGAAAATTCAAGGTATTAACCGCGGCGCCCGTCCAGACGTTTTCGCACCAGTATGGGTGCATAAATAAAGGCGAACAGTGCGAAGCTGGTTGACCAGGTTAGTGCGCTAATTTGCCAGGCCAGATGCGGGCCGACATACGCAGGCAACAGACTTCTGATCAGGGCGCTGAGCAGGCACAGGATAAAAGCGACAGAAATGAGTGGGTGAGGCGTTAAAGGGCGGGCCGTATGACCCAGTGCTACCCGCGCCATCATGGCCAGGATCATCATGCCCATACCACCTATGGTGATCAAATGTAGTGCGTCTTTGGCCATCCAGCTGCTACCCAGATAGGCTGCACCAAAGCCAATCAGACCTGTCGCCATCGACAGGTAAGCCAAGTATAAAGACCATAACAAGGGCACGGTAAACACGCGTGCCTGAAACCAAAAACTTGCACGCACTATATGCAGTAAGCCCGCCAGTACCAAAAGGTACCCGGGGACTATGGGTTGTTGAAGAAAGTGGTGAGCAAAAAATCCACACATTCCAAGTACTGAGACAAGTAATAGTGCCTTGTCCAGTCGGGGAGTGTGCTGTTGATGTGATAGCCCCAGACCGCGGGATATAAAGAAAGGCACAACGCGACCGCCCAGTATACTGATCAACAGCGTAAAGCCGAGTACTGCCATCTGGCTGAGCTGGCCTGCCAGTTCATACGCATGTTGGTCCAGTACCACGATAAACACCATATTCAGGGTCGCCAAAAGTGCAAGTACAGGTACAAACAAGTAATTTTTACTGTTATGGGCCTGCATGACAACCCAGGTAAAGTGACAGATACTGATCAACCAAAATAAACCCTGAAAGACAATGAGCCATAGCAGAGGGTGTGCAGACCAGATCCCAACCACCCTGGCGCTGGCCCACACTACGCATAATCCCAGTAAAGGCCAGCTATTTAGCGTGCTGACACCAGTCCAGTTCTTGGCTGCGGTAAATAGAAAGCCGATGGCGATTGCGCTGGCAAAGCCAAACAGCATCTCATGAGCATGCCAGAGCGTCGCCGGAAAAGCGCCTGGCCAACTCAGATAACCACTCAGAATTGCAAACCAGGCGATCATCGCCACACACGCCCATAGGCTGCCAAGTAAAAATAAGGGCCGGAATGCCAGCATGAGTAATGGCGCATGTTTAAGTTGATACCATTTTGCTGAATGCTGCACGGGCTCTTCCAGATTAAGCAAGTTCATCAGCGTACCTCCTGACCAAGGTTATATTGGCAAAAGCAGCGAACGACGTAGCTCACTTTAAGGGTTGTTGCGAAAATAATGGTGCTGATGTGTGCCGCAATTTGTGTCGACAAGGACAAGTATTGGTCAAAGCTATAGCTGGCCATAATGGCAAGCATAAAGCCAATCAGGCTCAATAGCAGACATTGGTTGGCATAAGGAAGTGCACGGCGATAGTGTTTCATAGTTACCCTTCTAAGCTCAGTGATTTGAACTAACTAATACAGAGGTACTTATAAGGGCACAAAATATGCCAATATTAATTTCATTAAAAAACAATAGGATAAGTGTTTTTAGTTGTGTGGGTAAGTCAAAATGACCTATACTGTTGAAGTCGCAAAAACTTTTATAGGTCATTTTGACTTGGATCAGAGAACGCTATCACACTTACTCGGTATCAGTTCCGAACTGACCCACCAACTTCCCAGGCTGGATGAGGGGGATTTAGGAGCCTTTAGTCAGTCGCTTGTCCTCGCGCTCCAGAGTATTATAACGGCAGATGCCACCGCGGTGTTGCGGTGTGAGCAAGGCGTGGCTTATCCACTGGCATGCTCAGGTCTCGCGCCCGAAGCCATGGGCAGGCGATTTGTAATCGAAGATCACCCAAGGCTGGCCGCAATAGCAACGGCTAACCAGCCGCAGGTTTTTGCAGCGGATTGTCAGTTGCCAGATCCCTATGATGGTTTACTGATGGCCAGAGCCGGCACTTTGCCTGTACACGCCTGTATGGGGTTTTCGCTTTATCAGGGAGACAATTTGCTTGGTATGGTCACCTTTGACAGCCTCACCCCGAGTGCATTTGAGCAAGTCGCAGTGCCTATGTTAGGTATGTTGCAGTCTTTAGTAGCTGCACATTTTGCAACGGCATTGACCCTGTCCTCGTTAGCCGAGCGGGCTCGTCATGGCATGGCAATGCTCAGAGAGATCAGCCATCAAAATTATACTATGGTGGGTGAGAGTGCAGTTATGCAGCGACTTAAACAGGACATCGATTTAGTTGCTAACTCAGAGTTAAGCGTACTCATTCAGGGAGAAACAGGCACAGGTAAGGAGCTGGTTGCACGGCGTATTCATGAACATTCGTCGCGCGCTCAAGGGCCATTTGTGCAGGTTAACTGTGCCTCTTTGAGCGAAAACCTGGCTGAGAGTGAGTTTTTTGGTCATCGCAAAGGCGCATTTACCGGCGCTGACAGGCACCGGGAAGGTAAGTTTCTGGTCGCCCATGGCGGCACCTTGTTTCTTGATGAAATTGGCGAACTCCCCTTAAGTATGCAAAGTAAATTACTCAGGGCGTTACAAAGTGGTGAAATCCAGCCGGTTGGTACAGACAAGCCACACTATGTGGATGTTAGGATCGTGGCTGCGACAAACCGAAACTTGTGCCAGGAGGTTGAGATGGGGCGCTTTCGGGCCGACCTTTATCATCGTTTAAGTGTGTTTCCAATTCAGGTTCCTCCATTAAGAGAGCGGACGCAGGATATCGTATCGCTTGCCGGCTTTTTTGTTGAACAACTCCGCAAAAAGCTGGGTGTGCGTCAGCTGGTTTTGTCTGATGCTTTTATGAATCAACTTAATCAGCATGACTGGCCGGGCAATGTACGTGAACTGGAACATGTGCTGAGTCGTGCTGCATTGAAAGCGAAGCACGCAGCCTGGGATCAGGATATCGTGCTGGTCGATGTTGTGCATGGTGTGCAGCGTGAGAGTGGCTCATCAGACCCAGACAACGTCAGTAACGAGGGAGCATCTCTGCAACTGTCTGAAGAACAAACGTTAAAGGCGGCGACTGAGTCATTTCAGAAACAACTGATCATAACCAGACTAAAAGCCAATGACCTCAACTGGGCTGCAACGGCACGTGAATTAGCCGTTGATCGGGCTAACCTGGTGCGCCTTGCAAAACGTTTGGGCATCAAAACGGTGAAAACGCTCAACTAAGCCGTTAAGCTTTTTTCGTTAAATTTAAACAGGCTGAGGCGCTGATGACTTGGTGTTATCGCTGTGTTCATACAATCTAGAGTAGCAACTCATCTGAGCTCGATGTAATAGCCGGGATTTGTCAAAATGAAGTACTCATATGAAGACTGTTATTCGCAATGAAAATTGTTCTTACTAAGCTTATAAGTTGTTTATTTTAAAAGGATATATTAAGAAATTTATTAGTTTTAATCGGTCTTGCTAAGTTGCAATTTTGTTCTAGGGTTATAGAGCGTCTAACTATTCCTTATTGAGGGGGCCCTATGCAGGGTAGCAAGCAAGTAATAGCAGCACTAAATCAGGTTTTAACACTCGAGCTGACGTCCATTAACCAGTACTTCCTGCATGCACGCATGTGGAAAAACTGGGGCATTGAGGAGCTGAACGAGAAAGCTTATAAGAAATCAATAAAAGACATGAAGCAGGCCGATGACTTAATCGAGCGGATCTTATTTTTAGAAGGCCTGCCAAATCTACAACACCTCGAAAAGCTTCGCATTGGTGAACATACAGAAGAAATGCTCAGTTGCGATATGGCATTTGAAATGGAGCAGTTGCCTGTATTACGCAGTGCAATTGAGCTATGTGAAAAAGAGCAGGACTATGTCAGTCGTGAATTGCTGGAGGATATTCTTGAATATGAGGAAGAATATGTCGACTGGCTGGAAACTCAGCAATTCCTCATCAAAAACTGCGGCATAGAAAACTATCTGCAATCACAAATTGAGGAGTAAGACATGCAAGGTTCTCAAAAAGTAATCGATTTACTCAATAAACAGCTGACTTTAGAATTATCGTCAATGGATCAGTACCTGGCTCATTCAAAAATGTATGAAGACTGGGGGTTATCAAGGTTGCATCACAAATTGGCGCATGAATACGAAGAAGAGCTGGATCATGCAAAACGCATTACAGAACGCATTCTATTTTTAGAGGGCACACCAGATACCGCATCCAGGGCACCCATCAAAGTAGGTGAAAATGTACAGGAAATGCTGGAAAACGACCTGGCCGCAGAGATTACCGTGAAAGACCATTTAAAAAAGGTCATCGCAGTGTGTGAAGAAGAGCAGGACTATGTGTCGCGCGAAATGCTAGAGGCGCTGCTTGATGATACAGAAATGGATCACATCTATTGGCTTGAGCAGCACCTTGGGCTTATCAAGTTAGTGGGTCTGCCTAATTATATCCAGAGTCAGATGTCTGGTGGCGATCCAACCTGATGAGATAATAGTAAACCAATCCAAAGGAGGCATCGCCTCCTTTTTTAATGTTTGTGCTCAGTGCCAGCAGTCTTGCCAAAGCCATAATTCGCATAGATACTTGCGGTCATCATGTATTAGCAAGATAACCGGTACGGAGAAACATAATGGAGAGACAAGTCGCTTGTTTGGTTGAAGCATGCCAACAGTTAGGACTGAGACACGAGTGTATTGATCGTGAACAGAACTTGGTACGGGTCTATTTTAATCACGGGGTAGAGTATTTTGAACTCAATAAAACCCCCTTTAACTCCGAATCTATTTACGGCATATGCAGGGACAAAATGCACTCTTATCAGGCGTTTAGTCAAGCTGTGACTATGCCGGAAACCTTGTCTTTTCTGGACCCGGATGTGCCTCAGGAGTATAGGCACTATTTGGAATATCAAAGCATGGATGAAATTCTTGATGCTACAGAGGCCAAATTTGGTTATCCGGTGGTTGTGAAAAGTAATAGCGGTGCATTGGGCATCAATGTTCATCTGTGTGAGGACAGAGCATCGCTTAGTATTGCCTACAGAGAAATATTCAACGCTCAGTCGAAGCATTATGACTACCTTGCACTGGCGCAGGCATATGTTAAAAACAAAGCTGAGTATCGTCTTGTTTGTGGATTTGGGGAACCGTTACTGGCATATAAAAGGGGGATGGCACAGACGTTTAATGTTCGATACTGGGAGAAGAATGAGGTCGCGACACTGGAACAGGATGAGGCTCTTCTTAAAACCTTGTTTGAGTTTGTTAAGCCTGTTTTTGAGTTAGCCAGCATAGGATTTGTTGGTTTTGACATTATTTTGGGGCAGGACGATTGTTTTTATCTGATTGAGCTGAATTCCTCGCCTAAGTTTAATCATCTGATTATAGATAACCCTGAACTTGGCCCCGATGTTGTTACAGCAATGTATAAAAAAATGCTACAAAAGCTGAATAACCGACCTGCTTGAGACTAAACTGGTGGAAATACCATAATCTGGCGAAGCGACAATGAAATGGTTAAAGGACATTGATAGCAGTTTTGACAAGTTACTGACCGATTGTTATCAAAAGCGTGAAATGGAGATGGAGCTCCATGTGAATAAACTCCGTTTTTATGGATTAATGGCTTTGTTTATTACAGAGCTTGTTATCGGCTTATATAGTATTGGCTGGGATAGCATGCTGATAGCCGTTGACTTGGGTACACTTGCGATTGTCGCCTTATGGTGTGCGTTAGTAATGCACTGGGCAACGTCTGAGCGTTATAAACCCTGGCTCAAGTATGTCTCTATTCTATTCGATTATGTGATTATTCTGGCTGTTTCTTTCGAAATTGAATCGCTGGATTTGATAAAACACCTTTTACAGGATCTTCATAAAACTGAATTCGAACTCATGTTGGTGAGCGTGTTACTGTTGTTTAATATTATGAGTGCGTTTCGTCAGGGCAAACTCATCATCTACTTTTCGACTTTGTGCTGCTTAGTTACTGGAACATTGGTACTGGAACACAGCCATACAGCCCGCGCTATCGAGATCCACGAACAAGTTATTATCATTTGCTCCGGATTTCTGGCCTGGTCATTGTCGAGCTATATTACGGGTACTTATACCAAATTGCGTCATCGCGAACGCCTGCTGCGTTATCTGCCAGAGCAATTGGTGAAAGCAGTCGAACGAGGTGAGGTGGACATTGAGCCAGGAGGGGAAAAACGGGATGTCACGGTGTTAATGGCCGATATTCGAGGTTTCACCAGAATGTGTGAGCAGCATGATCCGGAAGTGATAACGCGATTGCTGAATCGCTATTTTTCGCGCATGAGCAGTGTTATTTTTTCCCATCAGGGCATGATAGATAAGTTTATCGGTGACGCCATTATGGCTGTATTCGGGACCCCTCAGAGAGAAGAAAATAATGCGCGAAACGCAATAGAAGCAGCGCGTGAAATGTTGCAGGTCCTGGCGCAGTTAAACCAGGAGTTTAGCGCTGAAGGCCTACCGGAAATCAAGATAGGAATTGGTATTCATAGTGGTGATGCGATTGCAGGCAATGTGGGTAGCAGCAGTTGTATGGACTATACCGTCATTGGAGACACGGTGAATGTGGCAGCACGAATAGAGAGCAAAACAAAGGAACTGAAATACCCAATACTGGTCAGTGAACAAAGCGTTCAACAATCAAAACTGACACAACTGAAGCGCGTTGCCATGGTTGAACTGAGTGGTCGCAGCCAGCCTATCGAGGTTTATCATTTTCCGGACTAAAAAAGATTAACAGGGTGTTGCGCTAAGCAATCTTTTTGAAATAGTCTAACTTTAAATAATCAGTTACTTAACGCGCATGTAATTATGGTACAGACCCTGTTGGTTTTGTTTTTCTTCATTGTTAGTCTTAATGTGCTGGCCAGTACAGCTGGAGCTCACGTGCTGCGTATTTATCATGACTCTGATTACAGTAGTCATAGTGCGTCAGCAGAAGCGATGAAAATGGGCTTCAATAGTGCCCTGAGTGAACGAAACTTTGAAGTCCAGGGTTTTAAACTACAGTTTGTCGAGAAGGACCATAGGGGAAATAGTAATCGCAGTTTACTGACCATGCGGCGCTTTTTGCAAGATGACCGAGCGTTAATGATACTAGGTGGATTGCATTCTCCTCCTTATATAAAGCACAGAGACTTTATTAATCAGCAGGGTATACTACTCCTGGTTCCTTGGGCAGCAGGGGGGCCAATCACGCGTTACCCTGACGCAAATAACTGGGTATTTCGGTTGTCCATTGACGACACAAAAGCAGGCCTGAGAATGGTTGAGTTTGCCAAACAGAAGCAGTGTCGTTCTCCACATATGTTGCTTGAACGCACGCCCTGGGGAAAGTCTAATTACCAAACCATCTCCAGAGCGCTCGGCAAGTCTGAGCCACCAGTCACTTGGTTTAACTGGAATATGAAAATGAATGCGACCAAAATAATGCTTCGGGAGATAGCAACCAATGGTCACGATTGCATACTCTTTGTTGGTAACGCTTTAGAAGGAAAAGAACTCGTTAAAGCAATTTCGCAGACTCCTAAAGCGCAACGTCCAGCCATTATTAGCCACTGGGGCATCACAGGCGGTAATTTTTTTACTCAGGTAGCGAAACAATTGCGATCCGGTATCGACCTGCATTTTTTGCAAAGCTGTTTCTCATTTCAACAACGACCTCATTCTGAGTTTGCCGCTCAGGTTTGGGGAAAAATAATGGCTGACTATCCGAATAAAGTGATTAACGGCCAGTTTATTCAGTCACCAGCCGGCTTTATTCATGGCTATGACTTAGGCAGGGTATTTCTTGCTGCACTTGATCAGGTTGCATTGCGTGGAGATATGAAGCATGACAGAGCTGCGTTGCGTGATGCGCTTGAGAACTTGCAAAAGCCGGTTCAAGGTCTTATTAAACGATATAAACAGCCTTTTTCACCCTGGACTAAAGAGCATCCCGATGCCCATGAAGCTTTAGGTTTGGAAGATATATGTATGGCCAGCTACAACACTGATGGCAGCATCAAGGTGCTAGAAAATCAATGAATAATAACTCGGTGAATTCGCTACTTAAAATGAGCTCTGATAAGGCCTTTTATGCATTTTTGCTGTGTAGCCTGATATTATCAGTTTCTTTGAGTCTGGTGATGCTTAGCAATCATGCAGATACAGCCATTCGGCAGGTACAAACAGAAGTGCGTCAGACCGAAGCGCGCCTGGGGGTCAGTAATCTGGGGCAATTTTTACGCACCCGGCTGGTACTACTCAAAGACTTGGCGCAATATCCGGTTTTGGCCAACGGGGTTATGGGCTCGGATATTTCCCGTGCCTCTTTGTCTGATTTCCTTGGGGAGTATAGGATCCTTGGGAAAAAGGAGCCTCTGTCTCTGTATAATGTGCTTGGTGAGCCGGTATATCGCAGTGGCCAGTTGTCACTGGTTGCCGGTGAAGAAGGTGATTGGCTGGAACAGCTATTAGATGGACGATTACCGCATGCGGTAATGTTACAACGTGATGCTCAGTTGTTTAGCTTCGTCATTGCAGTGCCCATTGAGTACAATGGCTTTACCGAAGGCGTGCTGGTTGCAGAGTTTGATACAGATTTAGCAAACCTGTTGGCACTGGACTTGAGCAATCAGGCACTGGCAGTTGAATTGTCAGGGCAATGGGTTGATTACAGTAATGCGGCTGCTGGTGCAGAGTATGTCGTACTACACAATACGCAGATGCCGGGAACAGACATTCATGTCAGCCTGATGATTAGTCAGTCAACCATAGATGATAGTGTGTTTGCTTTTATTGTCGAACTTGGCCAGGCCATTTTTATCGGTCTTTCATTGTCTTTTTTGCTGCTGCTGTTTTTTGGTCGCCAGTTGCTCCTCAATCCATTTAAGCGTTTACAAACCTCAGAACAAAGAATTAAAAAGAGCGAAGAGCGGTTTAAATTGGCTATTGAAGGGAGCCATGACGGCATCTGGGATTGGGATATCGAAAGTGGCGACGTATTCTACTCACCAAGATATAGAGAATTGCTGGGTTACAGCCCTTCAGACCACAAGGGGTTTCCTGACCGCTTTGAAGTACTTGAGCACCACTTACACCCAAAAGACAGAAGTGCGACTTTTTCGGCATTACAAGATCACCTTAATGGTAAAGGTGGCTTTGATGTCGAGTTTCGCTTGCGTACCCGACAAAATGATTATCGCTATTTCCGCTCAAAGGGCTTGGCGCTGCGCAATGAATCAGGGAAAGCCATCCGTATGTCAGGCTCTTTGACGGATATTACGGATCAGAAGATGTATCAGGAAGCGTTAAGTCAGGCAAAGGAACACAATGATTTGCTGGCTTATGCGATAGAATCCTGCGATGTTGGCATCATCATTTCGGATGCAAAAGAGCAAGGTTTACCGCTGACCTTTATAAATAGTGCCTTTACAACTATTACGGGTTACGGTGAAGAGGTACTGGGTACAAACTGCAAGTTCCTGCAGGGAAAAGAAACGGCACAAGAAGTCGTAGATAGTATGGTCGAGGCCATAAAGAATCGTAAAGCACATCGCACTGTCATCCTCAATTATACTAAATTAGGTAAACCCTTTTGGAACAATCTGCATATCGCCCCTGTGAGTAATGACAGGGAAGAGTTGGTCGCCTATGTAGGCATTATTCAGGATATTTCTGAGGAAATAGCTCAGGAGCGAGCGCTGGCAGATGCTAAAAGTCAGGCAGAGCAAGCCAGCCGGGCTAAAAGCGAATTTCTGGCATCTATGAGCCATGAAATTCGCACTCCAATGAATGGTGTTTTGGGTATGCTCAATTTGTTGCTGAGCAACGAACTGGATGAGCAGCAAACACACCGGGTTAAGCTAGCCATGAGTAGCGCAAACTCACTCCTTAATCTCATCAATGACATACTTGATTTTTCAAAAGTAGATGCGGGTAAGCTGGAGCTGGAGATGCTCGACTTTGACTTACGAGGCATGTTTGAAGACTTTGCGGAGTCAGCAGCGTTGCAAGCTCAGTGTAAAGGGCTCGAACTTGTACTGGATACCCTGGATATTGAACAAAGCATGGCTAAAGGTGACCCAAGCCGGATCAGACAAATCCTCGCTAACCTGGTAGGCAATGCAATAAAATTTACAGAGCAGGGCGAAGTTATCATTCAGGGCAAGTTGAGCGAGCTGGATAATAATGAGCTGTGTCTCGAATGTGCCATTACAGATACGGGAATTGGCATCCCTAAAGCGAAATGTACCGCTCTGTTTGATTCTTTTTCTCAGGTTGATTCGTCAACAACACGTAAGTACGGCGGAACAGGCCTGGGTCTCGCTATTGTCAGGAAGCTTTGCCAGCTAATGGGAGGTGATGTCTGGGTCGAGAGTGTCGAGGGTGAAGGAAGTACATTTAAGTTTCGAGTCTTGTTAGAGAAAAGTGCCCAGTCAAAACAAATACTGCCAGATTTGGATATGTCCAAGCTAGAGTTGCTGGTTGTTGATGACAATCAGACCAATCGCACTGTACTTGGTCAACAATTGCGTCACTGGGGGGCACAGGTCTTTGAATCCTCATCTGGTATTGCTGCACTAGCCGAGTGTGAAAAGCGTTTTCATGACGGACAGCGAAAAATGTTTGATATAGCTTTGCTGGATATGCAGATGCCTAACATGGATGGCGCACAGTTGGGTAAAACCATCAAAGAGGACAAACGCTTTAAGGGGATTAAGCTTATTATGATGACCTCAATCGGTCATCAGGGCGATGCATCTTATTTTGCAGACTTGGGCTTCTCGGGATATTTCCCCAAGCCCGCAACGACAGAAGATCTGTTCAATGCGCTCTCTGTAGTAGCAGATGACGGAGAAGCGTTAGCAAATGCCAAGCCATTGGTTACGACGCATTATCTTAAGAGTATGAAAGATCCTCATCAGGATACGACAAAGGTGAAATGGGTGCCAAAACCGCGTATCTTGTTGGCCGAGGATAATCAGGTCAATCAGATAGTAACGGTAAGCATGTTGCAGAAGCTGGACATTGAATATGTTGATGTTGTGAGCGATGGCAATGAGGCACTGCGGAACCTGAGAGAATATCAACACTCAGAAGGGTATTCACTGGTACTGATGGATTGTCAGATGCCAGAAATGGACGGTTTTCATGCGACCAAAGCCATTCGAAAAGGGCAGGCGGGTAAGTCAAATATGGATATTACCATAGTAGCGCTTACGGCCAATGCCATGGTCGGCGACGAGAAAAAATGTCTTGAAGCCGGGATGAATGACTACCTAAGCAAACCTGTATCCATCGAGGCGTTGCTGAGTTGCCTGAAAAAACATCTGAACTATGAGCAGATCGTAGTTGAAGAATAATAAAAATATGCTGGCCCATTGCCGCACTTGAGTGAGTAAACAAGACTACACTAAAGCTCTGATAATTAATGAAATAGCTCAAGTAAATGCGGCGACCAGAAAATAAAATAATGATAATTGGGTTGAGCTGGAGTTATATACTGTTGGAATATTAATGAAGAGATTTAAGATACTGTCCCTTGCTTTGATTGCATTTTTAATGCTTCCCCTTGGTTATTTTCACAAAGAAGCGATTGCTTGTGAACTGATAGGCGTGTCTCAATTTGATGAAGTGTCGCCAAACTTATATATTGATCAAAGTATGAGTCATTTGCAGCAAGTTAATCTCGTCAATACTGTCGAGGCTGCCGTAAAAAGAGTCACCGATATCTATGGTGCACCAACTTCAACCCCCAGAATTATTGCCTCTGCTGAAACGAAGTATGCAAAGTTTGGGTTCAACCCGACAGGCATGCAGAGATCCGGTTTTTTTAGAGAGTGTATTTTTCTTGGTCCTAAGGGTCTAAATACAGACGTTGTTGCCCATGAACTTGTTCATGCCGAAGTCAGGCACCGAACAAATCTGGTGACTGAACTGACTCAAATACCTGCTTGGTTCATCGAAGGTACCGGGATCCAGGTAGACCATCGAGCGCCATTTCTATTAGAAAACATAGATGTGACAAATGAGGATGTTACCAAGATTAAGTCGGTATTTTACCTTCGCGACTTCCCCAACACTCATGTCAAATACTATCAGGCTGCGTTCATAGCTGTTAAGCCTATGAATCCAAAGAAGATGTACAGTGGCCTGGAAAGATTGAATAATGGAGAACAGTTTGAGGATGTTTTTAGCGAGCTATTATAGTTGTTACCCGAATTTAAACTGCTCACCGTAGCAAAGGGTCTACGCCGTTATTATTCAGGGTAGAGTGTGTATGTTAAAAACGTTACCTGAGAAGTATTATCTCACCCACTTTCATGAATTGCAGGAATTTGTTTCAAAAACCAGCTTTCATCTTCTTACTCCACCGCAGCAGGTTCTGTTCACAGAACTTGGGTCTTTGGACGAAGAGTGCCTGTGTTTACTGTTGCGTATCATCAATCGCAAACGTGTATATGTCACCAGAGCACAGCTGAATTACGCAGAAATCAAGGATACAGACGCCGCCCTGAATGAGTTGCGTGGTAAAGGGCTGGTTCAAACAGCGCAAGATAAGGATGCTGATGTACTACTGGGGGAGTTGACTAAGGAGCAGTTACAGTCCATAGCATCTGAGCTGATAGCGTCAGGCAAAGTGTCTTCCACACCTCCAACAAAATCTGCAAAAAAAGTGCTATGGAGTGAATTTGTTTACGCCCAATGCACTCACGTTGTGCTGGCAGATACCTCGATATTTCGTGCCCACTTATCTGCGCCAGTCAAAGCAGACTTTGAATACTGGTTATTTTTATTCTTTGGTAAACTGGGCGGCACTTTGCAGCAGTTCTCGTTGCGTGATTTGGGAGTGATGCAAACACGCCAAGGGGTATCGTCGGGCAATGCGCACTTCTCTGAGCTGGCTGAGGCGCAAAGTGCCTATTTTTATGTTCGCCAAAATAAGCACCTGAATAATCTAAGCTTAGACGACAAAGTGTTGTTGGCAAAACAGATCCAACAAGCGCAAGTGCCAGAAGCCGAGGGGCTCATGGCTCAGGCCAGACGTGATGATTTGACGCATAAGCTGGCTTGTCAGTTGGACCAGGCAGAACCAGCACTTGCGACGGTGATGCTTCAGGTCAGTAACCATCCAAAGGCACAAGAAAAATACATTCGTGCTCTGTACACGGCAGGGGACCATGATACTTGCCTGGCTCAGCTGGAAGAGGTGCTGGCCTGCCCACAAAACGAAGAGTTATTGATATTCGCCGAGGATTTTTCAGCGCTGAAATTCACCACCAAGCGTACCTCCGTATTGACAGACATACTGCGTCAAAGCGGCCCGCCTATCGCACTGGACGAAGCCTATGTGGGTTATCCCGAGCAGGGAGCAATTGCCTGGTATCACCGCCAGGGGAACAAAGCCTATCACGAGGAAAATCAGTTCTGGCGTATGTTATTTGTTTTGGTTTTCTGGCCTGCACTATACGAATCGACAACCGGTGCACCCAGCAATGAATTTGATTTAACGCCACGAAGCCTGAAATATAATCAATTTTATGAAGTGCATAGCGAGCATATTGAACAGATCCTTGGAAAAATTACAGATAATCAAAGTTTATTCGATTGGCTGTTGCGTCAGGCCAGTGCACATTTCGGGAAACCGAATCGACTGGTCTTCTGGCATAGGTCGACATTGGACCTTTTACTGATGGTGGCTCGGTTGATATCCGTCACGGCCCTAAAAACACACCTTATCGCCATGTGTAAAGATTATAAAATGCTGAAAGATGGCTACCCTGACCTGATATGTATTAATGGCAGCGATGTGTCATTTGTTGAAATAAAAGCACCAGGAGATAGTCTGAGACGTAATCAGCTGGTGACAATAAGGCGTCTGATTGAGTCGGGCTTTAAGGTCGACATTCAGCAGGTGTGCTGGCAAATCGCCCCACAACAGGCCTATGTCGTCATTGATGTGGAAACCACTGGGGGTAAGAAGGAGTTTGATCGTATTACTGAAATTGCCATGGTCAGAGTCGTTGATGGCAAAGTGGTCAAACGTTGGCAAAGCCTTATCAACCCATTGCGGCGGATCCCAAAATACATCACGGAGTTAACCGGTATTAGCAACGACATGGTGGCGGATGCGCCCCTCTTTTCTGACGTTGCTCAGCAAGTCGAAGACTTTATGCAAGATGCCATTTTTGTCGCGCATAATGCCAACTTTGATATGGGGTTTATCAAAGCTGAATTTGCCCGAATTGACCTGGTTTTTCAAAAGCCAAAACTATGTACCGTGCAGCTGGGCAGAAAATGGCTGCCAGGTATGAAATCTTATGCGCTAAACAAGGTCTGTGCAGAGCTGGGAATTACATTGACTCAGCACCACAGAGCGATGGCTGACGCAGAAGCCACGGCACAGTTATTTATATTGATCAATCAAGTCAGGCTGGAAAATCAAGAATAACGGCTCGATGAGCAGGCATTATGTAAGTGAGCCTGAGAAGTCAGTTCAACGGAAGCAATATGCGTGTTGTGTTTATCGCCCAGTTCAAACTGAGCGACAAAGACTAAACGTGATTAGTCACAGTTGTACCAGCGGTTTGTGAAAACACAATCACGGCCGTTGTAGCATGAGATCACACCAGTCTGACAATCATTTCGATTAGTTGGTGCGCAATCAAGGTAAGAAGGCTCATAACCGCCGCCTACATTAGGTGTTGCTTTAGCATTTAACTGTTGATTTGAAGATAAGGTTTTTAGTTTTTTCTTATTTAGTGTAAATTTCATTTTCATTTCCTTTGTGGTTTACAATAGCCTGAATAGGCCGTACCGAAAATAACAAATAAATGACGAAAGTCAAAGGTCAGTATCAAAAATACTTAATCAACACTTTACTCGATGTACTTTGGATATTGTCCATTGTGCTATTGATATTTGTGCTTATTCCCTGCTTGACAGCTCTCGCTATCCCTGACTGGTCCATAGCCGCGTATTTGCTGCTAACCAGTGCTATTGTATTTACTGTTTACACAAAAGATAAAAAGTTATCAAAGCAAGGGACAGAGCGGATCTCTGAGCGACAGTTACTCTTGGTATCAGCCTGCTCATTGCATATTTCAACCCTGTTCTGCATGCAACTTGTGCAGCACAAGACTGCTAAGCTTTCTTTCCTGATAAAGCTTTTAATGCTCTTCCTGTTACAGGTTGTGGGGTTAATAAGTTTACTGATAGGACTGTATATGTAGGGCGTTAGGCCAGCGCCTAACGCCAAAGGTTACTTAAGATTTAGCTTAAAATCATAATCAAGCTCGTCGATTAAAGACCAGCGGTGCTGTTTGTTTTGTGTCCCTTTACCAAGGATCCAGTAATCATAGCTTTTGCTAATTTGCCCCTGACTGTGTTGAATAGTTAACCAGGCGTCGACAAAACTCAATATATCCAGGTTGCGTTTAGCGACAGCAAATCCAACAGGGTATTTCAGTTCGGCGCCTTTCGGTACGACAACGCCAAACTCTGGGTGGAACATACTCCAGGCAAAGCCAGCCTCAGCACTAATGACCATGGCATCAAATTGTTCATCTGCGTCAAAAAATGCCTGATGGCTTGATAGAGCTGAAACATCTATATGTTTATGTTTCTTGGCCAGATCTTGCATCAATGGCGTATATTCAACATGTGCCAAACGCAAGTTGGTTTGGCTCAGTACCTGCTCTCGTGTCGAAAAATCCTTCAGACGATGATCTTTGGCTATCAGGGCTAATTGCAACTCAAGCACTGGATCACTGAATCTGACTTGGCTGAGATCTGCGATATTGATTTCTAATCCTGACATAGCGATGTCAAAAAAACCTTTGTTCAGATACTCGGCTAGCTGTGCTTTTTTAAACGGGATAAACTCGACTTTAACGTCAAGATCGGCAGCCAGTTTATGGGCCAGGCTGATATCAAAGCCCACCAGTTCCCCTTTTTGGTTAAAATAGCTAAAAGGCACGTTGTCCACCAGATAGCCAACTCTGAGTAACCCCCGCTTCTTGATCACTTCAATATTGGTCAGTGAGAGTTCACCACTCTGATAGGCTTTAGGTACATGGTTGAGCACTTCCGCCGGAACTTTATCGGATACTACCATATTGGCAATGACTTCATCTGCGGCTTGTGTGCTCTGGGCCAAGTGATTGTTCGCAGAATAACTCAGTAACATAAAAGCCGGGAGGAGGGCGCTGAGTAGGGTCAGATAGTAGACCGAGCGGATCCGCTTTAGGTGTAGTTGGCGTTTAGTATAAAAAATACTCAGTAGCACGAACGAGAAAATATAAATCACAGTAGTAGGCGAGACGATTTTGGCCGTCAGTACAGACATAGACAGATATAGCTGGTAACTGTCTGCGGGGATTTTAAGGCTATCGAGCAAGTAAGGGATTGCGATATGTACGTTAGCAAAATAGCTCAGCATGGCCGACAACGTTACATTTGGCATCTGTTCCAATGAGACCGGGCTACCAGTCAGCCAGGCTGCAAAGGTAACAAACATGAGCGTTGTGAGTTTCCCGAGGCTCGGGAAAGTATAGGCGATGGGTACCAACACTTCTGCAATGTGGTCTGATTCTTCATCGCTTCGCTTAATTTTTGCCAAGTGGGCTTTAATTCCCTCCGTTATCACCGGTAATACGATGAAAACGTTGCCCGTACTGAATGCAGTGATCCAGGCATTGCGCATGACCATGATGAGGTCTCGGTATTTAACTGGGGTAAATGCTGCAACCAGCATTGGAAGCAGTGCAAACATAAGATAAAAGCCTAGGCAAGTGACTAACACCAGGTAAATTTGTAGGTTATTCAACTCCTCCATGCTAATGGTGCCTGCGGTACTTGCGGTCATGGCGAAGATCCCGATAGGGAAGAGCTTAATAATTTTCTTAGAGATCAGAGACAAACCCTGACCGACTACTTCCAATACGTCAAGCAGGTTATTTTTTTGCCCATTTGAAATAAGTGAAAGTCCCAGAGCAATACAGAAAATAACGAGCGCAGGTACATTCCCTTCGGCCATCGAAGCAAAGGGATTGGCGGGAATGTACTGACTTACAAAATCGACCTCAGGTGCATTGGCAACTAATGCGGGAGAGAAAAATGTGCCAGCATCATGACTGGGTAAGGTAAATGAAAAGGCCCAGATTGCAGCCAGTCCAACGAGCCACAGGCTGATCATCACTGTGGTTGCCTTTATTAAAATCGATTTAACCTGATCCGGATTAAACTTACCCAGGCCTACAACTAAGCTGACGACAATGTAGGGGAAAATGGTGATCTGCATCAGCTTTACAAACCCTTCGCCAAGGGGTTTCAAAAATGCAACCCGTTCACCAAAAACCAGGCCACACAAAATACCTAACAGCAATGCCCACAGCATCCAATTGATGCGTTTTAACCAATCGATAACCAGCTTCATAATCCCCGTGTGCGAAATAAAAAGAGCGAGATTATATTGAGGTTAGCTGAAATTAATCTGAATGCAGAGTAAAGAAGGGGGAAAGTGATTGAATTAGGTGGCCAAATTACAGAAGCCGTAATTTGGCCTACAGGGCGATTAGCACATTGCAGATGTGCCACATGTTGCGCCTACACTCGGAGTACAAGTGTCAGTACAGGCTCTGGTATTACAGTAATCCATTGCTGTGTAACGCAAGCCGCCAGCGACCTGAGGAGTCGCGTCATTTACCAAAGTTGAGGCATTGATAGACAAGTTCTTCATTTTCTTTTTATTAATAACAAGCTTCATGTTTAGATCCTTTGATTTTTAGCACCCAACATATTGTGGGCAAAACTTAAGATACGTGAAATAAATAATTTATCAACCTTTGTTTTTAATTATTAAATAATAGTTGATAGTCCCGCAGTTTCTATCTTGACACATGGACAGATTTTGGTGGGTAAAGGGCGCGTTTTGAACCAGGTGTTGGAATGTTTTTTAAACGGTTTTGATATCTGGCTGGCTATTATTCTTGTCATGAATGATAGTGACATGTATTTGGTTGTTTGTGCCTATATATGTACAGGCACAAACATCATAGCTAACTTGTAAGAATTAAAGCGCGCTACTACAGGCTGTAATCGTCACCATTTTTGGCACGATAGCACTTTCGGTCCTGCTGTGTTACAAGGGCATGTTGTACGCCGGATACAAAGCTCATCCACATACGACTGCCCTGCTCGCCTTCGCCAGTGACCGAGCTAAGGGGCGTTTCATATTGCACATCATTTAAATGAGCGCGATCGTGTCGGCCAGGTTCACATGCGGTATCAAAACTCAGTTCAATATGCATGCCATCTGCCTTTTTCAATAAAATCGCACTTGGAGATTCGCGATGGCCGCATAAGGCAACAAACTGCTTACAGTCTTTCAACCCACAGTGCTGACCGTCGGCGAAAAACACCATCAGATGATTGTAATAAACGACATAAGAACTCACATCTTTATGTGACCCGAACTCCAAAGGGCAGTGCTGATCAAGGTATTGCTTTGCGACGATCAGCTTTTGACATTCTGTGCTGGTGTTTTCTAGTTCTGTATGCTGAATTTGTGCTTTCATGTGTGGTTTCCCCAGTTGCCTTTGTTACCCGATATCTGCTTTCAGTGTGAGGTGATAGTGACATTGTTCATAACTCACCTGTAATCGTCACATGCTTAAATATCGCTACTATGATTAACATCCTGCACGCTCTTATCGGCATGCAGGTTCTTCTGTTGACAAATTCAGTGTATGAAAAAAAGCCGGTAAATTTCACAAAAAGAATTTTACAGTGTAAATTTTACAAAAACTGGTCTGACCATGTGTTGTGGCATAGTAGTGAGGCACGGGTCAGAGCGCCTTACAGACGTAAACAGGAATGAAGCGGTGAAAAAAAATTCAGAACTCATGAGAAAGTCACACTTTCTGGGCACCAAAATTCGCAATTTACGCAAGCGAAATCATTTAACACTTGAGGATCTGTCCACCCGATGCATTCGGGTTGACCCGCACTCAGCGCCTTCTGTGTCTTATTTATCAATGATTGAGCGGGGAAAGCGTACTCCGAGCAGCGAAATGCTCGAGAACCTCGCGGAGGTGTTTCAGAAGCCTGTTGACTGGTTTTTAGATAACGAGCCTGAAGAGAATGAGATTACACCGCAAAAAGGTCGCCATGGCGGGATCAGTGGTATGGCACTGGAGCCCAATTTTTTATTTGATAACGAGATCTTACAAATTGCTATTCCTGAAATGTTATCCCAAACGGGGATCAGTGGACGTCAATTTGCTCACCTGTTGATCCGTGCCCATCAGGAACACCATCAGAATCACTTTCCGGATCTAGAGCGTGCAGCTGAGGAGGTTGGTGGCAAAGATCTCTACTTAAACGCTGATACCCTGCTATCTATGTTAAAGGCGCAGGGCCTGGTTGTGCACTGGTTTGATGAAGCACCCGGAGAAGTGATTGATGAGAGCGGCCATACGTTTCAACGTGTGATCACCTCATACTTTGCACCGCCAAATGAAGTGCATGTCAATCGAATGCTGCAGCATAATCAGCCCAGGCTGAAATATGACTTGGCGGTTCATCTTGGTCACGCTGTTCTACACAACAGAGAGGGACTGCAATGCGTACTCGGTTCCGGCGGGGTCAGTGGCGGAACGAATGGAGATGAATCTGCGCCTAATGCACAGGATATTTTATCTGCCTGGCATGATTTTGAATCCAGCTTTTTTGCTGGTGCTATACTGTGCCCCAAAGTCGCTTATCGACAGCTTCTGGACTCCTATGGATACGAAACACATATTCATCAGGCACTTGGAATTTCGCCTTCGGTTGCTATGCGCAGAATGACGGTTGCATCACCTTATCCCCACTGGCATTACTTTGATGCTTACTTGCCAGGTAAGCTTAAAGCCGTCTATCGGGGCAATGGTATTCCCTTACCCTGGGGCAATATGCGCAGCGTTGCGGATCCCTGCCAGCACTGGGCTGTGTTCAGAAAATTTCAGCAGCAGGCGATGCAGGCGAGTGCACAACTCTCTGTGCTTAATGTTAACAACCAGCCCAGACTGTATTGCTGTGAGTCTATTAAAGTCAATGATGTGGCAGATAATCCACATGTGCTGTGTGCGGGTATCGATTTAAATCCGGCGATTGCGGCGCAGGGATTAGATGCCAATGAAGTGGTACAGGAACTGCAAGCACTGTGTATTAAACAAGGTGGCGCGAGTGTGGTACCGTGGCATTTGAAAAAACAGCTGCAAAGCGTCGCTAAAATTCTTAATATCAATTGGATAGAGCGGGGTATTGCCAATGATGTACGCGTTATTTGTACGCGCGGCAAGGCCTGTCCCCGACAACCTGGGTGTTATGACTAGACAATAGAGATCGCGATTTCCACTTCGTTGCTCTGGTGATAAATCTCAATATCCTGACCAAAGGCACGTTGATGCGGACAGTCACTTTGTTCGAAATAGCGCCAGACCAGCTCCCAAAGTCGAATCGCTGTCTGAGGCATTTCGCCCTGTGCTGCAAAGCTTAAATAGCGTCCACCAGAAAAACTGAAAATTTGCAGTGCACTGTCATTATCGACTTGCCCTAACAGGCCGGGTGTATCGCTGGCCACCGTGATGGTATAGTCACCATGTTGGTCTGACTCATAATGTGAGTAAATGCCATAGAGCATCGTGTTGTCTTCCAACAGCGAAGCGTAATTTTGGTAGAACGTTTTCCATAACCGGGCAATTTTACCGTCTGCCTCTGTTTGCTCATAATGATTATTGGTGCGGGTACTGAGTCCCACAAACTGACGTGAAGTGAACGTTTTTACTTCCATTAGATTCCCTGATTACTCGTCGTAGATTGCAAAAATTGCTGTTACTCCGAATATCTGTCCGTGTCTGCTGGTAAAATCACAACGCTGAGTGTGATATTTTAGCGTTTCAATAGAAGGTGGAGATTGCAATTTTATATGTATATTTAATAGCCACTTAGACTAATAATAAAGCGAGCGAATGGTAGCACAGTGTGAACTTTAGGCAAGCAGGTGGGAAGAAAAATCTCCATGTCTTTAGTCGTATTGCGGTGCCAGATGAGCGCACCACAATACCAATCAACAAGCAGTGTGAGCGTTACTGTCCATCCTGCCCGTGCCAGTCCCAGTTAGGATAAAATGTGCCATTTACTGTGGCATTGAGACCAGAAATAATGGAGTTAGGTTTGTCGACAGATCGCCAGCCGCTTGCAGAGGCGTTTTTTAGTTCAAAAACCACATTGCCCCAGAGCCAATATGGGCCGGTAGTGGAAGACTGATTGTAAGCTGCAAACAGGGTCTGTCCACCCATCATGATTTCCTTGACGGTACTTTGATTGTCAACTTCTGCGACGGCTTTGCTCCAAATCTTGAGTAGCTTAATACTGGACTGATTGTCGCCCAGAAAATACCCGTTACCAGAGACTTCGACATCGTCAAACTGATTACTGCTGGTCGTTCGGGCCATTGAGGTATCCAGGACGTTAAGTGCAACCTGGCGATTTCCTTCCATTAGATTTGCTGCCGAACTACCTGAGACTTGAAGCTGAAATCTGTTCTGGTTCTTCGCAAATAAAGTGCTATTGTCATCAGTCACAAAGGGATAAAACGGCGCCTTTGGATTGAATATAAAGGCTGTTTTCAGGCCATCAATGGTGACAGTGGCATTGGCTTCAATGCGCAGTGCACGACTCCTGTCCGGGATATCAATAGAAAAGTTTCGCAGTGACGATACAGCTGAGCTGACAACAATGGCTGTTTGTTGCTGACTTGAGCCGTGCATTGAAATAGTTGCGTTGTCCTGATCACTGCCTGTTAACGTCAGCCCGTCACGCTCAATGAGGATCGGTCCTTCGCATTGTCCTGAAAACTTAACGGTCATTTCAAGCGATAATGAATGCAAGTAATCAAGCATACGCCTGAGCGCCAGCGGATCATTATGACAATTGACGATGATTTTGTGATAGCTATCTAGTCCGACCTCGTTATCGTGTTCTTCGGCCAGTTGATGCGCCGAGACACTACATGCAGAAATGCACAAAGGCGCGAAGATCCTCGCGAGTGAGTTTATTGGTTTCATTCCTGTGACCTTACATGTTGCTTTAATGAAAATAAAATGTAGCTTTGGTTGGGTTTTTGGTCAATTGTTTTTACTAATTTGGCGACCCAGTGTTTATACATCAGTTAGGTTCAGGAAAATATAATGAGTAGTTTCAGAAGACTATGCCGGAACGATAGCGCCGGCATAGTGCAATATGCCTAATTAGTTCATAAGCTGACGTATGAACTTGACCGGGGCGCTTCCATAGCTCAGGAACTGCTCATGGAATGCTTTTAGGTTGAAGTCGTCCTGCAAGTGTGCTTTTTGCTCTTCGCGCAGGTCGTAAATTTCACGAAACCCACTGTAATAACTGGTTAGCTGTACCTGACTCAGTGTAGCGCGTCGCCATTTACCTTCTGCTTCTGCCTGCTCCTGGAATGCCCCATTCATGAGCAGATCCAACCCCTGTTCCTTGCTGATCCCTTTCACCTGAATGCCATAATCTAAAATGGTGTTACAGATAACACGAAGATTCCATTTATAGTACATCAGCCACATTTCTGGTTCGAAATTGCCATAGCCTTCTTCAAGCATCATGCGTTCTGTATACACAGCCCAACCTTCAACCATGGCACCGTTACCGAATATACTTTTAACCAAAGAGGGAGAGGTATTGGAATAAACGAGCTGAGTGTAATGCCCTGGTACAGCTTCATGAATGTTTAGGATCTGTAATATCCAGTGGTTGTATTCACGTAATAAAGAGCTGGCCTGCTCATCAGTTAGGCCGTCCAATGGCTCAACGTTGTAATACGTATTTTCCTTTTTCTCATAAGGGCCTGGCGCTGAAATGGATGCCAGCGCAAAACCACGCATATAATCTGGAGTCTGACGAACAACCAGAGGCTTTTCAGGGTCTAAAGTGAGCAGATCCTTTTCCATCACAAAACGTTCCAGTTCCGGAATCTGACGCTTTATTTCATCCACGAATTGAGATTTATCCACATGACGCGTCGACAGGTGCTTTATCAGTTTAGCAATGGCCTGGTTGTCATCTTCAGGGCGCGGGGTTTGCGGGAAGTATTTAGACCAGAGCTGTTTGGTCAGAGTGACCATTTCCGCAGTGACCCGAGCTTTATCAGCAAGTGCTTTTTCATACATCTGCTTAGCGGTGTAGCCCGACTGAATATCAAAAGCAAACTTCTCCTCATAGAGCGCTTCACCAATTCTGAAACTGCGTGCTTTGCCGGTTTTCTGCATTTCCTGCTCAAGTTCTGACAGGAAATCTATGTAGCCGTTAATTGCGGTTTTAGCGTTGGCAAAACGTTGTTTAAACAACGCCTTCTCCTTGGCACTGAAAGAGGTGAGTGCATCTGCCCGGGTTAATAAGTCATCAGTTAGTACGCTAAATGCGCCTTTGTTCTGCTGGATCCCTAGCTGAGTATACTCTTGCGTCGGATCATGAATGTTGGCCTGTGCGGCACGATAATAGTCAGGAACGTACTGTAGTCGATTCAAAACCTGGCGGAGTTTTTGTTCTTCCGATTTAAAGCGACTGTTCAGAATATTTGCAAAACCGTATGACACGTTGTAGCTACTTGGATCCCATTGCCAGCGCTTAAACTTTTCCTGGCCCCAGCGGGTACTTTTTAATTCGTTTTCAATCAGGTAGTAGTCAATTTTCAGATTGTCACTGAGTTGCTCTGCATCGAAAGAGTGCAACCTGGTCAGTTGCGCGTCAATAAAAGCCAGGTTTGCTGCACGATTCGCTGCATCAGGAATGGTGATCACATCATCGTACTTGCCGTAGCCTCGATATACAGACAGCTCGGGGTATTGTTGCCAATATTGCTCAACAAATTGATTCGAAAAGGCTTTGAAAGCGGCATCTTGTTGCTGTTGGCTCGTTGCTGAAGCAGTTGACTGCGTGTTTGATTGGTCTTGAGTTTGAACACAACCCGCAAGGGTAAAGATGGCAGCCAGGGAAAGGCTGATCACCGTTTTTTTCATTCGCTTGTTCCTTTAATGTGGTTTTTCTTATCATAACAAGATTTCGCGACCTTTGCCTGCTCCGGGCTATCAATGAGCACAGCACCTGTACCTGCTTTAGCCATCACATCTTCCGGGTTGTACATGGGACAGCGGCTCATAGATAAACAGCCACAGCCTATGCAGCCATCGACCATATCACGGACACGTTGCATATAGGTGATTTTTTCATCCAGCTTTGCCTGCCATTGTCTGGACATATTTGCCCAGTCTTGTTTGCTCGGAGTGTCGCTATGTGGCAATGCCATCAGCGTCTCTTTGATTTCAGCCAGAGTGATCCCCATTTTTTGTCCCGCCTTAATAATGGCAATGCGGCGTAAGACATCTTTTTTGTATCGCCTTTGATTCCCGGCATTACGCCAGCTACGGATTAACCCCTTATTTTCATAAAAGTGAAGCGCAGATACAGCAACGTCTGCGCGCTTAGCGACCTGTCCTACACTAAGCCTTGGTTCGTCTCGTTCCGGTTTACTGTTAGTTGTCATCGTTAGGCTTTACCTTAATCTTGGTTGAGGTTTTAGACTAGCAATAAATATCACAATGGAGAACCACTATGAAATCAGTCATCTTATACTCAAGTTCAAAAAAGCATGGAAATACTGCTCATTCGGTGCAAAAGTTGGCCCCAATGTTACAAGCTGAATGTATTTATCTGGATGATTATGAAATTAATGACTATTGCTATAATCACACTAATAGTGGTGACGATTTTCGCTCATTATTTCGTCGCTTACTGAGCTATGATCACATTGTTTTTGCATCGCCTGTTTACTGGTATGCAATGACACCTAGAATGAAGGCATTCTTTGATCGTATCACTGAGTTTATGGACGATGAAACATTGCAGCCAGAGTTAAGGAAACTGCGTAATAAAGAGTTTTCCATACTTTCAAACTCGATTAAAGAGGCTGCGCCAGAGTGCTTTATTGAGGTGATCCAAAGAACCTGCGAGTACCTTGGTATGACCTGTCGCAGTCAAATTCATTGCAAGTATCCATTTGAGGGAGACAAATAAAAAATTAATTTTTCTGGTTAAAAAATAGGCGTTAATTATTTCATTAAACTAAACTGTCAATGCTGTGGTGCAGAGACTAGGGTATCAGGTTCTGTGCACAGCAAGAATCAGTAACCGTCGAAACCAGGAATTACCCATGAAGATATACAAGCTGCGCAACTGGCTTGTTATATTGTCTGTTTTCATTCTTGCCTCCTGCCTGGGAGACGATGACGACGACAATACTAAAACGCCAGATACAACTGCACAAACCACAGAAATCAAAGTGAGCCCGGCTTTAGGGCTGACCCGAAATGCCACAGTCAGACTTGTTCTGCTCTCTAACAATACGCCAATCGAGGGTGCAAGCGGTAACACCGGAGAGTCAGGTGTGGCAACAATAACGCTGACGTCAGCAATTACTGAACCTTTTATCGTTGAGGTGATAGGCGGAGGAAGCGCTGAATACTTTGATGAGGCCAAAGGCACCTTTCTGGCTTTGCCCGCGGATGCCACGCTACGTGCTGTTCTGGGGGCTTTTCAGTCAGAAGTCGGGGTTACAACACTGACTGAAATTGCCGCAACAGCCATCTTGAATACAGGTGCTACAAGCGCCGCAGCCATTGAATTGGTCAATGAGCAGGTGCGTGTTGCACTGGCTCCGGCGCTGACCGACATTACCGCACCACCTCAGTTAATAGGTGCGACCAGCGGTGTGACTGCAAGTAGTGATCAGGCGGGAATATATGCTGTGTCTCTGGCTGCCCTGGCCCAGCTAGGTGGTTCGTCTGGCTCACCCGCATTGGCAATTGTTGATGCGTTGCGTGCCGACTTTCTGGATTTAACGATTGACGGTAAAGTTGGCGACCAAGTGTTTGAATCGCCTCTGTATAATGCCAGTAATTTTATCAGTGAATATACCAGTGCTATTCAGGCATATGCACAACAGGTAGGGTTAACAGCAGATCTCAGTACGACTTTTTCTTTGGATAACATCAAAAAGACGCTTGAAGGACTGGATGACATTTTTGCCGGTTTGGATCTTGGCTCGCTTGAACTTGACTTTGTGCCTGGAGGGTTATCTTCTGGCTCAGGAGGTGGTTCAGGTGGAGACAACAACGGTAACGATGGCGAGGGCAACACGTTGACCATCACTGGTACTTCGACTGTGGCGGGTGTCACGACAGAAATACCCAAAATCACGATTAATAACGTACCTGCTCCGGACCCCAATGACCTTGAAACCATCAAAAAGCAGATTGAAGATTCATTTGTTCAACAAAATCTGACAGTGAATGATCTGGTATTTGAATTAGTGAGTAGCTCTGCAACCGAGATTGTGGTGTCTGTGCGTTATTCCGTCACCACTCAGGGAGTAACGGTCTCATCTGACTTAACTTACACCTGGACGCTGACTGGCAACGATAGCAATGATGTAATGTTACCTGAAGTCTTGAAAGGCAAGTCGTTTGATTTGATGTTTATGTTATCGAACAATGGCAGTAGCTATGCAGACGGACAAAAAGTCAAGTTTACGTTCTCCAGCTCAGGCATGATGTTTATAGACACAGATCCGGACGCCAATAATGGAGACGAAATGTCGCTTGATGGCGTGATGATGGAAGGATCTGAATATGTCTACAAAGACGATGGCGGGTTTATGTACAAGGTGTCTGTGACAGCCACAGGCATTAAGGAAATCAACCTCTTCACTATGGAAAATCAATTACTCGGCTCCTTTATCGCTTCAGGTGTTACTAATTTGGATCTGGTAACGGCAAAAGCAGGGGAGTACAGAGTAACTGGCACGGGCCATACGCGTGGCACTGTGGTGATTGGCTCTGATGGCGCTATCGACTTCGACACCGGTATTACTTATGCGCAAAGCGATATTACAAGAATTGATGATCGGACCGGACCGGAACTGGAAGAGCCTCGTATTCAGGTGAACTATGGACAGGATGATGACGGGCCAGTAATCAATCTGTTTTTATCGCAAGACCGTATGCAGATCACCAGTATCCAGTACAGAATACGTTCGGAAGGTGTAGATGTTATGGTAACAGTTGAGGGCACGGTCACAGGCGGAGGTGGCGGTTAATTATCAAACTAAAAGAGTTAAAGCGGGTGATAACCCGCTTTAACTTTAATAAGACACCTGGCCTAAACAAACTTGCAGTATCCCTTGCTTACCACTTAAACAGTTTACATCTTTGTTGTGTATTACCCTGATAATTGGAGACGACCACATGCCCAACTTTTGACTCGCGGATGGGGTCGAAGCTGAATGTGTTCATATTGACATCAATCGTTCCATTGCTGTCGAGCTTATATGAAACTTGTAACTTAGTGCTGCCGACTTCAAACAGGCTTAAGAACTCATCGTTAAGCAAGTATTGGTCGATCACAACGCCATTGTTTTCGTCAATAGCGTAATGGCCCAGGTTTGCGTTGAGCGTCAGCAAGCTATAGTTGCGAACATTTTTTCGCGCACCCTCTCCATAGGTCACGATCCAGTCAGCCTTGTCGTCTACAGATTCGCCGATTTCCAGTGACATTGGAAATTGATAAAGCGTTCCACGAGCAGGTGAGATGACTTCACACTGGCCTTTGTAATATCCCTGCCACTGTTGTGGTGAAGCCTGTGCGGCTGCGCTCAGCATAGTTATAGTTGTGAGTGCTAAAGCAGATTTGATCATCTTATTCATACTATTTTCCTTTGTGATAGTGTTTACCCATTTAAGGTAAGTGTAACCAGTTAAACTTGCAATACTGGATGTAATGCTTTGTAAATAGAGTGTCTTTTAAGTAGCCTGCTTGTATACTACCTGTTTGGGGACTTCGAAATCGGCAAAAGAGTGTTACTAATATCTGATCCATAGCAACCACTTGCCATAGCTAAATACGAGGATGAATATGTTTACAAGAACGGTGATGGGTTTGCTACTTGCTTTGTGTGTATTGCCAGCTCAGGCTAAGCCATTGGAGTTTGCTGGTGGCGCGGATCGCACTAAGGTTATTGATGCAACTAAGTTACTGAGTCAGGCGCCGAAGTATCATCAGAGCGAGGTAACGGTGAAAGGCACAGTGACGAAAGTATGTAAAAAGCGTGGCTGCTGGATGACGCTGAGTGTAGACAACACAGAGCAGATCACCGTAAAAGTGCGCGATGGTGATATGGTATTTCCAATGTCGGCGGTGGGCAAAACCGCCTATGCAACAGGTCGGTTTGAAGTGTTTGAACTTACATTGGAAAAATCGCGCAGATATCTGGCTCACAAAGCCGAAGAAAATGGCGAAGTGTTTGATGCAGATGCGATACAGAAGCCGATTACTGTGTACAGGCTTAAGCCCAATGCAGTCACGATTCTCTGAGATAACGCCGGATATACTCCATAATATTTTCACTGTTGTGTGCTGTACTTAGGCTTTACCCTTGTTATACCAAAAGGCCACAATGTGACTGAAGACAGTAACTATGGGCTCAAGCCCGTTCCGGAGTCAGCCAGAAAAGGCGGCATTGCTTTATCCCTGCTGATGCTGGGACTCACATTTTTCTCCGCCAGTATGTGGACTGGGGGGACCCTGGGGACGGGGCTTTCGTTTGATGATTTTTTTCTGGCAGTATTAGTCGGTAACTTATTGTTGGGCATATATACATCGGCATTGGGTTATATAGGTGCATCCACCGGACTGTCTACCCATTTGCTGGCACGATTTTCATTTGGTGTGAAGGGGTCATGGCTGCCTTCCATGCTATTGGCCGGTACTCAGGTCGGTTGGTTTGGTGTTGGGGTGGCTATGTTTGCCATACCTGTCCACAAGGCAACAGGGTTTGATACCAATGTACTGATTATATTGGCTGGCCTTGCAATGATCACAACGGTTTATTTCGGTATTTCCGCATTAATGGCGTTGTCTGTCATTGCTGTACCGGCGATTGCTGTGCTCGGAAGCTACTCCGTGTGGCTCGCTGTGCAAGAAATGGGCGGGATCAGTGAGCTGCAGACTATTGTTCCCGCAGATCCTATGCCTATGAGTGCCGCAATTGCTTTGGTCGTTGGGTCTTTTATTTCAGCTGGTACGCTAACAGCTGACTTTGTGCGCTTCGCCCGTCGACCTGTCAGTGCTGTGCTTATCACATTGATTGCCTTTTTTCTGGGCAATAGTTTAATGTTTATTTTTGGTGCAGCAGGCGGCGCGGCAATGGGTGAGTCTGACATTGCGCAGGTGTTGATGATGCAAGGTTTGCTTATTCCTGCCATTGTGGTTTTAGGTCTGAACATTTGGACGACTAATGACAATGCATTGTATGCCTCAGGGCTTGGCTTTGCGAATATCACCGGCTGGTCCAGTCGGAATCTGGCTGTGATCAATGGATTGGTTGGCACACTCAGTGCGCTGTGGCTCTACAATCACTTTGTCAGTTGGCTTACCTTTTTGTCTGCGGCCATTCCGCCAATTGGAGGTGTACTGATAGCCGACTATTTGATCAATAAACCGCGTTACCACGCATTTGAGCAAATGCAATGGCAAACTGTGCGTTGGAGTGCCATTGTTGCTGCCTTTGTGGGCGTATTAGCTGGGCATCTGTTGCCTGGTATTGTCCCCTTAAATGCCGTACTATCGGCAGCGCTCTGTTATTCGGTTGTTTCTCGTTGGGAGCGCTGTGTTGCCCGATAAATGCGGCTGAGTGTGCGTGCGGATTGATACCTAAAATGATATAATCCGCGTCCCTCACACTCTCATTTGGCACTCAATGGACGATACCGAAAAGTATTTTAATATTCGTGTAATACTGCCCCTGTTGGCAAGTATTGTGGCAATTACTCCTCTAGCGATAGACATGTACCTGCCTGCAATGCTGGTGATAGCCGATTACCTGGGTACAGATATGCCTCAGGTCCAGGTCTCGCTCAGTATTTATCTTGCCGGTTATGCCATTGGTATGATGGTCTTTGGCCCATTGGCAGATCAACTTGGCAGGAGAAAGTTGGCATTGTTCGGGCTGGGTGGATTTGCCGTTAGCTCATTTTTAATCGCATTTAGCGGCGATGTTTCACAACTATGGTTCTTGCGTGCTGCGCAAGCGTTTACCGGCTCTGCGGCAACTGTCGTGGTGCCCGGGATCATACGACATATCTATCAGGCTAACACAGCAAAAGGTATGTCCTATGTCTCTATGATCATGATGGTCGCGCCCCTGATAGCCCCCAGTGTGGGGTCGGCCATTATGGGGTTGGCAGGCTGGCAGTGGATTTTTCTTACACTGGCAAGTTACGCCGTTGTGGTCATGATCCTCGCTTACTTCTATCTTGTGGAAGTGCCTATTTATAAAAGCGACAAGCGCGGTTTTCACTTGTTCCTGGATAGCTATGCAACGGTATTGGGTAAACGCAGTGCCTTGCCTGATATCCTGAGCTCTATGCTGGTATCTTTTGGCTTCTTTTGCTTTCTTACTTCTGTGTCCTTTGTTTATCTCGATTATTTCGGAGTGTCTGAACAACTTTTTGGGGTGCTGTTTGCCTTTAATGTTGTGGCGCTGATGTTGGGTAACTTTATTAATACAAGGCTGGTGCCCAAAGTGGGCTCGCGTAAAATGTTGTATTACGGCCTGTTGCTTGGTTTGCTCAGTGCATCTGCTTTGTTAGTGTTTAGCCTGATGGATTTGTCTTTGTATTATATTGTGCTGAGTATTGCGCCTTTGATGATGAGCTTGGGGGTCAGCGCAGCTAACGCTGATGCGCTTATTTTACTGGAGTTTGAGAAAAACTCGGGTACAGCGACGGCGGTGATCGGAACGCTTAGGTTTGGTAGCGGGGCTTTAGTAGGACCTTTGCTTGCCTTACTCCACGCTAACAACACGGTTCCTTTTTCAGCAATGATGTTTGGCGCGGTTGCTATCACGGCTTTGGTTCAGGGTTGCCATTTTATTACGCATCGCCACAAATAACCTGTAAGATAAAAACGAAAATGCCAGCCCGGGTAAGGCTGGCATAACTTAATTGGTCTGTGAAATTGTCTGGGTTACAGCTTATTATTTACCAGCGCGTCTAATTCAGACAAAGAGGCGGCAATTTTTACACCTGGTACATTGGTACCTATGGTTGCTTCAAAAGAGCCTTCAACAGAAGAGCGGAATGACGTAAAGCCGATGCGATATACACCACGTACCAGCGCCTCAGTCGGGTTATTCATCGAGGTTGTTTTACGCAACAATGAGTTATAGCTTGCACCACTTGGATTTGCTGGTAATTCACTGCTGTCATCATTACGACCCAGGTTTTGTAAAACTTTGCCACCGTCAGCAATGCTGTTGCTGTCGATGATGTTCATGCGATCCAGGACAATATACGTGTCAAAAAACTTATTGGCATCCTTGTCCATGCCTGGTTTAAAGTTTGCGTGAACAAAGTCTTTGTCACCTGGTGTTGCAACGGCAGGTGAAATCATAGAAACGCCAATTTCGTCGACCGCAGCAGGCACCCAGACATACAGATAGTAAGTATCTTTACCTTTATATTTACCTTCTGGTACAACAGATTTATCAACGTAACCAAAGTAATTGCTGTAATTGGCATAAGGGAGACGCGCTTCAATTCCGGCTACACCTTCAGAGACAGAGCTTTTAAGATGTGGACCAGTACTCATACAACCTGCAAGAGTGGTTAGCGCAATCAGAGGGAGGATCTTTCCGGATAACTTCATTTTCATTGTGTTGACTCCATGTCACCATTTTAAATTCGCTCGAATTATAGGCATGTACTGTGAAAAGTAAAACAATTTTTTACACATTTGTCGGTTTAACAGCGAATCAACACTGTCTGAAAAAGAAGTCAAGTCACTGATATAAATTATTTTATTGTGCTGGCTATGTCACTCTCGAGTCAGTTTAAACTGCTGGATCTGGCGATTTAGCTTAACTGACATATCACTGAGCTTGGAAGCATATTGCAGACTTTCCTCTGCGTCATTCAAAAACTGGCTGGACGCATCCTGAATGTTATCCGTATTTTGCCGTATGTCGTTCGTCATTGCCGATTGTTGCTCAGCGGCGGTAGCAATTTGTGAGGCCATTGCATTTATATCGCTGATAAGATTGGCGATTTCACTAAAGCTACGAGATGCATTGCTGGCGTCATCCACACTTGCCGAGGTCAGCTCATAGCATTGATTCATCGTCTCTACCGCCGAGTGAGAGGTGGACTGCAATGTATTGATCATTGCTGAGATCTCTTCCGTGGAGGCGTGAGTGCGCTGTGACAAGACCCTGACTTCGTCCGCGACCACAGCAAACCCCCGGCCTTGCTCACCGGCTCGGGCGGCTTCAATGGCCGCGTTTAACGCAAGTAAATTGGTTTGCTCCGAGATCCCCCGGATAGTCGCAACAATGGTGCTGATCTGCTGGCTGCTTTGCTCCAGCTGATCGAGTACCTGGGTGGCAGCTTTTACCCGGGATGACAGCGTGTCTATGGTTTGTTCAAACTTGTTGGCCAGGGTCTGTCCGGTGCGACTGTTATCAACCGCTTCACGCAATGCAGAGGCTGTCTGTTCTGCGTTACTGGCGATTTCTCCGGTAGCGGATGTCATTTGGTCGACGGCGGATGATATTTTCACAATTTCAGATTGCTGCTCCTGTGCAGCCTGGGCACTGCTTTGGGCTTGCCGTGTGGTATCTTCGGCTTGTTGCGTAAGGGTTTTTGCCGTGCTGGCGGTATCGAGCAAGGCATTGTTGAGCCGGTCAAAAAAGCCATTAACAATGCGCGACAAGTTGGTTTCTTCCACGGTATCTATGCGGTCTGTTAAGTCACCGTCAGCGCCTTTTTGCACCAGGCCTATCACCTGATTAGAAGCGACAAATTTAATATTGCCATCATGGATATAGTAAATGGCAATGGCTGCGCCTATCAGGGCAATCACAATATGATATAGCAAAGGCGCGATCAATCCCCAGTCGGTTTGATCTCCCCAGGAGAAGATAATAATGGGAGTTCCCCATAGTTGTGCCCCAATGCTCTGACAGTAGGTCATAGTGAGGTGGTGCGCAACGGTCACACCAATGAGGGAAAACAAAGGCATAACATCTCGGTAGCGGATCAGAATCGTAAAATTGAGAAAGAAAATAAAATGACCTTCGCCCAGGCCGTTGGCCTGCTGTATGGTGATAGCCATCATGGCGGTTAACCCAACCGCCATGATAATGCGAGTCATAAATGCGCCCGGCATGGTTTTATAAGCCGCGAAGCAAATGCCAAACACCGCGCCGCCACCCAGGATCCCGAGCATAAAATAGCCGTTTTGCCAGGGGGTTAACAGCGCCACCATAAAATAAAACGCCAGCAGGGTCATGAGTACGATTTTATCGGCGCGTTTAAAGTCCTCATCAAACCTGGCTTTCATATAGTCGCTGAGTTTATCGTCATAACAAATTAGCAGGTTATTAAGCATGGTGTGCCTCGTTAATAAAGCTCATCTTGTAGCGTTTTAAAATCAAAGGTCTCAGGGTTGTAAGCCTTGACTATGCGCCATCGTTGTTGCGAGCGGGCAAGTAAATAGGTACGCCCCTGGTGCCTGATCTGCTCGCCATTTTGTTGAATATTCAGGCCAAAATCCCGGCTCAGCTGAGCCAGTGATTCCGCTTTGGCATGAACGCCAGAAAAAGCACTGTGATAGGAGCGGGCATGTGTTTGCGCTTGTTGAGTTGAGCTATTCTCGTCTATATCAACAAACACCACCTGCGGCCATTGGCTTTGCCGCGTTGTATTGTCTAATAAACTTTTTAAAATCAGCAGGGTAGTGGGACAAACCCCACCGCAGTGACTAAAGCCAAAAAACACCACCGCTTTATCGCTACCCGAGTGCTCTAAAAAAGGCGCTTCCACTGTGCGGTTACTTTCAAGCGGTACAAACGGCAGCCCAAAAATAATCCCCAGCAGCAGGCAAAGCAACAACACCATAAACGATGATTTCAGCATAGGGTTATTAACACCTGAGCATTTAACGGTCAGTCATTATTAAACTGTAGACAGCAAAGGGGAAACTGGCAATTTGGGAGGATTCAAGTATTTAGTGAGACGTACATGTTTTAGAAGTTTGCGAGTAAAATAGTCCTGTATAGATCATAGTGCGTAATTGCATAGACAAGTCGTTGAAAATAAAAAATACACAGAAAAAGTTGGTGCACTTCCAAGTTCAATCTACCGAAGTGTGACAGGCAAGTCTTAGGATGGGGATCTCTCAAGATCCTCTTTCCCAAACTGGTTATCGAAACCATTAAGATCCGTCCAGTCTGGCAGCTTTGCAACAAAAAGTGCTGTAACGTATTAAAAGCAAGGGGTAGTCACTTAGTCAACAGCAAAGTGTGGGGTACAAACGCCCGGAGACTTTTTGATGACCGTTTAATGATATTTGTCTAGATTTAGATTGCTTTGCCTGTGCTGATTCTTCTCCACAGAGCGCTTATTAATCCCTGTCTCAATTTCGACACATTTGTTTGTTTCATCTGTGCCAAAACCGGCACGCCTCTTTCTGGTTTCTATCAAACTGAAAATTAAAGCCAAGCAAAACCAAAGGTTTATGTTTTTTAAATTCTGGTACATCTCTTGTAACGACTTCAGCAAATTTGCCTCATAACCGAAAGGAAAAGCAGATGGACATACGAGGAGAGCTTAATTGGCCTGAACGCTGGAAAAAACGGAATTGTGTGCTGATGGCTGTGGTGCAAACGAAAACACAGACACCCAGTGCTATCTGTTGCTCTATGGATATGGGAGGCAAGTGCTTCAACTGGTGTCTCTGTAGGTCGGAGAACCGTTGAGGTTCTGTGTCGTCGCACGCGTGTTTTTAAAGATACGTTGGCGTTGAGCTATCCCTTCTTTGGGGGATTTTTACAAATATAAGAAAGGAATTAATATGCACTTTTTAGTTAAAACCTGTGTGCTGGCAGGCTGTTTAGCCAGCACTTCTGGTTGGGCAAATAGTCCTGTTAAGTCGAGCTTTAACCAATATTTTGCGTTTGACTGGGGGCCATGCCCAAGCCAGTTTCAAAGCCTTGATAGCCGCAACGAATGTACTTTGGCTCAGGTGCCATTGAATTGGGATGACCCAACAGGCAAGCAAATTGACGTGTTAGTCTCGAAACATCTTGCACGTTCGGGTAACAGCCGCGGGCAAATATGGTTTTTACAGGGCGGGCCGGGTGGCTCTGGGAGCTTTTTTGTTAAGCAATTTGACAGCTCACTGGCACCCTTTACGAATGACTACGACTTATATGTGCTTGAACACCGTGGCGTAGGCTGGTCGACCCATTTGGGGTGTAACAATCCACCTTCCCAAGATTACGAGGCCTATTGGCAAGGTTGTTTTGACGATTTATATAACCAGTGGGGAGAGGGGCTATATCAGTTTAATACCACTTCAGCTGCGAAAGATCTCGATTATGTGATAGGTAAAAGCAAGATATTAGACTGGCTGCCAAGTCATGTTTATGGCGTGTCATATGGCACTTTTTGGGCACAGCGTTTCAGTCAGGTGGCGCCGACTGGCGCGCAAAGTCTGATATTAGATTCCGTGTTTCCTGCAACCGGGGCTGGGTTAGACCTCTGGGATGAGAATTACGGCAAAATTTTTACTCAGTTGAGCCATTACTGTGATCAGGACGCTCTGTGCAGTAGTAAGTTTCATGGCGAGGCAGATCAAGCAATTCGCTCGCTGTTACAGCGAGTGTTTAATGGTCAACATTGTCCTGATTTGGCATTTATTCGCGACGAGTTACAAGCGTTTGCAACCATTTCTATGACGCGTTCGTTAGAACAAATATTAATGCCGGCTTTTTATCGTCTGGCACGTTGCAATAACGATGACGTCTTGGCGCTCAATAATTTACATCAGTTTATATTGAGAGGGGAAGGTCGGGAGTTAGTTCAACTGCCCGCCAAAGATCCACTGGGTTATTCCAGTGTCATTTCACGGTTAATTAGCAATAATGAGCTCAATGACGTGGAGCGAGATTTAACAGAGCGTTTGGCGTTTTGTCAGGGGGCCGTAGCCTGTTATCCCACTTACTTCCTGCTGCAAAAGGAGGTTGATAAAACCATATGGGGTAATCGCTACAGCGATGAATTTATTTATCAAAATATGCATCATTATATGCCAACCCTGGCCATCAATGGCGATGTAGATCCACAAACACCACACTATGATATACCGCTGATACAAGCTACTTTTACTAATGTTAATCAACGTTATGTGGAGTTTCCACAAACTGAACACGGGGTGGTTTTTGTCACACACATGAAGGAAGGAACTGAAACCTGTGGTGCTCAAGTTATGAAGAGCTTTATTGAAAATCTATGGTCTGAGCCAGATACCAGTTGTGTGAGTCATCTCAAAGGGCTCAGCTTTTCAGCTTCGGAGTTTGAAAGTCTAATGCTCTTTGGTGCAAGCGATGCCTATGAGGGGACAGTGCAAACCATGACAATCGAGCAGCGTTTGACGCTTAAACAAGCTCAGCCGGAACAGTTTGCTCAAGCTTTCGGCACATTCACCAGTCTGGTAGACTGGTAAAGACGAATCAGGGTCCATCCCCTTTAAAAGTTTAGGCAGCCAGCATCACTGAAATAACATCACTGGCTGCTAAAAAAACAATTGCTTATCGGCATAAAGTAAGTGGTGGCTGAGGGATTCGCGGTACTTTAATAGAAAAGGCTATTTATCGTTGGTAAGTCAGGTTTGGCCGGAACAAATTCGGTATATAGTCCTTGTTTGATGGCTGACTGTTAGAAAGTGTTCTATTGCGCATGGCAAAACACTAATCCACTTTGAATATCCACCATAAACAAAAAAGGCTTGCCAATCTGGCAAGCCTTTTGTCTTTTAAAACCATACAAATAGCAGTTTATTTATTCTGCTCTTTTACCGCTTTTAATTTGGCGGCATGGTCAATTTCATACGCTGGCATGTCTTTGTTGCCGTGGATCAGGTAGTTATCCATCCAGCGCATTAAGCGCAGGCTGTAGTCGTACTGAGCAGCAACTTTGCGGTTACCATGGCCTTCGCCCGGGTAGTAAACCAGACGTACGTCTTTGTCTTGTACCTTCATATAGCGGTACAGCTCCATAGACTGAGCCGGGTGAACGCGCGGATCGTCTTTACCATGCATGATCAACAGTGGGGTTTTCGACTGGCCAGCCCAGTAAATCGGGCTGCGTTCAAGATACCACTGCCATTTCTGCCACGGGTAAGAGCGGGCATGTACCAGGAACATTTCGTTTGAAATATCGGTCGTACCAAACTTAGACAGCTGGTTGGTTACACCTACGAACATCACACTGGCGGCAAAGTGCTCGGTTAATTTAGTTGCACCCCAGGCAGACGCGTAACCACCGTAAGAGCCACCTGTGATACCAACGCGTTTGGTGTCAACCAGGCCCATGTTAACCAGGTACTCTTTCATGTCGACCAAGTCGTCAAACTCTTTGCCTGCATAGTCGCCCTGGCCTAGTTTAGAGTAGTCAACGCCTTTGCCTGTTGAACCGCGGTAGTTCGGGTAGAACACTGCATAGCCACGCGCTGCACCCATTTGACCTGGATCTGAGTAGCTGGTCAGCCAGCCATTTCTGTCATGACTTTCAGGGCCACCGTGTACCGCCATAATTAAGGGGTAACGTTTGCCTTCCTGGTAGTCCAGAGGGTAGATAAGCACACCACCAATCTCAACGCCGTCGCGGGCTTTGAAGTTAATCGCTTCTTGCTTCGCCAGGCGCTTGTTGTTCAACCAGGGGTTTGAATCGGTTAAGCGGGTTGGCTTTTTAGAGCGCACCATAAACACTTCGCTTGGATGTTTCGGGCTTTCTGCTCGTACGCCAATGGTTTTGTCAGAATCAGAAACTGACAGGCTGTGCGCAATAAACTTGCCTTCTTTAACCAGCTTTTTGTACTTGCTCGAGCCTACTTTAACCTGACCAATGAAAGTCTCAACGCCTACATCCGCAATAAAATTCAATACGTTTTTACGGTTTGACCATTCAAAGTCTTTGAAGTGACCCATAAAGTTCGGGATCCACTCTTCTACTTTACCGGTTTTGGCATTGGCCAGATACAAACGCCCCTTAGCCGGGTCGTGCTTGTCTTCGGCGCCTAAAATGGCAATGTATTTACCATCGTATGAGAATTCCGCTTCACCCAGCTTACCTTCGGTTTTAAACGAGGTGGTGATTTTCTGCGTTGCCACATCCATCACATGCCACTGAGACTTCATATACTGATCATCAATCAGCGCTGTTGGCTGCGTTTTTACCAATAACTTGCTGGCATCGTCAGACCAGTTGATGTCGCTCACATAACCTTCAACAGGCACTACGGCAGGCGTCAGAGGTTTGTTTGTCTGTACCAGGTCCACTAAATGTAGCTGTTTATTTTTCAGACCCAGCTCATACACTTCGGCCATAAAGCCCAGCTTTTTAAGCTCTTTTTCGCTTGCATCTTTGGCAGGCATAGCCAAAATTGCAACCTGCTTGCCGTTCGGGCTAAGGCGGTACTTATTGATTGACGTGCCTTTGAGCGACAGTACTTTTTGTGCCTCACCGCCATCGACTGCAATGCGGTAAAGTGACGTGAATTTGTCTGCTTTTTTCTTGGCTGTGAAGTAAATGAACTTGCCATCTGCTGACCATTCAATTTTACCTACGTTGATTTTACCTGTGATAAAAGGCACTTCATTGCCTTCGTCATCAACCACATACAGTTCACTGTAGTTTTTACCGTTGCTGTCTACATACAGTTCACGGGGTACAGAGCGACGAAATGCAATCGATTCGCCATCCGGGCTCACTGCTGTTTGAATAACGCGTTGAATAGTAGGAATATCTTCAACTGTGATTGTATCTTTTGCCGATGCGGCAAAGGTGCTGGCACTGGCAAGACCAATGGCGAGCGCGAGGGTAGTTTTTATAAGCTTCATAAATGCTCTCTGGATTACACTTTTTTATAAACTAGACCGCAGGGTGTAGTGCGAGTGGGCAACATTTTACGTTAGCATAGGCTGAAAACCAGTGTTTGCGATTAACTGTCAGCTTTATGGGATAAATAATTGCGACATATCAATTAAATGACATCTTTTAATGCTTAGGGTCACTATGTCAAAGTTACAGGAACATCCTTTGGATACCAAAATACCCCCTCCGGTTGTTTTATTGCTTCACATGCTAGCTAGTTGGGGGCTGGTCCAGATTACCGGGCACTTTACTATGGCCGAGTCACTTAAAATTGGCGGCACTTTGGTATTGAGTTCGATAGGCGTTGTCGTGGCTCTGGCGGGTGTTTGGGCGTTCCGTCGTCATAATACCAGCGTTGATCCGGTGCATGTAGATAAAGCATCTACGCTGGTGACTGACGGCGTTTATCGCTTTACCCGTAACCCTATGTATGTGGGGTTGCTGTGCTTGCTGGTTGCTCAAAACTGGTATTTGACATCGCCAGCTGGTGCACTCGCTGTATTGAGCTTTATCGGTTATATGACACGCTTTCAGATTAAACCTGAGGAGCGGTTTTTGCTAAAAGCTTATGGCCAGGCCTATCGAGATTTTCTGGGCACAACTCGTCGCTGGCTCTGACCAATCTAATGTGTTGAAACCTGATTGAACTGCGCTCTGATATCATCTGGCATTCCCCATGAATGCTTAACTAAAATGGTTTTGAACAGGTCTTGCCAGGCTTTGCTTTGCTGATTGGTTAATAAACTTTGCTGCTTAATGAGCAGGCGCTTTATTTCGGAGACATTATGATAATCCGGCCACAATGCTTCTGCAGCAGTAAATTGTGAAATAGCCTGCGAGACATCGCGAGCAAGGAGGGCTTCAAAGCCTGCTCGTTCATACTGATCGACCCGCTCTTTTTTGTCAGATATTAACACTTGCTCAGTCTGAAGTGCGTGTTGTTTTACCACGGATAACTGCTTATCGAGATTTACTTTGATGCCGTCTACTTTCTTTAGCAGTTGTTCTGGCGTCTGACTGGCCTCGATATCTTCTTTGAGCTGGGCTATTTGCGCTTCGTAGTTGTGGCTAATATCTTCAATCTGTTTACCCAGCTTCAGACCAAACGCATCAACCTCTCTTTGCTCTATGATTTTAAACAGCTTATCGCCATATATGGCAAAGGCAAGAATAAGAATTGCTGGCCAGAGAAATACTTTAATGTACTCCAGTACCAGGCGGTAAACAGCGAGTTTTTGCTCTGTATCGTCGGTCATGGCGCGCTCCTTTACACCTGAACAAGAACTTCTATTTTGGCCCAAATTAGATTTGATGAAAAGTGCGATTAGTTGGAACTATTAGTCGATTAGGTGCCATGCCGGTACTTTCAGATCTCAATGTTAAAAAAGCCGATCAGGCAACCCCGCAACAAGCGTAGGTTGCCTTATGTATATTACAGACTTTTCTTCGGTGGTAATGCCACATTGGCAAAGATAAGACCTGCAATCAATGACATAAAGATTAAAAACGTTTGCTGGCCAATGTGATCGGCAGCAACAAAGCTCTGGCCTTCTATCAGGGAGTTCAGGCCAATATAGGTTTTTGAACCGGGTACCAGTACAATTAATCCCTGCATGGCGACTATCGAAGCCGGCGCGTTAACAGTACGGTTAAACACGTTACTAAACACGCCGACGGCAAATGCCCCGACAAAGGTGCCTAGCGAATAATCCAGATAAACAGCAGAGCCAATACTGGCGGCGTAGGCAATAAAGCCCGATGCAATTGACCAGCTGGCGTGTTTTAGTTTAGTCCGGAAAATCACAATCAGGCTGCTACACAGCAGCAAAATTGCCATCCAGGCCGTCCATTTGGGGAGCGGATCGGGTTGTACATAATCGCTCTGTCCAAACAGGAAAAAGCCAATGCTGATCCCTAAAAAAGCACCAAAATACAGCTTAAACAGCAACATAATGGCATCCATCACCCGCGCTGTGCCCGACACCAGATGACGTGCAGAGAGCTCTGCAAATCCCAGTGCTAATGCCAGTCCGGGTATAAATACAATGATGGCCGATAACACTACCAGGCGGATATTGACCATAGGATCTAAATACGACGAAATCGCACAGGCTGCCAGCGCAGAAACAATGGCCACCACCGGCTCCAGCATATGGGTGACCCGCTTGGAGCGCGTGGACCACAGTACGAAGATAAAAACCAAAATTGACAGTACCGCAGACCACAGCACATCATTCCAGCTGGTCCCCATCAACATGGCAAACGCACCACCGGATACGGCAAATGCAAAACCCGTCAGCAAGCGTCCATAAGGGTCCTTAGCTTTGGTTATCTCGTCCAGGTTCTGATCTGCCTGCTCTATACTCAGTTCACCCGCCAGCATTCGATTAACTACATCATCAGTATCGGCAAGTGACCCCAGGTTATGATCACCTGGTTCAACGCGAGCAACGTGGGTGTACTCGTCTTCATGTCCTTCAGTCCAGATCACAAAAGTAACCGACGTCGGAGACATAACAAAAGACGACTTAAGGCCCAGGTGGGTGGCAACCTCCATCAGGTGGGCTTCCAGACGATAAGCCGGGGTTCCGTATTGATGAAGCATTTTTCCTAATTTAACAATAAACTTGCGTTTTTGTGTAAAGGTGGCTGAATTCAACGGCGTGTAACCTAATAATAAGTAAAAATCGACAGCGACATAGCGAGTATGGAGGCCAGTTGCTTATTGGACCTCCACACTGAGTTTAGGCAATAACCTAAATTGCCGCGAATTCTAACGGGTTCTCACGCAAATTCAACGCATTTTATTTGCATTTTTTGCTTCAATCCACTGGGACATATATTGGGTACTGCGAAGTGTATGGTGACGCAGCATGCTGCCGGTGAAATTGGCGCGCCTGTGCGCAGTTAAATTATTCAGTGTATCGCTAACCTTTTGTTTTAGTTGAACCTCCAGGGCGCACTTGTCATAACGAGCCCGGAGCAACGCCTGCCCGTTTTGCTGGGCCTGCTGATAGCGCGCTTGATCCTGATATAAGTCAATGGCTTCAGCAGCAAAGGTTTCAGGACAGTCGCTTATCGCACCATGCCAGGGCAAATCGCCATGCATGCCTTCGGCACCTATTTGTGTGGTCACACACGGGGTTTGCGTGATCATGGCCTCGAGCAGTTTGCCTTTGATGCCGGCACCAAAGCGCAGTGGTGCAAGACAGACTTTACTTTGCGCCATCACACTCAGTGCATCTTTTGCCCAGCCTTTGATTAAAAAGCCTGTTTTAGGGTTATGCAGAGCAGTCGCTTTGGGTGGGGGATAAGATCCGTATATATGTAGCTCCGCATCCGGCAGCTGCTTGCGGATCATAGGCCAGATCTGCTGCAAATAGAGTACCGCATCCCAGTTAGGAGCATGACGAAAATTGCCTATGGTCATAAAGTGATTACGCTCATGGTAGCCGGGTACATCGATATTGAGTGTATTCAAATCGACCATAAAAGGAAGGTGGTGTAATAACTCAGGAGATACACCAAACTGTGTCGTGAGTAATTCGAGCTCATAGTCGGAAATAATCAGCGACAGATCACAGCGCAGAATCGCTGCGATTTCACGCTTGGCTAATTCACTATCCAGTAAGGTGTCCAGTGTAAACGCTTGCTGCGCTTTATGTGCAGCATGGCGCGCATTGCGCAGGCACTGTAAGTCTTCTGTATCGAGGATCTTGAGCGCATCGGGGGCGAACTTATCGACTCGCCAGCCAAACTGCTCTTCCATCATAAAACGGTCAAACATCACAATATCGGGCTTGAGCCGGGCAATATATTCGTCGAAACTACTGCAATTGAGCGTAATGGGCGTGCAGGTGATCTGCTCCTGGCTTAAATCGGCCATATGCTCGGTTTGTTGAGCCGGGCTGGCAAATTCAACTTGCCAGTTCTGAGCGCGGAAAAAGCGAAGCAAGGACATCATATGAGTGCCGGCGGCCGAGGAGTTCGGCTCCGGCCAGACATAACCAATTACTAAAACTTGTGTCATTTAAACTGAGGATTCTCTGAGTTGCAGCGATACATCGACTAAGGTACGTACCGCGGGTTGTGATTTATTCATGATCTCTGCCAGTGCCTGGCAGGTCCGTTTGCCTATGTCATCTGCATCAATCCGCACGGATGACAGGGCAGGTTTCATTAATCTGGAGTCGGCCAGGTCATCGAAGCCGACGACTTTGATATCTTTGCCAGGCACCAGATTATGTTCACGCATTGCTTCCATGACACCATAGGCGATGACGTCACTAAAGCACACCACGGCTTGAGTATCCGGTGCCTGGACGTATAGGGCACTAAATGCCTCGCGGCCACCCTGGCGATTAGTTTGCGCAGCAATTTCGGGCATAGGTTGAGTCACCTGGCGCTGAGTCAGTGCACTGCGAAAACCTGCCAGACGCTCGTGGTAATCCGAGATATCAGGTGTTCCCCCCAAAAATGCCAGTCGTTCTAATCCCTGGTCGAGTAAATGCAGTGTTGCCAGGTGGGTGCCTTTTTGGTTATCGGGCAGAATACAGGGGGCATTGCTATAGGGAATTTCTCGCATGATATTGATCACCGGAAAGCCAGACTCGACGAGTTGATTAACCCATTCCATCGTGGTGCCGGGCGCGGGTACCATCACAAATGCGCTCACATTGTACTCTTTAAGCGTATTAACGACTTGCTGTTGGCGTGTCAGGTCTTCACTGGTATTAACCAGCATTGGTACCATCCCCAGTGCATAAATGTGCTTTTCAAGACCTACTGCCAGCTGCGCGGAATAGGGGTTAGTCAGATCGTTGATAACCAAAGCGACCAGATTGGATCTCTTGCTGCGTAGAGCTGCTGCATCGCGGTTGTATACGTAACCCAGCTTGGCGATTGCACCGAGCACCTTTTCCCGACTTTTATCACTGACTTTGTCTGAATGTGTAAGGACAAGTGACACGGTGGACTTAGACACCTGCGCTTCTCTGGCGACATCGAAAATGGTCACTTTGTCTGGCTTTTTATTGTTGTTCATAATGGCCTGAATAACTGTTCAAACGGTTGACGAACGACTAGTTTACCGTAACTTCGCGTCTGGATACACATTATACCAGTGAGCAGTAATACGTAACCAACCTGTGGGATTCAATTTGCCGCTAACCGTGTCAAAAAATTCTCATTTAGAACAACCAAATATCAAACTTTCTGCTTTATTGTCGCCGAAATTCATTCGTCTCATGATTCGCTGCTTTATTAAGCCGCTTGGTATTAAACTAGTGCACATTTAAGGAATTTCGTTATATCATGAGAGGTTAAGATACAAATTCAAGGGTAGAGAAGTGGTGAAAAAGAGCCCGGCTGTGCTGTTTTTTTTAGCTTGTTGTGTGTGGGTACATACTGCGTTGGCGGTGTCTGAAGGGTATCAGGTACCCAAAGAAGAGATCGCCCAACTCGTAGATGTGCCGCCAATGCCTGAGGTATTGCTTAATGAGCAACATGTCTGGATGGCGTTACTGACCAAGTCACCCGCGTCAGAGCAAAACACCGAAACAGGTGTGCGTTATGGTGATTTGCATTTCAACCCGACCACATTTATGCGTCTGGGCATCGCAACCTACTCTGAGCTTAGCTTCAAGCATGTTGCAACAGGCGCTGAGGTGCAAGTCGACAATCTGCCTGCGGGTGAAATATATGCGCCGCGTTGGAGTGCTGATGGTCGCTACCTGGCTTTTATCTTGCTATCTAAGCAGGACGGCCGCCTCTGGGTTTATGATATTGAACAACGTAAGCTGAGTGCTATATCGCGCTATCCGCTTAACGGAATCACCAGTGAGATACCATACCACTGGCTACCAGACAGTTCCGCGCTGGTTATTAATAGTGCCATCAATCACACCGGTGAGCAGCAGCAACCAGTGCAACAATCGCCACTGGTAGGACCCGTGGTAGCGCAATCGCATGGGGCACTGAGTCCGCTTAAGCAAACCAGTAAAACGCTCTCTACAGAAGGCTTTGCACATTATGCACAGGGTCAGTTAATCAAAGTCCCTTTGCAGGGCCGCCCTACAGCCATTGGCGGACCCGCCTATTTTCATCATTTTGTGCCGTCACCCGACGCCACCAATTTAATCGTCGCTATGGCGATGCTGGAAGTACCACAACAGCAACAAACCAACCAAGTTTCGCTTGCCAATCATCCCAGTGTCTGGCAAGTGTGGGGAATGACAGGGTTTGCATTGTATGAGCTGTACCGGCCGGTGTTCCCGGCCGAACCAAGCATGGAGCATAGTGGTGAACAACATATTCTGACAGCAATCTCCACGCCACCTTCACCACCTTTGCGCAGTCATTTTCAGTGGCGTGCAGATAAAGGCGCCACCGTGGTTTGGGCACAAGAAGGGGATGCGCAGAGCGAGTATGGTCTGTACCATATTTCTTCGCCCTTTAAACGAGCGCCGCGTTTGTTTATGGCGTTGCAAGAGCCCTTTGTGCGTATGGACTGGGGTGACTCAAATATTGCTTTGTTGACTCAGGCTGAAAATGAACGGTTTTTAAGAACGTCTGTAATTAACCCGCTTGCACCGCAGCGCAATCCTTTGGAAGTAGCCAGATACCGTGTGACGGAAGCAACCTCGGAGCAGTGGCTGACTACGCGTAATGATCTGGGCGTAGAGGTGATTAAAGTGGTCGGTGGTCGATACCTGTTTGTTCGTGGTGTGGAAACGGCGCAAGGTCAGGATTTACCGTTTCTGGACAGGTTCGATGCCAGAACCAATACGCGCACCCGAATATGGCAATCTGAGGCACCGTATTTTGAAGAATTTGTCGCACTATTGGATGACGAAGGGATGCGCTTTATCACGCGTCGACAATCGAAGCAGGAGCAACCTAACTACTTTGTTCATGATCGGACATTCAATTCGCTGGAGCAGATCACCCATTTTAGACACCCCTATCCTGCATTGCGTGGTTTGTCTCAGGAGGTCCTGAGTTTTGACCGCGGTGATGGGACGCAAATATCCGGAACGCTTTATTTGCCTGCAAATTACGACCCCAGTCTTGGGCGGGTACCTGTATTAATGTGGGTTAAAGCTCCTGATAAGGTAAAGCACGCGTTTAACTCACCACACTATTTTGTGTCTGTCGATCACCTTGGTGCTTTACCTCATTTAGCCCAGGGTTATGCGGTATTTGAAATTGCGGCGTTTAGCTTGCCTGGTGAGCAGGGGAGTGTGGCAAAATTGCGAGCACAGTGGCAGGCAACAGCTCAGGCTGCTGTCGCAGTGCTAGCACAGCAAGGTATCGCAGATGTGAGCAAAGTGGCCATTGGTGGCCATGGTGTTGCTGCTACCGTGGTACTGGATCTGTTGGCTAATACTCCGTTATTTGTTACGGGTATCGCACGTAGCGGTACTTATAACTATACACTTGCACCATTCACTTTTGAGAAGCAAACAGGCACTTTGTGGCAAGACCCTCAGGCTTACCTTTTGAGTTCTCCATTGGCATCTGCTGATAAAATATCAGCGTCCGTGTTGTTGATACATGGCTATCAGGACCGTATGCCAGGCCATTTTGCTGTTCAAAGTGAGCGCATGTTCAGTGCACTGAATGATCTTGGCAAGCGGGCACGCCTGGTGTTGTTGCCTCAGAGTGACCACGATTACGCGAATCGTCAGGATGTATTGCATTTACTCTGGGAGCAGCAGAGCTGGTTACAACATCATTTTGATCCTCTTCCTGTGGTTGAAGAAATCAATCAGGTCCCGGAAGGATTGAGGTTCGAGCTTGAGCCAGAGCCTCAAACGCCCTGGCCGATGTAATGTTGAGTGTGATCATTCTTTAGAGGAAAGGGAGCTGCCTAGTGACGCGGCAATCACCATAAAGATTGCAAGCCACTGCCAGCCGCTGAGCAACTCGCCTAAGATCACTAAGCCAGCCAGTGCAGCAATAGCGGGTTCCATGCTCATCATGATACTAAAGCCTTGTGCCGGCATTTTCTTCAACGCCACCATTTCGAGGCTATAGGGCAGTGCGCTGGACAGCAAGCCTATGGCGATACCCAGCGGGATCAATGACCAGTCAAGCAGTGCGCTGCCTTGTGATATCACACCAACCGGAACAACGGCAAAAGCGGCGACACCCATACCAATTGCGACCGTTGCGCCTCCTGAGCCGTGACCGCCACTTTTTTTACCAAACAGGATATACCCAGCCCAACAGGCGCCAGCTGTGAGGGCCAGTAAGACCCCGATGGGATCCAGTCCATCCACTTCTCCCATATTAGGCAGCAACAGTAAAATACCTGCAAGAGCGAGCGCGACCCAGAGATAATCCCTTTTACGTCGTGAGGAAAATAGTGCAACGGCCAGCGGCCCGGTAAATTCCAATGCAACGCCAATACCCAGCGGAATGCGTTCTATCGCATAATAAAATGTCAGATTCATAATGCCCAGGCTCAGGCCATACAAGATCACCGGCCGCCAATTTTTAGGTAAATGTCGCCAGGGGCGAAAAACCAGACATAAAATGAGCGCCGAAAAGCCCAGTCTGTAAGCCGTTGTGCCCTCAGGCCCAACATGGGGAAACAGCTGTTTTGCAATTGAAGCACCTGACTGAATGGTGACCATAGCTAGCAACAAGCACGCGATGGCATATAGAAAGCTCTTGTTTAAAACATGCATCGAGAAGTCTCGCAAAAAATGAAGGTCGCTAGTCTACTTATCAAAATAGTGCTGCTCAATAGCTTTGTATACATTATTCCATAAATTCCGGTAATATCGGGAAATCCTCCATTTTTGTTTAACTACTATTATCAAGTGTTAGTATTTTTATTTCATTGAATGGCTCAATTTAACCTGAAGAAACCCAGTATTCTCCAGCCTTGATATTAACTGTCTTGTACTTTCGTTATATAATCATATTCGTATGTAGGAGAGCAGTGCAGTGAAAAGTATTTTTGTGTCAGGTACCAACCCAGATTTGGTGTTCATGGTTGTATCTTTATTTAACCATCACAGGCAGGACATCAAAGTTTCTGCTGCTTTGCAGGCCGAGCAGGGCATAAATCCAGAGGCGAAGGCGGCACTCACCGCTTTTGGTTTGTTGAGTAACACAGATTGTGTGTACGGTGGTGTAACCCCTGAAGACTGTGAATTAATTATTCACATTTCTGACGGTGTAGCAGCAACACACGAAAATGGCCCGAGAGAATATGTACAGAACTGGCAAGTTACATTAGCTGAGTCGTTAGAACCCTATAACCCTTTTCGCAAAGCCCTGTATGAGCTCAATGAGAAAGTACGCGATTTACTGACCCAAAATCTGCAAGTAAGCCCGGTTACATCCATGACATTTTACAAGGCAATGAGTGATGAGTTACGACTGAAAACGCTGTTGTTGATATTATTGGAACAAGAGCTTTGCGTATGCGAGCTCATGGTTGCTTTGGATGAACCCAGCCAGCCAAAAGTATCAAGACACCTTGCACAGCTGAGAAAGGCGGGTATATTGACGGTGCGCAAACAGAGCCAGTGGGTATACTATGCACTGAATGTGGCATTACCTGACTGGATGTTAAAAGTGCTGCAGAGCACCATATTTGGCGAGCCAGAATGTATCGCTCAGGAACTGAACCGGCTCGCGAAGATGGGAGACAGGCCAACCCGACAGCTAAGTTGTTGTAACTAGTGAGTACTTAGCCTTTGTCAAGATAAGTGAGCCAGTCTTGTTCATGCCTTAGCATCATGGCATGTTTCTTCGACCCTAAATGGGCAAGCTTGTCGTGCTCGCTGAGAAATGGTCCGGCGCGACACATCCCACAGTGATCCTGGTGGAGGTAAGCTGGTTGGTAAAGCGACGAGCTCAGGGCCACGTGAGGCTTTGCTGACCAATAGTAAGTGATGCCGCTGGTTTCTTTAACATGTTTGTCTCTGTCAACATTACGTATGCGATAACCTGGAAAAGCGTGAATATTGAAGTTAGATTGACCAAGATAATGATAGTCTGTGCCGACGCATAAAGAGTCTTCCAGATTCCACTCACAATAAGGCTTCACGTCTTTTGAAGTGATGAGAGCCAGCATTGGGCCCGCTGGGTCCAGCGCATAACGGTGGCTAAAATCAACGAAATGACGCAACAAACGGCGGTTGAGCGTGTTTGTTGACAACTTCTGGTCATCAAATGCCTGCTTACTAGCAAAAGCTGGGATCAGTGGAAATTGAAAGATCACCGCATCGAACAGGGCCCCATCCAGGCGTAGCCAGCTGTCTGGATTGGTCACATCGAATCCTGTTAATACTGGTACACGGTCCTGACGAAGGTCGTCTAATGCATGGTGGTGGTATTTTGCTCTCAGGGTGGCTTCATCGTCATAGATACTGGCGCAAATATATCCGGGTTTTAGCTGTTTGCTAAGGGATAAGGAAAAGCTCAGATCGCCATCGCCGACGGTGAGAACGCGCCAATTCGCATCTATCAACATAATTACTACCAAGTCAAAATCACAAAAGCGCGATAATAGCAGAAGAGCGGCGTAGGAGAAACCTGAGCAACCTTTGGGTGATTAACAAAGAAAATATCCCTAAGGTTGCTGCAATTAATATTAGTGAGTTACTTCATCTAATAGCCTTAGAACATCGCGACTGGCTTGTTCCATACGATTTAGCTCAGCGATGGCTTTTTGCTTTTCCCCTGCAACAAACAAGGTCATGGCTTCGACGCCGGCCCTGTGGACCTCTTTGTGTGGACCATCAATGCGGTTAATTATGCCGGATTTATTGAGCACTTTATTTGCATCACCACTGAGCCACTTACCGAGGCGGCAGCTGGTATGATCCGCAAATTCACTGATTTGCTTGTTACTGTTGCCGGCGATTACGCCATACACTTCACCTTTCCAGACCACGTGGTCCAGTTTTGCTGTCTGCACAAAGGTTTGCAAAGACGCTGAAACGATTGTTTGTTTCATCGAACCACAACAACTCACGATATTACCGTATTCATCATTGAGATGCGCAATACTTGACGATAAGTCGTTATTTGAGCTTTGGATCACATTCACACCGTCTACGGTCAGCTGGGTTGTATCAATGATTTTTTTAACTAAGTCAGATACCTCATTGGCTGACTCGTTTGTATTGTTTGCCAGTGCACGCACTTCATCGGCAACGACGCTAAAGCCCCGGCCAGCTTCTCCTGCACGTGCGGCTTCAATCGCGGCATTAAGCGCCAGGAGGTTGGTTTGGTCGGATATTTTTGAGATTGTGGTCACAAAGGTATTGATGTTATCTGCCATATGGGAAAGACCTGAAATATTGTCTGTCATGCTGGCCATGTTAGTTGACAGGCTGGACATGCCTGACAGGATCTTCTCCAAAGAGGATTCTGACGTTTCGAACGAGGCACTTACCTGAGAAATGGAGCTGCTTTCTTCTTCAATTTGGTGCAGGCTACGCAAAACGGCATCCCGTACTTCATGGATCTGTCCCAGCCCGGAAAGTGCACATTGCAAAAGCTGGTTGTCGGTGTTGTCGTTTAACTGTTGTTGTGCCTCAACAAGCTCGTTCTGTATCGCTTGCTTTTCCGCCTCCAGTTGCTCATAGGCCTGACGTTGAGCGGCCAGCTCAGCTTTTAACTGTTGTATTTCCGACTGGTGGCTGGCATTGGCAAAAAGATTTTTTAACACTGGGGGTTCCTTCGACTATCAAAACTGTCAGCAGCATAGCAGCAGAGACACTAAAGTGCTAGATTAATGTAAATAAACAATGATATACATAAAGATGAAGTAAAGAGGTGGGGGTTTTCTACCGGCAAATTAAGCGTGGTAAATGAGTGTTAAGTTATCAGGAGATTATGGCTTCCTGATCTTAGTACGAATGCTTTTACCGGCTTTGTTTTCGTACATGCTCAAATCAGCCTGATGAAGTAGTGCATCCGGATCCTGAGCGGGATCTGCGGCTGCTTTTCCGATACTGACGCCAACGCCATATTCAAATACCTCTTCAAGTAGCATGGCTCTGAGTTCATCTTCCTGCAGGTTAGCCTCTTGTGTAAAGGCAACAAATTCGTCTCCACCAATGCGAAAACATGCGTCGGCGGAAAACTGCCTGGCCATGGCCTGCGCCACTTTCTTGAGTATCTCGTCGCCGGTGTGATGTCCATGGTGGTCGTTGGCTAGTTTAAAGTTATCCAGATCAAAATAATAAAGGAAGCTACTGTTTTTACAAAGAGACTCGAATCGTTCAAAGCAGGCACGGCGATTGCCAAGCTCGGTTAGCTCGTCATGAGTTGCGTCAAACTTGAGTTGCTGCTCCAACTCGTGACGACGGGCTATTTCTTTATTCAATGCCGAGATAGTCTCTTTTTTCTGCTGAATGATAGTGTGCAGGCCATAACAGGTTAGCAAAAAGCCTAAGTGCTTGAGTGAGGTATCAAAGATGTTGACCAACATCAGCTCTGCGCCCATCAGGTCGTCAAACAGATCCAACAACAGGCCACCACAATAGAGCACCCAAGCATATAATATCAGCTGGTGCTTTAAATGTGGCAGGCCAAGCACCAATACGGTCAACGCAATGGCAAACCAAATGAGCTCCTCTACCGTGGCACCAAAGGGCTGATGATTGTTATACAGTAATACAATCACTAAGCCAGTTACGAGCCAGATCAAAGCGAGTAAAAGTTTTTGTCGCATAAACCATCCTCAGTCTGCCTATATGTATAGCAGGTTTTACTCGCTTTAGCGGGCGATATACTTCAGGCGCTCAGCTCCAGAGCTTGAGCTATCATGAATAAATGGCTGACAAAGACGACCGAAGTGAGTGTAAAGCGCATTTTCTTATAATCCTGATGGGTCTCCTGCCACTTGGGAGCAATCCGTTCAAATAGCAGTATGATCCAATAAGAGACTGCAAGGAAGCTTAACAAAGTCACCTGTGAAACAAGGGCCAGCAAAGGGAAAGGTACAATAACCAAAATTGCGATAACCGCCTGTTGCTGTGACTGCTCTCCCGGACGCCACAGACTGCCAGACAAAAACGCCAATACACCCAAGCTATAATAGCTGAAGGTGTCAATGGCTGCCGGTGAACTGCCAACCATCAGTGTTAACGCGACGCAGAGTAAAAAAGGGACAAAGCCAATGTAGGCCAACATAATATGGTTAAAGTATGGATGCATTCAGATCTCTTAAAAGTTTGTTCTGACTAATGTTTTAAGTATATCTGATATACGCATAAACTTTGCCAAAGTTTCATCAGTTTTTTGGATTGAAGCAATCAAAACAATCCATTTTAATAAAATAATATTCCCCTCTATCTTAGTAAGCACACAACGACAACAAGACGGCATTAGCGTCACGCTTGTTATCCATTAACTTGACAACTAAGAGAGAAACAACATGACTACCTCTTTGATTAACACTCAAATTCAACCTTTTAATGCAACAGCTTTTCATCACGGTGAATTCGTTGATGTTAGTGAAAAAGACTTACTTGGCAAATGGTCTATTGTCTTTTTCTATCCGGCAGATTTCACCTTTGTATGCCCTACTGAGCTTGGCGACCTTGCTGACCATTATGCACAACTACAAGAAATGGGCGTTGAAGTGTATTCGGTCTCAACAGACACCCACTTTACTCACAAAGCCTGGCATGATGCATCTGAAACCATTAAGAAAATTCAATTTCCTATGATCGGCGATCCGACGGGCAAAATTACCCGCAATTTCGGTGTAATGATTGAAGAAGAGGGGCTGGCATTGCGTGGTACTTTCGTAATCAACCCAGAAGGTGAGATTAAAGTTGTTGAAACCCACGACCTGGGCATTGGTCGCAGCGCAAAAGAGCTGGTACGTAAAGTTCAGGCGGCACAGTACATTGCGTCTCACGATGGTGAAGTCTGTCCTGCGTCTTGGCAACCAGGTGAAGAAACACTGGCACCATCTTTAGACCTGGTTGGTAAGCTGTAAATCTCAGTTAAGCCAATGAGAAGGAAAAGTGTGTCGCGTTCAGCGCTATTGATAGCCAGATGACAAGGCTGTTTCCTTCAAGTGGCCATAGCGTTAAGCAAATTGCACGGGTTCAGGCTATCTGAGCCCGAGAAATCTCAACATAACCTACCCTGTCAAGGGTCAACTCAACGGGTGTAATTGCAGAAATATCGAGGAAGTACAGAATGTTAGATGAACAAATAAAAAGTCAGTTGCAAACTCATTTTGCTGCACTGGTAGACCCCATAGAACTGTTGCTGGGGCTGGATGATAGTGCAAAATCAGCAGAGGTGGCGTCGCTGGCACAAGAGCTCGCATCATTGAGTGAGTTAATCACCATTGGCAAATCAGAAAATAGCCTGCGCACTCCCAGTTTGACTGTGTATTCTCCTGTACGTGAAACCCGGGTTGAGTTTGCCGGTGTGCCCATGGGGCATGAATTTACAAGTTTAGTACTGGCGTTGCTTCATAGTGGTGGACACCAGGCGAAAGTCTCTGAAGAAGCGCTGACGGTGATCCAGTCGTTGGAAGATGAGCTCAACTTTGAGATCTATATATCATTGAGCTGCCAAACGTGTCCTCAGGTTGTACAGGCCCTGAACCTGATGGCGGCGCACAATGCCAAAATCAAGGCGACTATGATAGACGGCGCATTGTTTCCAGAAGAAGTTGAACAACGTAACATTCTGGCTGTACCGAGCGTTTATCTCAATGGCCAATTATTTAGCCAGGGCGCAATTACCCTGCCTGAAATACTGGCCAAACTGGACAGTACACATAGCGAGCAACAGGCTGCCGAGCTGGCGCGAAAATCTGAGTTTGATGTTTTGGTTGTCGGCGGCGGCCCTGCCGGTGCAGCTGCTGCCATTTACGCGGCTCGAAAAGGTCTCAATACTGGCATCGTGGCCGAACGCTTTGGTGGTCAGGTTGCAGATACTTTGAGCATTGAAAACTTTATATCCGTGCCGGCTACGGAGGGTCCTAAATTAGTTGCTCAGTTGGAAGAACACGTCAACGAGTATCAGGTAGATGTCATTAAGCACCAGCGAGCGAGTGGACTCAATCAAGGTAATAAGCTTGAGCTGACTTTGGAAAGCGGGGCGACCTTGAAAGCAAAATCACTCGTTATTGCTACAGGTGCAAGGTGGCGAACCATGAATGTGCCGGGAGAGCAAGAATATAAAGGCAGAGGCGTAGCGTATTGCCCGCACTGTGATGGCCCATTGTTTAAAGGCAAACCTGTTGCCGTAATAGGAGGCGGAAATTCCGGCATTGAGGCTGCCATTGATCTGGCTAACCTGGTTGAACACGTCACGGTGCTGGAGTTTGCCGATTCGCTAAAAGCAGATGAAGTGCTGATCAAAAAGGCGCGCAGCTTAAACAACGTCACTATCATCACTCAGGCCCAAACAACCGAAGTGTTGGGAGATGGTAATAAGGTAACAGGCTTGACCTATGTGGACAGGCTAAGTAATCAAAGTCACCAACTTGAGCTTGCCGGTATTTTTGTACAAATTGGGTTGATCCCGAATACGGAATGGCTGGAGGGAAGCGGGATTGCGTTGACACCCTTTGGCGAAATTGCCATTGATGCTAAAGGTACAACCAGCGTAGCCGGTGTGTTTGCGGCGGGGGATGTGACAACTGAGCCATACAAGCAAATTATTATTGCCATGGGGGGCGGTGCCACAGCCAGTCTGAGCGCTTTCGACTACCTCATAAGGCACCAGTCAGACATGGCTGAGCAGGCAGCCTAACCTAAAACAACGAACACAGAGCGAGTTACACCCAAGCCTGTACTCATCTGAGTACAGTAAAGCCACAACCGGATTTTCGCTGGTTGTGGCTTTTTTAGTTCTGAACTTTACAATCCTATGGTTCGACTATACTTGCGAGTGTACTTCGATGTGCTGACGAAAAGTCACTTTGATTATTGCGCTTCACAGGTTGTACAGTATGCAGTGAAAGTGCGCCCAGTACACGAAGAACAAGGTGATATAGCAAGTAAATGGCTATATCAGTCTTCGTACGTAAACAAGGCTGCAACAATGAAAACCTCTATCGCGTCTGGTGCCCCGCGAAATACCTTAGGTCTGGTTTTTTGCTCGTCACTGTTGATTGCACTGGCTGGATGTGGGGTGGATTCCCCCAGTGTAACGACAACTAACACACCTCCAACTCAATCTGATCCGCCCCAATCTGAGCCGCCACAATCTGATGCTCCGACAACCAAGGGATACAAAGTCACACTGAACACGACACAACCGATATCTGCCTACGAACTGAAACTGAACTTTAGTGTTACGCCAAATGACGGGTCGATGACCATGAGTAACAGCTTTATTGTATCGGACGGTACTTTGGTTGCACTTGGGCCTGTATCCAGCGACCAAGGGAAGGCGCTGCATTTTGGGGCGCTCACTTATGGGAATAGCAGCGGCTTTAATGGCTCTGCTGAGGTCCTGAAATTTGAAGTCAGTACGAATGCCGGTGCGCTTGATGTGAGCAGCAGCAAAACACTCTGTATGAATCGACTGGCGCAGCAAGTGAGTTGCAGCATTTCGGTCAGTGAACAGTGAGGGCGCAATGATGAAATACTTATATTTTACGGCGCTGCTTGGTTTACTGAGTATGCCGACTCCCGCAACTGAAGGCTCCACGGCCGGCGCGAATTATGACACGTCATTGTCTCGACCCCAGGCTGCTGAACAGGCTGCGGCTGTGGGGATGACGCCTATCACTTTCAGTGAATTCCCAACAGGAACCGCGATCACGGATCAGTATGCCGACAGAGGGATCATATTTGGCGGTGACGCGCCGTTTATTACCACTGACAGTGCGAACCCAACGAGTCCTGTATTATCGGGAACACCTCAGTATAACGGCGCCATTGAAGGTCGTTTTGTGGATCCCCTGACGGGTGAGCCGACGACGGTAAATAGTTTTTCGCTGGACGCGGGGTATTTTGATAACCTGAGTTCAACGCGGTTACAGTGGTTTAATCCCGAAGGTCAATTGATCCGGGAAGTCCTGGACTCACAATTTGGTATTGAGCACTTTGCAATTCGAGATGAAAACATTGCCTCGTTTCGGATTGAAATTATTGCTCAGGAAGATGCCGGATATGCCATCGACAATGTCGCCTTCAACCTTATTGAAGCCGCATTTGATCACACATTTAATCTGGATAAAGTGATCCTCTCTCCGGGCGCTTTAACAGCGAATCAATTTTCTATTTATTTCAAAGATCTGGAAGCGCTCAACGACGCGACACTGGACGATGTCTGTAATTATCAGTTTCATGCGCAAGACAGTAACTTAAAAGTCACGGCTGCGAACTGTAATGTTAATACTGATAAAAAGACCTTCAGGATAGACTTTTCTTTGGCTGAAGCACCTTACAATCTCAGCAATGCTCAGGTGTCGGTATGCAAGTCGGAGGAATGTAAAACCATAGAGGATGTGAATAACCTCAATGTGTATACCACCGCATTCAATGTCTCAACGGATGGCTTTTCCTTCCAAAACGGGGACTGGAATAAGTTCATGTTAACTGAGGTAAAGGACGTATCACTTTCTTCTTTCTTATGCTGGAAGTTCGACCGTTGCACACCGGATCAATTATCTTATCTGGGCTTTATGCGTAAAGTAGCCCGTTCATTTTCAAGCTTTCTGGCACCGGCGAATAAACGCAAAGCCTATGATGTCATTGGTTATTATCGGCTCAAAGATTATACACAAGGCTTTGACAGACTAGATCGGCGTTTTCTGGGCGTATGCCATGGTATGGCTGCGTCGGCGATTGCTAATTATAACAATGCCAGTGAGAGCGTCGCCTGGGGAGCGAACATTGATGCCACGCTAACGCGGGCACAGCTGATTTCTACTTTCCAGAACCATTGGGATAACCGCAACACGGAATCACCCAAGCCGTATGTGAAGGCCGTTGGCAGTTATGACGTTAAGTCGGATGCCGCAGATGCATTTCATGGTTTGTCCAAAATAGGTTTTTACTTTTTATCACAGTCGGCCTTTAAAGGTGACGCATGGATAGGATCTCATCCGAGAACCATATTCCCGGGCATCTCGGCAATGAATGCGTTTTATTCGCCCCATTTTATGGAAAATAAAATCGCCAGTTTGCGCTTTACCATTAATCGTCCAAAAAGGGGCGGCGGGCATTCTATTCTGGCAGCCGGGTTGATCCAGTATAACGATGTGTCTTTGTATATCACGCATGATAATAACTTCCCGGGTGAATATACCATGATGGAGTTCACGGATTCCTTGACTCTGAAGCACTTTATATTCTCTGGAGCGCCAGGTGATGGGACGGAACCTTATGATCAACATGGGGACTTCAAGTTAACAAACTACTACAACGCATCGAGTTATGCACAATTTGGTGCCTATACGGATGTCACGGATCAGCTACGTATCTATGGCCAGCCCGGCGCCAGTGAACGGTCGCAAGATACTCTGAATGAAGAGGAAGATACGCCTGCTAGTGTGGTTGAACTGGAGCACCCACAACACATCACTGTTCTAATTGCAGGTGGCAAATTGATGGGGGTAAACCGCCAGAGCGACCAAAGTGCGGTATTGCTATCGCCAATTCTTGACGAGCCAGATACCGCGCAGGCGTATTTGAAAAACTCAGAGCTGGTGACTGAATTTATTTTGCCTTTGTCTGATACTTACAGCGTTGTAGTTGAAAAGTACCCCCAATATCCCGAAGTTGAAGTCTATGTGACCATTCCTCAGACCAATGGCAAAGTTCTGGTGCTGAATTATGAAGATGTGGTAGCGCAAAACAGCGAGGATAGCGCAACCGTAGTACTGACCGTTGGCCAGCAAAATACGGATGCAAATATCAGTGTCAATGGTGTTGCGCAGGCACCAACTTATGCTCAGGAGAGCAGCTTTGTGGTGGCACAGGTGTCGTCGCTTAAAGCGATTGTAAATGGCGCTGTCGTCTCGCTGAGCTGGCAAAATCCGCAAGGGGGTAACCTCAAAGAAGTCGTTGTCACCAGAACTGTGGGCAGCCTGCCGACCTCTATCACAGATGGTAGTACGATTTTTACCGGGCTAGCGTCTGAGTTTGTTGATAGTGCATCGGCAAATACTCAGTATTACTACAATGTGTACTCAGTGGCGGAGGATTCTACCTCTGAGCCAAACAGCATCTACGTAGACACACACCAGGCGACCTTGCATGGCCAGGTACATGATGGCAGTGACATGGGGATCGCTGGTGTTGAGGTTGTACTTACTAATGGGGTTGGTTTAAGCCAGATAGAAATTGCACGTCAGCTGACAGATGACAAAGGGGTATTCAGTTTTGCGAATTTGGCTAAAGGCTTATATAAATTAAGTTACAGTCATGCCTCTTATCAGTTCGAAACCTCAGACGAGGCGGTGAACCTGACAGATGCGAGTCAGGAAGTAAAACAGCTTGGTGTTGCAGTGCCGGTCTTACTGCTCAATGTTGAAAATGCCATAGGTACGGAGCAGCAGGTCAGCATCAATTGGTCGGGTCTTCATATTGCAGATTCTGACACGGTGGATATTGCCTATCAGGTTGAAGGAACGACGACCGAAATTGCGACGGGCATAGAGTTTTCACAAGGCCGTTATCTGTGGGATGTTTCTGCTCCGGGTGATACATCCGTCACTGTGGTGGTGATGCTCAGCAAGGATAAAACTATACTTAGTGAGCAACAAGTTTTTGTTTTAAAAGAAGTTAGCCCATATGACTTTAGTGGAGACAGTGAGTTGTCGGCTGATGATGTATCAGCGATCGTGAGCGGATGGTCTGCCACTTCGGGGGATACGCAATTTGAACAAAGATTTGACCTGAATGAAGATGGAGAAATAGATCTCAAAGATATCATGCAGGTCGTCGCTGCCCTTAATCAGAAGTAAAACCACAAATACAGGCCGGGCATTTTTCGCCCGGCCTGAACCCGCATAGATTTATTGTTACAATTGCGAGGCTGCATTCGCTGATAATATGTTGCAAGATATTGGGTTAATCTCACTCACTGTTTTGTACAAGGTTATGCCCGATATTTATTTTGCAGACTACCGATTTGATTTGACCCGGATGGCACTGTATCAAGCAGAATATCGCGTGCCGCTCAAGCCCAAACAAGCCATATTACTTCACCTACTACTGACCCATCATAAAGAGATAGTGAGTAAAGCGCAGATCCTGGATGAAGTCTGGGGCGAGACTGTGGTATCTGAACAGGTCATCTTCCAGACCATTAGCCAGCTCAGAAGCATATTGGGTGACGATGCAATACACACCTACGCTCGCCTGGGGTATCAATGGCAGTGGCCTGTGACCGAGAGTCCTGTTTCAGAAAAGCCTGTTACTGGGACACCCATTAAAACCGACTTTGCTGCCGGGCGCAGAGTGCTTCCCCTGTGGGTAATGGCAGGGTTGCTTGTTTGCTTGTCTGTTTATGTCGCAACGAGTCAGTATAACTACAAGAAGCCGTCTGTGGAAACGCAAGTCACCATTTTGGACAAGGGTGACTTACAAGCTGGCACTTTGTCATTTTTTGACATTGCTGAGCAGGCAATTGATATGTCTGGACTAAAGCCGGTTCAGCAAGAACCGAGTGAAATAAGCATAGAGCAAGCATTTCAAACACCAGAGTTGTTATGGTCAGAGGGCCAGAAAAACTGGCAGATGTGGGGCAAGCTTTATCCAGAGTCAAGCGGTGTTTTTATTCATTATGGCATCGCCAGGCCAGGCAGAGTCTGGGAAGGCTATGTTTATGCGTCGGATGAGAGTGAGTTAGCGACCAGCCTGACCCGACGTCTGACTGCTCTGAAATCGCTGGGACTCTTTGCGGACAATCACACCACGACACAAGAGTTGGTCGTGCTTTCTATGAGCCGGCAGGCACCGGATGACCCTGAACTTATCCTTACTGCTGGCCGTTATTATATTGATCAGGGCCAATTTGATTTGGCGATCACTTATTTGGATCGTCTGATTGAGCAGTTTGATGGCCATCAACACAAGCCTTATGTCGCACTGGCTCACTGGCACAAGGGTAAGGTTTACAAAATGCGTAGCCAGCACGTGCTGGCTACGGCAAGTTTACGGGATATGTCAGAGGTGCTGCATGAAACTCAGCTTGAGCCGCTAAAACATCTCTATGTGACGACACTGGCCTGGCTTAGCTATGAGCTGGGTAACTGGTCATTGATGAACCAGGTGTTGGAGCAGGCATTAGCAGAGATCATGACAGATGGTGCTGATGGCTTGCGTCGATTTGAGCTGCACATATTGTATTCCATATTGGCTAAGAAAACCGGACAGGTAGAAAAACAGTACCATCATCTTAATCTGGCTCAGTCCGTTCTGACAGCACATGAACTGGACAAGAGCAATCAGGCAATCGTGCTCTACCATTTTGCCATATTTAGTGGCAACGACAGCGATGCTGAGCCTTATCTGAAGCAGGTTGTAGCGCTACCTCGTACGGGCAAAAACTATTGGGTTCAGGATGAGGCGATGGCACTGTTGGTGGAGTATGCACTGGCGCGGGGTGATTACGAAGCAGCACATGCTTTGATCCAGCCAGAGTCACAGAATCCCAGGGCATTGCTATTAAAGGCTCAGATTCATGCCGCACAGGCGCAAGAGGCGCATATGATGACGGTGCTGAAACGTGCATTTACACTGGCTCAGCAGCGTTTTGATGGCCAAAGTGCACAGACAGCCGCGCTAAGGCTTTATCGGGCTAGTTCAAGCACTCAGGAAGAGAAACTGTATTATCTGGCGTATCTGAAAGCGAATACCGGGGCTGACTGGCTGCGCCACCAGCAAATCTCAGAACGAGAGCTGGCGGCTTTATAAGCGCCCCAATGTGGCACTGTTCAATACGTCTGCTTACGTGCTCGAATTACTGCTCCAAGCTGGCTAAGGGGTTGAACTGCAACCAGTCAACTATAAACCAGGTTTGCGTGCCTGCTCTGACTTCTATTGGTGCATCGGAGGCTATCAGTTTTGCTGGTACTTTGATTATATCCAGTGTGTCGGGCATCATATCTGTGATTCGTGCGACCAAGTGATGCCCCTGCCAAATCTCGATTTGGGTTCCCTCATCGGCTCTGAGTCGCATTTGCAGTTCGACGTCTTGTTGTTTTGGGCTTTTGAACTGATAACTGCTCCATGCCGGCAATAAAGGTTTATCACCGGTTGGGTAATGATAGGGGTTGTCATTGAATGCCAGGCTTTGCTGGTTCTTTTCTTTATGGTCAATCAGGTAAACTTGTTCCTGAGTCACATAGTGCTCAGCCTCAATGCGCTGTCCTGGCTTAAATGTGACATGATGCCCGGTTTCTACCGATATGCTGAAGGGCCCCTGACCTGGGCTTGTGGTTGCAGCAACGGTATAGCTAGCTTGCCCCGCTCCGGGCAGCTGATCCGTAAACTGCTCTGCAGTCAGGTCTTTGGCTACCAGTGTCTGTTTACGGCTGAGCTGGCCGTTCGGGTCAACGTAACTTCGGTACACAGAGTAGCGGGCAGATTGATTGGCAAGTCCCTGCCAGCTAATAGTTACCTGGTTGTTTTGATTACGAACTGCACGTACGCCAGCCGGAGCGGGTGGAAGCTGCCCCAGCTGTTGGTGCACAAGCCGTTGCTGGCGCTGTGCATTAGCAAGCTCCCTGGCAAACACAGTATTGTATGGCGTCTCGCCTTCCTTAGCAGGTTGTTCAAGCACTAAACGAAACCCCTCTATGCTGCCATAGAAATCAGCCGCAATGGTGTCTGCATTGAAGACGCCACGCGTTTGCCAGTGCCAGCCTTCACCCGCAACATCATAGTGTGTGCATTGCTTTGGATTTTTGTCATCCCAACGCTGGCAACTTTGCAGCAGCTCCTTCACATTGCCCATCATATCGTGCAGACCCAGTGGATTTGGCCGATACATGCCTATAACTGTGTGATAAACCGCGCCATCGTTACAGTTTGCGCTGGTACTGTAGCGGTGTTGATGATCAATCTGCATGCCAGCCAGATTTGCAAGATCTTCGGTATTTTCATACTTGCAGATCTGTGTTTGCTGCCAGTCCTCACCAAATGGAGAGCGGCTTGTAGTCTGTGCTGAGGCGGCCAGTCGCCATTCCTTTAGAGTGGGCAACCGGTAGGGTTTGCCGGTTTGCTCGGACAACCAGTGTGCATAGGCCATCGCACCAGGTATACCTATACAAACAACAGGGCGGTAGGGGTTGTGAGTCAATTCAGCGTTATCCCAGTTACCCGGAGAGTCAGGATCCGGCCAGCGTGTTGAAGTAAACAACATACACTTTTTTGGCACCTGATAATTTGTTGCTTCAATAAAGCGGGAAAATTCCGCAACCGTGACCTCATATTTGCCCATCTGCAGATTTATCTGTTGGTCTTTATCAACAACAGGGACGAGGGCTGGTTCAATCGGTGTAACCTGTGTTGAGGCTGAAACGGTGCTCAGTAACAGCGCGTGAATTGGTAAAGTCATAGGATCTCCTCTTAGTGTTTACACAGACACTAAGGGTGAACATGATGAGAGTCCTATTTTATTTCTGAAAGTTAGCCAATGAGAAGTTGAATAGAATATATAAGTTTAAATATCAGGGGATTAGTTAATTTTGATGCGGCGAGAAAACGTCGCCGCAAAGTTTTTTACCCGGGCCTTTTTATGCTCACTGTGCGTTGCATGTGGAGTTAAAAGGACGGTCAGATAAATTATACTGGTGCAATCAATTAGCCCCAGATAATACAATCCGGACGATTGTCTTTGAAAGTCCAGCAGGCATTGATTGAATTACAAAAGTTGGTATTGGGGCAGTTTGGAAATCCGGTTGCAACCGCGCCGCCGACCTGGGGGGTTTGCTGTGCTGATAAAGTGCTGTTTTGAGACAGTGACTTAATCTTTTTTTTGTTTAACGAGAGTTTCATTTTCATTTCCTTTGTCGTGTTAGGAAGCGCATTGAACGCTTCATCGTGGATCCCTGCAACAAAAAAGGTGCTGCAGAGAGTAAACCTATTGTGCCTTCATGTCTGCTTCATGCCAGGAGAACTGCCCGGAGAAAGTGGTGCAGTTCGTCGTCGCCTGTTCAGCATTGGCAAGATAAAGCTGGTTGGTATCAGACTGAGGATAGGTAAAATACTCGCTGCATTGTGCGCTCTGACCTGGCCCAATGACCACCTGAGTACCCGCTTTGAGTGTACAACGCACCAGCATGTCCAGTGGTGAGTATTTGGGGCAAATATTGAATTCAGCGCGATACAGAGAAATCGGCCCGGTCGGCTTTTCCAGTGACCACCATTTGCCCAGTTTTGATCCTTCGTAGGTGCTGTTCCAGACACGCCAAATAACCAGATCCTGAACAACCTGATAGTTTTGCGCATCACACAGCCCACCCTGGCCGCTATCCAGAATGATGCCCGGCGGAACAGTCTGATCAGCAAGTAATTGCAAACCGGGATGTTCAAGTTGTGGCATCTCGCAACTGGGGACCACATTGGTTGAGTGTGATTGCGGTGTATAAGTCTGGCTACAGCCACCGAGTAACAGCACTGATACTATCGTTGCCCGAGCAATTGAAAACATGTTAATTGACTTTGCGTTTAAATTTACCTTCTGGTAACTATATTGCCTTTTGCATAGGAATAAAAGAGGGGGTGTACTAAATTTATCATTATTTGGTATTGGTTTTTGAGTGTGGTAGCAATCTGTATTTTCTTTTTGAGTCCAGAACCTCACGAGTTTAGAAAATTTCAATTTAATCGGCTTGTGGAGTTAGGGGTTAAACACTAGGTTTACTTTTTTAACAAAAAAGGAACTTGCTATGTCTCGCTTAATATTCATTTTACTGGGGCTGAGTGTTAGCCTGAGTTGTTTGGCCAATATTCTGCCCGCTACCCATCATGCGTTGGTTTATGAAGGCCGCATTCATAAAAACTATCAAGACGGCAGTGTTGAATTTAACTGGCCAGGCACGGCCATTCATACTCAGCTGGTGGGTAAATCCCTGGCAGTCAACTTAGTGGGTCACGGCGAGCAGTTCGACATTCTGGTTGACGGCAAGTTACATAAAAAGATAGCTACGGCGCAAACGGGAGAGGCACAAAGCTTTGTGTTGTTTGAGCAGTCACAGTCAAAGCGCGTGCACATTGAAGTGGTCAAGCGCTGGGAGCATTATGAGGCGCGCAGTAAACTCCTTAATTTTGAGGTGGATGGCCGGCTCGAAGGTACCTGGGAGGTACAACCGCATATTCTCTTTATAGGTGATTCGATCAGTGCCGGCTTTGGCAGCGAATCCACCAAAAGGCAGTGCACCTGGCAGGAGATCAATGATACCAGCAACGCCCGGCTGGCTTTCCCTTATCTGGCTGCCCAGCAATTAAATAGCTCCTTTACCCAGGTTTCGTATTCCGGTTTAGGCTTAATCCGTAACTGGAATGGCAACCAGTCTCATCATACACTGGTCGATTATGTAGACAAAATATCTGCGGTGTTTGGCGATGAATTGCCCTATCAGGAAAAGTACCCCGAGTTAATTGTGCTTGAGTTTGGCACCAATGATTTTAGTACCGACCCTCAACCCCATGAGCCATGGCAAACCATCGAAGAGGTAAAAGCTGCGTGGGAAGAAGCCATGGTCGAGTTTGTTCACTCTTTGCGCAGTCGTTATCCGGAAGTGGCCATAGTGGTTATGCCCCGACCCGCTTACCCCTACGATTTTATCATCCCCGCGACGGACACAGCATTGAAACAGTTGGCCAGCCAAGGGGTTGAGCATGTGTATGCCAATACCTTTGTTTCTGCTCTGGAAGGCTGTATCTGGCACCCCACGGCACAGGAACATAAAGATATCGCATCCGGACTGGTCGAGTTTATCAAACAACACGACCTGCTCTGATTGCCAGATGCTCTGGCGATAAAGTCGTTTTTCTTCAATCCTGTTGTGATGCTGGTGGGTAATCTGACTGTCATGGAAGACACAACAGGAAAAGACCATGAAAAGAGCCAACTATTTACAATGTGCCCCTAAACTGATGCAACACCTGTTTGTTCAGGAACAATTACTGAATGAGGAAGTAATGCGTCACTTGGATACAAAACTTTGGGAGCTGGTTAAACTCAGAGCGTCTCAGCTAAACCAGTGCGGCTACTGTATTGCCATGCATAGCCGCCAGGCGATGGAGCAGGGAGAATGCGCCAAACGGATCATCGCACTAAACGCCTGGCGAGATATGTCGGGCTTTACGACGCAGGAGCGGCTGGCACTCACTTTATGTGAGCAATTGACAAACCTCCAACCCATTGAGGATACTCTGTATGCACAATTGTCAGACGTGTTCAGTGATGATGCCCTGGTTACTCTGACGGTTGCCATCAATGCTATTAATGCCTGGAACCGAGTTGTCAAAATGTTTAAACCTGACCCAGATGAACAGTGAGCTAATTTTACAGCGCCATCAACCGGATGGCGAAACAGGGCGATACGTGCAGGCCGTGTGGTTTGCACGTGCTACGCAGGCGGGTACTCGCTGGTTACCCTGCGATGGTGCTCAGGGCGTTTTATTTTTGCTCAAAGGTGAGTTGACGCTGGATGAGCATAAAATATCTGCGCCTTTTCATATTCAGGCCCCTTCAAAACAATCTGCAGAACTCAGTTACAGCGCCGGAGCCGAATTTGCTGGGATCCGCTTATTCCCAGCGAGATTCAAGGCACTTCAGGAAGCGCTTCATCCAGTGTTATCGGCATCCGGATTATGTGCGCTGGCTGAGCAGCTCAAACAAGCGCCGGCACTGCATACTCTGCAGCAGTGGCTGGACACTTTTGCTGCCTCAGCGCCGAACTTGAGCTGTGACCTGCAATACACTTATCAGCTGATTAATCAGCTGATGCAATTAAATCCGCTTGAAGACGCGTATCGTGCTGTACCCCTTTGTATGCGCCAGCTTGAGCGTCAGGTAAAAGAACAGTCAGAGCTGACTCCCAAATATCTTGCTCGTATTTATCGGATCCGCAATGCGCAGCAAAAACTCAGAGATAACCCTATGACAAATCTGGCACAATTAGCATTGGCTTGCGGGTTTTCTGATCAGGCACACCTTACCCGGGAGTTCAAGGACATTCTGCGCATCACCCCGGGTAAATATGCCCGCCAATTATTTGTGTAAATAGCGATTTTTTTTATTGCCAGCAACATCGATTGGGCGTATATATCGCGCTCGAATTCTATTTAACCGTCAGGTGTGTAATTGGACCTAATATGGGTTTTTTTGCTCATAGTAATGAGCGCTGTGTTTGCTTTATGCGAAATATCTCTGGCTGCTGCGCGTAAAGTAAAGCTGCAAAGCCGACTGGATCTGGGCGATCTCCGCGCCAAAAAAGTGATGTATTTACAGGCCAACGCACACCAGTTTTTTGCGGCTGTTCAGGTGGTGCTGAATGCCCTGGCCATTGTTGCCGGTATGATTGGCGAGTCGGTATTTACGCCCTACATCTATCAGGCATCGCAAGTCATTTTGGGTCTGCTTGTTGCGGATGTGGCGCAATACCATACGGTTTTGTTGCAGGTTTCAACCGTGTTGTCTTTTTTGTTGATCACGGCCATGTTTGTGTTGTTTGCCGATCTGCTGCCTAAGCGGGTTGCCATGGTGATCCCAGAGTCTATAGCAATGCGTTTTATCAGCCTGATGCTGGCAAGCGTTTGGCTGTTCAAACCTGTGATTTGGCTATTTAATCTGATGGCGGATGTGATTATTCGCGCATTTAAATTGCCCAACCAGCGCGATGACCTAATCACCCGGGATGACTTGTTTGCAGTGGTTGACCAAAGTGCCGAGCAGGGAGAGTTGGGGGCACATGAACACAATATAATCGGCAATGTGCTGGACCTGGACCAGACCAGTATTACTCAGGCGATGATCAATCGTGATGCCGTCGAATGGCTCAATATTCACGATGATGAAAAAGCGTTGGCCAGGCAAGTACAAAACCGTAGCTTTCAGCAATACTTATTGTGTGATGGCAGCTTAGATCAGGTGATTGCCGCTGTTGAGGCTAAGCAGTTATTAGGCAACCTGATAGCAGGACGGCCTCTGTTGGATGCGCAACAGGAGGCGTTCTTACGGCCGGTTATCTTGCTCGATACCTTAAGCTTGTCAGACGCCCTCAATGCGCTCAAGGCTCATCCATGTAATACCGCTGTGGTGATCAACGAATTTGCCACTGTGGTCGGCATGGTGACTTTGTCCAGCATACTGAACTTTATTGCATTGAAAGACAGCGAGGCGATAGAAGCCCAGTTTCGGCAAAAAGATGCGTCGCGCTGGCTGGTGCAAGGTGACATGTCGATGAAAGATTTCCAGCTGTCGGTGGTTGAGCATGAGTTTATGCCCGTGGACGCAATAGAGACGCTGGCGGGGTATCTGATCCATCACTGCCGACATTTTCCGCATCAGGGCGAAATAATAGAAATTGAGGGCTTTACCTTTAAGGTGACAGAGATACAGGGCCTGGCCATCAAACAGATTGAAGTGAGCCGTAGCTAAACCTTCCATGATTGGCATCCGCGATTGGCATCCGCGATTGGCATCCGCGATTGACCCCCTCAAGTCGACTGTGCGCCGAAAGGTGGCGCAGTGCATTGTGTTTTAAATCAGTGTTTCAAATCAAAGTGCCAGACAGTATTTCAGTCGGGCACTTTCACTCACTTTACAAGCCTGCATCTGTCTTCTAGAGTTTTGAATAACCGTTAATTTTAGGGGAGCTGCACATTTATACTGGCTCCCTATCGAGCAGCCAGTGCAATTATCTACGCCTTCTTTATTGCTTATGGCAGGTGCAGGGGTGGTTGCCTCCGCACTGGCCTTAGTGTTTTTGTGGCTGGCCAACCGCGATGTAAAAGCCACGCTATACTGGGCGTTGTCACCAATCTGCCTGGCACTTTGCATGATCCTGTTCGGGGTGCAAAATGAGCTGCCACTGAGTGTCCGTTATCTGCTACCCAATATGTTTGGCCAGGTTGCCCTGATTTTGGTGCTCATTGGCTGTTACCATGCCTGCGAGCAAGTTGTACCGCTGCGTAAGATTGCTTGCTATTACGGGGCATTTTTGCTCATTCACTGTATTTTCACTTACGTCGTTTCAAATTACGCGTCACGGCTGATCTTGGGTATGCTCACGCTCACCATCACATCAGGATGGATCTGGGCTTGTCTGTATCGTTTCGGTCGGCCTCGTTATTCGGTGTCATTTGTACTGGTCAGCCTGAGCCTGGGGTTTGTCACGCTGTTTGCCCTGGGTAAAGCGTTTGATGTTTTGTCAGACCCCGCAACCAGTAGCCTTCAGCAAGATCAGACATTGAAAGCGCAATTATTTGTGATTTCCTTGTTTATGAGTCAGCTGGTGTTTAATTTTGCGTTTGCGATTATGACCGGGGAATATCGCAATGCCAAAAACCGTGAAATTCAGCATCAATTGATAGAGTCGAATCAGGCACTGCAGCAGGCAAAGCAACGTGCAGAGCAGCACTCCAAAATGAAATCTGAATTTTTGGCCAATATGAGTCATGAGATCCGCACACCCATCAATGGTGTGATTGGGTGTCTGAATTTATTGCTCAGTCACGACCTGGATGCACAGCAGAAACAATACGCCAAGCTGGCTGACGCCAGCGCCCATTCGTTACTGGGCGTGATCAACGATATTCTGGACTTTTCTAAAATTGAATCGGGCAAACTGGAGATTAATGTCGAGTCTGTTGATCTCTATGAGTTGGTTGATTCAGTGGTGAAGTCGTTTGCGATTACGCTGGATCAAAAGCAACTCACTTTGCTGGTGGATTGCCACGCTCTGAAACATCGCTTTGTTCGTCTGGATCCGGTCAGGGCGCGGCAAATCCTGACCAACCTGCTAAGTAATGCTGTTAAATTTACTGACACAGGTACGCTTCAGCTAAAACTGGCCTGTGAGGAAGTGGCAGTGTCTGCCTCTACCGTATTGCAGTGTGATGTTATTGATTCTGGCATTGGCATCAAACCTGAGGCCAGACACAAGCTATTTAGCTCTTTCAGTCAATGCGATGCGTCGACAACCCGCAAGTATGGCGGCACCGGTTTGGGGCTTGCTATTGTTAAGCAGCTTTGCAAGTTGATGAACGGAGATATTGAGCTGGTTGAAAGCACCGAACCCGGCGCTCATTTTCGTTTTCATTTTCAGGTTGAGGCGCAAAAGGGCGGGTTGTGGGGGAGGGATATTGCACCGCAAGGGGCACGTGTTGCGGTGTTGTCACAGCAGCCCGGGTTGACACAAATTGTGTGCCGACAGTTTGAAATGTTGGGTTGTCAGGCACAGGTGTTAATGTTACCCCTCGTAGGCGATATCAGCCACGATGTGTTGATTTTGGATATGACTGAACCTAGGTATCAGGAGAAACAGCTGGAAGCGCTCAGAGTCTTATCGGGGAATCGAAATATACTCGCTATTTGCACTATGCAATGTGAGATACAACACGAGCCGGCATTTGCTCAGCACCAGATAACGGTGGTATATCCACCGGTTACCGCCAAAGATCTGGTCCAGATGTTTTCAGGTAATTCTGGATCTAAGCTGCCAGAGCCGGTTGACGGGGAGTCGCCCTTACGTGGCGTACGTGTGTTGCTTGCCGAAGATAATCCAATCAATCAGGTGGTTGCCAGTAAAATGCTGGCGAGTTGGGAGGTAGAAGTACAATTGGCGGAGTCCGGAAAGCAAGCTGTGGATATGCTCAAAGCCATGCCAGAGCATGCCTTGCCGGATTTGGTCCTGATGGACTGCCAGATGCCGGTTATGGATGGCTATGAAGCAACCCGGCATATCCGCAGTAGTCCTGAACTCGAGGCCTGTCGTGACCTGCCCATTATCGCGCTGACTGCCAATGCCATGCAGGGGGAGCGCAAAACGTGTCTGGCCTGTGGCATGAGTGGTTATGTCAGTAAACCTATTCAGGCCGATGTCCTGCAAGCCGAGATGCTCAAAATGCTGGTGGACAAAGCCGCTGGCCAAACGCAGTAGCCGTCTTGTGCTCAGCGGCGAAAGAACTCTGCTTGTCTCTATTTAGAGCTTCCGCCCCAGGCGTTTCTCTATCTGGCGCTTTTCCCATTGCGCGCCAAACAAGTTGAATACCTCAAATGCGCTTGCCCAGTGACTGAGCAGTCCTATTCCCCAGCCGAGTGCTGGCCACCAGGCCCAGATATACTCTGGACTGGTGAAAATGTTTATGCCAAACAGTACGGCGTTGACTAAAACATAGGTGATTAAGTGCGAGTAAAAATCTTTAATTGCGCGTACCTGCTCTATGACACGTTGTTCCTGCTGGGATATGGTTTCATTGTTCATATCATTCGGCTCCTCTTTGAGATCTGCAATATTAGTATCAAAAACAGCAGCTAACGATTTTAATGACTCCAGACTGGGACTCTGACCTCGCTCTATTCGTTGAATAGTTCTAATACTCAATCCGCTAAGCGTTGCCAGCTGCTCCTGCGACCAACCGCGTTGTAATCTGAGTTTCCTGATGATCATTATTATTTCCTGTTTGCTGCTCTGTTACTTGTTTTACGCATATCCTCGCCGATAGTGTACGTCAGCGTAACGACACCTGAATGACAAAGTATATATTTCAATATGTTAGATAGAGGTTGAATTGCTTTATCTGCGTAACATAATAGTGAAACTTTTTGTCTCAGTGTAATACTATCCGATCATATAAGTACATCGGCTTATCGATGGCTAAGCAGCAGAAAAAAGTTTGGCGGTTTATTACGTGATTAATCGCCTGGTACTAATTAATTTCTCAGCTCCTGTGGTAGTACAATATTAAAGACAGTCCCTTCTCCAGGCTCACTGGATAGCGCAATACTGCCGTTCAAGCGAGTTTCAACCAGCTTTTTAACGATATACAAGCCCAGCCCACTGCCACCTGTGCCCACCCGGGTTGTGTAGTATTTATCAAAGACCTTACTGGCTTTTTCACATTCAATGCCTTTGCCATTGTCTTTTATGTTCAGGGCAATATTGCCATCCTGATGTTCAACGTGAATGTCTATCGTACCAGCGGTTTGTTCTTCAAATGCGTGGATCAGCGCGTTATTGATTAGGTTGATTAACACCTGAGACAGGGCTCCGGTATCCGACACTATGTGCAGTGTTTGCGGACAGTTAATTGAAACTGTGTGGGGGGTACGTTTTAATTTGGGTGTCAGAACATACTGAATATTGTGCAGGTAGTCATGCAAGTTGCACTGTGAAATAGTGCCACTGAACTCGCCGACCACTATGTTCTTAAAACTGTCTATCAGGTGCATCACATTGTCCATGCTGGATAGCACTATCTCGCAGCTTTGGGCGGTGTTATCAATAAAGGTTTGCAGGTCATGCTTTGCCAGCGTTTGCTTTTGTAGCTGCTGAGCGAGCTCTTGCTGCTTTTCATTCAGATGTGACACCGCAGTGCGCACCACACTTAAAGGGGTACCCAGTTCATGGGTGAGCTCTCCAACCAGTTCACCAATATGGCTGAAGTGTTGAGAGGTTTCCAGTTGCTGCTCTTTGAGCTTTGACAGCTTTTCCAGCTCCAACGTCTTGTCTCTAAGCGTGGAAATAAGCTCGTCGCGTAAATTGATCAGGGCTTGTAATTGCAGGTGAGTAGATACGCGGGCCAGTAATTCTTCCTGCCGAATGGGCTTAGTAACATAATCAACCGCACCGACGCTAAAGGCTTCTACAATATCGCTTAATTCGCTTTTACCAGTGACAAAAATAACCGGAACCTCTTTAACCTTGCCGAGGGACTTCAGCCGCCGACAGGTTTCAAACCCATCTATGCCGGGCATCATCACATCGAGTAAGATCAGATGGGGGAGAAAAATGGTGGCAATGTTGATAGCCTCTTTGCCCGATGTGGCAAAAGCCACTTCGTAGCCTTCTGGCTCTAAAAAGTTGGTCAGCAGTTCAAGGTTTTCAGCCTTGTCATCAACAATTAAAATTCTGCAATTGTTCAGTGAAACCGGATCGTCATCCATCTTGCACCTCGTCGAGCGCCGCAATAAAGCCTGTCATGTCAAACCTACTTATAAATTTAGCCAAGTATTGGGTAAGCTGCCTGTTATTTGGCTGCTGAGACTCAATTTCTTTCAGGGTTTGCTTAATACGTGAGCTGTTATTGACCTGAGCATATCTGATTAATTGAGCGCGTTGTTCCGCAGGCAGCGAAAAGTTGGCAGGCAGGATCTCGTCAGATGGCTCAGTGTCTGAGCAGGCTGATTCCGCCAGTTCAGTACTTTCAAAGTGGTCAGGGAAAAACGACAATAAGGAGTCAAAGATTTGCTCAATTGTGTAGGGTTTGCCAATAAACTGGTCAAAGCCAATACTGAGGTAATGTTGTACCTCATGGTGTAAACTGAATGCCGAAATAGCCACGCACTTTAGCTCAGATAAACCAAGGTCTTTTCGAATAATCACCACGGCTTCGTCGCCGCGCATAACGGGCATGAGCAGATCCAAAAACACAATATCAAAGCTTTTTTGCTTGATGAGTTCGATGGCTTGTTTGCCATCCTCAGCATAGTCTACCTCAATACCACAGGCAGCCAGTGTTTGGCCAAGTATCTCACGATTATAGGCAACGTCGTCTACACATAAGGCGCTCAATTGTTTATCGGCACGAACACTTAATTGCTGCAAATTCTTTCTCTGGGCGTTGTTCGCGGCCACGTGTGCCTCTTGCAGCGGCAGCGTAAATGAAAAACAACTGCCTTTACCTGGCTCTGATTGCACATCCAGCTTGCCGCCCATCATGTCAACTTGTTTGGATGAAATGCACAGACCCAATCCGGTGCCGCCTTTTTCGACCCCAGCGCTGCCTTGCGTAAAGCTAGTAAAGAGATTTTCCAGATCTTCTGGCACGATACCCGGTCCGGTGTCTTGCACTTCAAAGCGGTGTAGTCCTGGCCCTGGCTGCGTGTAGCTCAGTTTTATGCTTCCCTTGTCTGTAAACTTAACGGCATTTCCGAGCAAATTGATCAGTACCTGACGCAGCTTACCCTGATCGCCATGAACCCCAGTAGGAGTTGTAAGCGCACTGTTCAGTTGCCAGGTGAGTTGTTTTTGCTCGCACTTGAGTTTGAACATACTCCCCAGGTCCTCAAGCAGTGTATTCAGTTCAAAATCTACGGGGTTGAGCTTACTTGAACCCGCTTCAATTTTTGAAATATCCAGCACGTCATTAATGATATCCAGCAGGTGATTGCCGGCTCTGATAATTTTGTTCATGGTGCCTTTGTGGCTGGCGCTTAAATCATTAGCTCGCTCAAGTAACTGGGCAAAGCCCAGCACTGCATTGAGTGGGGTGCGGATTTCGTGGCTCATGTTCGATAAAAACATGCTTTTTGCCAGATTTGCTTGTTCGGCGCGCTCTCTTGCCGATTGCAATTCAGCCGTGCGCTCTTCGACCAACCCCTCAAGCTCAATATTATTGTTGCTGAGCCTTTCCTGAAGCTGGGTGTTACGCCAGGCTATGCCCAGATTATGACCCAGATTCAGCAACAGTTGTGCTTCTTGCTCTTCTATTGGGTTGATGTAACACGCAATTGCAAAGATGGGCGTACCATCGACTTTGTCACCCAAAAATAGCAGGGCGTAATTATCCACAATGGCACTACGCTCTGAATGAGCACTCTCTTGAGCACAGTACTGCGCCATAAATTGCTGCCGGATTGGCTCTGGGATGTCCAGTGCAATGTCTTCTTGAGGCAGCAGCTGCTCAAAGGTTTCCCTGGTGCGATCCAGCTCAACAATAAATACACTCATTGGGGCAGGTTCAAATTGCTGGCTGAGTGGCAAAGTTTCGGTGAGGGTCTGAAACACCCTAAGTTCAAACTCAACCAGCTCAGTATCGCTCAAAAGAGCATTGGTACAGGTAATGATTTTGTCCAGCCCGGACTGGACTTGCTGGGTTTTATCCAGATGCTGATAAGTGCGCAGTGCAACCAGCACCGACGCTTTTAGCTTACTGCTGGTCAGCTCCGTTTTGGTTTTGTAATCGTTAACATCGTATTCCCGGGTAATGTCAGATTCTGGCGCCATACCAGGCTGGCCGGTGCGTAATATAATCCGTACCTTATGGTTTTGCGCTTGCTCACGCACGTATTTAGCAAAGTCCAGTCCGGCTTCGGCTGTCTCCATCACAACATCAAGCAAAATCAGTGCAATGTCGTCATGTTCAGCCAATACCTGCTGTGCCTGAGTGCCACTGTAGGCATTTAAAAAGGTCACGCCGCGGCCATCCAGCTCCATCTGCTCTAGCACCAGCCGTGAAATCTGGTGGATGTCTTCTTCATCATCAACCAACAAGATTTTCCAGGGGGGCAGGCTGGGTAACTCTTCAGGTTCGTCATCAGAGCCAAACAGGAGCGTGTCATCGTCAAACATATTACATCTCACTTCACGTACCGAACTTACAGTGTAGTGAATGATCAATAAAAACGACCACTGATTAGCGCATTTATCACCGCTGAGGCACCTTGGGTGAAAGGCTTGGGGTGTTTATCAGACGGTATAAAAGGAATGCTTTGGCAGTGTGGCTTCCATGGGCTGATAAACCAGGCCGTCAGACTTGGCAACTTCTCCGGCCAGATCAAAGCCATACTTTTGATAAGCCCCAACCGATGGCAGCGAAGCCGAAACCGTAACGCTCTGCTCCGTGGCCAGTTCAAATGCCGCATTAATCAGGGCTTTGCCAACCCCTTTATGTTGCTGAGCAGGAGTAACAAACAACATGGCAATATGACGACCCGCCTTTAGCTCAAGCATACCAACAGGCTGGCCGGCAATTTCAGCCACCAAAACTTGGTTATCCTGTGCCAGCCGCGCCGCAATCGCAGCAGGAGCGGCAATTGCTTTAAAAGTATCCCGACCAGCCGCTGGTAAGGTATTTGCCAGGGCACCATCAAATGACGCCATACAAATCTGACTGAGAACATCTAAATCCTTTTGTTCTGCGAGTCTTACGTGCATGTTATTCCTTGTTTTTGAGTGTTGGAGTATATCGATGGTTGTGATGCTGAGGTCGATTTAAAAATGACTATCCCAGTGAGCAAATCTACCGTTTCGTTACAGAATCAACAAAACAGACTTTGAACTAAGCTAAATAAACACCGAGCGAAGTACTGCCCTGTAGCAAGTTTACCGGTCTTCCCTGACCTCACTGCCTTGCGCTGCGAAAAGATCTTTCTGTCACTCCTCTCCCAGCGCTTCCACCCACAGCACCCCGACGCTTTTTTTCACCACTTTGACCGTGGTGCCTTTTGCAATAGGCGTTTCGCTTTTTAGCTGCCAGGTGATCCCTGAGTAGGCATGGGTGAGCTGGCTTTGCTCATTAAGGTCATCGCTGAGTACTAAGGTGATGTCGGCAAAGTCGCTGTTTACTTCTGTGCTTTCTGTCTTGGCCTGCATACGCTTGAGCGGTTGCCAAAGAACAGCTGCCAGAGCTGCGGTTAATACCGCATTGACCCACAATGCATTCATCAGGGTGGCGTCCAGTAAGCCCACCGACATCATTAAGCCACTCAGGACCAAAGACAGACCGAGGAAAAACAGTACAAAGGTGGCAAAGCCCAGTACGGCGACTTCTATGATTAAAGCCAGCAGCCCGAGTACAATCAGGATCTGGCTCAGATGTTCAACAATCAGGGTCACGACTGCTCCTTTTGCTTTTTATTCAGGCTGTTGATGATCGACATGCCCTGTGCCACCAAAGAGCTGGGATCGGTGCCGTTTTCAGGCAACAAGACCACGGAAGATTCACGAGCAATGGCCTCTTTGGCAACAATGGCTTTACTGGCCAGGTCGAGCTGAATGGCTTTTTGGCCTTCTTCTGTGTTGGCGGCTTCACCGACTTTTCTCAGTGCATCCGCTTGCGCCTCCGCAACGGCGATAATGGCTTTTGCTTCACCTTCTGCTTTAAGGATCTGCTCGGCTTTTTCTGCCTCTGCGGCCAGTACCTGGGCTTGCTTTTTACCCTCGGCCACGTTGATGGCGGCTTGCCTGTCGCCTTCCGATTCCAGGATCTGCGCTCGTTTAACCCGCTCTGCTTTCATTTGCGCTTCCATGGCTTCCATTACTGAGTTGGGTGGCACTATGTCTTTGATCTCATATCTGAGCACCTGAATGCCCCAGGGGTCGGATGCGGCATTGATGGCAGAGACAATATTGGTGTTGAGCATATCACGCTCTTCAAAGGTTTTATCCAGCTCCATTTTACCCAGCTCACTACGCATCGTTGTCTGGGCCAGCTGAGTGACGGCAAAGATGTAATCGTCAACGCCATAAGTAGCTTTGTAGGGGTCCAGTACCCGAAAATACAAAACGCCGTCGACAATTAAAGAAATATTGTCGCGGGTGATGGCTGACTGTGAAGGCACATCGACGGCTTGCTCTTTAAGGCTGCGATCGGCAGAGACCTGATCGATAAAAGGCACAATAAAGTTCAAACCGGCTTCTTTAGTTGACTGGTATTTACCAAACCTTTCTATGATCCAGGCGCGGTTTTGCGGCACAAATTTAATGCTGCCTTTGAGCACAAAGATGATAAAAATCAGTAAAAAGGCCTCGACGGTGAGGAGGTAGTCGAGAATGAGCGTGATAGGGTCCATGTTTATTCCTTCTATATTTCCGTGTCTGTACTATAGCAACAATGCTGAATGTGGACCATTACCAGCCGCCAAAACGTGGCCAGTAGTCCATTTCATCATTCGAAATCACCTGATACCCCGCATGTTGCGCGGCGGTGGCACAGGCGTGATTTGGCAATATGCGCAGTAAGGTGCCAATGCTAAAAAGGCTGAGATCCAGGCCCTCGGGCAGGGCCACAATGCCATGCTCCTGATTCGCACTGTTTACATACAACCCGGGTAAAGTGTGTCCTGCTTCATCACATACCTGGCCGTAACCATTTCGCTGAGGCGCCAGGCCAAGGTCGCGTGATAAGGCCATCCAGCCCGCGTCCAGGATCAGCCAGTTCTTTTCCTTATTATGACCAATCACCCTGGTCAGGACGCTTAAGGCGATGTCTTCTGGCTGGCACACGCCAAGGTCAGCCATAACGAGATCCATACTAGCGTAAACGCCAGCTCGGACTTCGGTGACTTGTTCAAACCCTTCACCCAGCAGTGCGGTGGGCGTGGAGCCTACGCTAATAACGTCACAGCTGATTTGGCGCTTATTCAGTTTGCTGGCAGCATCGCGTACGGCTGCTTGTTCTTGCTGTGCCATAGCTCTGATTTCGTCCAGAGTGTGGCTGTCATATGCGCCGCCGGCATGAGTAAGGACGCCACTAAATAGTTCAGCGCTTTGCAAAATTTTAGCAATTGCGATGAGCTGTGGATCACCCGGTTTTATGCCAGCCCGCTTGCCGTCACAGTCAATCTCGATCAGGCTGCTTAACTGGCAATCATTTTCCCGACAAAAAGCATGGACAAATTGTGCCTGCTCAAAGCTGTCCATAATAATATGCATGGTGACGCCCTGATTTTGCAGGTCCAGTATCTCAGGCAGTTTGTGTTCACTGATCCCTACGGCATAAGTGATATCCTTGCAACCCGCTTGAGCAAACTGTCGAGCTTCTTGCAGCGTCGAAACCGTGCAGGGCGCCGACAGATCACCCAGCATATACCGAGCGGCATCTACCGATTTCAGAGTTTTGAGGTGTGGCCGCGAGGACACATTAAAGCGCGCCAGCTGGTTATTTAGCCGATTGATATTGTTCAGTAGCTTTTGCTTATCCAGCAATAGACACGGGGTCTGTAAAGAATCTAGTGACATAAAAACTCCTGGTGTAATGGATCCCTGACGCAGGTAACAGGCTGCAAAAATGGGGAGAAACCTGACGTGCTCTCAATCATACTGGTTACATGCGATTAGTCGCGAAGAATACGCGGAACTGACCCCTTCATATGGCAACCAATGTATACGTTTCTGCCACTAAATCAAAGCGTTAATCTTGACTGAACCAAAGCCATATTTAACCAAATTGTCATAATTGTGCCTTTATTATTGTCTATGATGGCGTTGTATCAGGAACAATTAAAATTGGTTGGAGCCTAGCATCTATGCCTATGCAATATTACGAAGACAATGCATTACAACTCGCCAAAGTGTATCAATCATATCGCTTTGAGCTGCTACATGCCTCTTGGCTAAAATTTGTGACGCCATTGATGTCTGAAACAGGTCTGAAGTTCCTGGATATCGGTGCCGGCGCTGGCAGAGATGCCCGGTTTTTTGTTGAGCAGGCAGAAAATGCAGAGGTGGTTGCGGTAGAGCCTGTGTGTTCATTAAACCGCCTGGGACAAGCATATACCCGCGATATGCCGGTTAACTGGTATCAGGATGAGCTGCCCTGTTTGTACAAAGTACGTAAGAACCATGCTGCCTTCGATGTGATTTTAGTCAGCTCGGTGTTTAACTATTTGCAGGCCAGCTCTGGACAGCAGGCAATGCTGACCTTGCGCACTTTGCTAAACCAGCATGGTTTGCTGGCCATTAAACTGCGCCATTGTGATGATGAGGAAGCACTGAAAGTGCGCGGAATGCAAAATTGCTCGGTAGAGTATATTCTTGATATTGCAGAAAAAGCAGATTTGCACTGCGTAGAGGTGACTGAACCGGAAGAGGATGCGCAGGGCAGAGCCTCTGTCACCTGGCAGACGCTGCTATTTAAACCAGTTCAATAGATAAAATTTCTTCACTGTTACTGGTTGACCAGGCTTGCTCAGCGGCTTGTTGCTGGGTGAGCCATCGATAATCCAGGTGTTCTCCCGGCGCAAGCCGCACTTCGCAACCACTCGGGACACACACGCTGAATACATACTCAGTATTCACAGTCGCACCCGCCACATACCGGTGCCGCCATTGCTCTCTGATGGTGTACTGATTGCACTTTTGATGATCTTTAATAGTCACCCCAAGCGCCTTTGCATCGATGCCTGTTTCTTCGAGTAATTCTCTGTACGCCGTCTCAATCGGTAACTCTCCGGGATCTACGCCGCCAGTCACAGATTGCCAGAAGCTGGGGTCATCCGCCCGTTGTAGCAGTAAAAATTCGTTATGAGTTGTGTAGATTACGACAAGTACGGAGTGAGGTAGTCTGAGTGTCATAAGTGGCCGCTGTACTATTTTTACTAAATTTACCCAAAAGTAAGTCAGTTTGGCAAGTACAAGGTTACAGGCAAAAAAAAAGGCAGGAAACATCCTGCCCAACCTCCAATAGCAACAAAACTGTGCCAGGAAATACCCAATAAACCAACATCCTTGTTGGTAAGCTCTACTTCTCGGGAGTTCATTTGGAATGACTCATTTGATGAGTCATGCCCTAAGGAACGACTTCATGCTATCGCAATGTTTTTCAAATGTAAACTTATAAATGAGAAATTTCATATTAATATTTTTATATTTTGGTTTTTTGTCTATTTTTTACCAATAAAATTATGTGCTTTCTATTTTTGGCTCTGATTGAGGTAAAACCTAAATGGACTTTGTTATTAACAATTGTGTTTTTTTTGTGTGTATTTTGGGGCGTTTTTTGACCAAATTGCATTAATGGTAGTCAATCACAGATCAGCATGTTCTCTGGTATATTAATTGTATCTGTACCATGCTTAACAAGATTGCAATTAGGTGTCTCTGATATATGCTCACAAGCTTGTTGTTTTCTGCCGCCGTCACTTTAACACCTGCGGAATTGTTCAAAACATTGAACCAACTGAAAGACCTGAATGACAAAAACCCAACTCAGGCAGTCACCTTATTTCGTGAGGTATATGACAAGCTGCCTGAGGAGCCCAGTAAAGGGTTACTACAAGTTTATCTTGCCGGACTGGAGTCGAGTGTACGCTCATATGATTCTGCCTCAGTATCAGGCATTATCAATCAACTAAGTCAAGAACAGTGGCAGAGTTATCTGCATGGGGAACACGTCCATGTCATTGGCTCTTTGGCCGTATACCACAGGAGAATGCATGACTATCAATACGCTCAACAGCTCAACGAGTGTGCGTTAAATTATGTAACAGATGATAAGCAGTACGCTAGGATTGCGAACAATCTGGCGGTGGTTTATCGGTTTACTGGTCAGCATAAAAAGGCGACAGGGATACTTAAAGACGCCATGATGCTGTCAGAAGACAGAGAGATCATTGCAAACATTAAGAACAACCTGGGTAACCTGTATTTTGATAGCAGTAGTTATCGCAATGCGCAGCTGATGTACATCCGGGCATTTTTATTTCATTCAGAAACGGAACAGTTTGGCCATGCCGCAGGTACGGGCCTAAACTTGCTGAATACACAAATTCATTTACGTGACTGGGGTGGGTTTATGCGTTTTAAAGCATCTGTCGCGACTCAGATAAATGCCAGTGGGCAGGCCGTATTCAATGACTTCTATCTTTGGCAGTTGGCGGTCTTCGACACTGTGGTTGAATCACGTGCACTGACTTCGGCCATACTGGACAAACTGGTTGCATCAATGGAGACACTCATTAATTCAGAATTAACACCTTCTATTGATCTTTATGTTCAGTTACTGGCACATAAAGCCATTTCTGATGCCTGGTCTGCTGCAAAGGCAAAGCAGCGCCCTGAGCCAATTGACAAGCCAGTTACTGCACGGATCACGTTGCGACGTTGGTGTGGCCAGGTTGCAAATACGCCTGGTGGAGATAAGATCACGGCGTTCTGGTAATAAAAATTTAAATTTGATAAGTTGTAAAAATATGGTTAATAATTAAGTTCCCAATTTCATATCACGCCTGATATGAGAGAGGCCATACACATGTAAAGGAACTTAATTATGCGAACACTACACACTCTATTGGCAGTCAGTGCGGTCACTGTGACCACATTGGTTCAGGCCGCAATTCCCTACAACAACACACCTTACGAATTCACTCAGCCAAATGGTCAGACTGTGACCCTGTATCTGCAAGGCAATGATTACTTCGCAGAGCAACGGACCGCGGATGGCCGCCTGGCTGTTTACGATGCATCACTCAAAGGCATGGCTTATGCTAAGGTCAGTGCGGATGGCACTTCGCTGATTTCAACTGGCAAATTAGTGGAGAGTCTGCGTTCTGTCCAACACCTTACTGTCAGTGAACCACAGGCAGGTCTGAGTGACGCTGCAAAAGCTGCGCTGGTTGAATCAAAACGTGCGCAAATGCTGGGTAGCGAAAAAGTATCTCATTCTGCGATGGTTCATACTCAGGGGGCTGAAGAGATCAGCGGCCAGGTGAAGGGTCTGACGATTATCATCGACTTTCCGGATGAACGGGGCACCATTTCCAAAGCGCAGGTAGAACGTTTTTTAAACGATTTAAACTACAACGAGTTTGGTAATGCTCAGTCGGTGAGGGGCTATTTTCGATCCGTATCAGGCGATAAGCTGGATTACACCAACACGGTGACTCAGTATTACACCGCAAAAAAGAACAAAGCATATTATGCCGATTCCAGTCTGAGCTCGACGGTTCGCTCTCAGGAGCTGATCAATGAGGCATTACAATGGCTCGAATATCAACAGGGTTTTGACTTTTCTCAGCTGACCACCAACAGCAGTAATCAAATTCGTGGTCTGAATATCTTCTATGCAGGCAACTCGGACAGTGCCTGGTCCAAAGGCTTGTGGCCTCATATGGCAAGACTTAGTCCGCGTTTTTGTGCCGATGGCGTTTGTACCGATCGCTACCAGATCACTGATATGCGCGCCAGCCTCGCGATAGGCACGTTTGTCCATGAATCGGGTCACTTAATTACCAACTGGCCAGACTTGTATGATTATGATGGCAGCTCGGAGGGCTCCGTTGCCAGCTTTGGAGTGATGGGATATGGCGCCATTGGCACAACCAATCGCTATAAACCAACGCCGCCAGTGGCGCACTTCAGAGCCATTGCTGGCTGGGACACAGTAACAGAATTAAATCCCGCGATTAATGCCAATGCGCCTTCGGGCCGGTTAAGTCATACCTCAGACAGCGGCACTTCTTATAAATGGACGAATCCGGCCAACAGTAACGAAGCGTTTTACATCGAAGCCATACACAAGTCAGGGCAAAACTCTGAACAACTCGATCAGGGACTGGCTGTGTGGCACGTAGACAGTCGAGGGAGTAACTCCAATGAATGGTATCCGTATATTCAGATGGAGCATGGTGACGGCAATCGTGACCCGGAATACAAACGTAACCGCGGTGATAGTAGTGACTTGTTCGATGTGGCGGGAGAATTTACCCAGGCTTTACCTAATGCACAAACATCTCGGGGTACCAATGCACTGTGGTGGAATGGCAGTGATTCCGGACTTAGGATCCGTGACATTTCCGATCCGGCACAAACCATCTCTTTCACTATCGAATCGACCACACAACCTGAACCGGATACTTACACAGGCACCTTGAGTGATAAGCAAAGTGCGATTGAGCCGAATGGCACCTGGTTTCAGTATGGGGGTGGCACCATAGGTTTGTCGCTAAGTGGCCCGGCGAGTGCCGATTTTGATTTAAAAATAGAGAAGTGGCTCAATGGCCGTTGGCAACAGGTTGCCATTTCCGAATCTCCTAGTTCTACGGAATCTATCAATTACAATGCATCATCTGGTTATTATCGTTTTGTGGTCTATTCCTACTCAGGCGCGGGCAGCTATACACTTCGTGTGAATAAATAGACGAAAAAGGAAATTGGACGTGCCTGAGAAAGTTGTACAGGCACGTTTGCCCGTAGTCGGTCATATTGGGTAAAAAAACCGCACAGTTTTACCATGACTTTGAAATCTCAGGCTATGCTTAACACAGCAATATGAAAATGCTGTAGGAGCGATACCATTTCGTGTCTAACGATTTGCCACACCTTAGGTGAGTAATTCTGGCTACTTATCTGATGTAAGTGTCTTACTTGTATAACTAACACACTTGTATCGCAGCTAGCAGCAGAGCGAAAGCCTCACACTGGCAAGACGTGTCAACGATTGGTCGTTGTCGTACTCCAGGGATATATAGCACTTGAGAACTTTACCGTCAGAAAGAACAAGGTGAAATCATGTGCAACTCCTCACTCAGAGCCCAATCTCTGCTATTGCGGGCTCTGCCTATACTACTCTGTCCGGCTCTGGTCGTGGCTGAAACACCAACTAATGCCCAAAGCAATGAGCAAAGCGCCATCGAGACTATCACAGTAACGGGCTCGCGGATTAAACGCTCTGTCCAGTCAGAGAGCGCATCTCCTATATCAAGTACTGAGCTGAGTGACCTGACGGATATTGGTGCCAATAATGTCAGAGATCTCATCGAAGTATTGCCGTTTAATGCAGGCTCGCAAAACAACTCAGATAATTTGTCGCAAAACTTCACCGCGGGCACCTCGAACGTCAACCTCCGGGGGCTGGGTGTATCTTCTACGCTGGTGCTGCTGAACGGAATTAGACAAGTCACGTCTGCCGTTGTAACCGATCAAGGGGCAAGCTTCGTTGATACTGCCTCACTGGTACCAACATTGGCGATTAAACGAGTCGAGATACTCAAAGATGGTGCATCTGCTATATACGGTTCAGATGCTGTTGCGGGGGTTGTGAATTTTATCACCCGTGATGATATGGAAGGCACAGAGATCCAGTATGAGTATCGGACACGCTGGAGCGATGGAGACCAGGATGATACCAAAATCGACTTTGCGCATGGTGGGTATGTTGGCGATACGGGTCACATGTTATTTGCCGTCAGTTTTCTTGAGCGCTCCAGTTTATTACTCGACGAAGTGGATTGGTTGCAGCCCGCCACCAGTAGTTTTGGCAACCCGGGGAGTTTTGTTATTCCTTCTCTTGCGGACGAGAACAATCCTAACGGCTTGACGGTTGCAGATCCAAACTGTGTGCAAAATGGCGGGGTTTTCTCTGCAGGGTCGAATGGTAATTCGTTTTGTTTGTTCGACTTTGGACCACAGATCACCGCCGTACCGAACGAAGACAGGCTGCAAGCCTACGCTCGTGCATCCTGGGACTGGAGTGATACAACACGTTTATGGGCGGAGTTTGGCTATGCCAGGAATAAAATAACCCGGGAGGTGTCGCCCAGTTTTCCTGTGCTTAATGCGCCCAGCGTGCTGGCCAGTCACCCCGACAATACCTACGGCGAAGATATTTTCTTCAGAGGTCGCCCTTATGGTGTGGGGAAACCGACTGAAATCAATTACTACGACCATACTACATCGCGCTTTGCGCTAGGCGGAGATGGTGAAATCACCGAAGGCATTTATTGGCAGTTTTCGTTTGTTGCCGCGGCAAACGACGCCATACTGAACCCCAGAGATGTGATCACAGATAACTTCCAGGCTGCCTTACATGGTTTCGGGGGAACAAAATGCAGCGGAGCCTCTCAGGCTAGGCAAGGGGAGTGTTTCTATTTCAATCCTTTTGATCCAAACGACCCGGACAATGAACGACTGAGAGACTTCATCATCGGTGACTATATCGGAGATGCGGAATCAGAAATGCGCGTCTATGAACTGGTCATAACCGGCGAGTCTTTGTTTGAGGTGGGCGGAGGCGATGTAGGGTACGCGCTTGGCTTGCAGTATCGTGATGAATCTATCAACAATGTCTACGATTCCTTCACTCAGCAAGATAGCTTTGCCTTTTTGATTGGTAACCAGAACTTTTATGGTGAACGCGATGTAAAAGCACTGTTTGCTGAAGTCCTTGTGCCAGTGACACTCGACTTAGAAATAGGTGCGGCAGTACGCTACGAGGATTATGGCGAGTTTGGCGGTGACACCACTAATCCAAAGGTGTCCTTTTTGTGGCTGGCCAATGATATGTTTTCGTTCAGGGGAACCTATAGTACCTCATTCAGAGCGCCTTCTGTGCACCAACTGCAGGGTGTACAGACAAACTTTGCGAACATCACCGACCCTGAAGACGGGTCCACAACCTTTGGCGGCAATAGGACAGTGGGGGACCCTGACTTAGTGCCAGAAACCTCGCAGGCGGTAAATCTTGGTTTGTCACTCTCCATTGATGAGTTGTCTGTGGATGTCGATTACTGGGACTTTTCTTTTGAGGATGTGTTAACACGAGAAAGTCATCAGGCGGTGGTTAATGCCAACCCAAATGACCCAAGCCGGGTGATCCGCACTTCCGCCGGTACTATTTCCATCGTTAATACCAAATTCATAAATGCTGAAGCCATCGATACCTCCGGGCTGGACATCAGTGCCACCACTATGTACCGCACCGATATGGGGGATTTCAGACCACAACTTAAGGCCACCTACTTGCTGAGCTACGATTTAATGGATGCGTCCGGGAATACCAGTGACGGACTGGGCAAGCTCAATCGCAATACGGTGGGCAATCCGGCTCCGCGTTTAAGAGGGAGCATTGGCCTGAACTGGTCTGATGGTGAGCACAGTGCCAATGTATACCTGCGTCATGTGGCCAGCTATGAAAACGATGTCAGCGGAGAGTCTATTGGCTCCTTCAATACCCTTGATTTGCAATACAGTGTAAATCTTGGCGAGGTTATCAAAGATGACTCCGAAACCCGGCTCATTGCAGGAATCGTCAATGCAACCGATGAAGATCCACCCTTTGTAAGTATTGCGGGCAGCTATGACCCCAGAACCGGCGACCCCCGAGGGCGTCGGGCGTACATTAAAATTCAGCTGAGCTTCTGAAACATGACTGGGTGTTTGCGTGAGTCACTGTATTGGACTGAATGCTCAGTTGCTTGCAGGGTATTGCTGACAGCCCGACGAGAGACGGTGCAATTATGACCTGCCGAGTGTTACTTCACTTCTTTGCGTTGCTGTGTTTACTGGGGGCCAGCGTACCTGAGGAGCGTGTTATCAAATTAGTGACGCTCGAATACCCGCCCTATGAGTTTCAGGGGAAAAATGGCCCCAGTGGTATCGCCGTTGAACTGGTACGTGAAGTGTTCAAACGTATGGAGCAGCCTTATACCATTGACATTTTACCCTGGGGCAGGGCTATCAGAGAAGTCGAAACGGGCCGCTACGATGGTATTTTTACTATTTATAAAACCCCGCAACGACTCAAGTTTTTAGATTACGCGGATGAGGTATTAATAGAGCAGTCTATTGCGCTGTTTACCCTGAGGAAAAACAATATTCATTTCGATGGTCGGCTCAACTCCCTGGCACCTTACCGGATAGGGGTGATGCACAAAGTGAGTTATGGATCTGAAATCGATAAGGCCATTGGCACCGGTGTATTTGAGAGTGTGGTGACGACAGACACCGGCCGCAGGAGCTTTGAGCTACTGCTTGCCGGCCGTGTTGAGGTGGTGATCATCAACAAACTGGGAGCGCTTGAGATAATCAAGCAGCTTGGCATTGAAGAGCTAGTTGCTGAGGTCCCCAGCTATCGCTACGAGATACCGAGCTTTATCGCATTTTCTATGGCCAAAGCCCTGGATAAAACCAGGCTGGAAGTTGAGCAAACGCTGCGGGAAATCAAAAAAGACGGGACGTACGATAAAATCCTGCAGGAGTATCTTAAACACTATAACAAGGAAGAGTCCATATATGATACGTCGCCGCAGACCGGCAAAGATGTTGAAGAGCGCTCCTAGAGCAGCGCAATAAAGAGGCTGAACAGCATGAAACTCAAAATAAAATCCAGGCTGATCTTATTGTCATTGATCCCTGTGATCATCATCTCATCGGTTGTGACCCTGATTACTTATCTTGAGGCCAAAAAGCTCAATGAGGTACAGGTTGACCTGAGCCGTAAAGAGATGATGCGGATGAAACGCGTTGAGCTCAAAGCGTATCTGGAAATTGCCAAATCAGCATTAACACCTTTGATGCAAGGCGACTATCCCCAATCAGATGCCATCGCACTGCTTAAAAACATTAAGTTCAGTGGTACAGGCTATTTGTTTGGCTTTAAACCCGACGGTACGCGGGTTATGCAGGGAGACAGTGAGCAGGGAATTGGTAAGAACTTTATTGATTTACAGGATAAAAGAGGCAACTACCTGGTGCGGGATATTATTAATTCTGCAAAAACAGGTGACGGCTATTCGGTTTATTATTTTCCCAAGCTGGGTCAGACAGAACCTTTGCCCAAGCTGGCTTACAGTATTTATATTGCAAAATGGGACCTGGTCGTGGGCACGGGCTTTTATACCGATGATGTAGATGCACTGGTCAAGTCCATGCGAGACAAGAATGAAGTCCAGCTTTACGAAAGTATCACGAATATCCTGTTGTTCACACTGGTGGTTTCCGTTGGCGTAGCAGCCCTGGGTCTGATCATCAGTAAAAGTATTACAGTGCCCTTGTCAAAGTTTGAAGACACCATCCATATTTACGCCGCCAGAGATGCCGATTTAACGGTGCGGATCCCGGAGTTTACCGTTCCCGAGTTTGACAGTCTGAGTCGGGATTTTAATATTTTCCTGGGACAGCTTCACGAATTAATTAAAAAGGTCGCTAAACTGACCAATGAGGTTGTTGATGAAACCCAGCAAATCTCTTCGGCTTCCGGAAATATCAATTCTATTTTGCTTCGTCAGCAGTCAGAAACTGAGCTGATCGCCACGGCAATGACGCAATTAACGGCATCGGCAGAAGAAATTTCGCGTAATGCCAATGAGGCGGCAAACTCTGCTAAAAATGCTGACGGCAGTGCCAAAGATACTCGCCACTCCGTTGATGAGGCGATGAACTCAGTGAATACTTTGGCGCAAAAGCTGGATGAAGCCAGTGGTGTTATCTCAAAACTGGAAGGGGATGTTCAGGGGATCTCCGGATCTTTATCTATCATTCAGGAAATTGCTGAGCAGACCAATCTGTTGGCGCTGAATGCAGCCATTGAAGCAGCACGAGCAGGAGAGCAGGGAAGAGGGTTTGCCGTGGTTGCCGATGAGGTGAGAGAACTGGCCACCCGGACACAAAAAAGTGCAGCACAAATTCTGAGCGTGATTAACACGCTTACAGACGGCTCAAAAGAAGCAGTACGAGCGATGGATTCGAGTAAAAGCTACAGTGCCATCACCGTCGACAAGGCTGCTTCTGCCGCTGAGTCGCTCAAGCAAATCGTGCTGTTTATCAATGAAATTATGAATGTGAATGAACACATTGCCGATGCGACGAAAGAGCAAAACATCGTGGACAAAGAAATCTCGGAGCGTACAGAGTCCATTTCTCAGCACAGTAAAGAGTCTGTTTCAATCGGTACCGAAAATTTGGAGATCAGTACTAATCTGAGCGAAAAAGCGGCAGAGCTGGCAGCCATAGTCAATCGTTTCAAGATTTAAGGGAGATTAGCTGAGTGGATACCAAAGTACCTGTTAGGAAAGCCTAAGTGATGTTAAAGAAAATACAAAACCTGGGGCCAGGTGTCATTGTGACCGCAGCCTTTATCGGACCAGGCACGATCACTGCCTGTACACTGGCTGGTGCACAATTTGGATATGCGTTGCTGTGGGCACTGGTGTTTGCAACCATAGCAACGATTATTTTGCAGGAAATGTCGGCTCGGGTTGGAATAGTGACGCAAAAAGGGTTGGGTGAGGTGATCCATGAATCGTTGCAGGAATCTGTCTGGAAGTGGCCGCTATTTGCCTTGATTATTGTTGCTATCTGTATCGGTAATGCCGCTTATGAAGCGGGCAACCTGGTAGGGGCAGCACTGGGTATCGAGGCTATCACTACACCAGGTAAGTGGGTATTTCGAGGTTCGATTATTGCTTTAACTGCCCTTGGTGCAGTGATTTTAATGCTCGGAACCTACAAGCAAATTGAGCGTATTCTTATCGCGCTGGTTTCTATTATGGCGCTGGCATTTGTGGTCACTTTCTTTTTGGTAGGCCCTGACCTGGCTGCGTTACTGAAAGGACTGGTGACACCTCAGTTACCTGAAGGGTCTTTACTAACAGTCATCGCACTGATCGGAACAACCGTGGTGCCCTACAATTTATTTTTACATGCATCAGCGGCAAAAACGCATTGGTCGGATCCCAACGATATTCCTCAGGCGCGTGCAGATACTGCTATTTCGATTGGTCTGGGTGGCCTGATTGCGATATTGGTGACTTCAACGGCTGCTGCCAGCATTTTTACGCTTGGATTGAGCGTTAATAACGCTGTGGATATGGCCCAGGTGTTTGAACCCTTGTTTGGAAGTTTATCTAAGTATCTGTTGGGCGTTGGACTGTTTGCTGCAGGGTTGAGCAGTGTGATAACCGCACCATTGGCAACCAGTTACGTCGTGTCCGAGCTGCTGCAGCAAAACACTGAAGTGGATGGTAAAGTATTTCGTCTGATCAGTGTCACTATCATAGTGATTGGTGCAGTGCTCTCCATGGCCAATATCAAACCCATAGAGATCATTTTACTGGCGCAGTTCGCGAATGGGTTATTGTTGCCGATTATTGCAGGCTTCCTGCTCTATGTTATGAATAATACCAAGATGTTAGGTAAATACTCAAATACGCGAGTGTCAAATATGCTTGGATTTTCTGTGCTGATTTTCACTGCAATGCTGGGCATTCGCTTGATAGGCAAGTCGCTGGGCTGGATTTGACTCCACTGAATGTGCTTTAGAGGCTGCTACTGCAAGCGGTTTTGAATGTAAACATTAGCAACCCTCTGAGCACGCTAAAAAAGGTGTTTAATGTTAGTGCGACAGCATTACATTGTTGCCCGCAAGCTCTGTTAAAGAGGCAAAAATAAAGATATTGTCGCCTAATCCCGCAAAACTATGGGTTCAACTGTGCTTTTAAATATGTCACTGCGGCTTCCAGTTGGTTATCTTGCTGTGCTCTTACACTTTCGATGGTTCTGGGGACCAGCATATCTATTTCAACGCCTGCGTTTATAAGTGGGTCACCATTGAGACGGTTAGCAAGCATATTGGTGAATACAAAAATATGTTCCAGGGCCAGTTCGTGTGAGAAGTTAAAAAAGTCAGCTTCAAAGACCTCTCCATTTATACCTGAGGTTGGCTCACCAAGTACTTTGAGGCCTCCGCTTCGCGCAAATATCAGAGCATGTTCATTTTGACTTTGGCTTTCTCGTGAAGCCAGTACAATCGCAGGAATGTTTAAGGGGTTACTCGCGACACGAATAGTCTGCGACAGTTTTTGCACGATAATATCGCTCTGATTTGGGGCACCCTGCCAAAAGTGGGCGAGCGTGTTGTTGCGGGCATCATGCTGTATAAACCAACTCAGCACGCCTTGCCACCCATTCCAGCTGGTTGGATATTTCCGCAAATCGAGTACAACTGCCTTGGCATCACTTAGCTGGGCTTTCAGATCTCTAAGCTCGTGTTGTTCGACATTGTAGACATTGACCCGATAAATATTGTCGCCTAGGTGTTCGAGTATGTTTGCACTGGTTGGTACGTATCGCATGCCGCTGAAAGTGAACCGACCTTCGAGTTGTAACGGTATGACTGTTTGCTGAATCTCGTTGCCATCAGATTTTTTAAGTCGATACGCAACGGGCGTGTTTGATGTTTGATACAGGTGATTTCGTGCCACTCGGTTGAGCCGGTGGAGTTGATTTTTCAGTGTAGTTGATACGCGACTTTGCAAATATGATTGAACAGGTTCTCCATCAATTGCGATGATCTCGTCACCTATCTCAATATTTGACGTATTTTTTTCTTCTGTTCGGGTGATAACTGCTTTCCCTTCAACAAGTTCAAACAGGAAGGGCATATAGTAACGATAAGGCTGACGATCAGGATCCGGTAATACAATGGAGAGATGATTGTCATTGAGTTTAGTGAATTCTGTGTAGATTATCGACTCCCGCAGAGTATGACTGGGTTCAGTACAGGCAGCAAGGAGAGGTTTTAAACTCTGCGACCAGTTGACTTCCACTTGTTGAAAGTAGGGCCAGAAATGTTGGATCATCGCCCACATGCCTGAAACCGTGGCCATGCAGATCTCCGGTTGTGCAAACGAAGTTTCCAGTTGCCAACGACCTAATTTGGAGAATGTATCACCTGATAACTGGGTCTGCACTGGAAGATACAAAGGAAAATATAAGGTTTGCTGCGCGTACGCTTGCGTTGTATATGGGTGACTTGGCAGATACGTCTGATTACTTAACGAGTCATAGGTCCCTGACATCAGGCTCCTGTCATAGGTGACCTGAGAAAAGGGGGCATTTTGCTTCCAGGATGTAACCCGTGTTTGTTGTGCAAGTGCAGGTAATTGATTTTGCCGGGTTGTAATGTATGGTGCAATTTGACGCAGTAACTCAATCCCTTTATCTGCACGTTCAGTTTCATTTGTCTGGCTTAATTCGACGATACTCTCCGCAATAAAAAGTGGCCAGTCTGAATTTTTGACCTCTTCGGAGGGATAAAAGTACTGAACTGAATGTGCCAGGGTAACAAAGTCTTCAATATTTTCCATCAGGGCTTTATCGAACGTCACTGAGGGGCGTGGCTGAGGTGTACTGGGTAGATTCGTCTTATCTGATGGGGTTAACGGACTGACACCGGAGGAAGTGTCTTGATTATTACTATCCCCACTACTTCCACAGGCTACCAGGCAGAGGCTTACACATATAAAAAGCAGCTGACGTCGCATAATACATTTTCCTTGTTTTTATCTTTATCAGGTACGAAGCTAGCGTCAATTTAAACCTATGTAAACCACCACTCAGGGGTTGATCTTTGAGATCATCAGGTCATTGTCTGTGTTTTCCCAGTGTGAATAATAATAGATAAGGGCGTTTTGTTCAGTGTAAAAAGCACTGCTAACAAATTGTGCTGATTCAGGAAGCGAGCGCTGAGTAAGCGGTGAAAGTTGCTGGTCAAGCTCAAGCAGGTGAGGAGAATCTGCTTGAGCTATCTGGACCAGGATACGTTCACCGATGGAGAAGGCGTGACGTATTTTACCACTATCGGGTTGCCAGCTATGCCCGGCAGATGTACTGAGTGTATTTTGATGCCAATATACTTGAAGCTTGGCGTCTGCGTAGACAAGGTGTCCAGAACCTGACAACACATTCACATCACCGGAATTGATTTTATAGCCCACTATACTGGCTTGCCTGGCTTGCCTGGCTTGCCTGGCTTCAGCAAGGTAAAGCACCCCGGACTCTGATTGCTGAGAGGTTTGCCAGTACTCGACTCTGCTGATTTTTCGTCCAATAGGTAACTCGCTGAGCTGACCGGTCGCAAGGGTATATTGATAGACCTTGTTATCAGCTGCAAAAGCCAGGCGCTTGTTTGATGGATGCCAGATAGCGCGAGAAATAAAGTCTTCTTTGCGAGGGTTAGAAAAAATAACTTTGGGGTGTGTATGGTGATCTGTCAAATAAAGCTGAGGGTAACCGCCGCGATTCGAAACAAATACCACACTATTACCGTTTGGAGACACTGATGCAAGGTAGTCTTCATATTTACTATCAATTACCGCAGTGTCTGGGTTACGGCTGCTAAACACCTTGATATTCTGACGCACCTGAGTGCTGAGGAGCTTGTCCTGATAGATGTCTGCATGGGCGACACCTGTAGATAAGTCATGCTCGACAAGTTCGAGCTGGTTATCTGCTGAGAGTGTAAATATTTCAGGCTTTAAGCTGTCCAGCAACACCAGCGTTTGTAAGCGCTCAGCCCAGACTAGTTTATACAGTCCATCTACCTCGGAATTAATTGTGGTGATGCTCTGGCGTTCAGGATCAATCTTTATCAGCGTATTGATGGCTTTATGTTCAAATAATGACACGTAGAGCGCATCAGGTGCAACGGCCAGATCTACGATACGTTGTGTTTCGGACAGAGGCATCAGCGTCGTTAACTCAAAGCTCACCAGGTCCAGCTGCACAATAGCACGACTGAAACGAGCGACTTGCTCAGAAGGTGACGTACTGCCTAGTTGATGTGCAACAAAGTAGATAGCAGAGCCGGGCCCTTTATGCAGGTGGCTGAGGTCGCTCAGATGCTCTATTGCCGACAGGCTCTGCCGAGGCTGAGCGCCAGATTGTGTTAGCGTATACCTTGTCAGCTTTACTCCATCAGAATCGGTCAGCGCAACCATGAGTTGCTTGTTAGTCAGCCAAATAAAATCGCGGATCGGCGCATCAGTCACATACAGATCCTGAGTCGGCTTTTTTAGTTGTCGCACTATAAGCTCAGTTTGCTTATCAGCCCCCTTGCGCAAGAACGCAATTGCTTCTCCATCAGATGAGAATTGGCCATTAAATTCAGCCTCTGAGGTAAACGTAAACGGCTGGGTCGAAGAGATAAACGGGTCTGGTCTGGAAAAAATATAAGTAATAATAACAATGAGTAAACAGAGTGCTGCGAGTGCATAGGTGACTGTTCTAGGCGATATTTCAGGGGTGGTTTTGTACTGTGAAATCCGGGCTTCAATACTGTAGCCTTGTTTTGCATGAGTAAAAATTATCTTGGATGACTTGCTGTTGTCCCTGAGTGCCTTTCTTAGCAGAGCGATCAGGCGTTGTAATGAACTGGGCGAAAAAACACGACCGGGCCAGATGGCTTCATACAGGGTTTCTTGTGTAATCACAGTGTTGGGTTTTGCCGCAAGTACACATAGCAAGGCCATTGCTTTTGGTTCCAGCGTGTTAATACCGTCTGAGTGCTGCACCTGATTTCGCTGAGGGTCAATCACTATGTCGTTAATTACAAAAGCGTTAGTTAATTTTTCCATGCTTAACTTGTTGATTTATTTGGCCTAAGAAATTCCTAAGGTAAAAATTAGGACGACTACATCGCCTCAGCATTTTGTTTCATGCTCTATTGCGCTGTGCAGTCAGTGTGAATGGGTTTGCCTTAAATGGGTGTTTTCGTGCATTCACATCATTGCACGTGTTTGTGTACTCATACAGATGGGTATTTAAGCGCTTTTTAATAATAAATACAATGGAGTAAATGGAAATGAAGCAAGTTTGCTTAGTGTTGTTACTATTGTCTGGTATATCCTGGGGTAATGACAGAGAAGTAGAGATACCGATCAACTCAAAGGTGTTTGAACAACAACGGACGGTGCATATCTCTTTGCCGACAGGCTATTTTAACAGGGAAAACAAAGCGCGGCACTATCCGGTGCTTTACCTGACCGATGCCAGCGCACAGTTGGAGCATGCTGCCAGTATGATCCATTACCTGCAAGGTGGTATTTCTGAGATGATAGTGGTGGGGATTGAAACGCGTTCTCGAAGTCGGGATTTGAGTCCGTACGGGGATAACGGGCAGGTTATCACTAACCCTGAGCAACATCAGCTGCTTACCTTTATTCGCACTGAGGTTATGCCGCTTGTCGAACAGCGCTATCGAACCAACTCATTCGATTTACTCAGCGGCCACTCTCTGGGTGGCTTATTTACCTTGTACAGTATGTTGTCGGCTCCAGAATTATTCGATGTCTACATTGCGCTATCACCGGCTTTGGGCTGGGGGAGTCGTAATTTCCTGCCTTTTGTTGAACAGCATCCACAAAAACTCAAGCTGGATAAAACGCTCATCATGTCGACGGAGGGGGATACACCGTTCGAACAACAAATTCCGAACTTTATTCGCCTGAGAAAGAATCTGGATGCACATGCTGGACCTAAGCTGAACTGGCATGCCGATATCTATGAGGCAGAAGATCATATGACGATAGCACATATTGGCTTGTATGATGCTGTCCGTTACGTTTTTCGCAACTGGTGGATCACGGGGGAGCGGGTCAAAAGTGATGTAAGACAATTCGATAAGCACTATCAGGGATTGTCTGACCGTCTCGGCTATGAGGTGGTACCAGAGTTCAATGAAATGTGGGGGTTGAGTAATTATCTGGTTGTAAAAGAGTATTTGGAAGAGGCCGAGTACATTGTGAACAAATGGGTCGACTATTATCCACACACTGCCGAGCCATATGGCATGTTGAGTCGGGTGCTGATGGCTAAAAAGTCGCCGCAGTTGGCCATGGAAGCGGTGAATAAGGCGATTAAATTGTCTGTAGATGATGCATCTCAACTGGCCTGGCTGAAAAAGCAAAAGGCTAAAATCCAACAAGCATTATAATGTGAGGAAAACAGCCGGAAACTTATCAGATGAGTTACCGGCTGGTGTCAATTCAGAACTCGGTTATTGACACTCATTGACCAGAGTCTTGGTTAAAAACTGATTAACCTGATTTTGTACATCGCGGTTAAAACTGTAATGGCCACCTGGTAATTCAAGGTGTTGATATGGATAAGAAAATTCTGCTTTTTCCAGCGAGGCCATAATTTCTTGTGCCATATAGTGAGACGGCCAGACTTCATCTTGTGTGGCTGAGACCAACAGTACCGGGCCATTGGTTTTTTCTACCGGGATCCGTGCAGCATTCAAGGTCGTGGTGTCTGCTCTGTCCAGTGCTGCAGAAAATGCGGGTGTGTAATTTCCGGTGACCACACCTTTTTGCATATGCCAGGAAAGTAAAGGTGCATTCACGTAAGGGAGCGGCGATCCGTTAAGCTGCCACCCTGGCTCAGAAGACAGTGTTTTTACAGCGTTCCAGCTAACGTGACTTGGCATAACGGCAACCGCATGGTTGATATGCTCAAAATGACTGGCCAATAGCAGCGCCAACTCAGCCCCTTTGGAAAAGCCATACACGGCAATACAGTGTTTGTTAATGCCCGGATGCTCTGCGAGTTTGCTAATACGGCTGGCGATGTCATCCAGTGACAGTGAGATCTGCCGCTGCGGTGTGCCTGGCGTGCCATAATAAGCCAAAGAAGCAACCGACATACCGTGCTTATGAAAGCTATCCATGAGTGGTTTAAAATGTGGCTGAGCCAGTGTGTTGCCGCCCTCGCTGCCGCCAAGCAGAATGACCAGTGGATGACGTTGACCATCTTCGATAAAGTGATGTTTTACATCAGGGTCGGTGGACGATGTGCAGGCACTAAGCAGCCCTACCATTAAAATTGGCATTGCGAATTTCATTGATTTTTCCTGTGTTTATTGTTGTGTGATAAGAGGTGGAGTGGACAGGGCCCACTCGAGTTTAAAGCTGTAATTTTTGACGAAGGAGTTTGGCGCCACTGCGGCTGCTGATCACCTGTTGTCCGCTGTGAGTTAACTTGATCAAGTAACCTCCTGTTACCCAGCGCTCCAGGGCACTAATACTGAGTTTGTTGACTATGGCATTGCGGTGAATGCGAATAAACTCATCGGGCAAGGTGCCCATCAGTTCTTCCAACGTTAAGTCTATGGGGTATGATTGTGCGCCTGTGTAAGCAATGGCATGGCCGTGCTCTAATTTAATGACCTCTACCAGATTTGCTTGTACGCGTGTTACTTTATCGCCTACTTTACTGGTAAGAATAAGTGGCTCTAAACTGGGTGAACGCAACGCCTGAACCCGCGACAACGCTAGAGCAAGCCGTTCATTTGTATAAGGTTTGAGCAGATAATCAGTTGCGCCCAGTGTAAAGGCATCTACAGCAAACTCGCTGTAGGCCGTGGTGAAAATAATCTGACCGTTAAAGCCTGCATTTTTTAATTCCTGACTGAGTTGTATGCCATTGAGCCCTGGCAGGTTGATATCAAGAAAAACCAGATCGACAGGATGTTGCCGGAAGCTGCTCAAAAAACTTTCCGGATCCTCACTGTGATAAACAAGCTGATAGTCACATAACTGAGTTAACTGCGCTTTGAGTTTAACAAAGGCTGGCTGTTCATCTTCGATGATTGCAATCTTCAGCATGGGAGCTCCCGTAACACAAACTGCGCCCTGGCGCCGCCATTTGGTTGGTTGGAAAGAGTCAGCTTAGTGTTGGCTTCCAGTTCTAGCCTCGACCGAGTGATTGCCAGTCCAAGACCAGGTTTGGCACCACCAAGTAAAATGTCTGGCGGGAAACCGACGCCATTGTCGGACACGGCGATAGTGGGGTGACCAGCATCAGTATACGCATGAATGGTCACACACAGAGGCCGTCGTTTGCCATGCTTTATGGCGTTTTCAATAAGTGGCTGCAACACCATGGCGGGTAGGGGCGCACTTAGCAGCGCTTCATCAATGTCAAATGCCACCTGCAGATTATTGCCAAACCGACATTGCTCGATTTCACACCATTGATGGAGCATCAACAATTCATCCGATAAGGCAACGACGCCAGACGACTGATGGTCTGAAATCGCGTGTTTGAGCGAGTAGCGCAGTATCGCTGACAGGTTGTGCACAAGCGTTTCTGCCTGACCCGGGCTGGACTGTACTAAGGCCGCGATAGTATTCAGGCTGTTAAATAAAAAGTGTGGGTTGAGCTGACTGTGAAGTACTTTAATTTCAGCCTGCTGACGCAGCATTTGCTCATCCTTCAGGCGCTTTCGGGTGAGGTAAAATTTGACCAGCAATAATATTGCGCTGCTCCAGGGCAGGGCTATGATCATTGCATCGCTAAGCATAAAGGCAGGTATGCCCAGCAAATGTGCTCTGAGTGCCCCAAAAATCCATCCTCCAGCGACCATGCTCAGATAGAGGGTGACAAATTGCGACATCCAGTGCGCTATTTTTATCCTTTGTATCAGCACATAGCCTAAAACCATGGGCAGCCAGTACATAAATATGATGGCGCAGATGGATGAAAAAACAATAGGTAGTGAGAGCGGCGCCGCGCGTTGCGCCCAGTCGGTAAAACTAATCGACAAACTCACCATGGCAATAATAGCTAGTGCGGTAAACTGTTCATTGCGTTGTAAAGAAACTACTGACATCTCAATCATCTAAGTAACAAACTTGATGGCATCTTACCCTAAGTAGAGACTAATGTAGCTATAAGCTGAGTGAACCGTCATTTTTCCAGGTTGAATGGTACAAAGCCATCAAACTCTTCGCATTGTTTGTCAGGGTCGTGATGGCTGAGTGAGGGAATCTGTTAGCGGAAAATCCGCCTGGTGGCAGCCCCTGTGGTGGCGGTATCTATACCGTACAGCGCTGAGACGCCTTGGGCGACAGGGGTCATAGGAAATGTCTGGGCCACGTTGGCATTATGTGCTGCGTTAGACAGCGCCTGGCTTGTTGCAAGCATAAAGTTACCCGTGGCAACTGCCGGTGCATCACCAAGCACCTTGGTATTGACCTGAGAAACTGAATCCGTGATCTGACTGTTTACAGCGGTAGGAAATGCCATCATGCGACTCCTTTTTGTGGTTTGCATACGTGTACTTGGTAACTTTAGCGCTTTCTCTGTAGCTGTGCGATTACAGTAGGTTACATCATTCTCTAAAGTAGAACGAAGCTATCATTTTTTACGTAAATACGTTCTTAATCAACTATGTAATCATGACCATGGTCAACAGGCACGAGTGCCTATACTTAACGAAAGAAGTGATCACACATGTTTAGCTGGTTAAAACACATGTTGCCGGGCAAGGCTGCGGCAACTCACGGAGAAACGAAAATGACGAAAGTACTGGTTTTATATTATTCAAGCTATGGCCACATTGAAACCATGGCACAAGCTATTGCTGAAGGTGCAGGTTCAGTTGAGGACGTAGACGTGACAATTAAGCGCGTTGCTGAGTTAATGCCGGAAGAAGTAGCTAAAAATGCGGGGATTAAGCTGGAACAGGCCGCTGAGATTGCTGCGCCAGCGGAGCTTGAAAACTATGATGCCATTATTTTTGGCACGCCGACACGCTTTGGCAATATGGCATCACAAATGCGTAATTTCTTGGATCAAACGGGTGGCTTGTGGGCGGCAGGTAAACTGATAGGCAAAGTCGGCAGCGTATTTACCTCTACCGGGACGGGCGGCGGTAACGAAACCACCATCCAGTCTTTTCATACGACCCTGTTCCATCACGGTATGGTGGTGGTGGGTTTACCCTATGCAGCAGCTGAGCTGACAGATATTTCTGAAGTCAGAGGCGGCTCGCCACTCGGTGCAGCCTGTATCGCGGGTGCAGATGGCAGCCGCCAGCCATCAGACAAAGAGCTTGCACTGGCTAAGTTTCAGGGTCAGCATGTCGCCGGTATTGCCGCAAAATTAAAGTAATCCTCCTTGCTAAAGCGCAGTGAAGTGTCATTGCGCTTTGTTTTTGCTCATATGACCTTTCTCATAATCAGACGCTATTCCTTGCCATACCAGGGCGTTTAATTCGTAACTGCTGTTAACAGGTCCAGTGTTACTCTCAGGTGTAACAGCTTGTAATGGAATAATTTTAGTTTCTCTCTAGACTTTGGCTCAGTTTTTACGACTGAGACCTATTCGCAGTTGAATGCGTTGCCAGTCGGTATTCATGCATATGTACGGCAATTTCTTAAGGAGGAATTATGTCCATTGAAGCGGTTCAGGCTCCCCTTTATCCGCCCTGTCGGGTCGTTGGCGATTTGGTCTTTGTGTCTGGCCAGAATGCTGAGGTAAATGGTTACATTCAGTCAGACAATATCGTTGACCAGACCAAGACAATTTTTGAGTTACTGGCTGTCACCTTAGCCGGCGCCGGATGCACTTTTCAGGACGTTATCAAAGTTAACGGCTTTTTGCATACCGAAGACGACTTTGAACAATTCAATCAGGTGTACCGGGAATATTTCGGTCCTCAGCATGGCAGCTACCCCGCGCGCTCTATGGCATTGGGCGTATTGACCCAAAAGCATCAACAAAATAAAGCGCTTATTGAAATAGAGTTAGTAGCACAAAAGCGCGCTTAACACAGCGCTCTGATTAGGTTTATTGATTTACAAGGCTAAGGAACTAACATGTCAAACAGCAAATACAAAATTTATCCGCCTCTGGGGATCGCACGCGTTGGTAACGGACCTGCGTTAAAGTCCTTGGCAATCCAGACTCCCGAAGTGCCCTGGGCACATTTATACGATACTGAGGTTCAGTATCTGGTCACCGAACAAGAGTTGTCTTCATTGGTTGACGATGTGCTAGAACAAGGTGTCAGAAAAGAACTTGAAGAGATTTATCAGTCCCTCAATACCAGTGGCAAACCAATACTGGATTCAGCAAAAACAGCGAGGATTGTCGCTTTACTGAGTTTGTCCCATATTGTAGCTGCGCCCCAAATTATTCGTGCGCTAGACGACCTGGCACTGGACACGGTGAGCGATGCCGGTGGGTTTATTACGCTTATCAGACAAGCAGTACTCAAAGTTCTGAACAATCATTACTTGCATGCGGTTAAGAAGCAGGCTCAGAATTTTTATATTTATCAGTGTGATGAAAATGGTAACCCAACCGAGAAGCTCAAGCTTGAAGCGGGAGACAAGGTAACCTGGCATGTTGAGGTCGCGAACAAAAAGTCGTTCTGGTACGACTATAATAACGCGCTTGATTTGTCTTTAATGACAGAAGGCACTGGTAACCTGAGTCAGAATGTCAGTAAACATCGTCTTGCCCCCGCGCAAACTGCGAAAAGACGTAACCCCAATGTGATCACGCACGGCTTGCGCAGGCAGCTTGTTATTGCCAGCCAGGGTTGTGTGTCGAGCGAAGCTGAAACTCAAGTGCCACTGCGCGGCAAGTTTCCCGCCAATGAGCCGGATCCACAAAATCGCCTGAGTGATTTGCTCAATATGTCGCAACGGCATAACGTGCTTCAGGGAACCATAGAGTGTAACCGTGAGGGCGTATTAACGTTTTACGCAGGTGATGGTATTTCACAGGCGTTATCTCCGTCTTCATTGAATACGGACTTTGCGGATAACTCCAACTGGTTCGACGATATCTGTGATGGCCGGATTACCGCCGTAGTAGAGCTAAAAAATGGCGATACTTTTACTATCGATAGTGAATCGGACAGTGCCTGGGTTGCGACCACGCCACCGGATTATGCACCTCAGATAGAACCTCTGGTGACTATGTATGACATGGTGTCGGGGGCATCCCTGAAAGAAAAAGAATTGGCTCAGTTAACTACGCAATTCAGCGACGTGTTCCCTATTTTGTACCGATTATACAGAATGCAATGGGTTAATCAGGCGGACTTTACTGACAACGCAGTGAACACACAAATTCGTGAACTGAACAGTGAAGGGGCTTTTGGCCGCTTACTGGATAGTTCGGCGACAGAAAAAACACTCAGAGAGAATATTTTCAAACAGTTCAGAAACCCATTGTTTGATCAGGATATTGACATTGAAGATGCGGGCCAGTCGAGTAGTGAGTGGGTTAGCACCAGCCGTATTATTCCGAGTAAAGACGCCACTAATATTGCAAATGAGCCAGCAACATCCCGATTGCAAATTCCATTTTATCCCAATGATGGGGTTGACTACCCTGGCAGCCCGGTACAGTGGTTTGCAATTCCTCCGTTTATGTATCAGCACCTGAAAAACTGGGCTAATGGTGACTTCAGTGTGACTGATGCTGAGAAAGCCAGTGCAGCAACCATAGATGAACTTGGCCTCTTCTACAGTGAGGTGTTCCGGTGCTCTGAAAACAGTGCTTTGCTGTGTGCTCGCGGTGCACTGGACGCCTTGTATGGTGGAGGGTTTCATCCTGGCGTAGAGCTTACCTGGCCTATGCGTCATGATCTTATTTACAGTGACAACCAGTACCAGGGCGGCGTGACACCTGAGATCAATCTGTTGGGTTTGAGAGAATTCAGACTGAGACAAGATCCGGCCGGTCTGGCTTCTGTCAATATGTATCAGGATTTTGGTCATATCATCAGTGTGGAGAATGTGGCGGAGTCAATCATTCCCAACTCTCAAGCCGCCTGGCTGTGGCAAAACACCCCAGGCGATCTGACTAAATGGATGGGGATCCCCTGGCAATCGGATGCCGCGAGTTGTCAGGCAGTCTATACGCCAGAAGACTTCCCAATTCCTTCGTGGTGGGCGGCTAATTTGCCTGTTCATATCTTGCCACTGGCCAGATATAACAAGTTTAAAGACAGTCAGTCAGTGGATGCGCCGATTATCAACGGTATGCAACACTCTGTAGCACAGGGCATGTCTCAAGAGACCTTTGAACACTTGCGTCTGGAGCAGTTTTCGCAACGCCTTGATTGGTTGCATACTGCTGACCTCGGGTTTGTGGGCTACCATGCTGAAGGTGGTTATACCAATGGATTGATCCAGATGGTCAGCCAGTGGAAAAATATGGCGATGGTTATGGCCCGGCCGGTGGATAATCCCGGAACCTCTGGTATACCAAACGTGGTGTATGTCGCATACAGCGAAGCCGACAAGGACTAGCAGTAGAGTTGAGAAGCACTCAGGTGCTTCTCATCAATGAGGAAGTAATATGTGTGTGAGCAATCCGTATGATTGCATTATTGTCGGTGGCGGGGTTTCGGGCACTGTCACTGCCTGGCAATTGTTCAAGCAGGGTCTGAAAGTAGTAATAGTCGACCCTCAGACTACACCCGTTATGCGTCTGGCTGAAAGTCTGCCTGCCAGTGTGGAACCTATGATGCACCGGCTGGGGTTGTTTGAATTACTCCAGCAGGATCCGCACGTTATGCATTCGGGACAGAGTTCGTCATGGGGAGAGTCCGTGCTGCGTAAAGCGCCTCTGAGTGACCGCCATCATGGCTGGAAAGTCGATAAATCGGTGCTGACGACACAAATTCAGACACAGTTGCCTGAACAATGCCTGTTTGGCGGAAAAGTCGTCGAGGTTTCTGAGCACAACGATGCCTGGCGCTGTCGGGTAAAATCGGCGCAGGATGGGTCTGAACATAGTCTGGAGAGTCGGTTTATTGTCGATGCCAGTGGCCGGCAAGGATACTTGCCCCGAGTATTGAACCTGCCAAGACACACATTCGACAAACTGACTGCGTTTGTTGCCAACGTACCGAGCACCTCCAATCCGCAGGGGTTATTTCCATCTGTGGTAGTTGAAGCCTTTGAGCATGGCTGGACACTGATATCGCGCCTGAATGCAGAGCAAAATATGCTGGCGATTTTCTGTAATCAACATACGCCCGGCTTTAGTCAGCTCAAACATAGCTGCAACTGGTATGATATAGCAGCCAACACGCCATGCTTTTACAACGCATTGCCCGAACAGTCTTTTACGGTGAAGGCCATCAATGCAAGTAGTCATATTGTGGGACGTTTGAGTGGCAAGAACTGGTTGCTGGCAGGTGATGCTGCCATGGCTTTTGATCCTTTGTCTTCTCATGGTATGACAACGGCAATCTATATGGCAGAAAAAGCGTCGCAGGCCATATCTGCAGCATTTGCTGGTGAAGCTACTGCTTTACACCAGTACAGTAAGTCCATGACTGAAATCTATAATAGTTATCTCAATGAGTTGTTTGGGTATTATCGTCGTGAACAACGCTTTCCTAACTCCGAATTTTGGAGAAGTAAGCAAGGTGTTCAAGAACATACCGTGTGCAGTGTAGTGGGGTAGTCGTAGTAATAAATGGCTAAAGGTCACAGTTATTGCGTAATTTGGGGCTATTAAGAACATGGTTGTGTGGTTTACAGTGCCGGTATGATCCACACGTCTTACATGCTCCATCCACTCTTAAAAAAGTTGTCGGACTAGTTAATCGCTAAACAGACCTGACCATACAATTGATTTAACCCTTTTTGTTTTTGGCTTGTTTAAAGATTTTTAAATTTTCTTGATCTTTGTTTCACAAGGTTGCGTATTGCTCGAATGTTGACCACCTTGATGGAGAAAATCGTGAAAGTACTAATAAAAATAATGTTGATCAGTACCCTGGCCTTGCTCGCGGCCTGTTCCGATGATGATAACGAAGTCGTGATATCATCACCGGAAGAAAAATCGGTTTATGATGCTGCCAAAGCAGCTGGCAGTTTTAACACGCTGGTGGCGGCAATTGATGCTGCAGGCCTGACAGCCACCCTGGATAATACAGAAAACACATTTACCGTGTTTGCCCCTACTGACGCTGCTTTCGCTGCATTGGGTGAGTCGGCTATAAATGAGTTACTGGCGGACCCTGACACGCTGAGCAAGATTCTTACATACCATGTCCTGGCTTCAGAAGTGAAAGCCGAGACGGCGCTTACCTTGGCCGGGCAAACTGCTGAAACAGTGAACGGCGCAAAGTTGGCTCTATCTCTGTCTGGCGACAACCTGCTCATAAACACGGCGACGGTGACACAAACAGACATCATGACAGATAACGGCGTGATCCATGTTATCGATGCTGTGCTAATGCCCCCCAGTGATGCAACCTCGACAGCGAACATTGCACAGGTAGCGACTCAGGCTGGTAATTTTACAACGCTCCTCAAGGCGGTTGAGACTGCCGGTTTGACCAGTGCCTTAACCGGTAGTGATGATCTGACCGTCTTCGCGCCAACCGATGCTGCGTTTGCGGCGCTGGGTACCAAAACTATCAATACCTTACTGGCAAACCCTGAAGTGTTGGGCAGTATACTCAAACAGCATATTGTGGCAGGTAAAGTCGACTCTGTAACGGCCATGTCGCTCAATGGTAAAAATGCGACGACGCTGGAGCAAAACCAACAAAGTGTGGCAATTGATGCTGCCACAGACATGCTGAAGTTTGCGGGTGTGACAGTGACTCAAACTGATATACCAGCTTCAAACGGTGTGATCCACGTATTAGATGCGGTAGTTGTTGGCGATATCAGTGTGCCGGAGTCACTGGGCCTCATTCCTGAAGTAGCAGCTGGCGCGGGTTCATTCAACACGTTACTGAGTCTGGTGACAGCAACGGGTCTGGACGCAACACTTGGCGACCCGACTACCAAATTCACTGTTTTCGCGCCCACTGACTCGGCGTTTGCAGCCCTTGGTCAGGCTACACTCGATGCATTGGCTGCTGACACCGACAAACTGAAAGACATTCTTCTGTATCACGTTGTTGCAGGGCAGAGTGTAATGTCAGACACTGCCGCTGGTATTGCGTCCTCTGCAGACAACATGGTTGCGATGGCGAATACCGATAAGAGTGCGCTAAGTATTGTGGATAGCATGCTATTCATCAACGACGCGGTGATCCGCACTGCCAATGTAAAAGCAGACAATGGCGTTATTCATGTGCTCGACAAGGTGATCATGCCGCCAATGGATAAAATGGCGACAGACAAAACCATTGTCGATGTAGCGATGGAGACAGATGATTTGTCGACGCTGGTGACTGCACTTCAGACTGCCAATCTGGTCGACGCTCTGTCGGATACCACCAAGCAATTTACCGTCTTTGCGCCAACCAATCGCGCATTTCAGAAGATTCCCGCGGCCGATTTAAATGCGCTGCTGGCTAACCCAGCTGGCCTTACTCAGGTGTTGACTCAGCATGTGCTGACACTGGAAGCGTCTTCTTCTTTGGCTTTCAGCCTCAATGGTAAGCAGGTAGAAACGCTGGCCACCAATATGCTGGACCTCAAGGTTGTTGATTTTGTCTCAACCGCCAACACAGATACCGACATGGTTGCCTATGACGCGACGAATCAAAGACTGGTCTCTGGTAATGGTGCAGCGATGGCTGGCAAGACGCTTTACGTATTTGATGACGACCTGACGTTCGCAAATAGCCAGTGTGTTGATGCATGTGCTACCAACTGGCCACCTGTGATTGCAACGCAAGCGCAGATAGCTAATATTCCGGGCTTGTCGCTGATCGCAAGATTAGATGGCAGCATGCAAGCCGCTTATCTGGGTCGTCCTCTATATATGTATGCTCAAGACGTAAATGCGGGCGATGCGATGGGACAAGGTGTTGGTGGAAAATGGTGGCAAGTAAGTCTACCTACCTCTGGATTGCAGGTCGAGGGTAGCAACATCACCCAGGTTGATATTTATACTGCAAACGGAGTGGTTCATCTGATTGATACCGTGATCACCGCCGTAGATTAATTCCCTTCCTCACTTCTTTCCTATGAGGTTTTGGCGCAACGCCCTGAGTTGCGCCTTTTTTATTTGGCGGCTATTTATCCAGCGTCAGGACTATTCGGCCATTGATTTCGCTATTTAGCATTTGATCAAATACATCGTTAATAGCTTCAAGCGGTTGAGTCTCAATAATGGCTTTAACTTTTCCTTCTGCTGCAAATTGCAAACACTCGCTCAGATCCTGGCGTGTACCCACAATGCTACCCACAACACTGACGCCTTTGAGTACAGTATCAAAAATGGGAATTGGCATATCCTCTGGAGGCAGGCCAACAAGCACGCAGACACCGCCACGTTTAACACTGTGAAAAGACGAGGTAAAGGCGGATTTAGAAACAGCGGTACAGACCACAGCCTGAACACCACCGAGCTGAGATTGTATGGCTTCAGCGGGATCCTCTTTGGTATAGTCGATAATCAAGTCTGCACCTAATGTGTGTGCCAATGAAAGCTTCTCCTCACCGCTGTCTACCGCTACCACATTCAGGCCCATGGCTTTTGCGTATTGAATGGCCAGGTGGCCCAAGCCGCCAGCGCCAACAATGGACACCCAGTCGCCAGGTTTTGCACCAGACACTTTGAGTGCTTTATAGGTAGTGACACCGGCACAAAACAGGGGAGCAGCTTCGACAAAAGGCACATTATCGGGGATTTTAACAACATAATTAGCATCAGCTTTGGTAAATTGAGCATAACCCCCATCCACAGAGTAACCACTGTTTTGCTGTTGCGGGCAGAGGTTTTCGTCTCCTTTAAGACAATGCTCACAGTGACCACAGGCGCTATGTAACCAGGGCACACCCACGCGGTCTCCAAGATCAAGATGGGTCACATCGTCTGCTTTTGCTACTACGGTACCAACCCCTTCGTGGCCTGGGATCAGAGGGAGTTTAGGTTTGACTGGCCAGTCCCCGTGGCAGGCATGCAGATCGGTGTGACATACCCCACATGCGGCAATTTCAACCAGCACCGAACCGGGCGATAACGTTGGTTTTGGAACCGTTTGGATCTCTAACGGCTGTTTAAAGGCATGGACGAGTGCAGCTTTCATATGCTTCTCCCTGATAAGTGTTTGCCATGAGTATAGTGATTTGTACCTGTCATCATTTGATCCGGCGCAAATTCAGCACCAACAAAGTCAGCAATTTGCTGCGGCCATCTTTTATCGACTTTCAGTTAGAATGTAACGATTGTCATACACTGCGCCCAAGATATCTGTGCGTTTTTCAAATGAGCGACTAAACTTCATGAAAAATAGCAGCTTGTGTCACTAACAGCTTGGTTAGGCTAAAGTGACCAAGCCAGAGTTAGGTAATTAAATCGGTACGTAAGCCACTGTAATTTACCCCAGTCAATTGCTGAGTTAGCATTTGGCGTATGCTCTGAACGGCTACTTATCGCTATTTTTATGCTGTTCAACGCCTATGAGTTCTGGCACTACGGTTGTCTAAACTCAGCGCGTGGGTAATATTATCGTTACTCATATGTTAAATTTGTGGTTGGTTTTGCTTTATTTTTTAGTGCTTTGTGATAGCATCAAGAGGTAAATCATCAAACAGGAACCTGACAGCCAATTGTTTAAACGGCTTAGCAGAAGATAAAAACAACATTAGGGAATGGTATTTTTAGTTCAGTTGTCGTCCCGCTAGATTAACACTATCAGAATATTTTAGCCTGATTGAATGCAATAGAGTTAGATTGTTTTCATGGATAATCAAAGTCTTATGTTTTTCAGGCGAAAAGGTGTAGTTGATTAGCATAGCTTGCGGTTTTAAGCGGTTAGTTAACCTTTAAAACCACAATGACCCTGTGCTGCGTTTTCGCGGTTAGGTGTGATCAGAGAGGTCATACTTTGTCATTGTGTTTATGTAATTAATTGGTTTTTTCCAATTTTACGGATCGGACAACTGTACTCAGCCTCGAAAGCGGCACGGCGTTGTATTGCCTGCTCAGGGTCATTGAGTCAGATGTTCTGATCAAAGGAACTTACTCAATAAACCTTGTATGGGTATGGCATGAATAACGACTTAGTGGCTACATTAGTGACATTGGCCCGGACACGTGGCGATGACATTGCATATCAGTATTTCTTCGAAGACAATCAACCGGCAGTTTCCCTGAGCTACGCAGAGCTCGACCTGAATTCCAGACGGATCGCGGCACGCTTGCTGACTTACTTTGAAAAAGGTGACAGAGCTTTGCTCTTGTACAACTCAGGGTTTGAGTTTGTAGAAGCGTTTTTTGCCTGTCTGTACGCTGGCATTGTGGCCGTACCGGCATACCCGCCAAAAAAGAACCAAAATACCGACCGCCTGAGAAGCATTATTGAAGACGCCGGTGCAACGGGTGCACTGACCAGCAGCAAGATTTATGAAATTGCACAGCCGCTATTTGAAGCCGAGGAAAGTCTGAGCAATGTGTCTATCATTGCCACCGATGGTGAGGCGGTTGAGCTGGTCGAGCCCATGGCCTGGCAGGATATCCAGATTGCGCCACAAGACCTGGCTTTTTTGCAGTATACCTCTGGCTCGACGGGGAGCCCCAAGGGGGTAATGGTCAGCCATGGTAACATCATGGACAACGAAGAAATGATGAAGCTAGCCTTCGGCCACAGTGCTCAGACGCCCATTGTGAGCTGGCTCCCACACTTTCATGATATGGGACTGATCTTCGGTATTTTGCACCCGATATACATAGGTGCACCAGCCGCGCTAATGAACCCGACATCGTTTTTACAAAAACCACTGCGCTGGCTGAAGCTGTTGAGTGAAACCAAAGCCGTTACCTCCAGTGCCCCCAATTTTGCCTACGACCTGTGTGTAGACACAATCAAAGAAGAAGAGCTGGCAAACTTAGACTTATCGCATTGGCAAAGCGCACTCAATGGTGCCGAGCCGGTTCGGGCCAGTACCCTTGAACGCTTTTACCAGAAGTTCAAACGTTGCGGCTTTCGTCGTGAGGCTACGGCACCTTGCTATGGCATGGCTGAAACCACCTTGTTTGCAACCGGGGGGCGTTTGTTGACTACGCCAGCGGTCCTTACGCTTGATAGTAAAGATATGCATCAGGGCAAAGCGTCGTTGTTAAATACGCAGTCCGCAAGCCGTGCTACGTTTTACGACCTTGATATAGCCGAAACGACTCAGACAGACAATCAACCCTATTATGCGGTGTCGTGTGGTGGTACCTGGCATGGCCATACACTGGCCATCGTTGACCCGGATACAAAGCAACGTTGTGAAGACGGTCATACCGGCGAAATTTGGGTGAAAGGTGCAAGCGTTGCGCAGGGCTACTGGCGCAAGGACGAGCTGACCAAGGAGATTTTTCAGGCACGTATTGCTGATGACAATGACGGGCCCTATTTGCGAACGGGCGATTTGGGGTTTGTCTACCAGGACGAACTCTACGTAACCGGGCGCGCTAAAGATGTGATGATTTTCCGTGGTAAAAACTATTACCCCCAGGATATTGAGCTGACTGTGGTAGAGGCCCATAGCGCCATGGATAACAACGGGGGCGCCGCGTTTTCTTGTTTATCAGAGCAAGGAGAGGAACGTCTGGTTATTGTGCAGCAGGTCAAGCGTACCGCTGTGCGCAAACTGAACGAGCAGGAGATCTTTGCAGCGATTACGGCAGCGGTCACTGAGCAACATGGTATTACCCCGTATGAGGTGGTGTTGATCAAGCCCGGGCGGATCCTGAAGACTTCCAGTGGCAAAATTCAGCGACAGGAAAACAAACGTCACTATCTTGCCGATATTTTCGATGTACTGGCGCGTTCACGAGCGCCGCAAGTGCAACCAAAGAAGGTCCAAGATAACAACAAAGTAACTGATTTTTCGGGCGTTGAAGCGGCGTTACGTAAAGTTTTGCAGGAAGTCGTGGGGCTGGAAGTCGACCGTCAACCCGGTAGCCTGGATATTGACGCTACCTTTTTATCTTTGGGTGTAGACTCAATGAAGGCAGTGCGGATTTCCGGCGAGCTGATGGAGCTCCATGACATAGAGCTCGAAGCAACGGTACTGTATGAGTATCCGTCAATTGCTCAGCTGGCTCATCATTTAAGTCAATTCGAATCGATACGTGAGCGTCTGGGTTGTGATAGTCACACTACGTCTGAGTACAATGCAGCGCACTCAGAGAGTTCAGAAAGCAGTACACAAGGTGGTGCTTCGACTGGCGAGAGTGAAGGTGACACCGATGTTGCTGTAATTGGTATGGCGTGTCGCTACCCGCAAGCCGCAGACCTCAAAGGGTACTGGCAGTTGTTGACTGAAAAGCGCGATGCCATCAGTGTACCGGATGCTGTGCGGCAGGCTTTATGTCCGGCACTGAGTAAGACCCGGTTGGGTGGTTACCTGAGTGACATTGAGCAGTTTGATGCCGGACTATTTGGTATTTCACCGGCAGAGGCCAATTACATAGACCCTCAGCATCGTTTGTTGCTTGAAACCAGCTACCACGCCATCCAGTCGGCCGGAATGATGCCTGCCGAATTGGCCGGTCAACCCATTGGGGTATATGTGGGCATTTCTCAGAATGACTACTTTAATATGTCGAACCAAGCGCAGCAGGGCAATCCTTACCTTGGCACTGGCACGGCGCTGAGTATTGCTGCCAATCGCTTGTCTTATACCTATAACTTCACAGGTCCGAGTCTTTCGGTAGATACAGCCTGTTCTTCTTCCTTGGTTGCTTTGCACCATGCTCTGAATGGGCTCCGTGTTGGTGATATGCCCATGGCTCTGGTGTGTGGCGTCAACCTAATCCTCAGTAATGAGGTCACCGATGCCTGTGACAATGCGCAGATGCTGGCAGAAGATGGTCGTTGCAAAACGTTTTCTCGCGCTGCTGATGGTTATGTACGCAGCGAAGGCGTGGGTTGTGTTTTATTAAAACCTCTGGCGCAGGCAATGGCCGATAAAGACCCTATTTACGGGGTACTCAAGGGCAGTGCGGTAAATCAGGATGGTCGGAGCAACGGTATCACCGCCCCCAACGGTGTATCGCAGCAGCGCGTTATTAAATCAGCATTGCAACGTGCTGCAATGGCTCCAGAGGATATCCAGTACATTGAAACCCACGGTACAGGCACAGAGCTGGGCGATCCTATCGAAGTATCGGCACTGGCCAAGGTGTATGGCGAAGGACGTGCGCCAAACCAGCCGCTGTTACTGGGCTCAGCTAAGGCCAATATTGGCCACCTGGAGTCTGGTGCGGGTCTGGCAGGGTTGATCAAAACGCTGTTGTGTCTTGAGAAAGCGCAGCTACCTGCACAATTACACACTGAGCAGCTGAATGGGCATATTCCATGGCAAAAACTGCCGGTTGAGGTTGTCACCCAGTCTCAGATATGGCCTTCTCAGGAGGACAAGCCCAGACTGGCAGCGGTGAGTTCGTTTGGATTTGGTGGCACCAATGCCCATGTTATTTGTGCGCAACGGCCAGAAAATGTTGCAAAAGCCGATAAAGATGCATCGCAATATGCGGGATACGTGCTGCCATTATCTGCAAAATCAGCCAACTCCCTGACTCAGCTTGCACACCGCTATGCGGATGTTTTAAGTGCAGCCACCCCAAATGAGTTCGATACATTGGTGAGCCAGACTGCGAGAAAGCCCCATTACAAAGAAGCGCGTCATGCCTTCGTGGGCGAGAGTCGCGAAGCACTGGTCGCTGCACTGACAGCTGTGCAAGACCTCCCGGAACTGGCAAGCCAAATGTCGGCACCAGGGCGTGAGCTGGTGTTCCTTTTCACCGGGCAGGGAGCACAATACCCTGATATGGGTAAGTCACTGTACGACACGCAACCTGTATTTCGTGACACTATTGATGAATGTGACCGCCTGTTAGCGGACACTTTAGGGCCAAGGCTTATTACTGTTTTGTATCAGGATCCTAACGAGGAATACCTGGCCCAGACCCAGTGGACGCAGGTCTGTTTGTTTGCCATTGAGTATGCTCAGGCAAAATTGTGGCAGAGCACCGGCTTGCAACCAGATCAATTAGTGAGTCACAGTGTTGGAGAATATGCGGCAGCCTGTATTGCGGGGATTTTTTCACTTGCCGATGCGATAAAGCTTATCTCAGCGCGTGGCCGGCTGATGAATGCACTTGCGGACAACGGCCGTATGGTGACTGCACGGTGCGACCGTGAGCAGGCCGATGTACTGGTAGCTGGCATTGACGGTCAGATATCGGTATCGGCTTATCATGGTGAGTCGGGCGTGGTGTTTTCGGGCCACAACACCGCAATGGACACCCTGTGCAGGACGCTGCAAGCGCAAAACGTGCGTCACAAAGAAATTAATACCGCGCGGGCATTTCATTCACCTCTGATGCAGCCGATGCTCAGTGAATTTGCGCAAGTGGCGGCACAGGTCAAATATAGCCAGCCTGCTATTGCGTTTGTCTCTTCTGTGACTGGCAAACAAGAAGCGCTAAGGGTGTGTGACCCCAGCTACTGGGTTGAGCAGATCTGTGCTCCGGTGCAATTTGCTGCATGTATTGCTCACTTGTCTCAGTCAGAGGCTTATATTGCCCTTGAACTGGGTCCTAAACCTGTGCTGTGCGGTTTATTGCAGGAAAATCGCCCTGCACAGCAGTGCGAGTTTTTGCACGTATTACACAATAAAGGTGCTGATTTACCACGTTTACTGGCGGTTCAGGGGCGCTTGTTTGAGCTGGGTATAGAGCTTGACTGGACTCATCACTATGGTGATGACACCCAGCCAAAAGTCCCTTTACCTTTATATCCGTTCGATCGCAGCCCATACTGGATCCTGGATATCCCGTCACAGTTAAACGCTGCACAAAACACTGACCTTGAAGCGTCTGTTGGAGGTGCTGCAGTCACCTCACGAGAAGACGCTATCCGGACTTTTGTGCTCAATACCCTGTCACGATTATTGTCTATGCCCGTCAGTGATATACAGACTCACCTCCCTTTGCTGGAGATGGGGGTCGATTCACTGATGATCATGAATGCGGTACGGACCTACGAGCGGGAATTTGGCCTCGAGTTCAGTGTGCGCCAGTTCTATGAAGAGCTTAGTACGGTAGAGTTGCTGGTAGCATATATCATAGAACACAGTGATTATCAGTGTGCAGCGGCAGCGCCGCTGGCAGTTCCCACTGAGCTTCCTCAGCCAAATAGCGATGTGGCAAGTCCGGCGGCAGTTGAACAAGGTGCACTGAATGTCTCTTCTGAGCTTGTTGCAAACATTTGCCGGGAACAGCTGCAGGCCGCCGCATCTGTCTCTAATACGACTGCCGCGCAAAGCGTTGAAGCCGTTGCTGCCCGCCAACTTGCGATGTTGCAGGGTCATCAGAATAACTTTGCTATTTCCAACCCGACCACTCATCTTGCCACACAATCTGCAGAGCAGACCATTAAGACGCATGCTCCAGCCATGTCTCAAAGCGCGCAATCGGGCAGTGCTGCCAGAATACTGCCAGGCTTTGGTCAGAAGCAGATAACGTCGGCTGCAAGCAGCAGAACTGTGCAGCGGCATCTGGCCTCACTCACAGACAGTTATTGTGCTAAAACACCCTTATCAAAAACGCTGGTGTCTGAACATCGGGCACACCTGGCGGACTGTCGTGCGTCGGCCGGGTTCCGCTTGTCCAGTAAGGAACTACTTTATCCTGTATTTGGAAAACGTTGTGAAGGTAGCCGTATCTGGGATATTGATGGCAATGAATATATTGATATTACCATGGACTTCGGGGTTAACCTGTTTGGCCATAAACCCGCGTTTGTTACTCAGGCGTTGGCACAACAAATTGACGAAGGCCTGCAACTGGGGCTGGCAAGTCCGCTGGCCTGTGAGGTGGCTGAGCTGGTAAGCGAGCTGACCGGACTTGAGCGAGTCACCTTCTGTAACTCAGGCACAGAAGCGGTAATGACGGCTGTGCGCCTGGCGCGTAATAAAACCCGCCGCAACAAAATCGTCCAGTTTGAAGGGGCTTATCATGGCCACTATGACGGTACGCTTGCGCAGAATGTGCCCGGTGGTGACTCGGTAGAACCTATGTGCGGCGGGGTCAGGACCGGGGCAATCAGTGATAATCTGGTGCTGGAATATGGCGTTGACGCTGCGCTGGACGCCATCAGAGCACAGGCTGATGACATTGCCGCAGTATTGGTTGAACCCGTACAGAGCCGTCATCCAGCCCATCAGCCCTGGGCATTTTTGCAGGCATTAAGGGCACTGACGACAGAGCTGGGCATTGCACTTATCTTTGACGAGATGATCACCGGATTCAGAGCGCATCCGGGTGGAGTGCAAGCGATGTTGGGGATTCAGGCAGACATGGCTACTTATGGCAAGATTGTCGGTGGAGGGTTGCCGATTGGGGTGGTTGCCGGTAGTCACGATTATCTGGATGGCATTGATGGTGGCCATTGGCAATATGGTGATGCGTCTTACCCGCAGGCCGATACCACTTTCTTCGCCGGCACATTTTGCAAACACCCACTGGTCATGGCCAGTGCCAAGGCGGTTCTGAGTGAGATAAAACAACACGGGTCACCGCTTCAGGAAGCGATAAGTCGCAAGACCGACTATCTTGCCAATACCCTCAATACCTTCTTTACTGCACAGAATATTCCAATACAAATAGAGCACTTTACGTCTTTATTCCGCTTCCGTTTTAGTCAGAACCTGGACGTGTTTTTCTATGAAATGCTCAACCGTGGCGTGTTCATTTGGGAAGGGCGGAATTGCTTCTTATCGGCGGCACATACGGATGCGGATGTGAACACCATTATCCAGACCGTTAAAGACAGCGCACTTGCTCTGAAAGCAGCGGGCTATTTTGGCGAGCCGGATCCTGCGGATACGCAGCCTGTGCAATTCCCGTTAACCGGTGCGCAGCAGCAGTTACTGGCGCTGGCTTTAAAGTCAGAACAAGGTGCGCAAGCCTATCATGTGCAGGCCGTGTTACGTCTCAGCGGTCAGCTAGACAAGGCACGTCTAGTGCAGGCTGTTGCCCAGCTGCAAACCGACTACCCATTGCTAAGTTATTCGGTTGACCCGGACACCCTGTCTCATGTTCGACTTGAAGCGTCGGCTGTATCCTTGATTGAACATGCAAGTACAGCACAGTCATTGCAGGTCATGTTAGCCGATGTGCGCTACCGTACGTTTGAGTTTGGTAGTGAGCCACTTTGTCGCTTTGATTTGCTGCAAGACGGCCCACAGGCGCATGTGCTTAGTATTACGGCGCACCATGTTTTGTATGACGGACTCAGTCTGCAACAAATGATGAGTCGTATAGCGGAAAATTATACTTGTATTGGTGGTGACTTAACTGCGCCAGCCACCGTTCATTTCAGTGCCTATGTTGAAGGCGTGGCACACTACCTCAGCAGCACTCGCTATCAGCAGGATAAAGCCTACTGGCTCGATCGACTGGCACAGTGCGAGGCGCTGGCGTTGCCAACCCGTCCGGGAGCAGGCAGGCAGGAAAGCTTTACGGTTGAAAAGCAGGTATTGGCGCTTGGCGAGCTACCGAATATTGCGGTGCTGAGCAAAGCTCAGGGCTGTGGTCAGTTTGCAACCTTACTGGCAATTTATGCGCTCTGGTTACACAAGTTGACGGGCCAGCAATATATTGCAGTAGGTATTCCAGTGTCTGATCGTCAGTTACTCAGTGATGCGTATGATCCGGACTGTCTTGATCAGCATTTACCGGGCTACTGCACCAACATTTTACCTGTGGTGGCAGATTTCTCGGGTCCTCTTACTGTTGCTGCCCTGGTTAAGCAACTGCAAAACAACTTGCTAGAAGCCTTTGAGCATCAGCACCTGCCTTACAGCGAGCTAACCCATGAGGCCGTGTCTTTGCCAGAGACTTTGTTCAATCTGGATAAAGTGCAAAAGCTTCCCGAATTTGACGGACTGACGGTATCGGGCTGTACAACGGACACCCGGTTTGGTCAGTATGAATTAAACTGCAATTTATTGTGTATCAATGGTCAGTGGACACTGGAGCTGGAGTATCTGAGTGCGCGCTATGACAGCGATATGATGGCGCATTACGCCCAGTCGCTGGTTCGCTTATTTGCGGGCCTGCAAGCCGAACAGGACTGTGACAAGGTGAGTCTGCTGGATAGCCAGATGCATGCGCAGCTTGTTACACCCGTTTCAGAGACGCTCGGACAGCCACTGCTGTTGGAAGCGTTGTCGGCTCGGGCGACTCAGCTGGGGCAAAACACCGCGCTCATCTGCGCAGAACAAGCACTGTGCTATGGGCAACTACAAGAGCGCGTTAATCAACTGGCAAACTATTTATCTGCCAGAGGAATCGGTGCCGATTCTCTGGTGGCCATTGCGCTGCCGCGGCGCACTGAGCTGCTGGTTGCCTTGTTAGCTGTATTGAAAGCCGGTGCAGCCTTCCTGCCGCTGGATCTGGCTTTCCCTCAGGCCAGGTTAAAAGAGATGCTGAGCGACAGTCAGGCATGTTGTTTGCTGTGTGACGCAATGAGTGAGGCTGCCCTTGCCATTGCGCATACAGACATAGACATTGTTGATTTGGATGTCAGGCAAGCTGAGATTGCACAGTGCGCCAGTGACTTTGATGCTCAGGTAATTACGCCACAGCAGCGTGCGTATGTGATTTATACCTCAGGCTCCACAGGGAAGCCAAAAGGGGTAGAGATAAGCCACGGTGCGCTGGCGAACCTGCTACACACAATGGCTCGCCAGCCCGGGTTGGATCAGTCAGACTGTTTGCTGAGTGTCACCACTATCGCCTTTGACATAGCCTTGCTGGAGCTGTTTGGTCCACTTATGGTTGGCGGCACTGTGTTGCTGGCCAGCGAGCAGGCCTGTAGTGATCCAAATGCGCTGGCTGACCTGCTTAAGCAGCACCCGGTTACTGTGATGCAGGCTACCCCGACCTTATGGCAATTATTGTTGTCGACATGTCCCAATTTTGCGGCAGGCTTAACTGTGTGGAGTGGAGGCGAACCTTTAAGTTCGGCACTTGCTGCTCAGTTACTCAGCCAGGCAAAAGCGCTTTGGAATATGTACGGGCCTACTGAAACCACTATCTGGTCTGCAACCACACAGATCCTCACCCCGGAAGACATCAGCATAGGCGGCCCTGTGGCCAATACCAGCCTGTATGTGCTGCCAGAAAATGCCACACACAGTGCCGCTGTGCAGCCAGTGGGTGTATGGGGAGAGCTGTGGATCGGTGGGGCCGGCCTGGCTAATGGCTACCTGGCAAGGCCTGAGCTCACACAAGCCCGCTTTGTTGTCCACCAGTTTGATGAACACCACAGCGAACGACTGTATCGCACCGGGGATCGGGCACGCAGGCTGGCCGATGGCCGTTTTGAACTTGATGGTCGACTTGACCATCAGGTGAAGCTGCATGGCCACCGGATTGAGCTGGGTGAAATTGAAGCGCAGCTACGCAACGTGCTGGGAGATGTAGATGTTCGGGTATTCATCAAAACAACTGGCCAGAATCAAGCCGCATTGTGCGCCTACTGCATTGAGCAGGGCGAACTGGCGCAGCACTGGACTATCAGCACATTGCGAAGCGCTCTGGCAAATCAGCTGCCAGCTTATATGTTACCTGAATACCTGTGCTGGCTTGGAGAGTGGCCAACAACAGCCAATGGCAAGCTTGATCGCAATGCGCTGGTGGTGCCGGATAACAATCAACTGGTGCAGACCGAGCTGTGCCAACCTGCCAACCCGGTGGAAGCGAAGATCCTGACCATTTATCACGAGTTATTAAATTCAGAGCAACTGGGCACCCATCACAATTTCTTCGAATGTGGCGGTAACTCAGTGTTGGCTATGCAATTGATATCAAGGCTGAATCAACACTTTGCTATCAGGGCCACGGTCGGTGACATCTTTGATAACCCCAGTGTTGTGCAACTTGCTGTCCGGGTAGAAGATCTGGTCAGTTCAGGCGCATCGGCTGCTCCTGATGGCGTTGCGCGCCTCAGTAACATTGTCAGCGGTCGTGATATCAGCGTGGCATTTGATGATCAATCCATGACGGAGATGGACTTGTAAGTATGGAAAATTCAGCGATTGAAGCACTATTGGCCGAGTTGGATGGTCAGGGTATTTATGTTTATTTGCAAGAAGGCCGCCTGAAACTGCGTACCCACCTTGCGACTGTGCCAGAGGCGCAGCTTAATAAGATCAAAGAAAATAAGCCGGCATTGATTGACTATATGCAGGCGAACCATCAAAAGCAGGGCGCTCTGTCATTTTCTCAGCAAGGGATTTGGCTGATTGACCAGTACCATGGTGGGGAAGTGGCCTACACCATGGCAGGATTACTTAAGCTGTCGCACCCGATCACAAAAGCGCAGCTTGAAGCGGCGTTAAATACCTTGCTTGAGCGCCACGACATTTTGCGTAGCCAGTTCTTTGCCACGGAGCAGGGAGGGTGCCAACGCGTCAATGCTGAGTTGTCTCTTAAGGTTATGTCGCTGAGCGTGGCAGAACCTGTGACCCGAGCAAAAATTGAAGCGCATGTGCAGCCCTACCTGCAGCAAGGGTTTGACTTACAAAAAGCGCTCCCTGTGAGAGCGGCACTGATCAGTGGCGATGAACAAGCTCGGGGTCAGTGGGTTTACCTGATGTTGCACCACCTGGTGGCTGATGGCTGGTCGGTGCAATTATTAGTCAATGAGCTGCTTGATGTACTACAGAATAAAGCGACGGAACAGGCGGCACCGGCACCGCTACAATATCTCGATTATGTGCATTGGGAAAAACGCTTTGTCCAGTCTGAGGCTTACCAGCAACAGCATGCATATTGGCAAAAGCAGCTGGAAGGGTTCACGCCTTTTGCTCTGCCAACCAGTTTTGCCAGACAAGCTCAGCCTTCATTTCAGGGGGCCAGTCATCAGTTTATACTGAACGACGAGCAATTCCCGCGTTTTGAAAGTTGCTGCCAGCAACTGGGGATCACTGTTTTTGCCGGGCTACTGAGTGTGTTTTACGCGTTGCTCTATCGCTATAGCCAGCAACAGGACGTTACGGTGGGTGTGCCGGTGCTGGGTCGGGAACACAGTGAATTTGAATCCATGATCGGCTGTTTTATTCACACTCTGCCACTGCGTCAGCAGATAACCGCTGAGATGTCATTCAGTGAACTTGCCCGCAATACCCTGACACAAGTGACCCGGGCGCTGGAAAACCAAAGTGTATCTCAGGATGCGCTGGCTAAGCTTGCTGACACCTCACAGCTTTTTAGTGTGTTGTTTAATTATAACGCCGTACCCACAACGTCATTGCGTTCAGGGTCACTGGAAGCAGAACTGTTCACGCTGAATAATTACAGTGCAAAATTTGATCTGACGCTCACCCTGACTACTCGGGGTAAGGCGATGGTCGCAGAGCTTGAATACAATGTGGCCTTATTTTCCGGTGAACTTATCGCGCAAATTGGCGAAGACTTTCAGGCATTATTCCGGGCGTTTAGTGGTGACCAGAGCATGCCACTGTCAGACGCTCAGTTACCCTCTGTGAAACTGGCTCAGCAGCTTCTGACGACAGAGCCGCCGCGCCGAGCTGCGCCTTTGGTGTTACCTCAAATTCTGGCTCATGCCCAATCGAGACCTACTCACGCCGCGCTGGTGTCGGCAAGTGACCCTGCTCAGTCCTTAAGTTACGCTGAGCTGGATGAGCACAGTGCCAGTCTGGCCAGTGCGCTCGATGACACAATACAGAGCGACGATATTGTGGCTGTACTGGTTAATCGACAGGTTAACAGCCTGGTGGCCTTGCTGGGCGTGATGCGCGCCGGGGCAGCCTATCTACCTATTGACCAGGAAACGCCGGTTCAGCGGGTGATCGAAATTATGCAGCTGGCAGGGTGTCACACCCTGGTCGTGGTCGATGCACAGGCAGTACAGGCAGATACAAAAGCCGCATTGGATGAATGTGGCATCTTTGTGCGGGGCTATGATGAGCTGGTACAGCAAAATAACAAAGTGGACATAGTAGATAAAACCAGTCCGCGTGACCTGGCTTATGTGATCTTTACCTCAGGCTCGACGGGCAAACCAAAAGGGGTGGCGATAAGTCATGGTGCACTGGCCAGTTACTGTGATTCTATCTCTCAGTGTATCGAATTTTCATCGCATACCCGCTCTGGTGTTGTCACTGGACTTGCCACCGATCTCTGTCTGACCGGCATTTATCCGGTTCTGATGCAAGGGGGCACCGTGGTGATGCCAACAGAGCTGGCGCTGCCAGATCCTCAACAGCTGGTTGAGATGCTCAGTAAGCAGCAGGTCAATATGCTAAAGATAACGCCATCTTTTGCCCGTGAATTATTGCCGCAGATAGCCGCTCTGAAAGAAAACCAGCCAGCCATCGAAAAGTGGGTGCTTGGTGGGGAGGCGCTGGATGCCTCTCTCGTCAGTGATTTACAAGAGCATTACCCGTCAGCACATATCGTCAATCATTACGGTCCCAGTGAAACCTGTATTGGGGTGACTACACACACCATCTCGGAGCAGGTACCAAGTGACATTGAGCATTATCCCATTGGTAAGCCGCTGACACACGTCAGCGTACAGGTACTGGATAAACAGGCGCATCCTGTGCCGGTCGGTATGCCGGGTGAGCTCTATATTGGCGGCACCTCGCTGGCCGATGGTTATTTGCGAGCGCCACAGTTGACAGAGCAATATTTCGTACGCTGCCAGAGCGAATGTACAGGAGCTGAGCGCTTCTATCGCTCAGGTGATCGTGTTCGTCTGACACATCAGGGCACGCTGGAGTATCTCGGCAGGCTGGATAGTCAGCTCAAGATCCGAGGTTATCGCATCGATATCAGTGAAATTGAAGCGAAACTGACCGCCCTCGCAGACATAAAAACGGCGGCCGTTGTCGCCATTAAGCAAAGCGGTATTGATACCCTGGTTGCCTATTTTGTCGCAGCGGATCAAGAGACACCAGTCACCGCGGCCGCTTTGCGAGATACCTTATCAACGTGCCTGCCTCAGGCCATGATACCCAGTCATTTCGTGGCGCTGGCACAATTGCCCGTGCTGGGTAACGCAAAGGTAGACCGAAAACAGTTAGCTGCCCGGCCCCTGAATTATGAGCGTAGCTATACGCCGCCGAGTACGGCATTACAGCAACAGCTGGCGACTTTGTTCGCTGAGTTGACGGGTGTGTCCCAGGTTGCAGCTGACGATGACTTTTTCTCTATTGGTGGTCATTCCTTACTAGCCATGCGTCTTGCCAACTGTATCCGTGCCCGGTTCGAGCGGGTACTGTCGTTACAGGCTATTTTTGCTAACCCGACGGTTGAGAAACTGGAACGATGTCTGTTAGCTCAGGATATTGTGGTCGGTCATACATTGGCGTCGATTGATCAGTCAGGTGAGCATCCCTTGTCTTTTGCACAGCAACGGATCTGGTTTGTCGATCAAATGCAGGGTCATAGTAAGCAGTATAATTTGCAAGGCGCGTTTACCATTAAAGGCGCGTTAGATATTGAGGCCTTATCGCAGGCATTCGAACAGGTGGTGCAGCAACACACAATCCTGCGTTTTAATTATGCTCAAAACGCACAGAATGAACCTTTCCAGTATCTGAATTCCGGCCTTAGCTTTGCGCTAAAACAACAGGACTTAAGTCATGTTGATGACGAGGTGCAGGCTGATACGCTGCGCACGTTATTGGCTGAGGATTATCACACAGCATTCGATCTGAGCCAGGATCTGCTGCTGCGCGCTCAGCTACTAAAGCTTGATGAGCAGCTTTTTGTATTGATAGTAACCATGCATCACATCGTGTCTGATGGTTGGTCAATCGGCGTGTTGTGCCGGGCATTAGAAGCGGCATATCAAGCTGCGATTGAAAACCGCACTGCCGCGTGCACCCCGCTGAACCATAGCTACATAGATTATGTGCACTGGCAACGCCATTTAGTCTCCCAGCCACAATGGCAAACCAGCGTTGACTACTGGCAAAGTCAGTTGGCAGACTTGCCTCGGGTACATGAATTACCGCTGGATAATGCCAGAGAAAATCGTGTGATCAGTGGCGGGGCGCTCTACTGCTGCGAACTACCAAGGGAGTTGGGCGCTACCTTACGCCAGTTTGTTTCGACCAATGGGCAAACTCTGTTTGGCGTACTGGAGTGTGTGTTTGCATTGTGGATGAGCCGATTGTCTGGGCAGTCTGATTTGGTGCTGGGTACTCCGGTTGCAGGGCGCGAATTCAGTGAACTGGAAGCTGTGATAGGCAACTTCATCAATACACTGGTATTGCGCCATCGTATTGAACCTGAGCTGACCTTTACTGAAGCATTAACTCAAAGTAATGAAACGCTGCAAAATGCGCTGAGCCATCAGCATATTCCGTTTGATGCATTGGTCGAAACGCTGAACAGTGAGCGCAGCCTGGGGATCCATCCTCTGGTTCAGGTGGTTTTCCGGGTCAATAATCAGGTTAACGAGGCGTTGAAGCTGGATGGTCTGGATGTCACCGTCAACGACACCGGCGTACGCAGCGCAAAACTGGATCTCGAAGTATCTGTGATCGATAGTGGCGATAACATTGTGGTCGAATGGCTTTACGATAGCGCTTTATGGCAGGAGCGCAGCATTGAGTCTTTCGCGCGTCAGTATACCCATTTGCTCCGAACATGCCTGCAAGAGCCGCAGCGACGCATCAGTGAGATGAGTTTATGCGATGCCAAATTGCTTGAGCAACTGCTGGCGTATAGTGAGGTGGATAATGAGCAACAGAGCAGCGATATTGGCTGGCATCATCATTTCAGTGCCATTGCAGAAATACAACCCCATAGCGTTGCGCTGCGTTGTAACGGTGAAGCATTTAGTTACCTTGAGGTAGAGCAACGTGCCAATCAACTTGCTCACTGTCTGCTGGAAATGGGCTTTGATGAGCAAAGCCGTATTGCACTGCTGTTACCTTCGGGCCCAGCCATGGTCATTGCTGTGCTGGCGATACTCAAAGCGCGCCATGTGTATGTGCCTTTGCATTATGATACGCCAGAAAAATCTTTGTCTTATATTGTTGAAGATGCCGACATCGTGATGATCCTGGCTTTCAGTGAAGACACCGAAAAGCTGATAGACAGCGGCACTGATTTTCTTTTCCTGGATGACTTATTTGATGTGGAGTCCAGTTTTGCCGGTTATCCGGTTTCAGTCCCGGGCAATGATGAGCTTGGTGAGTCAGAAACCTCAGATGCAGAACGCTTGTGCTACATCATTTATACGTCGGGCTCTACCGGACGACCAAAGGGCGTCATGATCACCCATGGCAACCTGAACGGGTATTTATCACATGCGATGGATACTTACCTGGATGCGGATGTAACACTGCCGCTGGCGGTAGTGAGCACGCCTTTGGCTTTTGATGCCACGATTACCGCGCTTGTTCCCCCGCTGTTATGTGGCGGGGAGGTCGAGATAGTGACTCAGGGACCTCATCAGTTGGCAGCCATCAGTGAGCTCCTGTTTAATTCTATCAGGCCACGCCTATTCAAGCTCACACCTGCACACTTACGTGCGATCCAGGCCTTGATGGATGAGCTTAGCAGCAACAGTGCGCCGCATACTCTGGTGATTGGCGGCGAAGCGCTGGACAGCGATTTATTACTTGCATTACGCAACAAGTTGCCAGCCTGTACCTGGGTAAATGAGTATGGTCCGACCGAGGCTACTGTAGGCTGTAGCGTGTTTTCGCTCACCCCCGACCTGAACCCGCAAACTACCCTATGTTATGCGGATGTACCGATTGGCCTGCCTAATGAGGGTGTGGCTATGCTGGTTGTTGACCAGTTTGATCAGCCTGTGCCCGATAATGCTCCCGGAGAGTTACTGATAGGCGGCCCGGTTATCAGCCCGGGTTACGTCAACCTTGAAACTCAGAATCAGGCTAAGTTTGTCACTCTCAACGTGGCGGACAAAAAGCCGATGCGCTTTTATCGAAGCGGTGATCTGGTACGATGGCAAAGTGATGAACAGGGAAGGCTTGCCTATCTCAGATACTGTGGCCGCACCGACGAGCAGATTAAGCTGCGTGGCTATCGAATAGACCTGAATGCGATTTGCCATTATCTGAGAGAGCTGGATGGTGTGCGTGATTGTGCGGTGACCGTCGATGAATCCCAGGCGTTGTTACAGGCGCATGTACTTTACCTCAACGGCAAAGTGCCATCAGACAGTCATCTGAGAAATCACCTTGCTCAATACCTTCCTCCGTACATGATCCCGGGGCAGTTTAATCGGGTCGAAGCGATTCCCCTGACAGCCAATGGCAAAGTAGACAGTAAAGCGCTGATGGCGTTGGCGCAGCAACGAGAAAGCAGCACCAGCAGTGCGCTGGACTTGACTACGCTGACTCCCATGCAATCCTATTTGTATCAGCTTTACAGTGATATTTTACTCACTGAGCATGTGGATCTTGAAGACAGCTTTTTTGACTTGGGCGGGCATTCGCTGCTGGCCATCAAGCTTATTAGCCAGATCCGGCAGCAAAAAAACCTCGATGTCACCCTGCCGCAACTATTCAAAACGCCTACTATTGCTTCGTTGTCTCAGGCGTTAGAGCACTGTGCACCGATTGCAGCAGTGCATGCGATTGTGCCTGTGTCACGCCAGCAAGCTTTGCCTTTGTCCTTTGCCCAGCAGCGGCTCTGGCTGATAGAGCAATTACATGAGTCGAGCACTCAGTATCATATGCCTGCCGGGTTTAAATTCAGCGGGACGCTCGACAAAGGCGCGTTCAGTGAAGCGCTTAACGCCCTGATCTCACGCCATGAAGTGTTACGCACTCAGATTATTCAGGGGGCGCAACACGCAGAGCCCGTTCAGCAAGTAAGCGCCAGGTTTGATTTACCGCTCACGCACCTTGACCTGACTAAACTGGGTGAGCGAGCCCGGCAACAGCGCTGGGAGCAGGCGGCCCATGCCAATGCAACAAACCGGTTTGATTTGAGTAGGGACCTGCTGATCCGAGTGTTACTGGTTGAATTTGCGCAGGACGATTATCGGGTGCATTTTAATATGCACCACATCGCCAGCGATGGCTGGTCTATGGCAATTTTAGTCCGAGAATTCATTGCGTTTTATCGCCATTTTGCGAAAGAAGCGCAGTACCAGCTGCCAGCCGAACTGACTCAGCCTCTGCCTGTTCAGTACGGCGACTTTGCGTACTGGCAACGTAATACCTGGACAAAGCATGCTAATCAGGATGCGGTGCAATATTGGCTGACAGCCCTTGATGGCCATCCTCCATTACATCAGCTCCCACTGGACTACCCGCGTCCTGCCATGGCTCAGCTCAGTGGCAAGCGTCATACCCAACGTCTGAGTGCAGCATTGACCCGGGCAATTCATGAACACTGTAAGTCTCAGGGCGTGACCCTGTTCATGTGGCTCAATACCGTGTTTTCTTTATTGATGCTGCGCTACAGCCAAACGGATGATGTGGTCATTGGCTCGCCGGTTGCTGGCCGTGAACACAATGAAGTGGCCAATCTTATCGGCTTTTTTGTCAATACCTTAGTAATACGCACACGTACTCAACCAGGGCAAAGTTTCAATCAGCTATTGGCTCAGCAAAAGCAGGTTATTCTGGATGCGTTTAAACATCAGGCACTGCCCTTTGAGCAATTAGTTGAGGCGCTTAAGCCGGAACGAAATCTGGGACACCAACCGATTTTTCAGATTTTGTTTGCGCTACAAAATAATGAAACCACCGATCTGGTGCTGCCCCAGTTGCACATTGAAGTTGAAGCGCCTGCCGAGCCCATGATGAAGTTTGATCTTGAAGTGAACGCCATTGAAAAGGGTGATGGCATTGAACTGGAGTGGAACTATTGCTCGGCTTTATTTAAATCCGCGACAGTGGCAGCCCTTGCTGAGTCTTTTGAAATATTGATCAGTGCCATTCTCAAGGCGCCTGAACACAAGGTGCAGTGCCTGCCTGTGATGACGCAGCAAGCTCAACATCAGCTGGTCAATATGCGCGGTCCGGTCAAAGCGGTCCCGATAGAGTGTATTCACAGCCAGATCAGTGCAAAGGCACACCTAGCGGACAGCCAGCTTGCGGTGCGCGACGCTGACAGCTGTATGCTCAGTTATGCAGCGCTGGAGCAAAAGGCCAGCGCCCTGGCCAGCTATTTGCTGGAGCAGGGGGTGAAGCCGGGCATGCGTATTGCGTTGTGCCTGAATGCCGGGTGCGACCAGGTGGTTGCTATGCTGGCGGCATTTAAGGTTCGCTCTGCATATGTGCCGGTTGATCCGACACTGCCTGCGTCACGTGCTCAGTTTATTATTCGCGACAGTGGCGCGAGCTGGCTGCTCACTCATAGTAAGCGCATGACACAGCTTAAACCGATTATCGATGCAGCGACCCAACCCCCTTTGTCGGTGTTGGAAATAGACCAGCCGAATAACTGGTTGCCAAAGCAAACGCGTGAACAGTTCCCACGCAGTGAACATTCAGATCTGGCCTATGTGATTTACACTTCAGGCACGACAGGGCAGCCCAAAGGTGTCGCCATCACCCATGCCAATCTGGCGCTTTACCTGGAGCATGCTCGCCATGACTACTTCAACGACACCATAAGTTTTAGTGTAGTGAGTACGCCGTTGGCGTTTGATGCCACCGTCACGGCCATCTGGCCAGCCTTGTTGCAAGGAGTGTGCATCGATATGCTGGCAGATGATGAGCGTATGCTCAAAGAGCTGGCAAACCGATTGTGCCAGGAGGTTGCCGGGGTGTTTAAGCTGACACCAGCACATCTGCAGGGGGTCGTTTCGGTACTAAAACAGTGCGCGCTTGCAGAAGAGCGGAGTTTTAACGGGGCGCATCAGGTGGTCGTGGGTGGCGAGGCGTTACCGGTTTCGCTTGTGGCTCAGCTTAGCGAACGTTTACCCAATGTTGAGTGGATCAACGAATACGGTCCCACCGAAGCCACTGTGGGTACGAGTACCTTCCGCTGTAATAAACAGCAAATAGCCGCACTTAACGCACAGCCCCATAGTCAGGTCCCAATTGGTCAACCAATAGCGAATACACACTTATTGGTACTGGATGAGCAGATGCAGCCTGTCCCTGCCGGTGTAACCGGTGAGCTCTATATCGGCGGCAACAACCTGGCTCAGGGGTATTTAAACAGAACCGAGCTCAGTGATGAGAAATTTGTGTGGCTACCATTTGGTGCAAAGCAGAGTGAGCAGCGTTTTTATCGCAGTGGTGATCTGGTGCGTTGGTCTATAAATGACGATGGTACCCCTGGGGCGCTGGTGTTTTGCCACCGCGCGGATAGCCAGATAAAACTGAGAGGCTATCGAATAGAGCCAGAAGAAATTGCCCACCAGTTACAGCAACTGCCCGGTATTGAACAGGCTGTGGTGTTGCTCAATGAAGCGGGTGACAACCTCGAAGCCTATTTGCTATCGGATCTGGCTGAACGCACTGAAATGCCAACGCTTGCCGAGCCTGCACTGGCCTCAGAGTGGTCTGCACACCTGAGTCAGTCTTTGCCCGCCTATATGTTGCCGTATCGCTATGTACTGACAGAAACCCTGCCTTTAACTGCGAATGGCAAAGTGGATGTACGTGCGCTGCATGCCTTAGGTGCGCAATGTGCATCATCAGCCAATAATGTTGTTGCGCCAAGAAATGACATGGAGTTAACGCTGGTCGAGATTCTGGCCTCTGTACTCAATGTGGAAACGCTCGGTATTGAAGACAACTTCTTCAGTCTGGGAGGCCATTCGCTGCTGGCGACTCAGTGTATTGGTTTGATTGAGGCACAACTTGGCGTAAGCATGTCGGTCAGAATTCTATTTGAGCGGCCTACCGTTGCGGCACTCGCGCAGTGGATTGAGATCCATCAGGCGATGGCCCAACAGGCACAGGACGATAACGAAAACGATACTTCAGAAGAGATGTTTTTGTAATGACGGAACAGGTGAGAGTAATTGAACAGTTGATAGCGGATGCATTACGTGCAGGGATCACCTTGTATGAGAAAAACGGTGCTCTGGCATTTAAGCAAAAAGGGCAGTTTCCCGCTGCGCTGAAGCAACGGATTGTCGCCCACAAGGCTGAGATCATTGCCTATTTTCAGCACCAACGTGGCACCTCGCTGGAGCAGGCTGAATACTCGGCCATTCCAAAAGCAGACCGCTCCGTGCCACTACCCGCAAGCTATGCACAGCAAGGGTTGTGGTTTATTGAACAGTTACAGGGCAGCAGTCAGTACTACATGCCTGCTGAATTTGTCCTCACCGGGCAACTGGATATTGCCGCGCTCAAAGCCAGTATCGAAGCGTTAATCGTCCGCCATGAGTCGCTGCGCAGCCACTTCGTTGCCAGTGAGGGCTCTCAGCAGGGTGTGTCTGTCATAGTACAAGAACGGTTTGAAACACCATGTCAGTGGTACGATGCCAGTCAATGGCCATCACATGACAAAGCACAGAAAATTCGTGCGCAGCTTAATGAGTTTTTGTCCCTGCCATTTGACTTAACGCAGGATCTACTGATCCGGGCATTGGTGATATCTGACCAGCAAACCCACTATTTGGCGTTTAACATGCACCATATTATATCCGATGGTGCATCCATGCAGGTGCTGGTCAGGGAACTGGCCGCACTTTACCGTGCAGCTTTAGAAGCAGACTCGGCGCCTCAATTGGCCCCGTTAAAGGTGCAGTATGGGGATTTTGCGGCCTGGCAGCAAAAGACTCTGACGTCGGCCCACCTTAGCGATAAGCTGGCGTATTGGCAGCAGGCACTGGCCGACCTGGATCCCATCCAGTCTTTGCCCGGTGACTTTGTGCGTCCCGCCGTACAAACCCAGCGTGGGCGGGTCTATCGCCAGGCGCTGAGTTCTGCGCTGGCAGCCCGCATTCAAACCCACAGTGCACAACAATCCGTTACGCCTTTTATGTGGTTACTGAGCAGCTTTATGCTGTTTGTGGGTCGGCTAACTCAAAATGAGCAGGTGGTTGTGGGGACGCCGGTTTTGGGACGTGATCATCCCGATCTGGCGCCCCTGATAGGTTTGTTTGTCAACACTGTGGTGATCCCGGCAAACATAACAGAATCATTGTCCTTTAATGCCTGGTTACAGCAACAAAAAGAGCAGATCCTGGCTGCGTTTGAGCACCGTGAGGTCCCCTTTGATAAGGTGGTCGAAGCGCTAAGTTGTCCCCGTGATATGAGCCACCATCCTTTGGTGCAGATCTTATTCACTCTGGATCAAAGTAGTGCGGCACACGCGCTGCAACTACCCGGGTTGACGGTGTTGGAACAATCCCGCGCGGATGGCGATGAGATTGACATTAAATGTGACCTGGAACTCAATGCCGTACTGGATGAAAATACCAAAGCACTGACTTTAAACTGGAAGTATGACAGTGACTTATATCTTGCAAAAACGATTCAGCATTGGTCAGAGAGTTTTGAGGTATTGCTGGAGCAGCTAGTTGAAACCCCGCAAACTCAGATTGACCGTGTTCCGTTACTGAATCAAACCCAAACGCAGTCCATAATGGAATACGCCCAATATACACAGACACAGTGGGACAACACTCAGACACTGGTTAGTTTGTTCGAGGAGCAAGTAAAGCGTTTTGGCCAGCGTATTGCCGTGGTCGATGAACACGAAAGATTAAGCTATCAGGCATTAAATAATCGCGTTAACCGGCTTGCCAGAGTGCTGGTTGCCAGCAAAATAGAACCCCAGACCATGCTGCCCGTCAGTGTGGCACGCTCAGTCAATATGGTCGTGACCTTACTGGCGATTTTAAAAGCGGGTGCAGCGTACGTGCCCATCGACCCGGATTACCCCAAAGATCGGATTGACTACATTATAGGTGATGTGGGCAGTCGTTGGTTGATCTGCGACAGCGTTACTGAGGCGCGTTTTGCCGGGTGTGCTCAGTCGATGATCAACATTGATGATGAGGCTATTTACGCCGGTATTGCCATTGCCGACAATCTCGAGCTGAATATTCAGCCGGACCACCTCGCCTATATGATTTATACCTCAGGCACCACAGGCCGGCCAAAGGGAGTTCAGATAGAGCACCGACATGTTGTCCGGCTATTGCATGTTGAACCTGCACTGTTTGATTTTAACGAGCGGGACGTGTGGACCCTGTTTCACTCCTTTTGCTTCGATTTTTCTGTTTGGGAAATGTACGGCGCCTTGCTGTTTGGCGCGAAGCTAGTGGTGATCAGTAAGGCAATGAGCCAGGACACCCAGGCTTTTGCATGCTGTCTTTTGAGTGAAAAGGTCACGGTGCTTAACCAGACGCCGGGTGCCTTTTACGCGCTTCAGTCTGCGATGTGCGGCTTTGAGGAAACCGAGCAGGCACAATGTCAGGTACGCTACGTTATTTTCGGTGGAGAAGCATTGCAGCCGGGCAAACTCAAACCCTGGGCTAAACGGTTTGATGCCTGCCAGCTTATTAATATGTATGGCATTACCGAAACCACAGTTCACGTGACCTTTAAACGACTTACCGATGCGGATCTGGCGCTGGGAGTGAGTAATATTGGCCATGCCATTCCTACCATGTCTTGTTATGTGCTTGATAAGCATCAGCAGTTGCTGCCGATGGGCGCCGTGGGTGAGCTGTATGTGGGTGGTGAAGGCGTATGTCGTGGCTACTGGCAAAGAGAGGAGCTCAATGCCCAGCGCTTTATTGCAGATCCTTTTGCAAACACCAGCGGTAAAAAGCTCTATAAATCGGGTGATCTGGTGCGCTTTTTACCTGACGGTGAGCTAACTTACATCAGTCGTGCCGATGATCAGGTGAAAGTGCGTGGTTATCGCATTGAGCTGGGGGAAATCGAAAACCAGCTACGCCAGCATCCTGATCTGCAGGCGGTGTGCGTATTACTTAATCGCGACGACCCACAGGGAGCCAGGATCAGCGCCTTTGTAGTGGCCCGCGGAGGGGTTGAGCTCACTGACCCAATTACACAGGTACAGCAGTACTTGCGCAGCGCATTGCCAGAGTTTATGTTGCCAACCAATGTCGTTGTGGTAGAAGCTTTGCCGTTCACCAGTAATGGAAAAATAGATAAAAAAGCGTTGCTGGCATTGGATATTTTGCAGCAAGAAGCGGTTTATCAGGCACCGGATAGTGACGTAGAACGCGCCATTGCACAGTGTTTTTCTGCGTTGCTTGGCGTTGACAAAGTTGGCCTGAATGACCACTTTTTCCGCCTGGGCGGTCACTCGTTACTGGCCACCCAATTGGTGAGTCAGCTACGGGAACGCTATGGCTTGTCAGTCGAGCTAAAAGAGGTATTTCAGAGCCCAAGAGTGGGTGAGCTGGCTAAAGCCGTGTCTGTGGCCGACACTGCAACGAGTTTGTCCGTTGACATACCTCGTACGCAATCCGGATTGCCGGTGCCGCTGTCGTTCGCTCAGGCGAGACTCTGGACCGTTGAGCAGATGACGCCCGGCTCGGCTCAGTATCATATGCCCGGTACGTTCACGCTGAGCGGCTCGTTAAATCTGGCGGCGTTCAGGCAAGCCTGGCACGCTATCATCCAGCGTCATGAGGTGTTACGCAGCAAAATTATTCAGGACGATACGCTCGGTCCGCAGCAACAGGTTGTGCCAGATTTTGACCTGCCTCTGACTTTCATTGACGCACGTACTTTGGCACCACAAGCACAACAGCAAAGTTGGCTCAGAGCGCAGCGCGACGATGCCATGCAGCCGTTCGATTTGAGTCAGGGGTTAATGATCAGGCTGACCCTGATGGCGGTTGCTGATACGCAGTATCGACTGCGGGTAAATCTGCATCACATTGCTGCGGATGCCCACTCTCTTGCTATCTTGAGTGAAGAACTGGCGGCTTTTTACCAGCATTTTGCATGTGGCCAGCCATTACCTGAATTGCTTGCGCACCCATTACCTATAAACTATGCCGATTATGCGCAGTGGCAGCGTAACACTCTGAACACAAGTGCTTTAGAGACCCATAGAAGGTTCTGGTTTGCTTATCTGGAAGACGCTCCGCCGCTGCACCAGCTGCCATTGGACAGGGCCAGAACGAGAATGTCTGTCGCCCAGGGGGGCACTCACATAACGCATCTTGATAACGCAGTGTGTGAGCAAGTTCAGGCGCAGTGCCGCCGCCATGACGTCACCTTGTTTACCTGGTTACAGACTGCCTTTGCTGTTTTTGTTGGCAAATACAGCCACACCACGGATGTGGTGATAGGCGCGCCTTTCTCGGGCCGTGAACACAGCCAGTTGCAACCTTTGGTTGGGTTTTTTATCAATACCTTGCCCATACGTACACGGTTTACGCCGCAGCTCACATTTACCGAGCTGCTGGCACAACAAAAAGCCGTGATGGTTGATATTCAAGCGCATCAGGCGATGCCGTTTGAGCAGATTTTGGATGCGCTTAATCTGGAGCGTTCTCTCAGTCACCAGGGCGTCTTTCAGCTGAGCTTTGCGCTAAACCCACAGCTGGATACCGATTTGCGTCTTGCGGATATAGAAGTACAGGCTGAGCAAGCAGTTTCTGTGGCCGCCAAGTTCGATATAGAACTGAGTGCGGTACAGACCGAGAATGGGATCCGCTTGTCCTGGTGTTATAACACGGCTTTGTTTGACGCCGTCAGTATTGAACGTATGAGCCAGTCACTACAGGTGTTACTGAAGGCACTTGCCAGCAATACAGATCATTGCATCGCAGACTTACCTCTGACAAAGCGGCGGTATGACGCAATCAAGGGACAATCTCATCCAGTATTAAAGCCACAGACTGTGGTTGATCGCCTTGCTCAGCTGGGGGCTCAAAACCCAGACAAAATAGCACTTAAAGACCCTCAACAGAGTGAAAGTCTGACATACGGTGAACTGAACGAGCGTACCAGCCGTTTAGCCAAATACCTGATTGGACAGGGGCTTAAGCCACAGCAAACCGTTTTGGTTAGCTGTGACGCCGGTTGCGATCTGATTGTAGCAATGCTGTCGGTGCTTAAAGCCGGTGGTGCGTATGTGCCTGTGTCGGCTCATTATCCCGAGACGCGCATCGCGCATATTATTGCGGATAGCAAAAGTCAGTGGTTACTCACACAGCGGCGCTTTGCCAGTCAGTTTGAACAGCACACACAGTGTCAAACCATCATGCTGGACAGCCCTGAATTAGATACGCAATTAGCGTCCTGTGACACGGTCATGCTACCCGAGCTGAGTGCCGAACAACTGGCCTATGTGATCTATACCTCAGGTACAACAGGGCAACCTAAAGGGGTGATGATACCTCATCAAGGTTTGACTAACCTGTGTGCCTGGCATCAGCGAGCATTTACACTGGATGCTGATAGCGTGGGCAGCCAGACGGCGAATATTGCCTTTGACGCGGCAACCTGGGAGATCTGGCCTTATCTGAGCGCTGGTGCACAATTGGTGTTTGTTGCCAACGCCCAGCTTACGGATCCGCAGTCACTCTCGGCATTTTTGACCCAAGAGTCGGTAAGTCACTGTTTCCTGGCTACTCCAATCGCAGAAGTGATGCTGGCAGAACCCCGATTTGCGCCGGCATCACTTAAGTATCTGCTGGTGGGGGGGGACAGGCTCAACCCGGTTAACGGGTCATTTCCTTTTAAGCTGACCAACAATTATGGTCCAACCGAAGCCTCCGTGGTGGCGACATCAGGTGCGGTGGTTTGCGGCACAGAAGCACTTCCGGATATCGGTCTACCGGTCGACAACTGCGATGTTTATATTGTCGATGAGCAGGGTCACAGTGTTGCGGACGGCATGGTCGGTGAATTGCTGATTGCAGGTCAGGGGTTGGCGCTGGGCTATCTAAATAAACCTGAGTTAAGTGAGGAAAAATTCACTGAACTGGAGCTGGATAATGGCAAGTCAGAGCGTGTTTATTGTAGCGGCGATCTGGTACGGCGACTAAGCAATGGTCGCATTGCTTATATTGGTCGCAATGATGCCCAGGTTAAGATACGCGGTTATCGCATTGAACTGGCTGAAATTGACCACCAACTGCGTGCACAAGACGGTGTTGCTGAATGTACGGTGCAGATAACCGAAGCACAGTCCGGTAATAAACAACTGACGGCTTTTGTTGTGCCAGAGTTAACGCATACGGGACACAATTTAGCGGCGCAACTGCGAGGACTGCTGCGTTCGATTCTGCCTGAGTATATGGTGCCAGCGCGCTTTTTGATGTTGGAGGCACTGCCTCTGACCGCTCATGGTAAATTAGACCACCGGGCGTTACAGGCATTGGCGCAGGAAATGGCATCAGAGCACCCGAAAGAGCCGGACGCTAAAAGTAACACGCAAGCGCAACATAACCGCTTTTTAATCCTGATGCGGGAGCTGCTAAACCAGCCAGATCTGCAAACCGAGGATGATTTTTTTGCCAGCGGTGGCGACTCTATTTTAGCCATTCAGCTTGCCAGTCGGGCCAGAGCGATAGACATACCTGTCTCTGTGGCTGATATTTTTGCTCACAGCACAGCGGCAGCACTGGCGGCAAACTTTGCAGCAACTAACGGGTTCTCTGAGCTACCTGCGGCCGATCACGAGCAGCAACATTTTGTGGGTAAGCTGAGACCTCAGCCTATTCAGCAGTGGTTCTTCGAACAAGCTTTTGCTGTACCTGAACACTGGAATCAGGCTGTGATGTTGAGTATCGACAAATCAGTGTCTTTTGCGCACCTGTGCGAAGCTGTTCAGGGACTTGTCGCATGTCATGATGCACTCAGACTGACGGTCAGGAACAAAGATGAGCTCTATATTACTGATCAGCTGAGCAGCACGGATGTGTGCAAGTTTCACAATCTGAGCGGTGCCGGCGAGCAGTGGCGGGACGCACTTGCAGCGCTAAGCAACTTGGCACAGGCAAGCTTTTCTTTTGACGGCTCCCCCTTACTGCGACTATGTCATGTCGCGACTCCCGATTCAGAGCCAACAGATCGGCTACTGATTATTGCGCATCATTTATTGGTAGACGGCGTATCCTGGCGTATTTTACTGACGGATCTGGAGCAAGCCTGCACTATGGCACAAGCCGGACAGGCTGTGACATTACCGTCCGCCAGTGCTTCATTGGATGCGATTGCCTTTTACCTTCAGGAGCGCGCCTGTGAGGCTAAGCATCTTGAACGATGGAAAAGGGTTTGTGCGACGGCCAGGCATCAGCAACCTTTGGGTGCCAGCTTGTCTGATTGCGCCAGCACAAATGTGGCCCATGCGAAATTCCAGTTGAGTGAAGCGCAAACGCGGCAGCTGTTAAATGAGGCAAACCGGGCATACAAAAGTAATATTCAGACGTTATTGCTCAGTGCCTGGCAATGGTCCGCGCTACGTAATTACCAGCAAGCGGAGCAGGTCGTATTGCTGGAGAGCCATGGCCGGGCAAAACTCAGCGGTGTATATGATGCCAGTCGCACGATTGGCTGGTTAACCGCTTTGTTTCCGCTGCATTTACACAGTCAAAGCGGGGCTTCAAACAGTGCCCTGAGCCAAACAATTTGTGCAGTAAAAGAGCAGCTGGCCTGGGTCACGGAACACGGCTGCGAATTCGGTGTGCTGCGTTATTCTCACTCGGATCCGCAAATCAGAGCATCACTGAATATAGATATGCGCACTCAGATCTTTTTTAATTATCTGGGTCAGCTTGACACTGTATTACAGCAAAGGGGATTGCTCGGTGATGCCAGCGAACCTTCGGGTGCGATGCGCAACGAACAGGACAATGCGTTTGCCGCTTTGCAAGTTACGGCAGCGGTAACGAATGGCCGTTTGTCGGTCACCCTGGAATGCGCATCGGGTTATTACACAGAGCAGGATGCACTGCGGTTAAGTGCGCATTTTGAACAGGCCATTGAAACTGTGCTGGCACATTGCCAGGCGCAAACCGAAAGCTGCCCGACCCCCAGCGATTTTGCGCTGTTACCGGATCTTGACTGCCTGCAACTGCAGCAGCTGCTCGACAAGGCAGGTCAGCCCGTAGCCGATATTTACCCCATGACGCCGTTGCAACAGGGGATGTGGTTCCATGCTCAAAGTACAGAAAGCCCAGTTTATCGCGAGCAGTCAGTGATGTTATTGGAAGGTGCGTTGGATACGGAAGCCTTTGAGTACGCCTGGCGCCAATTGTTGGCTAAACATTCCATCCTGCGCACCGCGTTTTTTGTCACCTCAGAGCAGCCTGTACAGCTAGTCTTTGAGCATTGCAAGTTGCCGCTGCATATAGACGACCCTCAGCCTTACGACGATACAGTTAACGCCCGTCTGGCGCGGCTTGCCGAGCAGGAATTCGCCGGGCCAATCGATTTGAACAATGCGCCTTGTATGCGGCTGAGGCTAGTACCATTTGGTGAACATTGTCATGGGTTTATCTGGACTTACCATCACATGATTATGGATGGCTGGTCTTTACCAGTGCTGTTTGATGGTCTGGTTGAGTTGTACCGTGCCAGGATTGAAAACCGGGGATTGGCGCTGGTCGCTGATCCATTTCGTGATTATGTGGCTTATCTTGAGACCCGTGATACACAGGCAGAAAAGGCATTTTGGCAAACGCAATTGAACCATATTGACACGCCAACCTTAGTGACAGAACACCTGACGCTGAGCGCAAACAAAGATCCTGGCGTGAGCGAACTGACTCAGACGCTCAGTACTGAGTTCACTCAGCGATTGAATCAATTTGCGAAGCATCACGGGCTGACACTCAATCAGGTGATCCAGGGGGCCTGGGCTTACTGGTTGCGCACCTGCTGTCAGAGTGACTACGTGTTATTCGGTCAGACCATTTCAGGTCGCCCGGACGCTTTGCCAAATGTAGCGCAGCGGGTTGGGCTGTATATTAATACACAACCTGTACTAATCACTACACCGGGGCAGATGTCAGTAAAAGATTACCTGCTGCAGATTAAAGCCCATCAGGCTCAGTTGACACGGTTTGCCCATACACCTCTGGCGCAGATCCACCAGTGGAGCGGCATTGATAACAGCAGCGACCTGTTTGATGCACTGTATGTCTTTGAAAATTATCCCAACGATCCACTGGCAGAGGAAAGCGCACCATTCAGGGTAAAGGTCTGCTCGGAGCAGGATCAGACGCATTATCCCATCACATTTGTAGTGGGTGTCGCGGATCAACTGTCACTGACGCTCAGTTATAGCGAAGCAATACTGACAAACACACAGGCCAGTCAGAGTCTTAACCTGATCACGGATTTGCTGGATGCCTTTATGGCGCAGCCCGATATGACGCTAGCTCAATTGCCTCTGGTGCGGCCTGACCAGACAACTCAGATCCCCCATTTCGAATTGCCTGGTGCGCAACCGCGGATGGATCAGTATCAGACGTTACAGCAGGCATTTGCGCAGATCAGAGCGAAATATGAGACGAATCCCGCCATTCGTTACATTCAGCAGAGTAATCACACTGAGATTGTGCTGAGCTATGGTGAACTGGATGAAGCCGCCTGTCAGCTGGCGAATTACTTGTCGTCGCACCATTCGCTGTGCGCAGGCCAGGCGGTCATTGCGGTTTGTCTGGACTCTGGCCCGCAACTTATCATTGCCATTCTGGCCGCCCTTAAACTCGGAGCCTCATATCTGCCGATTGCCCCGGCATTGCCCGAAAAAAGGCGCCACTACATGCTGACTAATGCGCAAGCTGCTGTGCTGATCAGCGCCGAGTCTGCCTGGATGGACGACACGCCAGCTTGTCCGGTCGTTGACCTGACTGCAAGTCATGCTGCTATCTCAGCACAGTCAAACGAGTTTGTGGAGCCGGATTGTCACGGCGAGTCTGCTTGCTATGTCATCTACACTTCTGGCACTACAGGAAAGCCAAAAGGCGTGCAGGTTGCGCATCGCAGCGTGTTGAATTATGTGGCTTGCCTGCAAAGCAATTATGCGATTACACCTGATGATAACTATCTGCAATTTGCCAGTTGCAGCTTTGATGTGTTTGCCGAAGAAGTGTTTTGTACTTTGCTTAGCGGTGCAACGCTGGTTATGGCAGAGCAGGAACAATTGCTCAACAGTCAGGCTCTGGCTGAATTATCCCGACAAAGTAAGTTGAGTCTAATGAGTCTGCCAACGGCCTACTGGCACCAGTTGGCGATGAGTCCTGTCGATTTAGGCGCAGCTATGCGAATGATCACCGTGGGTGGTGAACAAATGCAAAGCTCAGCGTTACGTGCCTGGCAGCATCACTACGGTACCGCCATCCGAATTATTAACGCTTATGGCCCGACGGAAACCACCATTTCAGCCACTCTTATGGATGTCACTCAGTATCAGGGAGATTCAATTCCGATAGGTCAGCCTCTGGCTGGGCTGACAGTGCACATTCTCGATAAGGAACTCAGAACTGTACCGGATTATGTGGCAGGGGAGTTGTATGTGAGCGGAGCCGCTCTGGCGCTTGGTTATCTGGGTGACAAAACGAAAACAGACAAAGCCTTTGTGTTCAATCCGAATACGCAAGCCCGCTGCTACAAAACTGGCGACAAGGTTCGGTTTGAGGGTGGGGTGTTGCACTTTTTAGGGCGCCTGGATGAGCAAGTAAAAATCAGAGGGTATCGTATTGAACTGGGCGAAATTGAACGGGCATTGCTTGAACACCAAGAAGTTAAAGCGTGTGCTGTCGTAGTTAAAAATGATAAAGCGGCGGGCGATCAGCTGGTTGCTTTTATCGAGTCACATGATGCGGATGTCACTTTGCTCAAAGCGACTTTGGCTGAGCAGCTCCCCAAATATATGGTGCCTCAATGGGTGGTGCCTCGTGTCCAGCTGCCACACAACAATAATGGCAAACTGGACAGAAAAGCGCTGGTCCATGAGGCTCAGGGGCTGACACTGACCGAGCCTGAGCACTATGTTGCCCCGACAACACCACTCGAACGCCACCTATGTGACTACCTTGCTGAGTTGCTTCAGTGCCCTCAGGTAGGCCTAAGTGATGACTTTTTTGATCTGGGAGGGCATTCACTGCTACTGATGCGATTGCATACTGAGCTGTGCGATACGCTTAAGGCGGAAGTACCGATAGGTTTGTTGCTGCAACACCCGTGTGTAGGTGATCTGGCCAAAGCGTTAACTGAGTTGCAGCATGCCCACCAGGACCCGCATCTGTCTCCTCAGAGCCTGCTGTTCCTGCAAACAGGGAGTAATGGTGTCACCCCTGTGGTGTTGATAGCGGGTGCCGGCGGACTACTGATGGCCTTTCAGGCATTGGTACAGGGGCTGGATAAACGGATCCCTGTGTACGGATTGCAGCCAGATCTGATAGCGCACGACCCGGATACGATCAGGTCGGTTGAGGCCACTGCACGGCATTACGTGTCTGTGCTGACACAAACCGGTCTTGGTCAGGTCAACCTGATTGGTCATTCATTTGGTAGTTTTATTGCGTTGGCAATGGCCCGGCACCTGGAACACAGCGATGAATTCGTTTCGGGTTCGCAGGGAGTGTCTGTAGCTTCCATCACGATTTTAGACACGCCCAGACCTGTGCAAAGCGTAGTACCAGTTACGGAGCAACAGGCAAATCGCCTGATGCTCGACAATATGAACGCATTTTTTGCACTGCAGTTTGATGACGCTCAGCTGGAAGCGCTGTTGGCAATGTCGGCCGAGGCGCAGGGCAAAGCCTTAGCTCAGTCCATGGCTCAGTCGGGGTATCACTTTTCGCCGGCCCAGTTGCAGCGTTTACAAACGGTATTTTGTGCTCAGCTGATGGCTGATGTGTACTTGCCTGAACAGCTTAGCTGTCCGGTCAGGGTGATCAAAGCCACACAGACTCAAGAGTTTGAGGGGCGAACTTTAACGTCTGATATGGGCTGGCGGGCACTTTATGGCCATGTGCGCGCATTTGAAGTCGCAGGGGGACACCTTTCAATTTTAGGCCATAAAGACGTCTCAGCGGTCGTGAAAATAATAGAGAGTGACTATGTTTTGTAGTCTATTGTTTATGAATATGTTTTTAGAATGTTTAATTTGATGTTGGTTGCGCTTAAAAAGTAAACAATTAATGTCAAAATTACGATGTAAATTTTACTTGTTACCTTACTTAAAGGATGGGAATAAAATGGATCAGTTACTATCACCAGACATGGATTTAAATTCCGCCGATACAGATCAACGGATCCATGATCTCTCAGGACAAAAGCAAAGTGGTCTTGCCTGGGTTAAGGCGAATGTTAAGGAAATTAATGCCTGGGTTGACCGCGATGGGTTTGCGCTGTTGCGTGGCCTCAACATTGTTAGCACCAACCAGTTCAGCACCATTTTGGAAACGATTTTTGGTGAACCGCTCAGTCAATATATTTATCGCTCTTCTCCTCGCACTGCACTTCGCAACAACATCTATACCACCACGGAATATCACGCCGATCAGGTGATCCTGCAACACAATGAAAATGCTTACTCCAATTGCTGGCCAATGCGGATGGGCTTTTTCTGTGTTGTTCCCGCTAAAACGGGGGGCGATACCCCGCTTGCAGATAGTCGGGAAGTGTATAAGCGACTGCCTGATGACCTGAAAGCGCGGTTTGAAGAGCGCGGTATTATGTATGTACGCAATTACGGTGACATAGATTTGCCCTGGCAGGAAGTGTTTCAGACCAGTGATCGCGATGAAGTAGAGGCGTATTGCTGGAAAAACGACATTCAGTGCGAGTGGTTTGACGATGGCAGGTTACAGACCAGACAGTTCAGACCTGCGGTTATGACACATCCGCAAACCGGCGAAAAGGTTTGGTTTAACCAGGCGCATTTATTCCATTGCTCTGCAGTAGACAATGAAATGCCCGACAGCATCGGAAGCGACTACTTGCCTCGCAACGCCTATTACGGTGACGGTAGTGAGATTGCCAGAGAAGACATTGATGCCATCAATGATGTCTACCGTACGCTCACTTTTTCTTACCCCTGGCAGCGAAACGACATTTTGCTGCTAGACAACATGCTATTCACACATGGCCGCCAGGCCTATACAGGTACTCGCAAGGTACTGGTGGGAATGGCAAAAGCGGCGCGTTAATGGGCGCCAATTTGGGTTTGTTAGTGGTGATGTGGTTGGCAAACAAAGTGGTCAAAATTGAGGAATCCATACAATGAACTGGTTATACCCTTCAAGACTCAAGATCATGGTGATGTGTTTGATCAGCCTGATCCTGGCATCGTGTCTGCAAAACAAAAGCTCGGCAAAAGACACAACTATCACGGCATCGCAACTGGAAATGATCGATGTATCCGTTAAACAGTATTGCGACGCTATGGTGTTTTTCGGGACTATCTATATTACTTCTGTGGACAAAGTGGTTTATGAATATCACTGTGGCCCGCAAAACATGCAATACAACGTGGATAACACGGTAAAGTCTAAGTACCGCATTGGTTCAAACACCAAAGCATTTGCTGCTGCTATCCTGATGCGCATGTTAGAAGGTAAGGACCTCAGAGTCGAAACGGTTGGTGACTATTTGCCTTGGTACCCTAAAAACCAGTGCGCAGACGTAACCTTGCATAATCTGTTGGCGATGTCGTCGGGGATCCCTAACTACAGTGACAACGAAGAAGTGTATAACAACTGGGGCTGGCGCCCTTATTTATATGACGAAACGCTCAACCTGAATGGCCCTGAAGGCTTTGGTAACCGCTTTTGTACGTGTGAGGAGCAAGGGGGGCAGCCTTCTTTTACCCAGGGAAGCAAATACGAATACAGTAACTGTAACTACTATCTGGTTGGCAACATCATTGAGCAGCTAGCAGCGGGTACACAAGGGGATATCGACCGCAGTTTCTGGTTCAGCAACATCCTAAAAGAACAGATTCTGGATCCGCTGGATATGAGTGACAGTGGCTCGTTTAGTGCCATTGGCATTTATTCTGATATGACAACCGGTTATATCTACAAAGACAACCAATACCTGCCACTGGCCAATGGCCGTCCGCCAGCAACCGGTGGCCCGGCACCCTATCAGGATATCCTGGTTAATCCATACAGTAATCCTTTAGTGCTTTATTCAGCCGGTGATATGTACTCCACTGTTGAAGATATGCACAAGTGGGATCAGGGTTTATATACCAACAAAATCCTTAATGAAGCGCAGAAGTTGGCAGCGTTCGCGCCTTATTCAAATACCGGCAGCTCAAGCTCGTGTGAATACTACGGATATGGTTGGTTTGTCACTTATATTGACCCCAATCAGTACGGCAAAGTCGCAGACTGCCCGGATGATCCCAGCGAAACAAACCTCAGAAAGTACGAAAAGTTTTTACAGTATTCGGGCAGCTACCCTTACTCATGGGTGACCAGCTTTAATCGCCTGCTGGAGCGGGATCAGAACGTGATGGTGTTCAGCAACTATGTGAAAACCGGCACTGAGTCGGACTGTATCGCAGAAGAAATTCGCAACATTATATTCTATAGCGACAAGCACCGCACCGAGGCATGTCAGACAGTATTGGATGAAGCGTAAAAGTGCGAGCAACACAGGTGTTTATCGGTTCAAGGCTGGGGTGGCAAACCAGTCACCCCGCAACAACTGCGTTGTCACCCTTCAACAACTGCGTTGTCATCCCGCACTTGATGCGGGATCTACTTACAGACAACACGGTTGTTGGGTAGTTAGCGGTACGAGTGAAGAATTTGTGGTTCCCGGCTCGTTGGCCGGGATGACGGGGTTTGGAGTGTAAACAACAACTGCGTTGTCATCCCGCACTTGATGCGGGATCTACTGACAGACAACGTGGTTGTTGGGTAGATGACGGGGTTTGGAGCATGGACGCCAAATCAGGATGACGGGCTCTGATGCAGGTGTGTTTGAGCAGTACATCATTAGGCAGCACCGAGCCTGGTAGAAACGAAGAATATACTCGCGGTGAGTTTAAGCATTGTAACGGCTTATCCACTGCGTTTTTAAGCATTTACTTGCTGTGTTTTAGGACATGGAAAGTGAAAAAGGGCAAGTTAGGGTCTAGTCTTTACCTGACTTGGTGGGTTTAACAACTGTTTATGCCAACTGAGTTTTTAATGACGTTGGTACAATTCCAATCATAGAGGAAAAAACATGACAGCGACAAAAACAGCGAAGGATGACAAGGCAACAACTGCTGCTGAAGCTGCTGCAAAGCAGGATACAGTCAGTGTTGAAGCTGAGAATCGCGAAGCCGTAGCGCGCATTATTGTCGATAAATACACCAAATGGTCTTTCGGTACCGGTCTTATTCCAGTACCTGCGATTGATTTGGTGGCGTTAACTGGGGTGCAAATCAAGATGATCAGCGAGATCGCCAAGGTTTACGGCCAGTCATACAGCGACAATAAAATCCGCGGTACGGTTAGTGCGGTGATTGGCGGCTCATTCCCACAATCTTTGGGCGGTGCTGGACTAAGTAGTTTCTTAAAGTCAGTACCAATCATTGGCACACTTAGCGCAATCGCATTTATGCCTGTGGTATCTGCTGCTTCTACAAATGCAGTCGGCTCCACATTCATTCGACACTTTGAAAATGGCGGTACTTTGCTAGATCTGAATCTGGCAAGTATTAAGGGAGACATCTCTGAAATTGCAGCAAAGTATCGTAAAGATAAAGGCAACAGCACTCAAGAGAATCAAGCTGCAGTGTAGTTGAGACGCTAAATCTTAAATAAACCAGCAGTTTACTGTTGGTTTATTTTCGTTTGTTAAACCGAGCTGCAAAGCAGTTCATAGGAGCAAAAAATGTTAGTTACTTTGTATCTGGTGTTATGTGTACTTTCTGGCTACTGGGGGCGTAACACGTTTGCAGGTCCGGTGGGGTTCTTTTTAATTGGCCTGTTCTTTACACCTTTAGTCAGTTTATTAGTGCTGTTACTGGCGCAATCACGCCTGGTAGAACCAAAAGAAGTAGAGGAAGAGTAGTAAAGCGTAATCGCATTGCCCTGCAGTCATTACTTGATTGTGATTGAAAAACAGGCAAGCTAAAAAAACAGAGGAAGCAGATCCTCAAGAAAAGATAACAAGGATTGCAGTTTTTGCTGCGTCGTAGCGCTCAGTATTCTGACCAATGGCGGACTTTCAGGCCATTGGTAAAACAATGAAAAGACAATAAAAATGGTATTATACGATTTAATAAGTCGAAACATTAAAATTAAGAAAAGGACCTTTGTATTACTCGGTTGTATCTCTGGCCTGGCGAATGCACTGGTGCTTGCTCTCATCAACAACGTGGCAGAAAATATTTCTGATATCCACAAAGAAAACTTTATTTTTTACTACCTGGTTCTGTTCACGCTGACTGTACTGATCTACGGATTGACACAACAAAGGGTCATGACCAAGGCTGCAAAAATGGTTGAAAAAGCCATCGACAAGCTGCGTGTTGAGTTATTTGAATCTGTACGGCATACCGAGCTCTCAACTTTGGAGAAAATTGGTAAAGAACGCATTTTTAACACCCTCAGTAAAGAGTTGCAGACCATTTCTCACTCTGCGCAGCTGTTTGTGATCATCGGCCAGTCTATAAGCTTAGTGTTTTTTACGTCTTTATATATTGCATATCATTCAGTTGCAGCGTTTCTGGTACTTGGCGTATTGATTACCATGGGCGGTTTCATTCACCGTTTCAGATCTGATGAGATCCAGCGCAATATGCAACAAGCGTTTCAGAGCGAAAATCAGCTGATCCAGCGCTTGTCAGACCTGCTTGACGGTTTCAAGGAAGTAAAACTGAGCACACCAAGGGCAGAGGATCTGGAGCATGAGTTTGCTATGTCCTCAGGCAAAGCCCGACGCGCACAAACCGTCACCAAAACCTTATTTGCCACCGACTTTGTATTATCACAAATTACTTTTTTTGCCGCGACCGGCGCTATGGTGTTTTTTGTTCCCGTGTTATCCGATGTTTATCCGGAAGTGGTGATAAAAGTCACCACCGCATCGCTGTTTTTAATCGGCCCGATCACCAGTATTGTGGGCGGTATTCCAATCTTCACCACAGCAACGGAGGCGGCACAAAACGTGCTGGCGCTTGAAGCTGACCTTAAGCAGGAGCAAGCAGAATCAGTTGCACGACGCAATCATCAGGTAACCCAAATTGACACCTTCGACGAGCTGCGGCTGGAGGGGGCTTATTATCAGCACAATCGCAAGCCAGGTGACAGACCCTTCTTTGTTGGGCCCGTTGATCTAACGGTGAAAAAAGGGCAAATCACCTTTATCACCGGCGGCAATGGTAGCGGTAAAACCACATTTATCCGCATGCTAACTGGTTTATATGAACTTCAGGCTGGTCAGATTTTCCTCGATGGTCAGGCAGTCAGCGACGCTGAACGAGAGAGTTTCCGCAGCATATTTACATCGGTCTTTGCAGATTTCCACCTGTTCAAGCAGCTATATGGCATACGCGCAACCGCACAGGACGAAATTGACGAGTGGCTGGCCTTTTTAGAAATGAACACCAAGGTCAGTGTTGTAGATGGCGAGTTTAGCACCATAGAGCTTTCTTCCGGGCAAAGAAAACGCCTGGCGTTACTGAGCACCATATTGGAAAACCGACCCATCTATATTTTTGATGAGTGGGCAGCGGATCAGGACCCGATATTCAGAAAGAAATTCTATGAACAAGTGCTGCCCAGGTTAAAAGCTCGAGGTAATACGGTAATCGCAATTACGCATGACGACGCCTATTTCCATTTGGCGGACGTACATTTGAAGATGGTAGAAGGACAACTAATGGAACATCATGAAGTAGAAACTGATGGAGTGCCGTCATGAACATAATCTTACCACCCGATTTGATGTTGATGGCACTGGCGGGTATTTGCCTGCTGATCCTTATTGCCAATCTGGTAATGCGAGGCCTTAGACGCTACAAACCCGCATGGCGTAAACGTATATTATCCTGGCGGTTTAGGGCTGGCCTAACCTTACTGATCTGTTTATTCTTAATTGTGGCACTGGTGCCTTTCATCTTTGTCAGGGTAGATTCGGGTGAGGTGGCTGTATTGTGGAAGCGCTTCGGGGGGGGGACCTACCTTGATCAGCATTTTAGTGAGGGTACTGTGCTGGTTATGCCCTGGGATAAGCTGATTATTTATAACGGGCGTTTTCAGACCGCACACGAGAACATTGATGCAATTACCAATGAAGGATTGAGGATCACATTAAATGTCACCGTGAGATATCGGCCTGTTATCAATCATGTCCCCTATCTGCATCAACTCGTTGGGCCAAAATATCTTGAAGAAATGGTATTGCCCGAAGTGGCTTCAGCAGTACGCATGATAGTATCACGCTATCGCGCTGAGCAGGTATACAGCCATCAGAGGATAAAAGTGCAAAAAGAGCTACTACAGGAAGTATTACACGAACTGCACCTTCAGGAAGAAACCATTTTAGAGCAAAGTGGAAAACTCAAAGATGGTCATACACTCGTAAATCTGGACGATATGCTAATAAAAAGAGTGGATGTGCCGGATAAGGTTCATGAAGCTATCATCTCTAAAGTTAATCAGAGCTATCTAAACGAAGAGTATGCGATGCGTCTTGAAGTCGCTAAGAAAGAAGCGCTACGGAAGAAAACCGAAGCGCAGGGGATAGCCGACTTTCAGGAAACGGTTGCTGGTGGTATTTCAGAAACTTACCTGAGGTGGCGAGGTATTGAAGCCACGATTGAGCTGGCGAAATCAAATAACAGTAAAGTCGTGGTTATTGGCAGCGGAAAAGATGGCTTACCCTTAATCCTTAATACCGAAAGTAGCTTAAGTGGGCCGGCCCCGGCATTAGGGCAAGATACCTCAAATTTAGTGATGGCCGAGGAGACGACATTGCCTCAGCCCGAGCGCTCTAAAAGCGCCATCAAGCCCGGCGAGCCAATGAGTTCGCACCATATGAGTTCGGCAAAGTCAGGTGAGCCACTAAACAAGCACTAGTTGCAGAATGATTGACCAATTATGGTAAATTTTTATAGAACCTATTGACAAGTTGGTAAGCAAAAAGTTAGTTTTAATCCGAGCCCAATATAGGCTCAAAATTAAAAGGATATTGTAATGAAATTAGCACTTAAAAAATCAAACATTAAGAACCTTTCAAATAATGCACAACTGCAAATGGACGCAACTCCAGCAGTCGCAGGTGGCGCAGTTCCGACAATTGATAACACACCTACTAAATACCTCAGAACGTGCCCTCAATTTACTATTGACTGGCAATATTCTTGTGGCGTTGGTGCAACCTGTAATCGCGAACCGGTATAAATTAGTCTTCAACTAATAATAAATTGACTTTAGACTTATAAAATAAAAATAAAGGATAATAATAATGAAACTAACGCTTAAAAAGTCAAAAATGAAGAACCTGTCACAAAGCGCAACGCTTAAGCAAAATGCAACACCAGCAGTTGCAGGTGGTACAGGCCCAATCATCGACAATACGCCAACACGCTACCTGGAAGGGTGTGATCGTCATACTTATGACTGGCAATACTCGTGTGGCCTGGGCGATACGTGTGACGGTGTACCAGTATAAGCGTTTGATGAACGTCTAATTATAGCTGTTTGAAAAATATAAATTTAAGGATAATTAAAATGAAACTAGCTCTTAAAAAAACAAAAATGAAGAACCTGTCACAAAGCGCAACGCTTAAGCAAAATGCAACACCAGCAGTTGCAGGTGGTACAGGCCCAATCATCGACAATACGCCAACACGCTACCTGGAAGGGTGTGATCGTCATACTTATGACTGGCAATACTCGTGTGGCCTGGGCGCTACATGTGACGGTGTGCCAGTATAAGCGTTCGATAGACGTCTAATTATAGCTGTTTGAAAAATATAAATTTAAGGATAATTAAAATGAAACTGACTCTTAAAAAAACAAAAATGAAGAACCTGTCACAAAGCGCAACGCTTAAGCAAAATGCAACACCAGCAGTTGCAGGTGGTACAGGCCCAATCATCGATAATACGCCAACACGCTACCTGGAAGGGTGTGATCGTCATACTTATGACTGGCAATACTCGTGTGGCCTGGGTGCTACATGTGACGGTGTGCCAGTATAAGTGTTAGATAAGCACCTGACATAGGTGCTAGTACTTTAATACGCCTTGTCGATTTGACGAGGCGTTTTTAGTTTCAGCAAACCCCAACCTTTATACTCTCCTTCGATTTATTTTTGTTTCTTTCTTTTTCCAGGCCCAGACTGGCAAATGATTGGCTACCAATTGGTATTAATAAGAACAATCTACCGATAACCACGTCAAAAGACGCTCTTCAGTCAGAGTGGTAACATCAGCTAGCAGTATAGTGCGACAAAGATACTGTAAAGGGGCCTTACAACATAAAAAAACATCACAACAAAGCCATAAAACAGGATGCAAGTAATAGGTAATTAATTTACGCCTCTACAAGTGCACCTTTTACATGTTCATTTTGTACTTTGGACAAAACCCCCAGATACAACTGATGGAATTCAATGTGGAATGCACAAATGTCTGCTGATGTTTTTTGTGGTTCGAATCGAAATAATACCAATTTACTTAATTATGTGTTCTGGTTTGAGGCGAGAAAATATGTTCGATAACCAGGAAAAAATTTTGTTATTTAGCTGTTCTAAATGAGAAAGTTTTAATACAGTTCGCGTCATATTTGCTCCGTCAAATTGAGCAGGTATTAAGTGAAACTGGTATAAGGCGGACACAGTTCGTATTCTGGCCCCTGAGCACAATCAAAGTTGTTGACGGCTCAAAAGAATTGCGCGTATCCATATTTTATTCTTATTTATTGGTTAATCTTTCGGGACGGTCTAAGGGAATACTGTCAGCTTGCTAATCGAACCTTTGTCGTCATGCAACCAGCTTGGTGGAGTTGCTCTGTGTTATTCCAAGTAGGATGACTTCACGCGTTGATTGTCAGATGACACTGTGCTAGTGATTTTTATCAATTCCGTATAAACGGATGAAACATGGTAATTAGCTACAGTCTCTGATCAGGGTAGCCTGAAAAGGTGGTCAGAGTGAAACGACTGTAATGAGAGTACTTGTATCAAGGCACACTGGATGTGCCTTTCTTAAACATTGAACCAGGTCATGTATCGCGTCCCGCCTCAAGTATGCTTATTGCTCAATTAGTTTAATGCCAATGGCATAACTACTTAGAAAAGCACCTGCAGGGTATAAGTACTCTTTTGCCTTGGCGACGACTTTGGCGCTTTTACCAAACTTTTTAGGTGCGAGGCTGTATAGTAGCACATTCGGTTCTACCTCTTTCTTTTTGCTAGCAGTGAGTTTTGCACCAATGCCGGTCAGAATATAGTCATTTTCCATAAATACTTCAGACTCGATTCTGGAGCTCGCTAACTTATTAACTGCACTCATTCGGTGGAGAGTATCAATAGAGCCAAGATTGTGGCCTAACTGCGCGTTTGCGAGGTCCTTACGAATACCCACAACACAACTGGTAAGCGGGTGATTATTGCTATCCTTTAGCTTTTTGCTGGCCGCAGTCCACTGATCCCAGCCTTTTGGCGCAGAAGAATACACAGGACCAAATTTATGCCCTGCTTTTGGAGCAGACTTAGCGCCGCCGCTTATCATAAGGTAGCCAATATTTGGGATGGTAATGGAAGATGCATTGCCTGCACTGGCATTTTTAGCCTCACCATTACCGCACCATGATTTAATAATATTGTGTTTGCGTATATCACCGCGAGAAATACCCTCTATCTTTATACCAATAGCATAGGCTGTAAGCTCATGATCTGAAGTGCTTTTATCAGCTTGTGTAGAAACAATCCATGACTGTTGTGTTGCTGTGTCTGGATACGATGCAGTAATCAGGACAGAGCGACTTATCTTTAAATCAACACCTCCACCTACTGCCACCCAGTCACCCGGAACAGTGAGTTTGGCTGTGTGGTTGCTGCTTGTGCTATTCAATGTGTATTTCCATACCCGCATGTGAATGCGTCCGGAGCCATCTACGTCACTATAAACTGCAGTAGCAGCATGTACATATGTGCTTCCTGCCAGTAAAACAGCAGAGATTAACAGGGAATTGTAGCTCATAATATACGCTCCATTTTCATAGGTTGTCCTTGTTATAACGGGGTTTTCCTAATTCAATCCACTACCTGTATGTGGGGTTGTCGGTGAAGGCTAATTGCTTTTTTATCTCCCCCCGGTCAGGGAGTGGTATGTCAGGCATGCACAGAGTAGTCTGCGCACTAAACGCGAAGGCACCTTGCTTCGGTTTTATTACACTTCGCAATAAAGCCTTTAGGCAGATAAACGTGAGCGAGAAACCAATCCTTGAGCTCTCACTATGGGTTTAGGGGATGAGCAGGCTTTGTTTTGCTTTTAATACCGCTTCTGTTCTGTTTGCTGCGCCAAGTTGAATCAGGATCTGGCTCACGAGTTCTTTGACTCTATCCTTTGATACCTGCATTAGCTCGGATATTTCTGGGTTGGTCATGCCTTTAGCCATATACAATAAACACTCACTACTTTTTGGCGTAAGTGATGGGCGCATAAATAAATAGTCCGGGCATTCGTTGAGTATTCTTGGTACCAGCGTGAGGGTAATGTCACTCAATAGTGTACCGTGTTGTTTGTAAAGGAATTCTATTTTTTCAGAGCTCTGAGATGAAAAGTAGTTCACAAACACTATGGCGCTGTTGTAATGCACGGGTATGACAACCCCTCCACTTATTTTTTCTTTTTGCAGGAGGTTGCCCAGGCTCTGCGGCGCAAGCGATGCGCGCATATAGTCGTCAGTGCACCAGTATCTCGGGGCCAGCGTATGTTGGCAATAATGCATCAGTTCGTCAGAGAAACAGTGCCCCTCAGTAAAATAAGCATGCAAAAACTGCTCTGAGCAAGTTGAAAGGTATCTGAAAGTAGGCTCTGTACCATTCACACCAACTATCAGAAACTGATCCATGCCCAGCGGTTCAGAGAATCTGCTTAGTGCGCTAGTGATTGCCGTTTCCGGGTAAAGTGAAAATGCTTCCGTTTGGCCAGTTCTGTTACCTGAGTAGTCCATATAAACTCCTGTGTGCTTCTTGTTGTCGTGCAGGCTCCATTGTTGGGCCTGCACCGTTAAGCTAGTGAGTTTTGTGGTTTATACGTTATGAAAAAAGCGACACCTTACCCTGGAAAAGCGACATGTCTAATTATTAGCTTTAAATTCATATTGTTACATTTTTCAATTGGTTCGGAGTCAAATTGGAAGTGGGTGATTATTGTGCAAATTAAAAATAAATTGAGCAATTAGATAAATATATTGTCAATTTCTTAACATTTCAGTTGACTGTACCTGTTAAAGGTTATAGAAAGTATTTACGCATTTTACCGCTGGGACGCACAGGCACTGATGCTCAAATGGATTCTCGCAATTAGCCTTGTACTTTTAATACACTGTCATGTGTTTGCACAGGAAAACACCGATGACAAGCTCAGGTTACATCCAGTCAATATAGATAAATTGGATATGGTCACGTTGATCAATTCGGTATCACAAGACAGCCGTGGCTATTTATGGGTGAGCGGTATCTCTGGGGTGCTCAGGTTTGATGGTTATCAGTCTGTTTTTTATCCTTACCCGCAAGCAAGAAAAGTAGTGGAAGATGCCCAGGGCAGGAGATGGCTGCTAACAGGCAATGGACTTTACTTGTACTGCAGCAAAGAAGACAAATTTAATTCCTATCTTGATGAGTTACACCATGGTAAAGACGGTCATCAGATGCTGTTCAGGGATAGCTTTAGTGCCGTCAGGAATATAAACAGTCACACCTTCCGCCCCGTTGCTCTTCATCAGGATCAGCAAGGCTTCTTTTGGTTGGCCGGAGATGATGGGCGTATTGTCCGTTTCTCTGCCGATGATGACAGGTTCCGCTTATATGATTTCCCAAGTTCCCGAGTAAAGCACAATCTTCGCTTTGGTATTACGTTCTATCGGGATACCCCTTTGTTTGTATCCACTGAAGGGGAAGTATACAGCCTGGATAAAGTCTCGGGAGCATTTGTCAAAATCTGGCAAAGCACAGAGCTGGCAGGTGCCAGAATCGTGATTTCTGGTGAAGCGAATACGATGTACGTGGTGTCTGAACACGGTTTTTATTTGTTAGACCTGTCAGAGACAAGCAGACAGCCATTAAAGCAGTTTGAGTTTGTTGATCACAGAGCAATCAAATCTGTGCACAGGGGGCTTCATGCGACCTATATTATGACGGATTCCGAGCTGTTTGCCTTGGGGGCCAACAACAAAATAGACAGTGTAAATAGTTATTACGCAGACGGTCGAATGAGGCAAATGTTCCTTGCGAACAGTGTGTTTGATGAGCAGGGGGCTGTGTGGCTATCGAGCAACAGAGGGATATTTGAAGTAGAGCAACCTCTACCTCAGCTGAGCAACGGCAATGTAAAATCGTTGACCAAAACCACGACTATGCCCATGGTTAAAAGCGTGCTCGTCGATAACCAGGAAAACCTGTGGTTTATTAGTCAACATACAGTGTATTTTAGAGCCGCTAATGCAGCGCGGGGGCAACCGGTGTCGATAGACCCTGAGCTGCCGGATCGAAAGTTTTACAGTGTTTTCTCTGATAAAGACAACATGCTTTGGTTTAGCTCGGCTTCTAGTCTGTATCGCTACAACAGGCAACAAAAAACCACACAAAAAATACAGGTCCCATTAGAGGTTGCGGTCATGGGCAGCCAAATTACAGACATTGAGCAAACTTCAAATGGTCATCTCTGGTTGCTGACATACCGTGGCGTCGCTGAGTATGACCCTGAGCATAACCAGATACTCTCTTTTCAGCCTGGTCACTTTAAAAATCTAAAAAAAGGTCCCAATGACACGGTCCTGGCATGTGGGTTTGATACCTACCTCCTGGGGCAATTTAGTGCGCGTAAAATTCAATTTCAGATAGAGAAAACCAACAAGAGATTTGTTGTATACGACGCCTCGATAGAAAACGATGGTCAGCTTTGGGCTGCGACTTCTTATGGTTTGCTGCTGCATAGTCTGACAACAGGGCAGACACAACAGATCGACCTGAACGGAGTTTATCCGGACCTGGCATTTTTCTTTGCTTACCAGGACCGGGCGGGTTATATCTGGCTGATGGACATGTCCAACCTTTACAAAGTGAGCTTGCAAACCAGGCAGGTTACGTTTTCTATTCCCCAGAAACGCTTGAATATCGGCATAAAGACCTACGGCAGTATAGCAGAGTCGTCCACAGGCACTTTGTATATCGGTGGGGTGAATGGTTTTGCTGAACTTGAAAACACGTCAGCCATTGCACCCTATGGGGTGCACATTAATCGTGTGATTGTGCAAGGAGATAGCTACCCAGTCTACCTGGATGAAGAGAGCGCTGAATACACCATTTCTCCCGGTACACAGTTTGACAGTACACAAAGGAATATTAAGTTTGAGTTTGTTAACATCAAACGCGATCCGGATATAGATGTGTACTATCGCTACCAGTTAGTGGGGTTCGATAACGAATGGAGCGAAGTAGATCAAACGGAGCGAAGCGCTACTTATACCAACCTGCCTCCCGGGCAATATGAATTTGTAATACGCAGCAGAGCCATTTCAAGTGGCTGGACACAAGCGCGTTTTAAGTTTGAGATTGCCACACCTTATTACTTAACGGGGTGGGCGTTCGCATTTTATGTCGTGTGTCTTGTTATACTGATAGCGCTAAGCCATGTATTAAGGACACACCAGCTGAAGCGCCAAAATCAGCGGCTGGAAAAGCTGGTGGTAACGCGCACGCAGGAAATTGAACAAAAACGTGCCCAGATTGCCACACTCATGGAAAGTAAAAACCAGCTATTTGGTAATATTTCACATGAATTGCGCACTCCCTTATCGGTCATCATGCTACCTATAAAAAGCATGCTAAAACAAAACTCTAATTCAGATAACCGGACCTGGCAGGCAGCTTTTTCTCAAGCCCAGCGACTCGAAAAGTTAATAGATAATTTGATCCGTTATGCCAGGAAAGACGACCTGTCAACGGTAGAAAATCACCACTTCACCGCAAAAAATGTACTGATTAAGCAAATTAGAGCGTTTGAGTTGCTGGCACATGAAAAACAGATTCAGGTCACCGTGAATGACTCTCTGGCTAATCAGGAAGTGCTGCTTAATGAGGCAGACTTTGAGCAGGTAGTAACAAACTTACTCTCTAATGCGGTTAAGTACACGCCAGTGGGCGGTGTCATTGCAATCTCAGCCCACCAGTGTAGCAATATTTTGAAAATCACAGTTACTAATTCCGGGCCGGGTATATCGGCTGCGCTACAGAGCGAGGTGTTCAAGCGTTATGTAAGGGGAGAGCATAAAGAGATTAGTGGTGAAGGAATTGGCTTATCTGTTGTTCATCAATTGGTCACCAAATGTAGCGGTAAAATCACATTGGAAAGTGAACCTCATAAGGGATGTTGCTTTACACTACATATTCCGATATTTCATAGTGTTGAGATGGATAAGACTGAGGCAGAAGAAAGCGTTTCAAAGCCGCAGTCTCACACACCATCAGAGCAGAAACAAACCCGCAAGCCCGGGTATTCGCTGCCTCGCATATTGATCGCAGAGGATAACCCCGAGCTTAGAATGGTACTGCGTGAATCATTATCCACCTGGTTTGATTGCATGGTGGCCACGGATGGAGAGTTGGGTTTAGCATTAGTAAGGTCTGAACTGCCGGATCTAATTCTGAGCGATGTGATGATGCCGAACATGACCGGGCTTGAGATGCTGAGGGAGGTTAAACAAGATGAGTCGACCAGCCACATACCCGTTATTTTATTGACCGCTAAAGAGGATGACGCCAGCCGTATTTTGGGATTTGAAGCTGAAGCGGATGATTATATGGGTAAGCCTTTCGATATCGATGTATTACGGTATCGAATAGAAAATCTAATTAAGGGGCGAAAGAAACTGGCGCGCGTGTTTCAGCACCAAATCTTGCATAACGAGCAAATCACCGGGGCTACTACAGATGAAAAACGTACGCCATTTATTGATAAGATCCATCAGGCGATAGCACAGAATTACCAGGACCCTGAATTTGACACTGAACGCATGGCCGGACATGTTTTTTTGAGTACACGGCAATTACAGCGAAAAGCCCGAAGTCTTACCGGGCTGTCGCCCAACGCATTGCTAAGAAAGTATCGTTTACAGCAGGCTTGTTTAAAGCTGAGAACTGGCGTACTCGTCACCGACGTAGCATATCAGGTCGGTTTTTCATCGCCGGCTTACTTCAGCAGTTGTTTTAAATCTGAGTTTAACTTGTCACCTCAGCAATATGTAAAGCAGCAGTCCACTGAGATTGAGCAGGAAACAGACAGGTCGGTATAAGGGAAAGTGGTTGATACATCAGGCACAACATGTGTGCCTGATGAACTCGAAGTTAAACTGAGTTATGATTTGTTGGGGTCTATACAAGTCGTAACGTTGGGGTGCGTATCTGGCAGATCGCCTTGGTTTGGAGACCCGACAAAGCCGCCCTGGACGAGGGGCGTCGCTTTCGTGTTAAGGTCACGGTTAGTAGACAAAGATTTTAGTTTTTTTGATCGTAGATTCAGTTTCATAATGGTTTCCGTGTTGTTATGTCACCGAGGACACTTTTGCACTTTATCTAATGATTGTAAACGCCCAAAATACCAAAATAGGTACTTCGTATTACCCCCATTCGGGGAGTATAAATTTTACGGCAACCATGTGTTAGCGTGCAGGGGCCCATATACGCCATAAAGGCACCATCGTCATTCCGGCCAACGAGCCGGGAACCATCCATCTAACATGCTGTAATCCGCTGTAATTGAGCTGGGATCCCTCTTAAGTTATCCTGAAAAGTTAATCGAAGAATTATTAAATCCTTAGATACTCAGCCGCTTAGCACTCGCAATCCAATTTTTAATCAAAAGTTGAGCAATTGTTTTAAAATCGCTAACGATAGCGGACAAAAAGCTACTCAATCAGACAAAAGTGTTGTAAATTATTTATGCGTCTGCACCAAATGATGGTTGCTCTGGTTATTGTCTAACTCGTAATCGTATAAAAAAGGGCAGGCACACAACAAGAACAGTTTTAAAGTGTCGCGCAAAGGAAGTTGTAACCGCCGAACAACAGGAAAGGAGCCACAGAACACTCTGGCACCAAACCTGTCCCATGCATCACCTCCTTACCGGCTGCACCACAGAGTAAACGGGTGAGTGATGTCAGACTCCACATTAGAATATTACAGCCGCAATGCCGTCAGCTTTGCCGAGGCAACTTTTGCAGTGAACATGCAGCCTCTGTACGACGAGTTTTTACCCGCCATACCCAAAGGCGGCAAAATCCTCGATGCAGGCTGCGGCTCCGGCCGCGACGCACTGGCGTTTAAAAACCTCGGCTACCGGGTCGATGCTTTCGACGCTTGCGCTGAGCTTGCTAACATCGCCAGCTTCCACCTGGAACAACCCGTCGGCTGCTTCAGCTTTGATGAACTCAGAGCAACCAATACCTATGACGCCATCTGGTGCTGCGCCAGCCTGCTGCATGTGCCAAAGGCGCAGCTGCCAGACGTATTCCAGCGCCTGCAAAACGCACTCAAACCAAACGGCATCATCTATATCTCATTTAAATACGGCGAAGGCGAACGCACCGCGGACGGCCGTGCATTCACCGACCTCACAGAGCAAAGCCTGAACGCCTTACTAGCCCAAAACACCGGCCTTAAAGCCAGCAAAACCTGGCAAACAGGCGACCAACGCCCCGGCCGCGAACACGAACGCTGGCTTAATGCGCTGTTGGAAAGGGTGAGTGGTGAATAGTTTTAGTCAGAACACCGTATTGCAAAATAGCACGCGTCAGCTGACGACGGGTGGCACCGATCCCTTATTGCCAAAACTCGTGCATGCCATTAACCATGCCGACGAAATTGAAATCACAGTCTCTTTTATCCAGCCAAGTGGGCTTTCGTTGTTATTCGATCCTCTGCTTGAGGCACTGCGCAGTGGCGCGCAGCTCAAACTGCTTACTTCTGATTATCTCGACATCACCAGTCCAGTGGCATTACGCGAACTAATGACACTGGTTGAGCGTGGCGCTGATATTCGCATTTATGAAAGTGACAAACACCATAGCTTTCATATGAAGTCGTACATTTTTGTTAAAACCCAGCAAAATAGTACTGAAATTGCAGCAGGCTGCGCCTTTATCGGCTCAAACAATATTAGCAAAAGCGCACTGACCACAGGGTTGGAGTGGTGTTTTCGCCATGACTATACCCATCCGCCAGGCAGCAAGGGCGCCTGCGAATTCAATCATATTCGCCGGGCATTTGCTGAGCTGTTTGCTCATAACAAGGTGAAAACACTCAGCCATAGCTGGATTGATACCTATATACAAAGACGAAAAGCGCCGCAGTTTATTGTCGCCGGTGAATCGGAAGACGACAGCGATGCAGAGCCCGTAACACCGCGCGCTGACCAACAGCTGGCACTGGATGCGCTGGCAGAAACGCGCCGCCAGGGCTTTAAACGGGGCCTGATGGTGCTCGCAACGGGTATGGGTAAAACCTGGCTTTCGGTATTTGATGCGCAACAAATGCATGCAAAGCGTATTTTGTTTGTGGCTCATCGCGAGGAGATCCTGACTCAGGCCCAGCGCACCTTCGCGCGATTATTGCAATGCAAAACCGGGCTATACACGGGTAAACAGAAAGACTCGAACGCCGATTGCCTTTTTGCCTCAGTCCAGACGTTAGGGCAAGCGCGTCATTTGCAGCGCTTCGCGCCGGAACATTTTGACTATATCGTGGTGGATGAATTTCACCACGCAAGTGCCCGGGTCTACCGCGCATTACTCAACTACTTTACCCCACAGTTCCTGTTGGGTTTAACCGCCACGCCGGAGCGTACCGATCAGGCCGATATACTTGGACTGTGCGACAACAACCTGGTGTTTGAACGCAACCTCACTCAGGGGATCGATAATGGTACGCTGGTGCCATTTCAATATTATGGTATTTGGGATCAAGACGTTGATTACACCGCAATTCCCTGGTGCAACGGCCGGTTCGATCCGGATGCACTGGAAAATCAGTTTGCCACCAGTAAACGGGCGGCACATGCATTAAAAGAATGGCAAGCGCGCAAGCAACAACGCACGCTGGCATTTTGCATTTCTAAACGCCATGCCGAGCATATGGCCGGGTACTTTAATGATGCTGGTGTAAAGGCGCTGGCCGTACACAGCGACACTCAGGTACGCCGTAATGATGCGCTAAAGCAGCTTGAGCAAGGGCAGGTTGAGATTTTATTCTCAGTGGACTTATTTAACGAAGGCACCGACTTACCCAGCATTGATACTGTACTGATGCTGCGGCCCAGCGATTCCAAGATTCTATTTTTACAGCAGCTTGGTCGGGGATTGCGTACTTGTGAAGGCAAAACCCACCTTACCGTGCTGGATTTTATCGGTAACCACCATAGCTTTTTAAATAAGCCGGCGGCGTTGCTTAACGCGCAAGGCGCAAAGGGCGTGACACAAGCACTGAAAGCTCCCAAATTGCCCGAAGGGTGCTTCATCAATTTTGACCTAGAGATCACCGATTTCTGGCAGCAACTGGCCAAAATACAACGCACCACAGCACTGGAAGATTATGAGCATCTGGCACAGCTGCTTGGGCATAACCCAAGTGCAAGCGAGTTCTATCGCCACTACGGCGACCTGAAAAAAGTCAATAAACAACATGGTAGCTGGTTTGCGATGCTGGCCGATATCGGAGACGAAATTAACGCAGACTGGTTAGCGCCATACGCAGACTTTCTGTTTAATGCCGTACAGCAAACCAGTATGACCAAATGCTTTAAGGCCATTTTGCTGCAAGCGTTTATACGGCTCGATGGTTTCAGAGCTGCCCCAACCCTGAGCGAACTGGCCAAAGTCAGCGCAGCAATTCTAGCACGCTACCCACACCTTAAAGCACATGACCTGCCAGAACCCAAAAGAACGCTGGAACCAGACAGCCATGCCTGGTTCAGCTACTGGCTTGGCAACCCGATAGAAGCCTTTACCGGACTCAAAAAAGCCAAACAAGGTATAACCTGGTTTAAGGTCGAAAAAAACGGCGAAGATCTGCAAGCCGCACGGTTGGTCGCGAACGTACACTCTGGCCAGCTCCCTGAGCAGGATATCGACAAGCTGGCCGACTGTGTTGCAGAGCTTATTGAACTCAGACTAGCTGAATATACCCAGCGCATTGAAAACAAGCGTATTTCAGAGCTGCAAGCAGCAAGCCCAGAGCTGGAACAAGCCTCTGACGAAAAAGAGCCCGACATACCAGTGCAGCAAAGCGAACCCGACAGCAACAATGTGGTTAAGCTGCCGTATTTCCCCAATCTGAAAATTGCCTGCGGCCACTTTAAAACCGGTGACGACAGCGACATGACATGGCGTCCGGCACCTGAACGTGCTGGCAGGGTAGACCCGGACAGACACTTTCTGGCTCACGCCAGCGGCAACTCAATGAACGGCGGCAAAAATCCTATTCTGGACGGTGATTTACTGCTACTGGAACGCATTAGCAGCGACAACGCCGGTTCAATCACAGGCACCACCATCGCCATTGAACGATTTGACGGATCGGGCGACGCCCAGTTTTTACTGCGCGACGTGCAAAAAGAATATAACGAACAGGGCGAAGTCAGATACCTGCTGGTCGCCCGCAACACAGATTACGAAACCATTATCGCGGACGAGAGTTTAGTGACGTTTGCGCGGTTTATTAAATGAATTGAGGTTTATTATGCTTTTAGAGACCATAGCGTCAAAATCACTGGTAGCTCTTTCCTCTGCTATTGCAAAAAAGTTTGTAGAAAAAAGCTGGAATAAACTCGAAAAAGAGTTTTCAACTGCATTTTCGGAAGAAAAAATAAAAGATTTTTGTGCATCGTGTCAAGAGTATGTGAATTTAAGGACTATTTACTCCGCTGAGTCGGATGTTTTTATTGATGATGTTTATGTCCCCTTGTTCGTTTCTCCAGTTGGTGATGAAAAAACTAAATTTGAGGTTGTTGATACTAACTTTTATTCTGAAGGTGTTATCAATATTCAAGGTGTTGCGGGACAGGGTAAATCAACTTTTATGCGTAAAATGCTACTGAATACAGTTAAAGGGTCTGAGCAGATACCTGTTTTCTATGAGTTAAAATATTTTGAAGATAAGCCGCTGGTTGATATATTTATAGATTGGTTTGACAGGCACGGAATATCTTTGAATGAGCGTGTTTTAAGAAATCTTCTAAAGGAAAATAAAATAAAGGTACTATTGGATGGGTTTGATGAAATAGAGCCATCATTGCAGCCAAATGCAGCAAGACGAATAAAAGAGTTTTCAAAAGAATTTAATAAACTTACCGTTATTGTTAGTTCTAGACCATACACCGCAATAACAAGAGAGGCATCTATATCTAACTACAAAATTCTCGATTTCGAAATGGATGACATTGAAAAATTGCTATTAAAAATTTCTGATAGTGATATCAATAGAGTGGAAGAAGCAATGGAGCAGATAAAAAAGTACCCGAGGATTAAAAAGGTAATCAATACTCCTATTTTAGCAATACTACTTTTTTTGACTTATAGGTTTTGGTCTAAAATACCCGATAATTTGGCAGACTTTTACAAGAAAATCTTTATTACACTGCTTACTCATCATGATTCTGTCAAATCAGGTAAGAAAATTGAAAGGGGCATAAAAATCCCTTTAAATGACTACGATATTGAAGATGTTTTTAGCGTTTTCTGTTTTAAAACTTTCGTGAGTGGAAAGTTGGAAATGAGCAGTCGAGAAGCGAATGTTTTCATGTCTAGTGCCCTGGAATATTATTCACATGACAGAAGTCTAAGTGAATGTATGATTGAAGTCGTGAAAAGAAATACTGGGATACTATGCTCTGATGGTTATGATACTCTTGCATTTACTCATAAATCTTTGCAAGAATATTATACCGCATACTTTATCAGCAAGGAAAATGATCGAAGTAGAATAGGTTTCTATAAAAAAATGCAAAGCAGTGATGATGAAATTATGTATAGAGATATATTGGCTTTCCTTTCCGGTATTGATACTGTTTTTTATGCAAATCACTATTACATACCGGTTTTTAAGAAGCATTTTTCTGTTTCTAATGTTAGGGAAAATATAAGAACTATAGATACTTCATCTGGCTTGGAGAAAATATATTCTTCTATATTCTTTGTTTTCTCCATGGATAACTCGAGTCTAGGTTTTGCTTTAGAGAAGTGTGTTTGTGACATAAAAGGCGATTGCTCGAAGCTTTTATATGTAAATATGATGCCATGGGTAGTTATACTCTTTAGTACAGGAGTTTTTAAAAACATTGAAGATATGTTTAGTCTGGGAGAAGAGGTTGAAAGTGGTACGTATAAGGTGCCGTTAACTCGTTTGCTGGATAGCATTGGGCATAAGAAATCATCTGAGATCAAAGATCGTCTTAAAGAATTATATATTTCGTCAATTGAAGAACAGCATAGGGAGCTAATAACTCAAGCGAGAAATAGAAAGAAAAGTCTCCTTGAAGACGTTTTTAGTGAAGATGGAATTCAAATATCATAAGCGCAGTTTACAACAGGTGGCGGTTTTCACCCTACTGCCAATTTCCCCGCCTCATGCCAGATATCATTCGGCATGGGGTGGTGTAATTTCCAGGTGATATCCATAGGTTGGCTGCCTTGGTGCTGAACATAGCTAACCTCGCCGAAATTGACAAACCCCATGGTTCTGCCGTTTTCGTCAGTGTTCTGTTCACGAACAAACAAAAGTATCCGTTTTCCTGTATCTTTATGCTGGATATAACTCAGCCCCTTACCGCGTTCCGGTCGGGCTGTGTTCTGGCTTTGCCAGTGGAAAAGGGTAGGGCTGATGGCGTAATCGTTATACAGAGTGGTGGGTGAGTAAACTTTTTCGCACTTATTTAAAGTGACAAACAAAATTTCAATATTCAGAGACTTGAACTCTTTCACGCCTTCCCTTGCTGATGAACGTTTTTCAAACGTGTGTTCGCCCATGGCCGCAAAGATCTGCTCGCGGGTATATCGGCTGTGTAGTTGCAAAGCTTTGTTTGGTAAAGACGACAATGGCCGTTCTATGTGTTCGATACGATTGAGCAAAATAGACAAAACGTCTCTTAGCTCGGTTGTTAGAACGGGATGAGCCAATGCTTGGAGGCTCTCGGCCACAGACTTTGAGTTTGCCTGATTCTGTGGCGTTTCCCAAAAGTTGTAAAACGCCATCATAGCTATCGCATCTTTTGTTTTGCTATCAAACTGAGTGATTTGCGACATATCAAAGTGATTGTCGCACAAAGCACGCAAAAAGCTCAGATAGGTCAGTGAGTTACATGCCAGCAGTTGGGTATTGATTGCCCGGTTATAAGCCTTAATCAGCGATAATTCACGCTCGACCAGTTCAGGTTGAGTGAGGCTATGCCAACGGCTGACTCCAGGTTGTGTTGGCTTATAGAGGTCTTCAAGCGTGACGCTAGGGTTTACTTTTAGGAAATTGGCCAGGGTTAATGGCAGGTTGGTGTCTTGTGTAAAGCGATTAACTAAAGCTCTGAGCCTGTTTAAGTCATTCGTTGCCTTACGAATATTATCGAGGATAACTTCTTTGCTTTGTTTTTGTAGTTCAATGCGACAACCGAGCGGTAAATGCGGAAATCCGTCTTTAATTTCATGTCCAATCGCCGTGTTTGTTTTGCCAATGAGGGCTCTGAACTTGGCTGCAAAATCGTATTCTGGCCTGGCATTGCCAACAAAATCGAGCACGGTGCAGCATTCTTTTTCGTTATTACTAAGGCGTAAACCTCGTCCTAGTTGCTGTAAAAACAGCGTGAGACTTTCTGTTGGACGCAGGAACAGCAGCGTATCAACTTCTGGAATATCGACACCCTCGTTAAAAATATCGACCACACACAAAATATTGATGTCACCGTTTCTCAAAGCGGTTTGCATTGTGTGTCTTTCTTGGGTGTTATCGCTGGTTAAAACATTTGCGTTTATGCCATTTAAATTGAATTGCTTTGCCATAAACTCAGCGTGAACTTTACTTACACAAAATGCCAGCGCTTTGATTTTATGCACGTTAACGAGGATATCCTGCATATTGGCGATAATCTTACGCGCTCTTTGGTCGTTATACGTATAAAGTTGTGTGAGTGCGGCTATTTCATAACGGCCTTGTTTCCAGGGAATGGTGCGCAAGTCAGTGTCATCATCTACCGCAAAGTAATGAAAAGGGCATAAATGTCGTTGGTTTATGGCCTCTGGCAATCGTAGTTCTGCTGCAATTATTCCACCAAAATCATTGAGTATATTGCCACCATCTTGTCGCTCTGGTGTGGCTGTGAGTCCCAGCAATATATGCGGTTTAAAGTGCGCTAAAATATCGCGATAGCTACGTGCTGTAATATGGTGCACTTCGTCGATAACGATGTAGTCAAAGTAATCGGCCGTCAGGTTTAAAGAATCTAGCTGGTTGTTAAGTGCTTGTACTGAAGCAAATAGCTGTCGGTAGCTATCTGGCTTATGGTTGCCCACCCAAAGCTCGCCAAACTGGTTGTCTTTTAAAACGGCTCTGAAGGCGCCTCGGGCTTGTTTTAATATTTCTTCGCGATGCGCCACAAAGAGTATGTTGGCATCCGGTTTGTCTTTAATAAATCTCTGGAAGTCGAACGCGGAAATTAGTGTTTTACCAGTGCCGGTTGCTGCCACTACCAGGTTTTTAGTACGCTTGTGCAGCATTCGCTCTGCACTGAGTTTATCAAGTATGGTGCGCTGGTGAGGCTTAGGTGCCAAGTCAAAATAATAGTGACTGCTGGTATCACTGATTTGATCTTTGTTGCCTGACAGGGCGGTTTTAAGTTTCTGCTTGCAGGTTTCCTGACCTGTATATAACTCAAATTCGTCGGATTCCCAGTAGGTTTCAAACGTGCTGAGTGACTTTTTAATTATATGCGGAATTTCCTGGTTGGTGATCTTCAGGTTCCACTCAAGCCCGTTTGACAGCGCAGAGTATGAGAGGTTAGATGAACCAATATACCCAGTATGAAAACCGTTGTTACGCAAAAATAAATAAGACTTGGCGTGAAGCCTTTCCTGGCGCGTGTTGTAGCTGATTTTAACTTCGGTGTTTGGTAAAGCTGCCAAAAAGTCGATTGCGCGCTGATCTGTTGCCCCCATATATGAAGTGGTAATGATCTTTAACTGTTTGCCGCTACGGGTGAAGTCATGTAGCACATCTTTGAATATGCGGATCCCTGTCCAGCGTATAAAAGAGACCAGCCAGTATATTGTGTCTGCTGATTGTATTTCTCGCTTTAGCTCGCTTTCTAAAGATAAACCGGCATTGGCGCCAGAGAATAACTCACTTTGTGTCAGTCCTGTTTGAGGAAAGATGGCATCGCTATATTGTTCCAAGTCTGCCGCTAAGGGGTTACGTTTGTCGAACAGTGCCGTGAGTATTTTCCCCTTTGTATCAACTAAGTTCTCTTCAATACATTGCGCCTCACTTAGTTGATCTTTAAGCCAGAAAACAAACTTATTAGCAAGTTGGATCTGTTGCTCAAGGCGGTTTTTGTCCCCTGTGGGGATGCTGTCGATAGCAAGTTGCATCAGCTTTGACATGAAACGTGATAACCAGATGGCCGCTTCGCCGCTTTCTAACTGACGTTCGCCGACATAAAAGCGTTCTCGGTCAAGTTGCTGCTCTACCACCTGAGTGATCAATTGTTCGTAAATGCCAAACTGCTGCACGGGTTATCCTTATTGTTTTTATGTGCTTGAAACCCAGCTAGTTTAAAGGCTTTATGTTGTTCGATAAAGAGCTTAAGTTTGTTTTGCATGCAATTCCAGTAACTCTTTATTCATATTTATGCAGCAAAATTTAAATCTGCTCACTTTACCATCAGCTTGGGTAGCAAATTACCCGCTAACTAAACACTAAAAATAAGTAAAAGGATTAAGAAATGAAAAAGCTGATTATTGCTGCGGCATTGAGTACGTGTGCGTTTTCTTCTATGGCACAAGGAGTGGTACTGGATGACGTTGGCGTATATGCAAATAGCTCGGTAAAACTGGATGTATGGGCGAGTGCCTACAATGCGTATGGCTACTGCCACGTAAATGGTTTTGACGATGCAATTGGTTTTACCACTAAGTGTGGTGAAGATGAGTCTACTTTTGCCCGTTATGCCGGTGGCACAAAGTGGGTGCAAAAAGACAGTGGTTCAAAAAATCAGTGTTATGCACTGCTTGAAACGGTTACCTGCGTAAACTACTAATAGCTGCGCTTTTGGTCGTATTGCCGCCAGGTTTGGCGACACTTTAATAGTGAATATTGGGCTGCGTTTGCGGCCTTTTTTTAAGTTTCTTTTTGCCCTGCGTTTTATAGCTTTTTTTGAGTTAAGTTCCTTTACTGATTTTTGTGGTCAGCCCTTGCCCTGGTTGATATAAGACCAAAATCTAATATCGACAGGCTTTTTCATGTACCCTTAATATGGTTATATTGTAACCTCATGTAATTGAGGTGGCATCGACTTTGTGAAAACATAGCGGGTATAGCGAGCGAGATGAACAATGGCGCTGTACGCTGTGGATGTCACTTAATAAAACATGAATTTATTCATCACGGCCACTAAGGAAAAACAATGAAAACTAAAAAAATGACGCTAAACCTGAGCAAAAAAGTCATTAAAAATCTGGACAACGCAGCAGTGAATAAGTTGCTTACAAATAAGATAGCGGGTGGTTCTAACAGCTATAACGGACCGTGTTATACACCTGCAACATCTCAGCGCTATTGCTAATACTCATTGAGTTTTTAGATTAAATGACAGCGTTGTTTTAAATGCCTAAGCGAGTTGTATTGAGTGTAATAAGCGCAAGCCGGTGTTTATAGCTGCTTTGTTAGTACGATTTATGAGCTAAGGTGTTATACGGATTTTTTGGAGGTAAAGGATGCAGGTTAAATTGAATAAAAAAGTCATCAAAAAGCTGGATGACTCTGAACTGGGTGAACCTGCGACTAAGTTAATTGCGGGTGGCCTGGTCAGCTCTATGTACACCATGTTGAAAACAGGTGTGTGCTAATTCCTGTCTCATGTGAACCATCTGTATTCAGATGGCCTTTTAGCAATGCCAGGCTCCCTGTGTGGCATTGCTCTTTTTCTGTGTTGAATATTCACAAGCTTATACAAGGCTAGCCATCTTTATTGCTGCGTAAGTGCATACTTAATGACCGAATAGACGCTTTTTTTGTATAACAGCTGTTATTTAATGGTTAATGCCTTTACCTTCGCGCTGCTGGGCGGTATAACACTCTAAACTTATGCAAAAACAAATTTCTATGTCTATTCAGTTGATTAAAAAGGCTGTTAAAGCCCTCTCGGCAAATAGTGAGCTCCAACCAGATATTCTTTACATTGAGGGATATTTAATGGGGCTGGGTGTTGCTTTGCAACCTCCTTTGCCAAGTGAATGGCTTGAGCACTTATTTGGTCACTATGAGCTCGACAATACGAAACCGTTAGAAGCCGTAATGGACTTTCAGGCTATTTGCATGCGCAAAATGATACGAGACGATAACGCTTTGCCTAAGTCTTGTGTGTTGTCTAAGTCTGATCCGCAGGAAAGTTTACAGACAGGTAAGCCACTGCCTCTTTATTGCATGGGTATGCTGCGCGCACTTACCTGGATTAATATGGAGCATATTAATGCGGAGCAGCGTCAGCAGTTACAATGGCTTAAAGAGGTCCTGAGGGGCTTTACCAGTTATGAAAAGGCCCAAAAAGAGTTTGATGATGGTGAGAGCGACTTTGCAAAGGTGCTCATTAAGCAACGTCGAATGATCCCAACCTATGTTGCTAATACCGCTTATGCGATGCGATTTGCCGACGATATGGTCGAGGTGCTGGGCGAGTACGGTATTACCGATGAGGAAATGCTGGAGCAGGCCAACGAAGTATTCAATGAGATGCTCGAAGAAGTGTTAGATCGTGACGATGAGGACGCGATTGCAGAGTTTGATGGTCTGGTCGAAAAGTTTGAGGCCAATATGATCACCCCAGATTTTGTCACCGAAAACATGGGGGTATTCTGGAAAATGCACGAAACCCGGCCCTATATGATGTTACGGGCAAAGCGGGCGCATTTAAACTTGTCTTACGGGCATGCAGATAAGGCAGCTAAAGAGCTTCAGGATTTGTTGCAACTCAACCCAAATGATAATCAGGGAAATCGCTATGTATTGCTCAATTGCCTGATTGTCATGCAAGACTGGGCACAGCTTAGAGATTATCTGGGCCAGTTTAGTGAATGCTCTACCTTTACTCAGGCCACTCATGCACTTATGTTGTTTGCCACAGAGGGCGACTCTGCACACAGTCGTGAGGCTAAAAGAGCACTGAAAGACTATAACAGCCATTTTCAGATGGTTGCTACGGGGCAGAAAAAAGCAAAACCTTACCTGGACACCTACTTGCCAGGCAGCGAAGAAGAAGTCGATTACTACCTTGAAGCGGGCGGCAAAAAAGCCTGGCTGAGTGTAGAGGGCAGTTTGTTCTGGCTCAGGCAAAAATAGGCTGCAATCAGGTGAGCATGTTTAGTAAATTCAGACAGGCATTAGCCGGCATGTTTTCCTACAAACCCAAGAGCTGGGCAGCTCAGCACTTTGAATATAGTCAGCAATCAAACTTACGCTGCGCCCCGTGCTTTAAAATAATGGCCAATCAAGATGGTTCTCTGACCCAGGCATGGTTGAGCGGAGAGTTGACCACGCCACATAAAACGGTCGATATAAATAAAAATCTATTTGAAGCCCGGAACTACGACTGGCGCAAAGACCCAGATAACCCACCTTAGCTGGTTTAAACCTGCGCCAGCGATTGTTTTTTAATATCTCTTTTTCTGCATTTGATGGGGACCAGCTATCAGGCTGTGTGGAACCAGGGGTCTTTGGGACTGGTGAGCAAACGACCGTATTGACACCACACTCCGTCATCCCGCACTTGATGCGGGATCTACTTACCGGCGACTCGGTTTGGCGAAGTTAAAGTCATATCTGAATATCTGTTCGGTTCGAGTGGTACTTTGGGTGGTTCCCGGCTCGTTGGCCGGGATGACGAGAAGAGGTGTGGAATTGTGGGTCTTTGACACTGGTGAGCAAACGACCGTATTGACTTCACACTCCGTCATCCCGCGCTTGATGCGGGATCTACTTACCGGCGACTCGGTTTGGCGAAGTTAAAGTCATATCTGAATATCTGTTCGGTTCGAGTTGTACTTTGGGTGGTTCCCGGCTCGTTGGCCGGGATGACGAGAAGAGGTGTGGAATCGTGGGTCTTTGACACTGGTGAGCAAACGACATCGCACTAACTCTACACTCCGTTGGATGGTTCCCGGCTCGTTGGCCGGGATGACGAGAAGAGGTGTGGAATGGGGGGCTTTGTCACTGGTGAGCAAACGACATCGCATTAACTCTGCACTCCGTAGGGTGGTTCCCGGCTCGTTGGCCGGGATGACGACTATGTTGGATGATGAAAGGGGTGTGCAGTGGTGTTATTTTCTAGCCTTGTGTATTTCTGCGTGTCACGCAAAAACCATCTAAAGCTGACCGAGAAACGCTTTTGCTGTTTTACGTGCCAGACACTGGGTGATTGGGGCATTGCTAAAATCCTGTTGGGATACGCTGACGTTTTTGCTTTCCAGTACTTGGTTGTTGGAATGCACCTTAACACGGCAGGTGGTTGTGCTACCTTCTTCGCTGTAGATCAGCTCTACCCGTTCGGCTTTCATAATTAAGTTTTTGTATGGATACCCCTCGCTGGTATAGACCTTGTCTGCCATAACGGTCGATTGGGCATATACACCGTTACTTACCAGTAAACCAATTAATACAAAGACTCGTAATAGATAAGCTTTCATTATTTTGCTCCTGTTCTGTGTTTTACAGCTGCAAGTATTAACCTGTGACACTGAGCTGACAAACGAGGAATTGTTTTCTATAGTTAAGAAAAACTTAATTATGAGGTGCCTGATGGCGTACAAAATGCCGCCATTTAAAGGGTTATGGTACTTTCGTGTTGCAGCGCAGTTGGGGAGCTTTAAGCTCGCGGCAGAGGCGTTGTTTGTGACCCAGGCGGCGATAAGCCAGCAGATCAGGGCTTTGGAATCGGCTTTGGGGTGCGAGCTGTTCGACCGTCAGGTTAGAAAAGTTACGCTTACCCGCGAAGGTATGGCATTGCTGCCACATCTTACGCAGGCGTTTACCCAGATAGAACAGGGGATAGAGGCACTTCAGGCTGAGCCTCAGCCCAATGTACTTAATCTGTCAGTATTGTCGTCATTCGCAACTTGCTGGCTACTACCCAAAATGCCCTTGTTCAATCAGGTGAATCCGCACCTGCAGTTGCGTATAGACCCCAGCGACGCTCAGGCCGACTTTCGAAATGGCGACGCAGATATTGGTATTCGGTTTGGGCTGGGCGAGTATCCGGGGTTAAAAAGCGAACTAATCGCTGAAGACTCAGTACTGTTGGTGTATAAACCCGGGTTGATCGACCCTGATAAATCTTTAAAAGCGCAACTGGCGTCATTGCCGTTTATTCAGGATATCTGCCCTGACGCACAGCAGGCCTGGACAGCACTGAATCATAACTTGGGAAATCGTGAGCCGAAACCCAGCCAGATGGGCATAGATAACGCTGCTTTGGTGCTACAGGCTGCCGTTGCCGGGCAGGGTGCAGCCATGCTACGTAAAAGCTTGTTAGAACAGGCTATCTCTTTAGGCCAGCTTGATGTGTATCCGCACTTTTCGTGGCCGTGTCGTTACAAGTACTATCTGGTTGCGCCTGCTGCTCATTTTGCATGGCCAAAGGTTCAGGCATTTAGAAATTGGCTTATTGCGCAGTTTATGAAAGGTGATAGCAATGTCACTTAGTTAAGTAAATTGCTATCAACAAAAAAGCCAAGATGCTGGCGTTGGCGGAGTGTTGGGGAATTCTATGCTAAACTCAAGCTTAGAATCAGTTCCGACAAGGCACTTTCTTAATATGGCTGATGGTTTTAAGTTTCTGATTAAACTGCTTATAACTTCAAACCTGTTACTCGTTTGCCATGATACATTTGCAAAAGAGCTTAAGGTGGCTTTTGGTCTTAGCCGCCCGCCTTATGTGGATGAGCGCAGTGGCTCTGGGATCAGTGTTGAGTTATTTAAACAGGCAGCCGAGCCGCTTGGGTGGCAATACAAAACATTGTTTGTCTCAATCAAACGGATGAAACGCCTGGTCGAGCGTGGGGATATTGATGTAGCCGTTGAAATGTCTCGCGCTCAGCCCGGATTGCATTACTCTGTTCCTTTTATCTCTTACAGCAATTATGCAATACATAGCCGCAACCCAGACTTTATCCTTAACTCGATGCAAGATTTAGCCAGTCATAGCATTTGCGCATGGCAAAATGCGTCTGAGCACCTCAAACTGAATGAAATAGTGGCCGGAAAAGAAGATTATCTGGAGTTTTCAAAGCAGCGCGACCAGGTTATTGACTGGCTAAACGGTAAGTGTGATGTGATTTTGATTGACGACACACTACTACACTGGCACCTGTCTGAACTTAATCAGTCGTCTTCTGTGTTCATTAATAAACAATGGGGCAAAGTGCTATTACCTTTTGAAAACAATCCGCTGTGGTTTTACGTCGCATTTGCCGATGCTCAGCTAAGGGATGAGTTTAACGCCAGTCTCACAAAACTGGTTCAGACTGGCCGATATCAACAAATAAGAGAGCACTGGAATACGTCGGCAAAAGGCAGATAAAACAATGGTGTTAATCCAGTAGAGTAGTACCTTTATCGATTATTCATCGTGTATCATCTTCTACATAACTACTTCAGTCGCCAAGGAGGCGCTCTAATAAATGAAAGACTGGATATCGAACCTGCTGTTGCTGGTATTCGTATTGTTTGCAGTGTATATGAATCGTGCATTAATCGCCGATTTTTTCGGTGTGAACATCTTTCCCCTGCCTGACATGCAGAATCAAACCGCACCTGAAACAAGTCAGCCACTGTACAGTACCCAAACTACAACGCGATATACGTCAAACGAGCCCGAGGCTGAACATTCGGAGCATACTTCATGCGGCACACCGGTTTTGTTCCAATGTAACAGCGCTTCTCTTGGCAAAGTGAAAATTCAAATCGCCGACGGTATTTACACCTGGCAGGATGAAAGAGGGATCACGCATTATAGTGACCGGCCACCAGAGCAGGGGGCGATGCAATATCGGTTTAAATCAAATCAGGCGCTGGATTATTTTGAGCTGGATCTGGATCCCGGTGCTCAGAGTACTGACTTCCGTAATCGTCTGGAGGCAAAGCTTAATGCTGTGTTTCGCACATATAGCGGGATAATTGGTCTTGAGGCGATGCGTAAAGTGAAGTTGCGTATAGTCGTTGCTAATAATCGTAGCGCCTATATTAAGATGCTTGACGTTTTAGGTGCCAGCCCGAAGGGTAATCAGGGAATTTACGTGTCTAAGCACAATGTCGCTGTCGTTGAATATCGTAACGAAGCACAGGCCATGCGCACTGCGGTGCATGAAGCGGTTCATGCGATTAATCAGGCAGTACTGGGTAACTCGCCGCGTTGGTTTAACGAGGGAATAGCAGAATATTTTGAGTACATAGAAACCTCGATGAACCTGAGCAAATTAAAACCCAATAGGTCCTGGGTGCGTAACGATTATCTGGTGGGTACTTTGGTGCACCCCAATAGCTTGTTTGAGGCTGCCGGCTCCTGGCGGGGTAAAGCACAAAGCCGAATGTACAAAAGCAGTTGGGCATTTATGTATTACCTAATGAGCTCGCAACGCGGACGAGCCCAGCTGAAGCATTACATGCGGCTAGAGCAAAAGAACCCTTGCAATCTACTTAGAAACAGTCAGATCCAATCCATATTTGAGACCGGAGCAGGCCAATTCGCGAACAGTTACGCACAATTGACAAGACAAAGGCTAACAGCACATCGATTTTAGGCGGTTGTTGGGCTCGTAGCTCTAAAGGTTGTTGATGGTTCCGGGCTCGTTGGCCGGGATGATGAGAGCAGGTGAGGAGCTGGGGGAACGCTGGCACAGGCGATAAAATTACACTGCGTTAACTCTACACTCCGTCATCCTGCACCACTCCTCGTCATCCCGCACTTGATGCGGGATCTACGTACAGGCGACGCGGTTTGGAAATTTTGAGCGATATCTGAAAATCCAGACAGCTATATGTTGCATTCGAGCTGGATGTAGCATGGTTCCCGGCTCGTTGGCCGGGATGACGGCTAGCTATCTTTAAATCGTCGATGATTCCGGTGCCTTGTTTGTACGATAGAACTCTTCTCTGGCTCTGGCTTTTACCGTATATGTGGCAAGTGCACAGCATGTAAAAAAGTAAATAAACAACAGTACGACTGGACGGAAATAGTCTTTCAGATACAGGTTGTCAATAATCCACCACTTATAGAGCCAAACTTCCGCATAAATGATAGTGTTGAGAACGATATCTATGAAGAAAATAAAAAGGAAGCCTATTTCCTGTAGAGCCAAGTGATGATTGTTGTAAACCCGCCTAAAGAAGTCCCACCCCGTTAGGTTATAGATCCATTGTGCAATATGTTTTCTATATATTATTGGGATACAAAATACGAGATCAAAGATGATACAATATAGATAGACATGAGTGGTCCATGTCATCGTTATGGGTATTAGTGCTTCGTCTATACCTTCTAAAAGTAGCATAAACAACAAAAAGTAGCGGGAACACTCATATTTCCAAGTAGTGACCAAAGCCGCTACCATGATAAAAAATGAAAAGTAATATAGGTAATGTGTAAGAGCTATTTCCACTTCAGTCCTCCTCGCCCTGTTCTTCATCGGAGTCTTTGGCTTCATTATTAGTAACAAAGCCAAAATACATGCTGACCATGTCTTTACCAAAAATTAGAAACAGGTCGAGTAGTTGGGCACTGGTCATTTCGGTTTTACCGCTTTCCCAGTTACTGACGGTAGATTGGTCTACTTTTGAGGTCATTTTGGCGGCGAGCTCTCGCTGACTGAGCCCCATTTCCTGGCGCATCTGTCGAATAGAGCGTTGTAACTGCAGTTTGAACTTATCAATTTCCTTTTTGCGCTTCCCTGATGTTGTTGTCATTCTTATATCCGCAAGTTTTATGTGGAGAAGAATTTTACACAATGTAAACTGTTGGGCAACAAGTAAAAAGCTGAGAGGTACTTTTAATGAATATATTAATTTTTTACATTGAATAGTAGAGAAGGTTTAGGATGAGAACGAAACTAACTAAGCTCTAAGAAGTTACGCCGAGCGGATGCTCGGCTATGAATATATTAATCAGCTTACTTGAAAAAATTCAGGAGCTTGTAAAAAGTGCGCTTATAGGCACGAATCGACCTTTGTTAGCTTTACCTGAAATCAAGAGTATTTAATGGTTATTTTTCAGAGCGAGGCTTCTTTTTCTCTTTAGGTGGCTTTGTAGTTATAACAATATGCGCCATAGCTGGATCGTGCGGACCATCTCCTGTTCCACCACCAACTCCACCTTGTACATATTTTAATAAATTAGTTTTCAGTTTTTGCATTGTAAAATCCTTCCCGTTTAGGGGTGTTAATCGTATATGTTAGCAATGCAAAACACATGAGTATATGTAAAACTGTTTGCACGCTAGGGCGAATTGAGTTCTTTATGAACAGTACATCGATTACACCCCACTTGTATAACCAGACTTCTATGTAAACAACAAAGTGTAATATAAAGCTAATTAAAAAGAGAATCATCAACCCAATCTCTTGCAGGGCGAAATGATTCTGTTCAGACACTCTCTTGAAGTATCCGATTTTCGTACTTTGATAAATTGAGTGGGCAATATTGGTCCTAAAGAAAACAGGCAGCATAAATGCCAAGTTCATCACCATTACATACAGATAGTGATGAGTGGTCCAGTTAAGGCTAGTTTTATAAAGAAGTTCATCAACACTTTCCACGACAAGAAGTAGTGCTAAAAAATATCTTGAGTTTTCAAACTTCCAAGTAGTTACAAGTGCAATCAGCATCAATGGAAGCGGCGCATAAGTGAGTAGTTCAATAAAATCCATCCTAAGACTCCTTCTCTTCTTGTTCTTCTTTGGTGTCTGACTCTTTTTCTGCGTTATTCAAGAAGCCGAAGTACATTGCCACCATATCTTTACCAAAGATCAGAAATAAGTCCAGTAATTGGGCACTGGTCATTTCTGTTTTTCCACTTTCCCAGTTACTCACAGTGGATTGGTCAACTTTTGAGGACATTTTGGCAGCTAATTCCCTCTGACTCAAGCCCACCTCAATGCGCATTTGCCGGATAGATCGCTGCATTTGTACTTTAAACTTGTCAATTTGTCGTTTTCTCTTCCCTGGACTGTTCTTCATATTATTTCCTGTAAGAGGTGTGTTGATTGTATTTTACTTTATTGTAACATTGCTGCAATGTTTAATACCATGCGTCCTGCAATTGATGAAAACATTCATCACTAAGTAGCTTTCATTCTAATATGGTTATTATCTGCTCTGTATACGCGTTGATTTCCTACTTTTATATTTTGAATGAAAAATGTTCAATACTTTGCGAGAAGCATTAAGAAACAAGCGTCGTTGCGTATTTTAGCGCAATGTAAGCTTGGGGTGAATTAGTTTGTATAATGGATATTATTTTAATGCGTTATTGTGCTGGGAAGTGCTATACGGCTGGCCTCTAACCGAGCGAAGTTAGTTAACCTACCTGAGTTAGTAAACTGAAATACAGCAAAGTGAGGTGGTTTAAAGCAGCTCACTTCTAATAATTCGGGCAATAGAGGTTAAATCTGTCTGACGGTGCATGGCCTCGCTTTTACTTATCCCCTTGATAGCCTCGTAATCATCCAAAAAAAATGCTGTGTCATACTTGTTTGAGCGGGAGCATTTAACATAGACCAGCACATAACAATATTGAAATATTTGGTCTAATGAGCGAAAAAAGTCGATATCGCTGGCACTGATGTTGGGCTTTACCGTATCGTTAAGCTTGTTCAGATAGACATGCTTGATATAGACCGAACGGCCGTTGCGGGAGTATTTTGCAATATCGTGAACCCCTTGATTAAAAACGGTCTTAATCTGTACATCACTGAGTGGCACCAGGCTGGAAGTAAACATGTCTGTGCCTGATTTGTGCGCTGACGTGGCCCATGACTTAAACTGTTCAAACATATCTTGGCTCCTTCAAGTATTGTTGTTCAACGGGTTGTGTATCTGGCTGCTATGTCCCTTAGTTCGTTTTTTTGAAAAGATAGTTATGCAGCCATGTTGTTATAGTGTTAAATAATAGCCTAATTGCATATTAATGTGTTCATTAATTGTAACTTTTTTAACGGGAAACTTACTACCCAGGACAAATAGGCTGTACTGAACGCGTTTTTCGTTAGCAAAATGTTTCTTTTTTGACCTGTAAGTACGAGCTTTAGTATCGCTTGCTCATAAGCACAAGTAGTCAAACTAACACTGCAATAGCTCCACACACCGCTATCCCGCACTTGATGCGGGATCTACTTACCGGCGGTTCGGTTTAGCAATCTTTACTCAGTAAAAAGCGCACTGCATCTCGTTATCTGGCACTCAGCGTTATTATCTGTAGGACTTGAATTGACTGCCGAATGGTTCCCGGCTCGCTGGCCGGGATGACGAGGTGAGTAGGGCGAAGAGGTGAGCAGGACGAAGAGGTGAGTAGGGCGAAGAGGTGAGCAGGACGAAGAATTGAGGTGAGATAAATGACGAGCGTATCGGAAGCCGTGAATAAGTTCAGGAGCGAATCACCGATCAGCAAGCGTTAAACAGACACTTTCAGCCTGGCTATTCATCAAACCACCGCGAATTGGAGAATTGTTTCTGTGGTCAAAAATTATCAGTGCCCTAGAATTACTTTATTCATCAGGTGTTGAATTAACGTTCTGCTCATTCGACTGGAGATTGACTGGTACGGAGCGAGCAGGGATATACAGGAGCAATATGAAAACCCGAGGTCGTCCCGACAAAAACGATGAAGATGGCAGAGCCCGTCTGGTGCTGGCCGCCAGACGCTGTTTTACCACATCACCCTATTCACAGGTTACTACGCGCATGCTGGCGCAGGAGGCAGGTGTGGATGCGGCGCTGATCCGCTACTACTTTGAAAACAAAGAAGGTCTGTATAAGGCTATGTTTATGGAGGTAACCGGCGAGGTTATTGCGGGCATTGAGCAAGCAATTGGTGATGATAAGCCATTTGACCTGGAAGATATCTTTCATATTTTCTATGGCGTTATCAAACAGTCGCCAGCGTTTCCAATTCTGATGTTTAAAGAAATTGTACTTGAACAAGGGATCTGCCGAGATTATTTGATAGAGAGAATCGAGAATACCCGAAAGCCATTTTTCTTCAATATGTTGAGCCAGCTTAAGCAGCAAGGGCTCATCAAAGAAGAGCTGGATGATAGGTTGTTGATGTTGAACCTGATGGGTTTGATGATATTTCCCTGGTATATGCGAGAGAGTATGGCGACTCAGATGGGCATAGAGTTTAACGATGAGCAGCTGTCAAAGATGGCAACCCATAACGCCAATATGTTCAAGTATGGCTGTTTCAAAGAGCGAGATAAAAATGAAAATTAATTGGCAACAAAGACGCTGGCTGTTGGTATTACCTGTGCTGGGTATTGTCATTTTAATGGCCCTTGCATCGGGTAAAAAGTCACCTCAAAAACACAATAATGGGGTAGATGCGTTACTGGTCGAAACAGTAGAAGTTAAAAAGACCCTGATAGAGCCTTATGTCACGGGTTTTGGCCGAGCACGACCAAAGGAACGTTGGCAGGCGCTCTCTGAGGTGACGGGACGGGTTATTTACCGTCACCCTAATCTAGAAAAGGGCAAAGCACTTACGGCTGGTACTGTGTTACTGAAAATAGACCCAATTGATTATGAGCTTAAGTTGGCACAGGCGCGCTCCGATCTGAATTCTGCTAAGGCTGAATTGTCTCGTACTCAGCTTAACGACGAAAAACTGGCGTTATCATTACGACTGGAAGAGCAACGCCTGAGTGTGTTGCAAAAGGAGCTTAAACGAAAGCAGGGTCTGCTTAAATCAGGTTCAGTGTCTGTATCTACCGTTGACTCCGAACAGGCTAATGTCTGGGCTCAGGAACAAAAAGTGCTGGATGTGAAAAACGCAGTGGATCAGCACCCTGACAATATGGCGGTTGCCGAGGCCAAAGTGAAACTGGCACAGGCCAGACTGAGTGAGGCTGAGCGTAAATTGGCAAAAACTACCATTACTTTGCCATTTGATGCCCAAATTGCGGCCGTGAATGTTGAAATGCAACAGGTCGTCGCAGAACGCGAAAGCCTGGTTACAGCACATAGGACCGACTTGATGGAGATCCCTGTACAGGTTGCGCTGAGCGATATGCGTTATTTTGGACAGTATATTGCCCCTAAGCTGATTCAGGGAGAGTATCCGGATGTGCAAACCTGGCAGTTGGACGCCGAAGCCAGTTTGTACGTTGGCAGTAAGCAATTTAGCTGGCAGGGTAAGCTAACCAGTGTGGGTGAAAGTATTGATCCGGAAGGCAACACAGTCACGCTGATTGTCGATGTGGCATTTGACTATAAAGCGTTTGAACCCGGTAAACGTCCTCCTTTGATTAGCGATATGTACGTCCAGGTTAAAGTAAAAGGTGCGCCATTGCCGTTATTATCGGTACCATCCGATGCACTTCATGGCGACAGATTATATTTGCTCGAAGACGGAAAACTGGCGATCCGTCATGTGGAAGTGGCATTTGAATCGAATGGCCGGACTGTGATTAAAAGCGGCGTTAGCGAAGGCGATGTCATTGTACTAAGTGATGTGATCCCCGCCGTGCCCGGGCGCGCTTTGCGTACGCAAAACCAGGTGGCCAAGGAGCAAACGTTATGATTGCATACTTTGCCCGCCACCCGACGGCAGCCAACTTGCTCATGTTGGCCATTATTGTGCTTGGACTGAGTGCATTGCCTCAGCTAAAACGAGAAACATTTCCAGAAATTGCGGCCAGTCAGATCCAGGTTAATGTGCCATATCCCGGAGCCAATCCGGAGGAGTCGGAACTGGCATTATGTGTGCCACTGGAAGAAGCAATGGATGGGCTCAGCGACATAGAGCAGATCAGCTGTGAAGCGCGCGAAAGCATGGCCAAAATGATAGTCGAGATGCAAGAAGGTGGTGATATCACCCGACTGATGTCGGATGTAAAAACCGAGGTAGATGCCATCGATACGTTTCCGGACAAGGCTGAAAGCCCGGTCATTAAGGAACTCGGCCGTACCGAGTCTTTGATCACTTTGGCCATCAGCGCAGACTTACCTTCGGCGGAACTCAAAGACTATGCGGAGTCTGTTAAGCATAAGTTGCAGCGATTACCCGATATCTCTTTGGTAGAAATTCATGGTTTTTCAGATAGGCAGCTACGAGTTGAGTTGTCTTTATCTTTGCTGCGCCAGTATGGGTTGTCCATTAATGATGTCGTGAGCCACATTGAACGGCAGAATATCAAGCTACCGGCAGGTAACTTAGAGACCAAAGGAAAAACTCTGCAAATTCGGTTTGACCAGCAAGGGGTGACGGCCAAAGAGCTGGGCGAGCTGGTGATTGCCAGCACTCAGTCTGGCGGGCAGTTAAAATTGAAAGATCTTGGTCAGATCACGGAGCGGTTTGAACTGGATGAGGCAAAAGTTGAGTTTAATGGTAAACCTGCTGCACTGCTGAAAATTAAGAAAACCAAAGCACAGGACGCACTCGACCTGGTCGAGCAAGTGTATAACTTTGTTGAGTCAGAGCGTCAGCAACTGCCTGCAGGTATTGAGATGGCATTGACCTCTGATCAGGCCAAAATTGTCTCTGATCGCCTGGCCATGCTAACGACCAACTCCTGGCAAGGGTTTTTACTGGTCTTTGCGGTAATGTGGTTGTTTTTCACCTGGCGTTATTCTTTTTGGGTGTCGATGGGGCTACCCATTTCCTTTCTTGGCGCATTCTGGCTGATGACTGTGCTGGGTGTGAGCATCAATATGATCTCTATGGTCGGCATGCTCATGGCCATAGGTATTCTGATGGACGATGCGATAGTGATTGCCGAGAGTATTGCTAGCCACGTTGAGCGAGGTGAAAGCATTGATGAAGGGGTGATTAAAGGTGTAAAACAAGTGGCGCCCGGCGTATTGTCGTCTTTTTTAACCACGGCATCGGTATTTGTCGGGCTGGCTTTTATTGCCGGTGATATCGGTCAAATTATGAAAGTGTTTCCGCAAATGTTGCTGGCGGTGTTGGTGGTGAGCCTGGTCGAGGCTTTCCTTATTTTGCCTAATCATCTGTTGCATTCACTGCATAAAAAACAGGATGAGCCGGAGTCTGGTTTTAAAGCTCGGTTTAATCAGCGTTTTGAACGTTTTCGCACAGAGGTGCTCGTTGAATGGGTTGAACGCGTAGTAACCTATCGTTATGCGGTAGTTGGTGGAGTACTGGCGCTGTTTTTCCTGAGTATTTCTTTGATGGCCGGGGGATTTTTAAAGTTCAAAGCGTTTCCCGAGCTGGAGGGCGATATTCTTGAAATGCGACTGCTGATGCCACAGGGCACGCCGTTATACGAGACTGAACAGCTGGTTGCCCACGCAGTGGATGAACTTAATAAGCTAAATCAGGAGTTTACACCAGCGCAGCCTGAGCAACAGGCGCTGGTGCAAAATGTGATTGTTGAATACAACAACAATCAGGATGCCGGTGAAGAAGGGACCCATGTTGCCACTGTACGTGCCGATTTGCTCACGGCTGAAACGCGCAATACCAGTCTGCTGGTACTTCAGGACCGCTGGCGTGAGGCAGTTGGCGAAATCCCGGGCGCGCTGGCGCTGGCATTTAAGCAACCAGCAGTTGGCCCGGCCGGGCGGGCAATCGAAATCCGTTTGTATGGTAACGATCTCGCCATGTTATCGAGTGCCTCGTTCGAAATACAGCAGGCGCTGGCCGAGTACGATGGTGTGCAAAATCTGATGGATGATCTGCGCCCGGGTAAGGAGGAGTGGCTGGTACGTCTGTTGCCGGGGGCTATGTCTTTAGGTGTTGATGGGGCAACGATTGCTAACCAGCTCAGAACTGCTTTTTTCGGTCAAAAGGCCGATGAGTTTCAGCGTGGAGACGAAACCATTGAACTGGACGTGCGACTAAGAAAAGAAGATAAGGCATCCTGGTGGCAGTTACAGAATTACCCAATCACACTGGCCGATGGCAGGCAGATCCCCTTATCGGCAGTGGCAGAGCTGATCCCGGCTCGGGGCTATGCACGGATTAATCGCTTTGATGGCCAGCGTTCGGTGACCATTATTGGCGATGTCGACGCTGCGATCGCCAATACCGGCGAGATAATCGCCGCAGTCGACAAAACCGTCGTCGCACCGCTGTTAGATAAGTATCCGTCTCTGTCAGTTAGCTATGAAGGAGAGGTGAAAGAAGGGGGCAGTACTGGTTCATCTATCGGCAAGAAGTTCCTGATGGGACTGGTCGGTGTGTTTATTATTCTGAGTTTTCAGTTCAGAAGTTATATGGAGCCTGTGATGGTGATGCTGGCAATTCCGCTGGCACTGATTGGCGCACTATGGGGACATGTGTTGCTGGGCTACGATTTTACCATTCCCAGCATGATGGGATTTGTGTCTCTGGCGGGCATTGTGGTGAATGACTCTATTTTGCTGGTCACTTATATCAAGGAGCATCAAAAAGAAGGGCTGGATGCCCATCAGGCTGCGGTACAGGCCGCGCGCGAAAGGTTCAGAGCGGTATTTATTACCACGGCGACCACAGTCGCAGGTATGCTACCTTTGCTACTGGAAACCAGCTTGCAGGCGCAGATCTTACAGCCTCTGGTAGTCAGTTTGCTCTTTGGCATTGCGGCTTCGTCATTCCTGGTGTTGTTTATTTTGCCCTGTCTGTACGTGATCCTCGAAGACAGAGGGCTGGCTGCACAACACCATCTGAGTGAATCGCAGGTAAGAGCTTAGGTTGTTCATTTGATTACGGTACTTGGTACTGGAGGCCAATCTAACACCGAAATGAGCTCATACTTCGTCATGGGGACGCTTTGGTATTGGAGGCCAGTCTAACACCAGAATGAGCTCATACTTCGTCATGGGGACGCTTTGGTACTGGAGGCCAATCTAACACCGGAATGAGCTCATATGCGGTCATTCTGCACAACACCCGGTCATCCCGCACTTGATGCGGGATCTACTCACCGGCGGCTCGGTTTGGCAATCTTTACTCAGTAAAAAGCGCACTGCATCTCGTTATCTGACACTCAGCGTTATTATCTGTAGCACTTGAATTGACTGCCGAATGGTTCCCGGCTCGTTGGCCGGGATGACGAGGGAAGGTGAGGAGTTGGGGGGCTCTTTGGTATTGGAGGCCAATCTAACACCGAAATGAGCGCATACTTCGTCATGGGGACGCTTTGGTATTGGAGACCAATCTAACACCGGAATGACCCCATACGCGGTCATCAATAAAAGAGCCACTTAGTTTATAAAAAGTCATTGACCTAAATATAAGTTGAGGTTTTATCTTTGCTGCACTTTCTTCGCAATATCGCGTATGAATGATCAAAAAAGGATAAAAAATTATGAACTTAAACCAGGTCACATTGAGCGTTAACAATATGGATGACGCAATCACGTTTTATTTGAAGCTGGGTTTTACGCAAATTGTTGATACGCCCCACTACGCACGCTTTGCGTGTCCACAGGGAGGTGCGACTTTCTCTTTGTCCCTGAGCACAGACCAAATCATTCATAACACCACCATTTATTTTGAGCATCAGGGACTGGATGAATGGATTGCAATGATTGAATCGCGGGGTATTACGTTGTTACAGGCACCCACCGAAGAGTCATACCTCTGGCGCGAAGCCATCGTGGCAGATCCATCAGGTAATAAAATCAAATTATACTGGGCTGGTGAGAATCGCCTTAACCCGCCATGGCGGGTAGAAAAGCGCTACACCGATCTGTGTAATAGCCTCTGACTTGTATAAAGGGTAAAAATGTTTTCTACTGGCGCTTTAGTTTATCGCTGCAAACAGGAAAAACGATAATGATAGATTTCAGATCCGATACCGTGACCAAACCGTGCAAAAACATGCTTCAAACTATGCTGGAGGCAGAAGTTGGGGACGATGTATATGGCGATGACCCGACGGTAAATAAACTTGAGCAGTTTGCAGCGCAGCGCCACGGGTTCGAAGCGGCGGTGTTTGTGAGTTCTGGCACACAGGCTAACTTGTTGGCCATTTTGGCGCATTGTGAACGTGGCGATGAATATCTGTGTGGGCAAAGTGCGCATAACTATCGCTATGAAGCGGGTGGTGCGGCAGTACTGGGGTCGGTGCAGCCGCAACCTGTTGAAAACGAAACCGATGGCAGTTTAGACCTTAAAAAGCTGGCAACGTATATCAAACCGGATGACTTTCATTTTGCCCGCACCAAGCTGCTGAGCCTTGAAAACACCATTGGCGGTAAGGTTCTTAGTCTGGATTACCTGACACAGGCACGTGCCTTTTGTGATTTACACAAACTACAGCTTCACCTGGACGGCGCTCGCGTCTATAACGCGGCAGTGGCGTTAGAGGTCGATATTCGGGCAATCGCGCAACATTTTGATTCGATGACTATTTGTTTGTCGAAAGGTTTAGGTGCGCCAATTGGCTCTTTACTGTTGGGAAGCAGTGAGCTGATTTACAACGCAAGGCGCCTGAGAAAAATGCTGGGAGGCGGTATGCGTCAGGCGGGAATACTGGCCGCAGCAGGTTTGTACGCACTGGAAAACAATGTCGAGCGTCTACGTGCAGATCACGACAATGCGCGTTATCTGGCTGAACGGCTCAATGAAGTGCATGGATTCAATACTTCGGCTTATCCGGTGCAAACCAACCTGGTTTATGTAGACGTTGCCAGTGAAATGGATATTCATAAGATTGCTAAAAAGCTGGTCGAACAGGGGATCCAGATCACGCCAGGCTATCAGGGAATGCGCCTGGTTACACATCTGGGTGTTAGCCGTGCAGATATAGATACCCTAATTAAGGCGCTCAAAACGCAGTAGCCTTCAGGCACAGGGGGGTTGCTTGTTATTCTGTTGATTAGATGTTTTTATTGTGTTAACAATAGGTTTTAATATAAGGAACATTACAATGAAACTGACACTTAACAAGAAAAAACTCAAAGGTCTGACGGCTGACAGTAAGGCTTTGCCGGGTGAAATGACACCTGAGGTTGCGGGTGGTACGTATACCAATCATCCAATCCTGTGCTACCCGACGATAGACCCTGCTTGCAATACCGACATTCAAAAGGGTTGCCCAACTAACGGTGATTGCTATACCGCAAATGGAGATCAATACTGCCGGATCCCAGCATAAATTCAGTATATAGTATAAGGAAAATAAGCCATGAAACTGACACTTAACAAGAAAAAACTCAAAGGCCTGACAGCTGACGAAAAGTCGCTGCCAAACAATATGACACCAAAAGTAGCAGGTGGTTATCCGACCGATTTTGCGCCTTTGTGTGGACCAACTATGCAACCGCATTGCAATACGGCGGTCTTTTACGGTTGTCCGACCAATGGAAACTGCTATTCAAATGAGTTTATGAACTGCCCCGATCCAAGCATCTGATTGTTCAAAAACATCATAATAAAAGCCAGGACATCCTGGCTTTTAACGTTATTGGAGTCGTTTAACTTTAAAAGTGAGTTAATTATCCAGGGTAAGGTTTTCGAATAAATACAGCCGATTACTGTCTACTTGTGTTTTGCCTGTATCCAGGTATTTTTGCTCAAGTACACCATTGGTGGACCAGGTCGCAAAGTCGTCATCATTCAGTACACCCAGCCTTGTATTATCAATCAGCCACATGCCTTCCAGCTTATCGTGTGGATAGCTAACCTGGTCAATCAGATCCAGCACCAGAGATTTAGCGACAGGCACAATCCCGGCGTCATTAAGTGCTTCCCAGCCTTGTTCCATGACCACCTCTTCCAGTGTTTTGCCGGAAATAACCAAACCGAGCGCGTCATCTTGCACTATCAACGGCGATGAAGCGATGTCTTCCAGATTGGTTGCGTTACTCAGGTTGATTTTGTAGATGCGCTTCATGGCATCCGGATTGGTGCCATAAAATGCACCGTCTCGCTCAATAACTAAAAATTCTGAGTCAGACAATGCGACAATACCAGAATTTGAGTTCTGATTTTTTTCCTGCTTATACAGGTACTGTCCCACGGCTTTAGTTTCCAGGTTGATGGTGACAATACGAACGATATCCAGATCTTTGACAGTTTTGGATGGGTTATACAGAGTAGATTGCATGATACCTACCAGCGTTTTTTCGTCTGGTGTGATTGCCAGGCCTTCCATACCGCGATTGGCGCGTCTATTGGCAAATTCAGCCGGCAGGTGTAATGCGACCCGGTTATCTTCTGCGAACGCGTTAATTCTGGCCAGTTCAACGCCGTTGGCATCAAAGTGAACAATATGCGGGCCATACTCATCACTGACCCAAAAACTGCCATCCTTTAAGGCAACCAGGCCCTCACCGTCAAGGCCATAGTCGTCTAGTTTAAGCGGGTTGTCCTGCTCATGATATGGCTGAGAGTTGTCGACTAAAATGGGCGCACCTTCTGCTGTATAAGGCGTTTCTCCTGTGCCCCCAAGGTCTGAGCTATTGGGCAGACCTGTGATTGGCGTGCCATCCGGGCGCTTGAGCAAAATTTCTTTTAATTTGACCACGCGACCATCTTGTTGTAACTCAAATAAGCCAATACGGGGCGTATAGTCGGGTGTCGGAAACTTCTTACCTTTTCCGTACTCTCCTGTATAAGTGGCATTGGGCCCGCGGTCCGTCAAAGCATAAAACTGTGTATTGTTGGTAGGGTGGGCAACCATATCTGAGCCATAGCCGCCGTTTCGGATTTCGAAAGTGCTACCAGCAATATCGCCATTTTGCAGATCGCTGCGCAGAGCGGTATGAGGCAACGCAGACCCTTGCGTTGAAAGCGAAGAAGGTTGGCACACATAATTGGTCTGGGTGATTTCCGCGTCACTGAGTTGGTTATCATTGTCCTTGTCAACGCCAGAATGCAGTGCTACACCTCCAAAATAGCATTGGGTATCGCCCATAGGCAGGGAAACCTGAGTTAGCAGGCTGGTTAATCCTTTCGCACCGTTATTGCCATTTACGCCGTTGACGCCATCTTCACCATTTGTACCTGTTTGCCCGTCTTTGCCATTGTCGCCATCGCAGGCCGCAAGGGCAAAAATCACTGATAAAGCCAGCAGGCTTTTAGTACCACGTTTCATTGTTGAGTCCTTTTGTTATTGTGCTCAGAGTCCGCAAACTCTGACTGATTGAGAATTGGTGCAAATAAGAAACAATCTAAACGGGTACAATAACGAAATGATGACAAAGCCTAGCCAAGTGAACTGGCACAATTGAGATATATTTGCCGAGCGGGTGAGTCAGGTATGCAGAATATGTCGCAGGTTTTGTCTAACCTGCGGCTGATAAAAAGCTGCACTACCGTGGTTATTTGTGAGAGTCTGGTAATATCAGAACAAACACAATGGGATAACAGCAATGAAGACAATCGGACTGATAGGCGGTATGAGTTGGGAGTCAACGTTAAGCTATTACACTTTGCTGAATGAGGGGGTAAAAGCACAGCTGGGCGGCTTACATTCGGCCAAAATTGTTTTGGTCAGTGTTGATTTTGCAGAGATAGAAGCGCAGCAGCATAAAGGTGACTGGCAAGGAGCAGCTGAGTTATTGGCGCGAGCAGCGCAGTCTGTCGAAGCTGCGGGGGCAGACTTTGTATTGATATGCACCAACACAATGCACAAAGTTGCAGACGAGGTTCAGCAGGCGATTTCCGTCCCTTTGTTACATATTGCCGATGCAGCGGGGCAGGCGCTGGTAGGAGATCACATAAAGAAAGTCGGACTGCTCGGTACGCGTTTTACAATGCAGGAGGCTTTTTATCGGCAGCGTTTGGAAGATAAGTACGCTTTGCAAGTTTGTGTGCCAGATAGTGCCGATCAGCAGCGCGTTCATGATGTCATATATCAGGAGCTATGCCTGGGGAAAATCAATGACAGCTCCCGGGATGAATATTTAAAAATCATCGCGGCACTGAAAGCCGCCGGTGCTCAAGCGGTTATTTTGGGTTGTACTGAAATAGCCCTGCTTATTGGCGACACTGAGCTTGATATACCTCTTTACGATACGACCAATCTGCATGTACAAAGTGCACTTAAATTATCACTTGCATCGGATCAATAGTTGTCTGGTGTCCTAAAAACGTGAGCGTCACGGCGTAACAAAGCGTAATTGCTATTTTAATGACAATAAGTAATGCTAAGTTATTGGTTATAAGACAAAGAAAGAGTCAGGTTATGGCATCAATAGAAAAACAAAAGCTGGGCTTTTATGAGCAAAATGGGTTCGTTCGTTTTGAACAAGCGTTGTCAAAAGAGTTATTACAACGCCTGAGGGACTTGTCTGTCAAACTGGAAGCATCGGCAAAGGAAGATTTGGCAAACGGGGCAGTGCGCAATCAGTATTATTTGTCTACTGAATCTGGCGAGCCGAAACTGTTTCGTTACAATGATCTACTGTTTGATGACCCTGAACTTATCATAGACTTATTGGCCAGCCCAACTATGATGGCAATTTGTGAGGAAATGGTTGGGGAGGGCTGTGTGCCTATGCAGCTTGATTTGGTATACAAATATCAGCACCCTCATCCGCATATTTCCTGGCATCACGGCGCACCACATCCGAGGAATTATCCCTATCTGAATGTTGGCGTATATCTGGATGATGCTGATCTTGATGATGGCTGTTTGCGTTATATCCCGGACTCGCAACATGAGATTTTAGATATCTATGCGCTTTCAAGTCAGTATGGCTGGAATATTCCCGGCGTAGTACAACAACCAGCAAAGGCGGGTGACATTTTGGTACAGGACATGATGATCTTACATAGTTCTGAGCCAAAAAGAAGTGAAGGTCCGCGACGCACCATCTATATCGAGTTACGACCTGTTGAAGGCATTGCCGAAAGTGGAAAGCAATCTGCACAATGGGCTGAGCTCAGAAAGCAATGGATGGCGCATGTGATCCAGGCGGCAGAGCCGGAAGATGTGCCAGTAGGCTGGCTGGAGTATTATGGTAAACCTGAGCATGACCTGGCAACTCTGGTTAAGTTGATTGAAGAAAAATGGGAACCGGCTATCCCGGCTGTGTGGTCTCAAAAAAATGTTGAGCATCCGGACTACCCAACGCCGGCAGACTTACGCTGATGGCCCGGCGCTCTAGTTAATACGCCCTGCACGAGGTTGGCAAAACACAATGTGTAGCGCTGACCTCCTGGCTTCACTTTACGTGATACTCCCGACACACAACAACCCTTATCCGACTCCAAAGCAATAAATGTAGCGAGTGACTTGCGCTTTTGCTTTATAAAAGAGTCATTTCTTCAGTCCACGTTTGTTGAATTTTCATACTGAAAATGTGATTTAAACTCACTAATTATTCTTATTTTTATGTTTTATATGAATTTTTTATGTTTTTATTAAAGATTTCATATTTCAGTTGTGTGACAATGATGCGGCTAAATTAATTAAGGAGTAATTATGAAGTTAAAATCTATTGCTTGTTTTGTTGCTATTGCGGCAAGTGCTCAAGTTACAGCATTTACCCAGCTGGGCGGCAGCGGGGTAATGCCGATTGGTCATGAATGGTTAACCCGAACCTCAGCCCTTGAGCTTTTGTCACAAAACACTCAGGTAGAAGATGCCAATGATCCTCGCCTGAGCTGGAACAAAGGCTTAGCAAAATCGACAGAACTCAATATCGCACAAACTGAAGTCGCTAAAATTCTCGCCAGTCGTCGCAATGATAATACCTATTACTCAGAATACGACGCAATCTTCGCGGCAATAGTCGGTGAGCGCTGGGTGGATATTGCTGGTTTCAATGTGACCAATGCCAGTATCGATCCTACGGGTCCAAATTGTTTTAACGCCGTGGCGCAGGAACCTGCTGACTTGCAGCAGGACCACTTTATGCGTCGTTATGACGATGTGGGTGGTGCGGGTGGTGTAGACGCTGCAAAGCGCGGACAAGCGCGGTTTATTGACCATTTCGTTAATGCGGCAATGGCCCAAAGCAAGCAGATCAAAGTATGGGATGGGGGCGGCTATGCCAGTGCGGTGGAGGTTGACCACAACTACTTCCTGTTTGGTCGCGCAGTGCACCTGTTCCAGGATTCATTTAGCCCCGAGCATACTGTTCGGCTGCCTGAAGACAACTATGAAAAAGTCTGGCAAGTAAAAGCCTATTTGTGCTCCGAAGGGGCTGAGCAGCATACTCATGCAACTGGCGACGCTATCAGCTATGAAAGTGGCGATGTGATCTGGTATCCGGGCACGCGTACAGATGGCAGCTGGGAAGGCTATCGTCCGAGTAATATGAAACCTGTAGCCCTTGTTGCACTTGAAGCCAGTAAAGATCTGTGGGCGGCATTTATCCGCACTATGGCTATGCCGCTTGAACAACGAGAAGCCTATGCACGGACGCAAGCCCAGATGCTGGTTGATGCCTGGTTATCATTTGACGAAGTTGCCATGCGTCAGTGGTACGATGATGAAAGCCGTCGTGATCACACTTATGTTCTGGCACCGGGTGAATCAGGTAAAGGGAAATCTCTTGAACAGTGTATGGCAGAGTTGAACGTTGGAACGGTTAGCCAGCTGGAACGGGTCGCTCAATTGGACGAAGAACGCCGTCAGTGCCTATACAATGTTGAAGCCGTTGAGGGTTACGAAGATCTTAACGATCCCCTGATGGACATGCCATACAATTGGCAGTGGAAATCAACTTTCTGGAAAACAGCCCCTGAGGGCTGGCAAGCACCAGACTTACCTGCGGATGCGGGTCAGGCCATGATCCTGAAAAGTGCAGAGACAGGACTGTCGGTATCAAGCGAGTCAGGTCTGGAGAATCATGCCAGACTTAAGGCCAGTGGCAATACGCCTGTCGAATTCATCGGTGTGACCGGTAAAAACCAGCAAGTGTATTTTCGCGCCAGAGAAAATGCAGGTCTGTTCCTGAGCTACAGTGCCTCTTCAAGCGGCTATGTAAAGTTATGGGACTCTGCAAAAGACTCTGGGTTTGATCTGATTGATCAAGGTGGAGTGTGGAATCTCAAAAACACGCGCTGGGCGCAATATGTCTGGCTTGATAGCAGCTCACAACAATTGCACCTGAACCGTCATGGAAAAGCCAGCAATGACAATGCAAAGTGGGTGATAGAACAACGTTAAAGACAAAAGACTTACTACACTTATGGCGCTGCGGAGCAAAGTGCCATAAGTGGGCTTTTTGACATTCCCAAGGCTGCATTGATATTCTGCCCAGTAGGGAATATCAGAAGGAGTACCAGGTGTTTTTATTCTCTAAAAAGAAGAACACAATTAAATCAATCGCATTACGTCTTCCAGTTTTACTCGTAGAGTCCTACACCAGACAAGCTAACTACTCTGTAGATCAGGTTAAAGAGATTTTTGCTCAGGCCTTTGACAATGATGACAATCAGATTTATGCCTTTGCAATGTTTTGCTCCAGGGACGATTTCGATGCGCTTCAGACGGAGTTTAACTATACCGATTTGCGGGCTGAGGTCGGCAAGCACTGCTTTGATGACTGGCCAAGGTTTAACTTTGAGTCGTTGCTAACTTATGCTCGCAGCTACTACAGTGACAGCGGTTTTAGTGCTGGCGTTGAAGGTGACTTCTGTGGTGGGGGAGAAGGAGGTGGCGATTAGCGTGATAATGTTTTGTGTTTGCAGTTTAACGAAACGGTTGTGAATGTCGGCTAAAACAGGGCCCGCCAGAGTCAAAATAGGGCAGGCCTGATTCGATTGATGCTTTAATCAGAAGTACAAATAGGAGTCGCAGTGGCACTGCGGGTCATCTTTAAGTTCGTCAATATGTACGTCGACTTTACTTTGTGAGCGCGCATCATAAATGGTCACCATATTATGCTGCTTGTCCACGCTGAGCACCTCGACCGGGTGTTTGTGATACTCAACCCATTCTCCATTGCGGACATCTTCAATATTCATCTTTTCTACCCCATTAGTCAGTGAACCTGTGCAAAGAGTCATGATTATATTGTTGTAATAAAGAGTTTAGTGATAAAAACGAAAAAGCCCAAGCATAGTGCCTGGGCTGTCTGATTTTCAGGGAGTTAGAAGCTGTAGCTTACGCTGAATTTCACACTACGTGGCATAATGTAGCGGCCGTTTGGTGCGTCAGCGTTACGTGGGTCACCTTCGGTGATACCCTGCTCATCGGTCAGGTTGTCTATCGACACCATCAGTTTTACCTGCTCAGTTGGCTCTAAGGTAAAGCCCAGATCAAATTTTTCGTAGCCATCCAGTACCACAGTGTTTTCGTTGTTGCCGTAACGGTCATCCACAGCTGACACTGTGCCATACACAGTGGCGAACATATCGCCCAGTTCAAACTCATAGCTGGGTGTGACACGCACCTGCCAGGCTGGCTGACGTTGTGCTTCGTTGCCAACATTGTCAGGGCTTTCTGTGATTTCGGTTTTCTGCCACGTGGCGTTCATGTTTACGCTAAAGCCTGAGCTGTGATTGAAGTTGTAATCGACCTCAATCCCCATTGCTTCGTTAGTCAGGATCTCTGCCGGGTCGCCTGGTTTTCTGACAAACGTATCGCCTTGTACTTCGTTAGCAAACAAGGTCGCGAACAGGTCGCTGCTTTCACCCATATATTTGTAGCCAATTTCTGCTTGAGTGACCTCTTTGATCAGACGTTCACCGTTCTGATAGGCTCCATAGTTGTCTCGGAAGTCGTCGAAGTAAGGCATTTTATAGCCTTTGTTCATACGTGCGAATACACCGCTTTTGTCGTCCAGTTTAAAGTCAGCGCCCAGAGTCCAGGACGTTTTGCGTTCATCATAAGTAACAAACTTGTCGATAGTGCCGTCAAGACCTTCATCAACTGAGTAGTCTACTTCGTGTTTTTCGCTGCGCAAACCCAGATCCAGAGTGAGCGAATCTGTGGCGCGATAGCTGTGTGTGGTATAAAACGCCACAGTGGTTGCATCGCCGGTACTATTGATATCGTAGTTGAAACCACAGCCGTCATCGCTGCTGTTACAGTCGATGCCAGTAAGAGCCTCACCGCCTGCGCTCAGAACATGGTATGCAGAGTTACCCAGGCTCCACCAATCTTTTGCTGAGGTGGTTGCTGTATAAATACCAAACGCGCTGTTAACCTTTGAAAACTCTTTACTGATGGCTAAGTCATTGGTGAAGGCATCAATCTCTTTAAGCACAACCCAGCGGCCGTAGTTTTGTACCATGGTACTGCCGTCGTAGACAGTGCCTGTCACTGAGCCTACTGCACTTGTACCATTGTCTGCCACGCTGGCCAGATTAGTTGCTGCGCCATCGGGCACCAGGCCATAGGTGTTGGCATCGCCCTGGGTCAGGCTAAAGCGGTCGATCAGCTGCCAGCCATTAGGTAATTCGAGTTTCAGGCTACCGCCTGAGACGTGACCTTTCCAGCCACGGCCTTCGCCCAGATCAATCTCCATATCCTGCCCTGCAACGTGGATGCTTGCCTGACGGTTAAGCGTACCCAACTGAGTAAAGCCAGCATCCACGCCTTCAACATTTAGCGGTGTAGGCAGATACCAGGCGCCGGTATCATCGGTTTGACGGGTGTAGACATTAAACTCACCCTTATCGAATTCTTTGGTTAGGTTGATAGTAAACTGATGGCCTTTCTCAGAAGTAAAGCCTGCGTCACGGATACCAGAAGACCGTTTTGCGTAGCCGCCGATCATGTAATAGAAATCGTCGCTGAGTTCACCGCTCAATACACCGTCAATACGCTGAAGCCCGTAATCAGAAGTGGTGTATTTAACCGTGCCTTCTGTTTCTTCTGAACCACGCTTAAGGTGGAAGTTTGTGGTCAGGCCAGGCTGACCATTTGATACGACCGGGTTTGGACCACCACGTAGTCCTTCCATGCGGGAAATGGTTTCATCAAGACGGAATATTGATGAGTTTTCTAAAAATGATAAAGTTGGTGCCGGGTAAATCGGTGAACCTTGCAGGCTCACTGTCAAAAAAGGCGCATCACCGCCGCCCGGAAATCCGCGTACGAATACATTGGCGCCGGATTCTCCACCTGAACTTTCGACCCAGATCCCAGGTACCGACTTAAGCAGATCTGCTGTGCTTTTCGGCGCTAAACGTTCAATTTGCACGGCATCGACGTTGGTAACCGCAAAACTGGCGTCCAGCTTGCGAATACCCGCACCACCAGGTGTACCAGATACAATGATGGTCTCGACTTTTTTGTCTTGCTTCGCGTCTTGCTGCTCTGCGTACGCTGTACCCGATACCGAAATTGCGGCTGCCACCGCTGATGCGATTAGAGAATATTTGTTGCCTAGGTTCACAGGAACTGCCCCCTTGGTTGTCATATGTGTTGTCAGTGTGTGCATAGCTATGTCTATGCATGCTATTTGCTGTTTTTATGCGCCGCCAATTGCCCGTTAGTTTGGCTCTAGGCACAAAACCATTCTGTGAATGGATACGCAGAAGCGTCAGGTTGCACGCGGCGTCATTTTAAAATAGAACTTTATGCAAACGTTTGCAATAGGGTGTTTGCAACTTTTTCCCCACTTTATGGCAAACTGGTTACTGGACGGATGAGTGACCCTAGCTGCTTAGAAAAGGTGCGACAGGTGAGCAGACGCTGCGCTATAATGCCTAATCAGAGCATTGACTCTGTCTTAAAAATCAATATATTCAATTTGTTACAATGGTTCTTTGGTGGTGCGTTATACATGCAGTCAAAAAAAATGAAACTGGCGGATCTGGCAAAACTGGCTGGCGTGTCTACGTCAACGGCATCCCGGGCGCTGAATAATAACCCGCTGATTAAGGAAGAAACTCGCATTAAGTTGCAAGCGCTGGCCAAAAAACACAACTTTAGTCTCAATGCAGCGGCCAGTCGCCTTCGATTACAGAAAACCAATGTGATTGCAGTATTAATCAATTTTGACGCCGAAACGGAGCAGTCAATCGACGACCCGTTTTTGCTTAAAGTGGTCAGTGACATTAACCTGGCGGTTAATCGCCAGGGTTATGAACTGCTACTGTCTAATTCGTATATGGCAGGTGACGACTGGCACGGGTATTTTATCGATGGTCGTCGTGCAGATGGTGTGATTGTGGTCGGTCAGGGTAAGCAGCAGGCACGTATCGAGCGTGCTGCCCGCGAGGGAACCCCTCTGGTGGTATGGGGCGATCCCAAAACACAGGGAGAGTATGCCATTGTCGGGAGCGATAATTATCTGGCTGGCTGTACCGCGACCCGGCACTTACTAGACAGGGGAGCTCGACGCTTGCTATTTATGGGCGACCCTGCTCACGCTGAGCTGGCAGAGCGCTACCGCGGGTTTTGCGATCAGATCAGCAAAGAGCCGGAGGCTTCGGCTTCACTATTGAAAATCGATATTACCAGTTTGGCGGCGTATGAGGTGATTAATCAGACTTTGCTGAGCGAAGGGCTGAGCTTTGATGGTATTTTTGCCTGCAGTGATATGGTTGCTCTGGGCGCAATGAAAGCCCTTAAAGAGCGTTATGTCAGCATTCCCAATGATGTGCGACTGGTCGGGTTTGATGATATAGCGATGGCAGATATCAGCTCGCCTTCACTGACCACCATCAAACAGAATACCCGTCTGGCCGGGCAAGTGCTGGTAGATAAGCTTCTGGCGCAGTTAAAGGGTGATAAGCCTGATTCTGCCCAACTGGATGTTGAACTTGTCATGCGTCAGTCAAGCTGAGTACAGACATTGATATTGTAAACAAACTGAGCAATATTTTTTTAGTTTAAAATTGCAAACGATTGCAAAAATGAATTCCCGGGGCTAGACTGACTGTTATTGAATAGTTACAGAGTCATCCTATGAAGCACACCAGAGTCGTGCTGGCCATGGCGGCCTGCTACTTTTTGTTTGCGATTTTACTCAACAGTGTCGGCACCGTCATTTTGCAGGCGATCAACACCTTTGCAGTGTCAAAAGCCCAGGCTGCCAGCCTGGAGGGGTTTAAAGATATCCCCATTGCCATTGTGTCGTTTCTCGTGGCCTCGTTCATTCCCCGGATCGGTTATCGTTTAGCGTTATTAGGCGCTTTGTTTTTGGTCGCAGTAATGTGTTTGCTAACGCCTGTGCTCGGAGCCTTCTGGGCTTTAAAAGCTTTATTTGCAAGCGTCGGTTGTGCATTTGCGATAGTCAAAGTAACGGTTTACGCGTTAATAGGTCAGGTAACAGACGATGCAAAGGGACACTCAAGTTTGCTTAACACCATTGAGGGCCTGTTTATGGTCGGGGTGCTCAGTGGTTACTGGATCTTTGCTGCGTTTATCGGCGATCAGGCTGATTCGTTGGCTTGGCTTAATGTCTACTATTTGCTGGGCGTACTGACTCTGGTGACTGCGTTGTTAGTGATCAGTGCTCCCATGAAGAAGCCCCAATACAGCAAAGAGCAGCCATTAAAAGACGAATTTGTGGGCATGCTGAAACTGGCTTATCAGCCTCTGGTATTGGTTTTTGTGCTATCGGCATTTTTATATGTACTGATTGAGCAGGGCGTAGGGACCTGGCTGCCGACCTTTAACAATCAGGTGCTGAATTTGCCAGTGGATATCGCGGTGCAGCTGACCAGTATTTTTGCTGCCAGTCTGGCAATCGGGCGTTTGCTGGCCGGTCAGTTACTCAAGCATATCCATTGGTACAAGCTGCTAAATGTGTGTTTAGTTGGTATGGCGGCACTGGTATTACTGACCTTGCCGATGACCGAAAATTTGCAGCCTAAAGAGGTCACCAGCCTGTTTGAAGCGCCAATGGCAGCCTACCTTATGCCTTTAATTGGACTGCTGATGGCGCCTATCTATCCGGTGATCAACTCGGTCATGCTGAGTAGCCTGGATGAGCGCCAGCATGCACCAATGACAGGTCTTATCGTGGTGTTTTCAGCCCTGGGCGGTACAACGGGCTCATTAATCACCGGATTTGTTTTTGAATACATTGGTGGTCAGCAGGCGTTTTATCTGTCTTTGATCCCCATGAGCGGCATTGCCGTTACGTTATTTTTGTTTAAGCGACGCGCACAGGCACAGACCAGCGCTTGCGCACTCTAGGAGTTATAGATGCAGTTTGAACAATCAAACTTGTTTAAAGCGGTGCAGATGCAGGGCATTTTTTCGGATAGCAAACAGTTTGCAGATGCCATTCCAAAACAGAGCTGGGAGCAGGCCTGTGCCTTGTATGACAGCGAATGCCCTCAAGATCTGACTGAGTTTGTTGCACGTCATTTTGACTTTGCGCCACAGCCTGAACTGACTGAACTCCAAGCCACCTCGGTCAAAGACTATATCGGCCAGCTATGGCAACGTCTGGCGCGTGACCCTCAGACGGGTAATGCGTCGTCATTGCTTGATTTGCCCGCGAGCTATACGGTTCCGGGTGGTCGCTTTAACGAAATTTACTACTGGGACAGTTATTTTACGGCTCTGGGCCTGATGGATGCCGGCCACGTCGGGCAAGTGTCGAATATGCTGGATAACTTTGTCAGTCTGATTGAGCGCATTGGCCATGTGCCAAATGGCAACCGCAGTTACTACACCAGCCGATCACAACCGCCAGTCACTGCATTGATGGTGTCTTTACTCTGGCAAACGCATCATCAGGACAAGGCATGGTTGCGTAAAGTGACTGATGCACTGCAAAAGGAGCACAGTTTTTGGATGGCTGACAGCGACCAACTGAATGATGAACTGACTGAAAGCCGCAGGGTCGTGCGCATGCCATGTGGCGGAGTAATGAATCGCTTCTGGGATGACTGTGCGGAGCCAAGGCCTGAGTCCTATAAGGAGGATATTGAGTCGGCCAGTATGCTGGAGCCTGAATATCGCGCGTTGTTTTATCGTAATATTCGCGCCGCGTGTGAGTCGGGTTGGGATTTTAGCAGCCGCTGGCTGGACGATCCTGAGCAGCTTTGCAGTATTAATACGGTTCAGCGCATACCCGTTGACTTAAATGCCCTGTTGCAACAGCTGGAATGGCAGCTTAGTGAATGTTACGCAGCGCTCGGCAACAGCGCACAAAGCGCCTGCTATCTGCAACTATCCCAGCAACGCAAGCGGCTCATCCAGGCCTATTTATGGGACAAAGAGCAGGGCTGGTTTATGGATTATCATATTGCTTTGCAAACACGTAGTCAGGTGATGTCGCTGGCTGGAGTGGTACCTATGTTTTTGGGACTGGCAAGTCAGTTGCAGGCGGAGTCTATGGTGCAGAGGCTGGAACTGGATTTTCTAAAAGCTGGGGGGCTGGTGACTACGCTAACCAATACAGCGCAACAGTGGGATAGCCCAAATGGCTGGGCACCCTTACAGTGGTTTGCGGTGAAAGGCATGCTGAATTATGGCTATGTGAAGCTGGCAGTTACAGTGGCCAGACGCTGGCTGGCTATGCTGGAGCGCGACTTTGAGCAACACGCTTGCCTGCTGGAAAAGTATAATGTGGTTGAACCTGGGGTACGCGCAGGTGGTGGTGAATATCTGGTACAGCAAGGCTTCGGCTGGACCAATGGGGTGACCAGCCGGTTATACCGATTGCTGGAAGATTAGCGTTCACGGGTCATGATGTGGCGGCTGTCATGACCCGTTTTACTTGCTTAATCCATAAACACGATGCGCACAATAATGGCGACCAGAACAATAACAAACAGTACAAACTCAAGTTTGTAAACGATTGATTTAGCTTCTCTCTCCGCCTTGTTTTTGGCAATTTCCTTTTTTATATTAGTTTGTTCTGGGTGTTTTTTTTCATAAGCCTGATTCGCTTTCTCGGCAAATTTTTTACGTTTGTCAGCGCTAAGTGCTTTATTCATAGCGGCACCATGATCAGAAACATGACCTTTGGCTGTGCGCCTTGGTGGGCTGGGCATGGAAACCTCCTGAATTAGCATTTAAAGTTAAAACTAATTCGCATACATAAAAACCAGTCTTGAGATGCCATAAACTATGGGCGATAGCCTGACAAATTGACTCTTTAGTTGCGCTAAGTTGAGAAACCCCTAACAGTCGGCAATCAGTTTATTCTCCCAAGTTGGTAATGTGTTTATGCTTACCAATATAAGTATAGCCCCAGATGCAAAAGACTGGCAGCAAACCTCGCTGCCAGGGGAAATAAGAGACGCTGCCAAATGAACCTGTTCACGGCAGGCAGGTCAAAATTTATAGCGTTGTGCAATATTTGTACATTACAGCACATTACACGTTGAACAGGAGGTAAGGCTGGTGACTCAATTAGCAAAACAACTCATTGTTGGTTTGTGTATGGCTATCGTCATAAATTTGACCGCATGTAAGGAACCGCTTCAGGACAATGACACTCAATTGGTCAATTTAGATCAAAGTGGGGCTCAGGGTCAGTTTTCTGCTGACGGTCGTTATGCTGTCTTACATGACCCTGGAGATAAACTTGCCGTTTTTGACGTTGCAACGCAAATGCGTTTGTTTCAGCTAGCCGATCCTGTTCCTGCCAGCGATGCTGCAAAGGGCAATATTCAGGCATTCAGTCTCAGTGAAGATAACTCACAAATTGCCATCGGTTTTCGTCAGTTTGTTGAAGTGTGGGATATTGAGCAAGGAAAACTGTTGGAAACCGTTACGGTTCACCCCAGCGATGAGCTGGCAAAAGTGTCAGCACTGCGTTTATATACTCGCCCACACCATCTATTGGTTGGACTAAACGATGGGACTGTTAACTTACTTGACCTTGACAATCAGTTGATTAAAAAAGCCAAGCTTCACGACAGTAAAGTGATGCATGTCGCAAAAAGTGCACAGGGTCAGACCCTGCTAAGTGCCGGTCACGACGGTCAGGTTCTATTGTTTGATGCGCATACCCTAGCGACAAAGCGCGGTTTTTATTTTGAGCGCCGCATAACCAGCATTGCACAGAGCCATGATAATACAAGATTATTTGCGTCCGATGCACTTAACGAACAGCGTATTTTCTCGCTTTACTCTGGCGCAGAATATGACATTAGCCTGAGTTATCCGGAGCGTTTCAGATGGTTTCGGGCCGCAGCATTCAGTGATGACGAACGCTATTTAGCGACTGGTTCTTCTAAAGCCTGGTGGACACTTTGGGATGCTCAAAACGGTCAGGAAATTGGCGCTTTTTTTATAAAAGCGCATAGCAGGGATGCAACCATACTGGATATGCACACTAATTCACACGGTGAACTATTGACCCTCAGCAGCGATGGCTTTGTCGAATTATGGCAGATCAGCACCTTAGTGCATGACCGTCGGTGAATGGTGCGGTTCTTGCTGTTGATTCTTCGAACGGTGTGTTATTGAGATGTAATGGAGTGAGAGTCCTATTTTGGATAATGTACGCGTAGAGGCGAGTGTCTTTGCAGGTAGTATATATGTGTACTTTTTACTCTCGGTGAATGCACGTATAATGGCGTTTTTTGTGGTGTCACGAGTAAAATTATGTGGTTAAGGGTGTTGCTGACGACATTGTGTGTGGTCTTTTTGATCGCGTGTAGTGAAGACGTTCAGCTAAGTAAAGGCAGTGTGGGCAGGTTGAACGAAAGTGGCATTGCACTAGGTCATTTTTCGAAAGATGGCAGTAAGCTTGTTACGTTTGACAATCAAAAGCAAATTCAGGTCTGGGATGTTGCTACCCAGCGAGTGGAATTTACCGTACCACAAGCCAAAACCCCTGGTTTTGTGAGAGATGTGGCGCTGTCGGAAGATTTGCAGATGCTGGTGATTGCCAGTGAGACAGAGCTGGCGTTTTGGTCACTCGATAAGGGCAAGCTGGTTACTAAAGTCGCTTTTGGCGGCGTTACTCCAGGCGCGGTGATCACCGCGATGGCCATCTCACCTAAAAATGATAAGGCCATTGTTGCAATGGCCGATGGCACCATTAATATGGCGGATTTACATACTCAGATTAATAATCGGTTTGCGCCTCACTCCCGGCCCGTTCAACATGTGTTTTGGGATGAGAAGGGAGAGCTATTCGTTACTGGCGCACAAGATGGCAAACTTGCGCTGTGGAAATTTGGCTCAGCAGAGCCTATTTTTATGAAAGAGTTTGATCACAGAGTAACCAGCGTTGCTGTCAGTGAAGATTTCTCGGAACTGTTTGCCTCCGATGCCTTGAATGAGCAGGTTGTTACATCGCTGACGGATGGGCAGAGTATTAGTGAATTGCAATATATGTCGCGTTTTAAGGTTTTTCGCAAAGCTCTGTTTATCAGAGGAAGTGAGCTACTAGCAACGTCGTCGTCCAAGTCCCATTTAAGTATCTGGAATACGCAGAATGGTGAAGAGCTTGGAACATGGCAAATCAGCTCTGTGCACGATGGCGCCACGATTGTAGATATGTATGCGGCCGATAGAAACTCACTCCTGACATTGAGTAGCGACGGTATTTTGGAGGCGTGGACGCTGAACGCATTGGCTCAACGCTAAAATAAGGTGAGGGCATGAATAGATGGATTTTGGTTTGCTTGTGGGTTTTCAGTCGTGCTGTTTCTGGTGAAACGGCTATGCCAGGCACTGTTATGCAACCTGTGACTGAGCCGATATCGAGTTTCACAGCGTTAAATCTGATTGCGTTATGTTTTTGCTTATATTTGTTATGGGCGCTGGGCAAGTATGTGTATTTACGGGGGCATCACTCAGACAAAGAACAAGCTGCAAAACAAAAATGGCAGGTTTATCAAAATCTGGCAACCTCACTTGATGCAAAAAATTATACGATCCTCAGCCGTCATTTATACCCGAGCCAGCTTGAAGCGCTGTCCCTTGACTGTGTTGTGTTATCGCCTTTCGGTGTGTTCGTTGTTGTAGTCATAGACCAAAAGGGGCTTATTGCGGTAGAAACGGATAGCCAGGTTTGGCCCTGTCGCTATAAAGGTAAAACACATTATCTGGCAAACCCGCTTTCGGCAGCTGCACAACGCGCGTCAACCCTGGCTAGTGTACTAAACACGCCGTTTGGCGTGCGCTGGATAGTGGTTTTTCCAGATGAGGCTGAGTTTAGCCCAACACGGCCGGCAGATTGTTGCACGGTGAGTGAGGTAGCACTGGATATACTCAGATATACGCGTTGTCAGTTTAGCCATGAGCAAACTCACTTATTTGAACAAGCTGTTCTGGCCTACGGTGACCATCACAAGCGCCTCAGTGCCTGAAATATTACGCAGTGCAGACATTTTTGATGCGCAGTCATTGAATTCAGGGTACAATTGCGACTCTTTATCATTTCCCCTGCTGTATTTTATAAGGCATTAAACTGCTCGAATGACCGATCTGACTACACACCAAGCGTCTCGTAATCGACTTCTTATCGCACTTGCACTCACATGTACCTTTATGATTATTCAGGTTGTTGGTGCATATTACGCCAATTCACTGGCGGTACTTGCCGATGCCGGGCACCTATTTGTGCACAATAGTTCTTTGTTTATTGCGCTAATTGCTTCCGCCTTTGCCATTAAACTGGCTAAAACCTACAACGATGGCTACAAAAAAGCTGAGTATACCGGCGGTCTGCTCAATGGCTTACTGTACCTATCTATTGCCGTGATTATCTTGCTTGAAGGCGGCGAACGCCTTGGACATCATGGGCAAGGCCATGATTTGAATGTTAATGCATTTGCGATGTCGAGTATTGCGGCGGTTGGCTTCTTGTTCCATGGTGCGTCAGCCTGGGTGTTATATAAAGGGCGCAAAGATAGCATCAATGTTTACGCGGTGTTTTTACACTCCTTCTTTGACTTACTCTCTACTATTTCGACCTTTGTAGCGGGCGTACTTATTCATCTAACTAACTGGGAAGTCATTGATATTGTCTCTAGTATGCTGATTTCGGTGTTTGTTTTGTTCACCGGAGTTAAGGTGATTTATACCTGCATTCAGGGGTTGAGAGAAAAAACGCAGCTGCTGCCCGATGTTGAAAAACTAGAGCAGTCAATACTCTCTACGGAGCATGTAGACAGTGTTCACAATGTCACAGTGACAATGCTGGATAACCAATTGACGGTTGGTGCACATATTGTGTTGAAGCATCACTGTACCAATGAGATGCACGATGAGGCATGTCGCTTGGAAGTTGAGCGTACCTTAATGCGTGGCTTTGCGGTCAAACAATGTGTTCTGCAAATCGAAAGCCACGATTGTCCCGACCACTAAACTTGGCAAAACTCAGTTTTTCCTTTACTTTTTAACAGTATCAGTAAAATTTAATTCATAAGTCAGCGTCAGTCAGGCGACATTTGTTTTAAATAGATGCAAGCGGTTGTTTTACCAATTTGCTTAATTAAGTAGCCTATTTAGAAGCGAGAAAATATGCTCGATAACAAGGCGAAAATTTTGCTATTTAGTTGTTCTAAATGAGAAATTTTTAACACCGTTAGCGTCATATTGGCTTCTTCAAATTGACCAGGTATTAAGTGAAATAGGTATCATACAGCTGCGTGAAAGTGTTTAGAGCCAGAGGAGCCTGAGTATTGTTTGGGAAAATTAAAGCATTACCTAAGGTAGCAATTGCGGTTTTGCTCGGGTTGTTGGGTGGTTTTGCAAACCTGTTACCTTTGTGGTTCCTGGATAGCTCCGAGTTTTTGCTTGGGCAACTGTTTGTAATTCTTGCATTAATGTCACTGGGTTGGCGTTATGCTCTATTGTGCGTGGCAATCGGCGCGGCGTTTATTTTTTACCGTTGGGGCCATTGTTGGCCCTCCATGGTGTTTCTGCTGGAGATAGTCTGGTTACAAGTATTCTGTGTCAGGCCCAACAAGCCATTGTTTATGCGGGGCCTGGCATTTTGGGTGCTATTTGGTGTTCCGCTGCTCTTCCTGTTTGGCAAGTTTGCTCTGGATCTCAATCTGCTTGTGATCTTGACTGCGCTGGCGAAGTATTTCATCAATGCCGCAATCTGCCTGGTTATTGTTGATTTGCTGTCGTTGTTTTTGTTCAAACAACTTTGGCAAGCCAAGCCTCTGTATCGCATCTTAAATTATATGATCAGTCACCTTATCATTCTGGTGGTTCTGGTTACGACGATTATGCTGACTAACAGCCACTATGAGCGCATTGAATATGAAGTCAGTGCGCAGCTGAGCGACGTGGCAAATACAACTGCAAAACGGATAGACAGCTTTTTGGGTAATCATCGCAGGGCGCTGGCCGATGCCGCTTACAATATTGAAAGCGGGCTGGACAAGCAACAGACTATCACCCGGCTGGTCGAGTCTTATCCAAACATCCGAACTGCTATCACGGCTGATCAGTCCGGACTGGTAACTCACTTTTATCCAGACACCTTGAGAACGAGTCTTGCAGGGGAAGTGCCCGCAGTTTCCGATCGGCAATATTTTATTCAGGCGCCTTACTATCCAGATGGATTTGTCTCCGGCATTTTCCGTGGCAGGGGCTTTGGTGATGATTCGATAGTGGCAATATCGGCGCCTGTTTATCACCAAGAAGAGTTTGTGGGAATTGTCGAAGGCTCAGTATTTTTTCACACATTTGAGCAGTTTATCCCTCGAGTGTTGTCTCACATGGGCCATCTGATGATACTCGATAGCAACAATAAAGTGGTGTTTAGCTCATTAAAGTCAGACTTTAACACTCAGGATGAGATCAATGACGCCACCCTAAACATATTAACCAATGACAACCAAAACCTGTATATTGGTAAAACAGAAGAAGTGTTTTATCGGCGTAGTGTTCGCTCTGAGCAATTTGGCTGGCAGGTGATCAGTTTAATTGAGCGTAAGTACGTCAATATGGCGGTTGCATCTGCCTGGGGACAATCATTCTTCCTTGCTTTGTTTATTATTGCACTCAGTAGTGTGCTGGTGAGTAAATTAACCCGAATGTTAATAAACCCAATGCATGACTTGAGCAGCCGGCTCAATAGTTTTGATCCTGCAAGCCGTAACGATGATTTATCGCCCAAAGAAGAAGCGACATTTCTTGAAGTTATTACGTTACAGCAGCAATTTACTCAATTGGCATTTAAGCTCTCAATGAGTTTTAAAAAGCTGCAAAAAGCCAATCAGGAAAACCAATCTCTTAATGCTCAGCTGACAAACTTTAATGCCCAATTAGAGACCCAGGTTCAGGAGAAAACGGAAGAGCTGATAGATGCCCTTGATAGGGCAAACAAAGCCAGTTCTGCTAAAAGTTTATTTTTGGCCAACATGAGCCATGAAATCCGCACGCCACTCAATGGCATTATTGGTATGACTGCAGATATGCAGCGCAATACACTCGACCAAGATATCTCAGAGTCGTTGCAGATTATCTATCAGTCGGCACATAACCTGTTGTTGATACTGAATGATATTCTTGACTATTCAAAAATTGAAGCAGGTGCATTGGAGTTAGATAAACAGGACGTTGCCTTTCATAAGATGCTTCATGTTCTTACAACCTCGTTTTGCAAAACAGGTGTGAAGCAAGGGGTATCATTTAGTTATGATGTCGACGAGTCAGTACCAGAATACCTTTTACTCGATGAACTGCGAGTCACTCAGGTTGTTAATAATTTGCTTAGCAATGCAGGGAAATTTACGGAGCAGGGCAGTATTAAACTGGCCGCTCGTTATGTTGATGGTGCTTTACATATCGCTATTACGGATACCGGCGTTGGCATTGCGAAGGAAAAGCAAAAACTGTTGTTTGGGGAGTTTATTCAGGCTGATGTTTCCACAACGCGCAAGTATGGCGGAACCGGCTTGGGGTTAACGATTTGCAAGCGGTTGGTCGAAGCCATGGGCGGCTCTATTGAACTGGAAAGTGTCTCAGGTCAGGGCAGTACATTTTCTGTGATTATTCCGGCCGAGCCAGGAGAAGCTCAGCACGAAGAAAAACAACAGGTTAACGCACCAAACTTACGTGGTGTTAATGTTCTATTGGTTGAGGATAATCCTATAAATCAGATCGTTGCAGCCAAGCTTATGGAGCATACAGGGTGTAGCCTGACCAAGGCAAATGATGGCCTGGATGCACTGGCTCTGTTGAAAGGAAGTAATATTCCTTTGGTACTGATGGACTGTCAGATGCCAAATATGGATGGCTTTGACTGTACGCGTCGGATCAGACAAAACCCAGAGCTTTACGGCACGCCCTACATTGTAGCTATTACAGCCAATGCATTTAACGAAGACAGGGTTAAATGCCTGCAGGTGGGTATGGATGACTTTGTCTCCAAACCCATTGAGCCCGATGCTTTGTATCAATGCCTTCAGAGGTGGCAGGGTTAAGTTAGCGTTACGCGGGCATAAGAACAGGTATGCCCGCAAAGTTAGTTAACTCACCTGAGCAACATCGGGTGGATATTGCTCAAATAGTCCTTTTACACTCAGGGGCTTAGAAAAATAATATCCCTGCATATATTCGCATCCTAAATCCCTGAGAAAACTGAGTTGTTGTGCAGTTTCAACGCCTTCGGCAATACAGGCCATATTGAGGTTTTGTGCAAGCATATAAATGGTTTTCACAATCGAGCGATTGTGGGGGTGTGTTTCCAGAGTCCGTATGAAGCTCTGGTCAATTTTTATAATATCGATTGGAAACTGACTCAGATAAGTTAGAGAAGAGTAGCCTGTACCAAAGTCGTCCAGTAGTAGCGTAAATCCAAACTTTTTCAGTTCAGAGAGGGTTTTACTCGCTTTATGTCTGTCGGCCAGAAAGCTGGTCTCGGTGATTTCTAACTTGAGCTGATGATTACTTAGCTCAAATTCAGCGACAATACTGTTCAGTGAAGCGGCCAGATTATCACGCATTATGTGCTGAGGAGACAAATTCAGCGACAAATAAAATGAACTCTGTTGCTGAAAAAACGGAGCCAGCTCTTGCAGTGCATTACGCAGTGCTTGTGTTGTCATTTGTTCAATTAAGCCCACGTCCTCTGCAATGGGAATAAATTCGGCAGGTGAAACAGGGGTTGAATCTAATTGCCAGCGCATCAGCAGCTCCACGCCTGTAAGCGCGTGATTTGTGGTATTCATGATAGGCTGATAATGGTTATAAAACTGGTTTTCTTGCACAGCCTCCTTCAGGGCTGCTTCGAGATTCAGCTTTCTGCTTAAGTGGGCGTTCATTTCACTGGTAAAGAACTTAAAGTTGTTTCTGCCACTTTGCTTGGCACTGAGCATGGCGATATCCGCGTTGCGAAGCAAGCCTTCGGCAGTTTGTTCATCGAATGGAAATATAGCGATCCCCACACTTGCCGATATACTCATCGAAATACCATCTACGTCGTATTTATTACACAGATTGTTAATCATCTGCTGTACCAGTTCAGTGATCTGTTCAATGTCTTCGAATGTCTTAACTAATACAATAAACTCGTCGCCACTTTGCCGCCCCAATATACAGTGCTGCGTCAGTACACTGTTGATCCTTTTTGTGACCGCGATGAGGAGTTGATCTCCGGCATAGTGGCCATAGGCGTCGTTAATAGGTTTGAACTTATCCAGATCGATAAACAACAAAGCGCATCCGGTATTATTTTTGGTCGCGTTATAAATGGCGAACTCAATATGCTGGAGCATCAGATTTCGGTTTGGCAAATCGGTAAGGGCATCGAAATTAGCCAGATAACGAAGCTCATTTTGTGCCTGCTTCTGTTGTGATAAATCTGAGCCAACAATGACCAAAAATTCAATATCGTCTTGCTCATCGGCAATGGCATTGATACTGAGCTGGACTGTACTTTGTCTGTCATCATCAAAGGTGATGTCTACTTCTTGCTTGATGTTTTCTCGAACTTGTATTTTTCGCAGTGCGGCCAGTAACTGGCCGAGCTGTTGTCGTCCCAGCAATTTTGTTAATTTTGTTCGGGTTAGTTGTTTCTGAGGATCCTGATCACCGAGGGAAAATGCAGCGGATAAACTTTGGTTCACGGACAATAGTTGCAGGTTGTTATCCAGGATCAATAACCAATCCTGGATCTGGGATAGGGCTTGTGCAAACATCGCGGCATTGAGCTGACTTGCTTTGTGCTCAGTAATATTGCTGTAAACACCAGAAACCTTAAGCGGCACTCCTGAGGGGTCCCACTCGCTGACTTTGGCTATATCGTGATACCATAGCCAACCTTGTTGCTGAGAATAAATCCGGTACGTAATAGACAGCTGACTGTCTGGCGCAGCAAGAAAGCGTGCCCACTGACGTTGTACCATTTCTTGATCCTGTGGATGAACCTTGCCAAAAAATGCATCCAGAGAAAGTGCCTTGCGTTGACTCGGGTTTTTCGAGTTGCCGAGCAAGGTGATTTGCTGAGTCTGGATATCCATACTCCATAAACCGCTGTGTGTCTTCTGGAGCGCTAAGTCTATCTGAGCTTTTGCATGGGCAAGTTCATCGAAGGTTTGCTGTAAAGAGCGTTGCTTTTGTCGATGTCTGAGATAGATAAACGCAAGAGAACTAACAGCTATGAGGATATAGCTTGCTATGGCCAGTGGTGTGTTCCACCAGGCATATTTAATCTGGAAGTGAAGTTGATTCTCTGAGAGCACCTGATTAGTTCCAGGTCTGTACTCCGTCAAAGACAATGTGTAGTCACCCGGTTTTAAGTTATTAAAAAACAGATAGTTAGTTTTTATATTTTGGATGTTCGCAGAAACAGGGCCAGACAAACGAGCGTTAATAAAATGCTGCCGAACGCCGAATACGTTAAACTGGCTAAACTCAAAACGAAATCCCATATCATCATATTCAAATTGCAGGGGCTGACCACGCAGTTGTGCCGGCGATACCAAAACGGGTCTGGACATCAGTTGCACGTTTGAAAACCTGATGCTTTCTTCATCAGGTGACAAGATAAAAGCTTCGGGATTAAATTTTATGGCGCCATTGGGTGTACCAAATATGAGTTCTCCGCTGTGCAAGACTCGGCCTGCTCCTAAGTTGAATTCATTGGTGACCAGCCCATGCCTGTGATCATAAAGGTTGAGCTGCAGTGATACCAAATCGAGAGAATAAAGACCACTTTGACTGCTAAACCAAAGCTTATCGTGCAGATCGCGTTCCAGTTTATACAGGGTGTTTGTGAGGAGTCCCTGGTTTTCTGTGATGTGTATAATGGTTTGAAAATTGCTGGTTTCAAGCGCTACCAGCCCCATACCATTGGTCGCCAGCCAAAACCGGCCTTGACTATCCTGCTCCCAGTCGTTTACTGCCGGGTAGGTATTGCCGGATGTTTTATTAGATTGCCATATCGTGCTTACCTGGTGATTTAGTATGTTGTAGCTCAGTAACCCCTCAGCGGTACTAAATAGCAGTTCGTCTGGATCACTGGGTCTGGGTGGTAAAAACAGCAAGTTTTGCAGGTCGTCCAGTTGTGTTTCCAGTTCGCTGAGTGTTGTGATGGATTGCAATGCCAGATCATATAGAAAAATATGGTGGTGTGTATGAAACAGCAAGGTACGCTGATCGATCATAATTGAACCAACGAGGTGATCTTCGTTGCTAACGGAGACATTGTCGCCAGACATTGTAAGCTCGGACACTTGCCCGGTTTCAACATCAAGCTGCTTCATTCCTGATTTGGTATCAAGCAGCAGTATATTGTCTGCCAAATAAGGTGAGGTATAGATGTTATATACGGCGTGGCTACCATAAGCAGGCTTACGATTTCCATCTCTAAAATAGCTTTGGGTGAGCTTAGTGTGGCGACTGGCTGAAAAATGGTGCAAACCGTCATCACTACCGAGCCAGATAGAGCCGTCGTTGTTCTGATGAATGGCCCAGATGTTATTGTTGAAGTTGTCTTTGTGAGAAGCCAGCAATTTAAAGCGATAGGCAGACGTCGGCCAAACAAAGGCGCCACTATTATTAGAACCCATCCAGATGTTGCCATGGTCATCCAGTAGCATGGTTGAAATGGTATTTTGTGGTGTTAGGTAGCGACTTTCACTGAACGAAAATACCTTACTGGCGGTATGGTTGTGGCGATTTACCAGATACAAACCTGAGTCTGTGGCCAGGTACTCCCCATAAGGACCTTGTTCGTGTGCCCAAATATTCAGCTCAGGGACGAGCTCATAAGCCTGTTCGGTTAATAGTTGTTTATCATTTGTCGGAACAACAAATAAGCCTTCAACAGTTCCAACCAGTAGCCCTAATGCAGGATCAGGCTTTAGCAGTTTTACATTGTTATTAAGCGCCGACGGTTTGGTTTGACCTAAATGACTGAGCGAAACAAGCTGGTTATTACTCAGCTGCAAGAGGCCTGTCTCTGTGCCAATGAGTAATGTGTCATGCCATGGCAATAAAGTCCGAATATAGGCACCGCTAGGTAAAGTAGCCAAACGCTTCGACAGGTAGGTATTGGTATCTATCTCATACAACACGTTTTCAATTGCAATGACGTAGTTGTTATTAAACTGGGTAACGGCGCTCACGGCGGCGTCGGGGGCAATACCCTGGCGGCTCCCCTGAGTAAACAGTTTGACCAAAGAAAATGTGCTGGTATTAAGCAAAAATGCGCCGGACTGAGCGGTTGATATAAAGAGCTGATCATCATCTAACAGACGGATCAATATGATATCGCTACCGGAGAGGGTTTCCTGACCATCAAAAGCACTAAACTGATTACCATCATAACGGTTCAGACCCTGATGAGTCGCTATCCAGATATAGCCGAATTTATCCTGTGCAAATCCAGTGACACTTGACTGAGACAGCCCTTCTTGCGTTGAAAGTCGGCTAATCTGATTTGCATAATAAGACGCTGCGACCACACAGTGGTGGCACATAAATAAAAAAGACAATATAACTGCTTTGCACCAGTTGTTCATTTACACGTTCCAGGGCGCACATCAGTGAGCAGTCCATTCACGTTTTTGTGCAGTAACATCCGCTGAGTCATACTTTGCTCAGATTATGTTAATTATATCAATTTATATGCTCAGCTGAATGAGATTTCATAAAAATGCTGCTTTTTCTCTCTTTTGCGAGAAAAAATGCAGCTGAAACTGGAAGCATAAGCTATTGAACTAAAAGGTGTCGCAGGATTCAGTTCAATGCAACTACGAATTATTCTCATTATTTCTGCTTTTGTTGTTGATAACCATTTTTGTTTAGATTAAAATTGTACTCAGTTAAAGTTATTGAGAATGGTTTTCAGTTATGTATATCTGCATTTGCCACGGTGTCACGGATAAAAAAATCGCCGAGTCAATTGATGATGGTGCAAGGTCAATGCGCGATTTGAGCAAAGAGCTGGGTGTGGGTTCGCAGTGCGGTAAGTGCTGTAACTGTGCGAAGAAAATACTGAACGAAAAGCTCATTGATATTGTGGATGTCACTGAGCAGGTTGCCTAGCCCAAGTATATAAAAATAGCATTCTCAAGAAAAAGGGCCTTATGGCCCTTTTTTGGTATTACATTTGAGTCTGGAGGTAATTTTCAATACCTGTGACTTTAATGAGGTGCTGCTGAGTTTCCAGCCAGTCTATCTGCTCTTCCTGTTCATTAAGGATATTGTCTAGTGCTTCTCTGCTGATGTAGTCTTGTTTTTCTTCGCATAAGGCAATGGCGTCAACCAAATCCTGTAAGGACGCTTGCTCAAAAGCCATGTTGGCCGCAATCATTTCCTCGCTGTTTTCACCAATTTTCAGTCTGCCCAAGTCTTGCAAGTTAGGTAGGCCTTCAAGGAACAGGATACGCTCAATGAGTCGATCAGCATTTTTCATTTTTTGGATTGACGTTTTATAATCCGCTTTATCCAGCTGAGTGAAGCCGAAGTCCTTGAACATACGTGCATGCAGGAAATACTGGTTAATGCCAACTAGCTCATTGGCTAATACCGTATTCAGTGCACTAATAACTTCTTTATTGCCTTTCATGATGGTTCCTTATGCTAACTGAGACTGCAGATAATTCTGGATACCGATTTTGTCAATCAGTCCGATTTGCTGTTCTAACCAATAAACGTGGTCTTCTTCCGTATCAAACAGTAGCTTTTCGAGTACCGCTCTTGACTGGTAATCTTGCTCTTGCTCACAGATTTTAATTGCGTGCTTGACGCTTTCTACCACTTCCAGTTCAAGTTTCAGGTCGTTTTCCATCATGGATTTAACGTCGTTACCGATCAGCAGATCACGACGTTTAGTCATATTAGGGACACCTTCCAGGAACAAGATGCGCTTGATCAACCAATCTGCGTGCGTGGTTTCTTCTTCCATTTCGTGATTAAGACGTTCATAAAGCTTATTCAGTCCCCAGTCATCATACATGCGAGAATGAATAAAATACTGGTCGATGGCTGCCAGTTCGTTAGCTAGTAGCGCATTGAATGCATCGATTACCTGTTGCTTGCCTTGCATATGTGTCACCTCAATTCGTTCTAAATTGTCGCCAGTGTACGTATAAAAATGGACATGTCAACAAAAAAGCTATATAAATCAATATATTAAATATTGATTATTATTCTCATTTCAGTTCAGTTTTTGGACTTTAAATAGTAATCAGGTGCAATAGGCGGTGTATACGAAGGGTTGCCGATAGGATTGTAGAGTTGATGTATGGCAATGTGATACCCGATCACACCTATAAATTGACTGTCAGTGCGCGCATAATAGCGCCATACATAATGGTAGCCTTGTAGCACTTATTGAGTTCCGAATATGGCGAGTCTGGGCGTATTATTTGGTTACACTGGGTATGAGTTGTAAAAATGAGTGATGACATGTTGTCTTCAGAAGTATGCGCGAATGCGCGCAAAAGTCGGGATGCCCGCTTTGACGGGTTGTTTTATGTTGCTGTAAAGAGTACGGGGATTTACTGCCGCCCGATTTGCCCAGCGCCCGCAGCGAAGGAGCACAATGTTGAATATTTTCAGCATGCCCATAACGCGGCACAGGCTGGATTCAGGCCTTGTGTCCGTTGTCGGCCTGATAGTGCGCCCGGGAGCTATGCTTGGATGGGAACACAAACGACAGCGGTCAGAGCGAAGCGTCTGATTGATAGCGGTTTTCTGAGTGCGGGAAGTGTGGATCAGCTGGCAGAAAAACTCGGTATAACTTCACGTTATCTGAGTAAATTATATCGGCAATATTATGGGATCGCGCCAAAGCAATATGCGCTTTATAAGCAATGTGATCTTGCAAAACAGTTGTTGCAGCAAACAAGCTTACCGGTAACTGAGATAGCTTATGCCTGTGGGTTTAACTCGCAGCGGCGCTTTAACGATGCATTCAGCCGGCTTTATCAGATAACTCCGTCAAGCTTGCGCAATGGTGCTCAGGCAAGTCGTCAGATTGAATTGATGATGTCATTTCGTCCCCCTTATAACTGGCCAGCTCTGAAAAGCTTTTTGGCACATCGGCTGGTTACGCCATTAGAGTGGTTAGAGGATATGGCTTATGGCCGCAATTTTAATTTGGGCGTTTATCAAGGTCGTTTTACAGCCAGATTTGAGGCGCAAAAAAATCGTTTCAGGGTAAGCATTGACATCAATGACTTCAAAGGATTACCTCAGGTTGTGAGTAATATTCGTCGGGTGCTAGATCTGGATGCTGATACTGTGTTTATAGAATCACACTTGCGGCGCCAGTGTCCAGACATGCCCCTTGAGAATGGACTCAGACTACCAGGGATCTGGACGCCCTTTGAAGCGGGTATTCGGGCAATACTGGGCCAGCAGATCAGCGTCTCTGCGGCAAAGAACCTGATGATTAAGCTGGTGGAGCAGCTTGGTAATCAACAAGCGGACGGTACGTTTCAATTTCCAAGCCCGCAAGCGATAGCAAGATCTGAACTGGCATTTTTCAAAATGCCCGCGCGTCGAAAACTCGCTATTATTGCGTTAGCGCAGCACTATATATCAGAGCCGGAATGTATGCCTGAATCCTGGCTAACAATCAAAGGGATAGGGCCCTGGACCGTGGATTACGCTAAAATGCGTGGTCTGAGCGCACCTGATATTTATCTGGGTGGTGATTTAGGTGTACAAAAAGCAATTGACCGGGTAGGGCAGATCGATGTACCCAGCTGTGCCCCGTTCAGAAGTTACCTGACTTTTCAGCTGTGGCAGCAATTAACTTGAGCAGCATTGATTCAGTGGAGAAAAACGATGATGATTCAAACACATTTGGCAAGCCCCGTAGGCGAGATCACTTTGCAGGCGAGTGATAAGGGGCTTTCTTATATCGGCTTTGCTCCCAAAGTAAACTTGTCTGAGGGAACAAACCCGCACCTTGATAAAGCGTGTCTTCAATTAACAGAGTACTTTGATGGAAAGCGTGAACGATTTGAAGTGGCGTTGGATACACAAGGTACCCCTTTTCAAAAGGCTGTATGGAGATTGCTATGTGACATTCCTTATGGTGAAACCAATACCTATGGCTGGATGGCCGCAGCGTTAAACAACCCCAAAGCTGTCAGAGCTGTTGGTGCGGCAAATGGCAAGAATCCAATTAGTATTATTGTACCTTGCCACAGAATCATAGGTGCCAATGGCAAACTAACAGGGTATGCCGGTGGGTTGGACAGAAAGTCGTGGCTGCTTGCCCATGAAGGGATAAAAATTACCCAGTAATGTTTGCGCTGCGTAGCCAAGCCATCAGGTGGGTTATATAATAAGAGAAAGCCCGACTTAAAGTCTGTTTTAATGCGATTTATTTTAATCTCTTTGTTGTGTTTGTTTGTCGCTTACCACGCCAGCGCGAAAGTGTCTGTCAGATTGTGTTATGAAGATAAGCATATCCCACCTTTCTTTTTGGGTAATGGGTTGGATGTACCCAGAGAAAACCCGGGGGCGACCATTGAGATTTTACGCCTGCTTGAGACTCGGGTTGGCGGTATGCAGTTTGAATTTGTCCGAAAACCCTGGCAACGCTGCCTGTATGAAATTAAACGAAACCGGGTGGATGCCGTTATCGCCAGCTATCGTCCTGCTCGAGAGTCCTTTCTGTCTTACCCGCTCAATGAAGATGGGTCGCCGAACACACTCAGCTCAATTAGCCGGCTGGGAACGTGTTTGGTCGGAATGACACAATTGAAAACTGCCATGAGTACCAGGCACTATCCGATTAATCTTGCTGTGCCCAGGGGGTATTCCGTGGCTGATTCTGTCGGCAGTGATAAATACACCATACTGAATACTGACTCGCAAAGTGATGCCTTTGAGCTTGTACTCAAGGGCAAAGTACACGGTACCTTTGGCTTGTGTCAGGTCGATGGTAAAGCGGTGTCAGCATTTCCTTATCGTCGTCAGTTAGAAGCCGTTTATCCGCCTTTAGACATCAGTTTTGGTTATCTTACCTTTTCCAAACAGTTCAGAGAGCTACATAGTGAAACAGCACTTGCTCTGTGGTCCTCGCTTAGCACCACTGAACTTCACCACATTTATATTGCGTATATAAACAGGCAAAGTTATCCCGGTGATACACAAGATAGCAGTAAGGTGCCTTCGCAACCGTCATGGCATGTGTTTGAGTAAGCTGGCTAATCTGCGACAGTTTGGGTAGACTATCGCGAATTTTTTAGCGGCTGATACATACACCATGGCGCAATTATACTTTTACTATTCAGCAATGAATGCTGGCAAGTCTACAACGCTTTTACAATCTGCATTTAACTACCGAGAGCGGGGAATGAATCCGTTTATTCTTACCGCGGCGCTTGATGACCGTGCGGGGGTTGGCAAAGTCGCGTCTCGTATTGGTCTGGAGGCAGACGCACACACCTATGAGCCAGCCACGGAGCTGTTAAGCCTTATCAACATACACCACGATGAGCAATCGCTGGACTGCATTCTGGTTGATGAAAGCCAGTTTCTAAGTAAGCAGCAGGTTTCGCAGTTGACAGATGTAGTCGATTTATTGGGTATACCCGTACTTTGCTACGGGCTAAGAACGGATTTTCGTGGTGAGTTATTCGAAGGGGCACAGTACTTACTAGCCTGGGCAGATAAACTGATTGAACTTAAAACAGTGTGCCATTGCGGTCGTAAGGCGAACCATGTGTTACGACTAGACGCCTCGGGGCGGGCGATTGCGGATGGTGCGCAGGTTGAAATTGGCGGTAATGATCGGTACGTATCGGTCTGTCGAAAGCATTATAAGGCAGAGCTCAATAAGCTTTGAGCGCTGCCCTGATTTTAAAAGCGCCAGGCGATTAAGCGGCTGACCTTCTGGCCCTGCTGCATTTCGATAACTCTGATATCGCTTGGCTTGACAGCTTGCAGTGCTTTTTTTAAAGCAGGCAGGTTGTCTTTTTTGGATACCAGTGAAGTAAACCAGCCAACTTGCTCTGCGAACATCACACTTTCTTTGATCATGGTTTTGATAAATGCCAGTTCGCCACCCGGGCACCAGAGTTCAGGTGCGTGACCGCCAAAATTCAATTTAGCGCTTTGTGGTGCTTTACCCAAATTACGCCATTTTCTTGCAGTGCCTGCTTGCGCCGCTTGTTCACTCTCATGAAAAGGGGGGTTACACAGGGTTAGCTCATAGTGATCTTTTGCAGAGATGACCCCGCGAAAAATCGCCCGCTCATCTTTTTGTTGTCTGACTTTAATACCTAGCCCATTAGCTTTGGCAATGGTCTGCGCCACCGACACTGCCATCGGGTTTATGTCTGAACCTGTAAACTGCCAGCCATATTCAGCCTGACCTATCAAGGGGTAGATCAAGTTGGCACCAGTACCAATATCAAGACAACGGATCTGTTTACCTGTCGGGGGAGTTCCCTGGTTATCGTCTGCCAGTAAGTCCGCCAGGGCATGAATGTAATCCGCACGTCCGGGCACCGGCGGGCACAGGAAAGGCTCGGGTAACTGCCAAAACTTGACACCATAGTCACAGGACAGCAACGCCTGATTTAAAGCCACAATGGCTGCTCTGTCGGCAAAGTCAATGGTGTCCTCTCCACGTGGACTGCTGATGAGGTACTGCTTTAAAGCTGGGTTTGTAGTACAAAGCCGGGCGAAATCATAGCCCTGTCGGTGTTTATTTCTGACGTGCATTGGGTATGTGTCAATTCTCTTAATGGGTGAATCGCGCATTATATCTAAATTCTGGTGTTTGTGCCGCTACTTTGGCTAGGTAGGCAGACATCAGGTTAGAGTACACGAGCTTGCGATGACTATGTCTGGCTGGTACGATGAGTTTTAAAAATGATGAACTAACCTCATATGATCAAGCAAAACTCTCTCTATGTGCCAGTGTCGGGTGAACACCAGTTGCACCTTCGCCATATTTATCATGAGCAAGCTATGGGGCCGGCGGTGTTGTTGTTACACGGCGCTGTGGAGAATGGAAAGATTTTTTACACCCACAATAATAAAGGGCTTGCGCCTTTTTTGGCCGAACAAGGTTACCAGTGTTTCGTGGCAGATTTGCGTGGCAGGGGGGAGAGTAAGCCGGCGATCAGCAAAGGAGACCGGCATGGGCAGACTGAATCGATAGTTGAGGATATCCCCGCAATTTTACAATTTATCACAGCCAAAACAGGTAAACGGCCACAGTTTTGGGTCGCTCACTCCTGGGGCGGTGTGCTGCTAAACAGTGTATTGGCCCGGTTTGAGCAAGAGCGTGAACATGTCAGTGCATGTGTATACTTTGGGACAAAACGTAGCCTGTATAATCGTCATCCGGAAAAGTTACTCAAAGCGAATGTCATCTGGTACACACTGGCATTTTGGCAGGTCAACAAGCATGGCTATCTTCCGGCTCGGCGGCTTAAATGGGGATCGGACAATGAGACGCGTAAGTCTCACGCACAAAGCGTGCAGTGGGCAAAGCGCAAACCCTGGATTGATAGTGATGATGGTTTTGACTATGCGGCAGCACTTAAGGACCGTTCGCTACCACCGACTTTGCATATAGCAGGGGTCAAAGATAAGGCTCTTGCGCAGCCCATTGACATTAAAAAGTTTATGGCTGAGTCAGGCACAGGCGTTCAGGAGATAAAAGTGTATGGCCGGCGCTATGGTCATCAGCATGATTATGATCACATCAATATGCTGACCCACAGCGGTGCACGTCAGGATCAGTTTTCAGATCTGCTTGGCTGGTTTGAGCAATACAAACAAGCCTGATCACACAGGCGACTTAACACCAGGTTGCTCCATCGTCAGTTCCTTAGTCATCAGCGCTTCAAATTTTTTCCAGTTTATCAGAGGCGCAGAATTCAGGGGTTTGCGAACCTGGGCTTTGCTTAATGTCGTGACGACTTTATGGCTTTTGTGGAACTCCATACACTCAGGCTCGTATTTTTGGTACATAAAATTCAGGGCCTTTCTAATCTCTCGTTCAGGTTCCTCAAGTAGCTTTTCATAACTCAGAGTGTGAATATTTCGGGGCAGCATGGCTTTAAAATGCGTCATTACATCGTCCGTCATGTCACTGTAAAGCTGGTACTCCTGCAAAGAGCAGAAATAGGGCTCATCTTCTGCGAAATGGTTACTATAGACTGACCAGGCATTGGGCATAAACTCTCTGGTCATATGTATAAAGCGAGCGTCAGGAAACATTTTAAAGATCAGGCCAATATTCTGAAAATTGGCTGGCAACTTGTTTATCACCGCCTCTTCTGCAACACGGTGTCGCTTAATCTCATCAACGTACAAATTACGGCAATGATCGAGCATGGAGGTACTGAGTGTTTTTACACAGTCCGGAAACGGGGCTTCGTTACGCATGCTCAGATAGGGCACAATATCGTCACTGATCACCGTACTCTCGCCCATAGAGCCAACCTGTGAGTGTTGGATCAGCATTTGTTCCAGCAAGGTTGACCCTGTCCGTGGCAGGCCGACGATAAACACGGGTGTAAAAGTCGCTTTTACTTTGTCCGCTGGCTTGTCAAAGAAGTCCTGATTAAAACTCTGCTTCAGGTATTCGAAAAAGGGCAACATAGCAGATGTATGGAAATCGCACAGATCGTGCTGAGCTGAATTTGCTTGCTGATAATGACTAAACGCAGCGTCTACGTCTGAAAACTTCTCATAGGCTTTGGCTTTAGCGTAATGGGCCACAATCTGTACTCTAGGGTTGTCGATATCGGCAGTCAATGAATCGAGTAGCGCCAGATAGTCGTTGAGCTTCTCACCTTCAGTCAGTTTGATCAACTCGTGGAGCATAAAGACGGTAATCGCAGAGTGGGGGCAGGATAAGCCCGCCTCGAAGACGTTTCGAGCGTTATCAATAAAGCCATAGTCCAGATAAAACTGACCCAGATGGTAATGGGCCTGTGCATTATGTCTTGCTACGCTTAACGTATATTCGAGTACAGTTTTGGCATCAACGGGCGACCCGACGGCAATAAATGCATCGGCCAGCGCATACAAGGGGTCGAGCATTTTTGGTAAATGTTCGCATGCGCGCTTTAAATAGTATATGGCGTTGTCATATTGCTCTAATCTCATACAGATCCTGCCAAGACCAAACAGGGCTTTGCCATTTTTGGGGTTTTGTTTCAGGACTTGTTTAAACATGAACTCGGCTTCACGTAAGCGATTTTCTTCGAGTAATTCTGAGGCTCTTTCTAGCAGTAACATGTGGTTATAGAGAAGTTTTTTATACATGATAGAAATAAAAAGGGGAAATAGCTATAGCTACTTCCCCCTTTGTTTCTGGGTTACAGTAAGTCGTTAGAATGTGTAGGTTGCTTTTACGTAGTAGAAGCCACCATTGATCCCAAATGGAGACGTTTCGTAATAGATACCGCCCCAGTTGTTGGCTGGTGTTAACTCTGTTTTACCTTCTTCGAGGAAGTCGACTACTTTTTCAGCATCCTGATCGAAGATATTGTTTGCACCTACGGTCAGGCTGATGTTTTCAGTCGCAAAATAAGTCAGCTCAGCGTCAAATGTGAAATTTGGGTCAGCCATGATAGCTGTTGCATCATAGTCTACGTGTACGCCTTGATACTCACCATAGTAGTTGTAACGTAGGAAGCCTGAAAAATCTTCCCACTGTTGTGTCCAGGTATAGGTCGCTCTGTGTTGTGGCAAGTCTTTTTCCAGACGTGCCACCTTAAAGGCCCCGGTAATGTCTGAGAACTTGTCAACTTCGGTTTCATTCCAGTTATAAGCAGCACTGAATGTCGCGAAGCCGCCCAGCAGATCCATAGAGTAGTTTGCAACTATATCTACACCCTGAGTTGTGGTATCGAAGTCATTGGTAAAGAAGGAAACCTGTGCCAAGCTATCCACATTTGGCACGCCATCCGCTTTTAATGCCGCTTTTTGCTCCAGTGTCAGATCGATCTTGTTCGACTGGCTCAGGCGGTCTTCAACTTCAATGTTGTAGTAGTCTATGGTCAGGAACAAATCGCCCGACTGATAGACTGCACCAAAGGTGTAACTTTGTGACTCTTCCGGCTGCAATTCGCTACCACCTAACAATTGTGAAACCGGGTTAGTGGGAGGTAATAGTGCCGAGTCTACCAGCACACCGCTGCTCAGGTTAGTCTGAACGTTACTGACATTAGCCTGGCCAACGGTCGGTGCACGGAAACCTGTGCTCAGCGAGCCACGTAGCGCAAGATCTTCTGTGGCGTGATATTGCCAGGTTACTTTGTAATTGGTTGTTGAACCAAAAGTATCGTAGTCCTCGTAGCGCAGTGCCCAGCCCATCAGGAACTCTTCAGTGAAGGGGGTTTCGATATCAATATAGGCTGCGTAGCTGCGGCGTGAGAACTCGCCGCCTTGCGAGGGTTTAAAGCCAGGAAAACCGTTAGAGCCTATGCCAAATCCTTGCTGTGTTAAAGGGCCCGCGGTAAATGAGGGCTCATCACCCGGGATGACTTCAAAGGTTTCTTCTTTCCACTCCAGACCACCAGCAACGTTGACGTCGTAGGCTAAGTCAAAATCATAGCCTTTCGAGAAATCAGCGTTAAAGTTCTTTTCTAGCTGAATGTATTTACCCGGGCTGAACTCCATTGGTGTGTCAGGACCCATAGAGGCGTTTATGGTGTTGGTAATAAAATAGCGAGACTCGTTACGGCCTACTGAACCGCTGAAGTCATAATACGCTCCTTTCATAAAGCCGCTTGTAAACTCACCTTTGGTACCTATAGTGAGTGACGTATCAGTGATATTACCACCGAAGAAAGGCGTAAAACCTGCGGGCAGCATGTTGTTAAAGGCAAAACAATTTGCTGCGGCGAGCGAATCCAGGGCTGCCTGGTCCGGTAAGCCATTAGCTTGTAGCTCAACAACGGGACAGTTGATCTGCTGGTCGTACCCATCCAGAGAACCCACTAAGATAGTCGGCGTTGCATCATCCCACAGCTTTTGCTGCGCTTCATCTGTGGGGTGACGTCTGGTTGGCGTGCCATTAACGTTACGGATTACGCCACCATAAACCTGTGGACGTGTGGTGGGGTTACGATAGTAGAAGCCGCCTTTCACATCCCGCTCTGAATAGTTACCGAACATGTAGAACTGGGAGTCGTTGGTCAATTCAAGTCCAACATTACCAAACAAGGTGATGTCGTCGTTGATTTCTGGTGCGCCCCAGACCTGAGCCGGATCTCTTACACCTTCTAAACCTGCATCCATAAAGGCTTGTGCATCCGGGCGTTGCACGCTGCGGCTGGTTGGGTCGGCTTCTTTATACTGAAAGCTTAAGTTTGCAAAGCCCTGGTCAGTGAATGGCAGACCAATGTTACCCTCTACCGTGGTTGTATCACCGTCGCCTTCATAGTATTGGCCTTGTTTGACTGAGATGCTACCGCCTTCAGAGGCATCTTTTAGTACAAAGTTCAGTACCCCGGCGATGGCATCTGAACCGTACTGAGCTGCCGCACCGTCACGTAATACTTCAACCTGTTTCAATGCGATGCTGGGGATAACGGAAATATCCGGACCCTGAGCACCATCGTTAATGCCTCCGCCTAAAAACGCAATGACAGATGAACGATGGCGGCGTTTGCCGTTAAGTAGAATTAAAGTTGAATCTGCGGGCAGACCGCGTAAGTTAGCAGGGCGCACCAGGCTTGCAGCGTCACTTATTGGGTTGGCGTGAACGTTTAGAGAGGGCACCGAACCTTTAAGCAATTCCAGCATGTCATCGCCACCAGCCTTGCTTAAATCATCGCCACCTATGATGTCGATTGGTACGGGTGAATCACCCACTGAACGCGGTGCTGCGCGGGAGCCTACGACCGCAATTTTCTCAATTTTTTTATCAGCGCCAGCATCAGCCTCTTCAGCCTGAACGCTGGTTACAGCCAATCCCATTGTTGCAGTAGACGCCAAAGCAAATTTAATCGCACGACTTAGCGCGTTTGTTTGTAGTTTCATCCTGTTTCCCCAGATATTATATGTTGTCATAATTCACAATATACATAACTTGCACCTTATTTTTTAACCAAGTGTGTACTCGTCATTAAAGATAATTGCAAATATGTTCACTGCACAATTAAAGGTAGCAGTGAATTTTACAAGGTCAAATTTTCAAGTAACTTTTTGTTTGTGGTGCAAAAAATGAGCGTTTACGTGGGTGTTATAGGTACTGAGTAAGTTGAAATAAACTCACTAAATTCGCATTATTGCGTATTTTGATGTATTTCTTGCGTGGGATACTCAAAATATACCTTGTTAAAAACTTCATCTTGTCACCTGCACTGAGTAGCGACGTTTTACATTGGTAGCAAAATAATGAGGCTCTTCTTAGTGTCTGAGCGCGCTAACGCCCCGTTTTTATTTCTGCTACTATTGGAGGTACTATGGTTCCCCAAAGTATGTGAATGCGATTAATTAAAGTAGTACACAAAGCCCCAATTCGGGTCGTAAGGATCAGTAAAAAACGTCAACAATTAAGGCTTCGGCGTGCGCTAGTAGGTTTAAAACTTGCTTTGGCCCAGGAAAAACAAGAAACACGCGAAATGCTGGATATTTACAAACGTTATCCGCAAGGTGGGGTATCTAAACAAGAGCTGTCCGCGGCAAACCAGCAGTTTGTCGATATATTAAAAGGATTGGGTCTTGGTGTATTCGCCTTGTTACCATTTGCGCCAATCACCATCCCTTTGATTGTCAAGCTTGGGCAGTGGCTGGGTGTCGATGTACTTCCCAGTTCTTTCTCATTGAATAAAAAGCCAAAAAGCAAAGAAAAGTAACCTGGTAGAAGCTTGTAATCCGCTTGCGTGTACATAATTAGCTTTTTATATCGCTTTATGCATCCAGTGAGTGAAATATTTTTCCCACCTTGGTATTCTCTTGTCAGGTTTATGTAATTCAAGAGGCACGTATGAGTCATTTACTTGTTCACTCATCACAAGGAATACCGGTACATTTTATTAAGGAAAGTCAGCTAGGCGAATGGTTAGAGGAAAACGCGCCACAAGCCAAAAACATCACGCTGGCCACCAGGCAAAAAGCGCAGAAAACACTACTGATCCCAGATGTCCAAAGCGGCGAAATCAGCGCCGTTTTGTGTGTGGTGGAGTCGCTGGATGATATGTGGCTGGCGGGTGACCTGTCCGCCCAACTGCCGCAAGGTACCTATCGTATACAAGGGGATGAGGCGTTTGTTGAACAGGCCGCGCTTGGTTACCTGCTAGGTGCATATACATTCGACGCATACAAAAAGGCCTCCGCACCCAGCGCCAAACTGGCCATCGAGTCAGAGGTCATGTTGAAAAAGTTGCAGGATCAGGCCGATGCTATTTATTTGGTCAGAGATTTGGTCAACACCCCGGCTGCTGACATGATGCCTCAGCATATGGCAGAGATCTGCATTGAGATGGCCGCGCAATTTGGCGCGCAGTTTTCTCAAATTGTGGGTGATGAATTGCTGGAAAACAACTACCCAACAATACATATGGTTGGCAGAGCCAGTGAAAACAAACCACGCCTGCTGGATTTGAGTTGGGGTAATGAAGACGCGCCTAAACTGACTTTGGTTGGTAAAGGCGTCTGTTTTGACTCCGGAGGCTTGGATCTTAAGCCGGCATCTGGCATGCGAAACATGAAAAAAGACATGGGCGGGGCAGCTCATGTACTGGGGCTTGCTCATATGGTTATGGCGGCCGGTTTACCTGTGCGTCTGCGAGTGTTGATACCTGCGGTTGAGAATGCTGTGTCGCGTAACGCATTTCGCCCCGGCGATGTCATCCAGACGCGTAAAGGTCTGACGGTTGAAATTGACAACACAGACGCAGAAGGTCGCTTGGTATTGTGTGATGCTCTGGCGGAAGCACAATCAGAACAGCCTGATCTGTTAATCGACTTCGCGACCTTGACTGGTGCATGTCGAATTGCATTGGGTACAGAATTACCAGGTTTCTACAGTACGGATCAGGACGTGGCCAATGCGATGATTGCACAGGGCAACACGCTTCAGGACCCGATATGGCAGCTGCCGTTGTTTGACCAGTATAAAGCACTGTTTAAGAGCGATGTGGCCGACATGGCGAACTGTGGTTCAACCCCGTTTGGTGGTTCTATCACCGCAGCTCTGTATCTAAAAGAGTTTGTTGAACCAGAGCAGACTCCCTGGGTACATTTTGATGTGATGGCTTGGAACTTGCGCTCGCTTCCGGGCAGACCTGTTGGCGGTGAGGGACTTGGCTTAAGAGCCACATTTGCCTACCTTGAACAGCGCTATGCATCATAAGCTGTTAAATTGATAAAAGGGCCGTGATGGCCCTTTTTTAATGTCTCTAAACGGGGAAAATCGTACAGGCTAGCTTGCTAAATTTTTAAAAAGTTTTAGAGTGTCGCAGGATAGAGCCTTATTCTGAGTACTGTTTTGTCTGTATCTACGTCCCATCAATCTGAACTGGCACCGCTTGAGCCAGAGTCTTCCGCACTTCCGCATTTGTCTAAGCAATTCTGGAGCTTACAAATTGCCGGTTGGCTTGGTTATGCGGCTGTGGTGTTTCTGGCAATCATTCAGCCTCAGTTTGATTCACCTGGTTTTAATCTCACCGGACAGGTGGTCAATCTGGGCGTCGAAAGCCTCAGCGGCTTTGCATTGTCGCTCATACAGTGGTTGTTTATCCGCAGGATCATTCATCAGCCATTGCAGCGCACGCTCTTTATCAGCTTTTTGTCTGCGGCTTTACTGGGCCTGATTTATAACATCATTAAGCTTGCCAGCTATAAAGTCATAGTACATGACCAGCACTGGAACCAGGCCTGGAATATGCTGGAATTTGGCGGCTGGTTGTTGTTTTCATTGACCACTATGTTTGTCTGGACATCGATATTTTTTATCATGTTATATAATAGCAGATTGCAAAAAGAGCACGAACGTTTGCTTAGAGCGCAAACCCAGGCAAAAGATGCTCAGCTACAAATGCTGCGTTATCAGCTCAATCCGCATTTTATGTTTAATACCATGAATGCCATTTCAACTTTGATCCTCAAAGAGGATAACGACACGGCATCAGAAATGCTCGATAAGCTCTGTGATTTCTTCCGTCATTCACTTGAGGCTACACAGCGCAGTCGGATCTCTTTGCAGGAAGAAGTTCAGCTGATCGAGTTGTATCTGGCAATAGAAAAAGTCCGTTTTGGACAACGCTTGTCAGTTCGCTATGCGATTGAGCCTGAAGTGCTGAAGGCACTGGTGCCGAACATGTTATGCCAGCCTGTGGTTGAAAATGCTATCAAGTATGCCATTGAGCCAAGTAAGCTCGGAGGGGAAGTGAGCATATCGGCTAAAAGACAGGCGGAGCAACTTGTTATCGAAATTTCAGACAGTGGCACAGGTGGCAATGCCATGACTGAAAAAGGGTTCGGGATCGGGCTTAACAACGCTAAATCGAGACTGGATGTAATGTATAGCGGTAATTTCACCGTCTCTTTAAATAAGAATGCAGCAGGAGGCAATACTGTGACCTTAGTGCTGCCGTATGAGGTTGACTGATCATGATAAAACCACTCACTGCCCTTATCGTAGACGATGAGCCCCTTGCTTTGGAAGGGCTGAGCCTCAGGTTGGCGAAGATCCCCGAAATTGAGGTGATAGGCCAGGCTGAAAACGGGGATGATGCAATCCGTTTGTGCCATGAGTTGTGTCCTGATGTGTTGTTTTTGGACTTGCAGTTGCCTGGTCTCAATGGGATCGAAGTGGTACAGGCAATACAGACGGATGTCTTACCTATGGTGGTTTTTGTCAGTGCATATAGTGATTATGCACTGGAAGCTTTTGAGCTCAACGCGATTGATTATGTGCTGAAACCAGCTAATCTGGGGCGTTTACAAAAAACGGTTAACCGGATCCTGGAACGTCGACAGCCACGTCATGCCGAGCAAGAGAAATATCGCCTGCTACAGGCCCTCACTGAAACCTCGGGGCTGGCGGTCGCCGAGTTAGAGTCCTGGCTGGAAACGGATAATCCGTTGCCTGCTGCTCAGAACAAAGACTTAGTCATTAAAAACAGTGACAATGAGCAAGTATTTGTGCCCGTGGATACGATCCGCTGGATTGACGCAGCCGGAGATTACATGTGCGTACATACGGATTCAGACACTCACGTCCTGCGTATTACCATGAAAAAGCTGCAAACTTTGCTGGATGAAACCCAGTTCGCCCGGATCCATAAATCCACCATAGTCAATTTAAACCATGTCACTGCCATTAGGCCTATGCGAAATAACGAGAGCCTGATCACACTCCAGGAGCAGGTAGAGTTAAAAGTCAGTCGCAATTATAGTAAGGCATTACAACAGTTTGTTGCTAAAAAGAAAACGTTAAGCTAGTTAACGAGTGGTGGTGTGGTGGGTGAATATTCATCACGAGCGGTGTGGTTCACCTCTCATGGTGCAACAATAGTACGCTTTGGTGCAGCCTGCTTTCACCCCTCATGGCTTAAAGTCTAATCAAAACAAACAACTAACCTTTCATCTTATTTTTGTATCGCTTTGTCGTGCACTACTGTGGCCCATGAACATGTGTCGCACCAGTTGCCCGTGATGGCGCGTTTCTATTGTAACATTCTGGTTAATTGAACAGGATAGCCTCAGGAGCAGACCGAATTTGCAATCTGATTCGCTGCTTATTCTTTGTAGTACGACCAGTGCAAAAGGCCAGCATATACCTGGCCTGTTGCAAATAACAACGACAGCGGGCCTGTGCCAGACTGTGAAAAGAACATGTTCGTACTGCACAACAATCGGTTCGATTAGTTGGAACACACATTATGATAAAAGTTGCAAAATCCCTCTCCAGTTTTGGCGTCTTGCTTGCGTTAGCGGGTGTGACCGGCTGTGGTGGCGACGCTAAAACACACACTGATCTAAGTAAAACTGACCCACAGGTACCGGCTTCTGACTGGCAGCTGGTCTGGCAAGACGAGTTTGATGACAGCCAAATCAATGCTCAGAACTGGACGCACGAAGTGGACTGCCTCGGCGGTGGAAACGAAGAACGTCAATGCTATACCGATGATAAGGCCAACTCGTATGTCAGCGATGGGACATTAAAGATTGTCGCGCGTCGTGCAGCAGATGGTGCTGAAAAACCCTATACATCCGCACGCCTTATCACAAAACACAAAGCGGATTTTAAATATGGTCGATTCGAAATGCGCGCAAAGTTACCCAGCGGGCAGGGCAGCTGGCCGGCATTTTGGATGCTGCCTACGGATGAAGTTTATGGCGGCTGGCCCAACTCTGGCGAGATTGACATAGTTGAAGCAGTTAACCTCAAAGCACAAGGAGCTGAAGGTAAACCTGAGGCCCAGATATACGGCACCTTGCACTATGGTAAGGATTGGCCAGACAACGTACATTCGGGTAAAGCACATACTTTGGCAGACGGTGCTAATCCCGCCGATGACTTTCATACCTATGCTGTGGAATGGCAAGAGGGAGAGATACGCTGGTATGTTGATGATTACCTTTATGCCACCCAGCGACAGTCAGAGCCCTTGTATGACAGTAACGGTGATGTATTCAGTTTGAAACACAGGGGGTGGTTCGCCGAGTACCATGATCAGGGCAGTGGTGAGCTGGTAACACACTGGGATAGTGCACCGTTTGACCAAAACTTCTACCTAATCTTAAACCTGGCTGTTGGTGGCAGCTGGCCGGAAGCTGTCAATGAAACGGGTGTGAATGCCGACGCGTTTGTAAATGGACAAACCTTTGAAGTGGATTATGTTCGAGTCTATCAGTGTCAGCAAAACCCGACAACGGGTAAAGGATGTGAAACGATTCGTGCTGGATGGGACTCGCCGGAGGATGCATTGGTTGAAGGCAAGGCGCCTACTCCCCCTCCACCTGCAACAGCAGGCGACAGCCTGCAAATTTTTGACGGCGAGCTTAACAAAGACTGGCCTGCCTGGGATTGCTGTGGTGGCAGTGTGCCTGCGTTGTTGGACGACGACACTGCGGGAACGGTCATCGAGTTTAGCGTGGGTAGCGAACCGACGGTGAATGGTTTTATTTCTCGCGACCCGATGGCGTCTGATGCGGGCGGCACACCGAGTCCATTCGATGCGTCCTCCCTGATAGACTCTGGCATGGTGCGTTTTGATTTGAAAGTCATCTCAGCGCCTGTGGATGCCCAAACGCCCTGGATGCTAAAAGTAGAAAGTGCGAACGGAGAAAAAGTGATTGAAATTCCTTTGTCTGACAGCACAGAGGGCCTGCAACCAGTGGCCGGGCAGTGGCAAACCTTTACTTTTCCTTTACAGATGCTCGCTGAGCGAGGCCTGGATATCAGCAGCATTGACGCAGTCCTGATATTCCCGGCATGGGGCAGTGGCGAAGGCGCTGTTTATCGTGTCGCTGACGTGGCCATTGCCGCGTCGCAAAATGCTTCAGCGCTGGTGGTGTTTGAAGACAGTGAAAACCCTGCCTGGCCTATGTGGGATTGCTGTGGCGGATCAGTACCTACGGTTGAGCTGGATGACGATGCACACGGCAATGTCGCGGAATTTAAAATCGGCGATACAGCGACGGTGATGGGCTTTATTTCTCGCCAAGAGTTTATCACAGCTGAAGGGGTCAGCGCGGCGCCGTTTGACGCTTCTTCTATTCTGTCTAATGGTGTGGTTGAGTTTGATATGAAAGTGGTGAGCGCACCACAAGATTCGACTGCGACCTGGTCTTTTAAGGCTGAATCGGTCAATGCTGAAAGTGTCGCTGAAGTCGCTTTAGATAGTAGTGTGCAGCAAGCAGCGCCTGAAGTTGGCCTGTGGCAAACCTATACATTCAAATTAACTGATCTGGTTGCTAAAGGTTTAGACATCAGCGCGATTGACGTCTTAATGGTTTTCCCTACCTGGGGCCAGGGGGCAGGTGCGGTATATCGCATCGACAACGTCAAGATTTACGACCCGAATCAGGCCGATGACTTTGTGGGTGAAATTCTGTTTGCTGACGATGTTAAAGACCAATGGTCGCTGTGGGACTGCTGCGGCGGTTCCACCCCCACGCTTGAAAATGATGATATGACTCAGGGTATGGTTGCTGAATTTAAAGTTGGTGCTGAGCCAACTGTGATGGGATTGTTTGCAGAAGATGGCCATTACCTTGATGCGTCAGCTTATATGCAGTCCGGGTCAGTTCAGTTTGATCTCAAAGTAGTGACTGCGCCGAACGATAGCGCTGCTCTGTGGAAGTTTAAGATTGAGGCGCTGGATGCCGATTCCGCCTTAGAGCTAAACCTAACGGAGAGTCTGGAGGCTACGGCCCCTCAGGTTGGCCAGTGGCAAACCTATACTTTCCCTCTTCAGGTACTGAGTGATGGTGGGGTCAATATCAGTGGTATTGACATTATCATGGTCTATCCGGCCTGGGGCCAGGGAGAAGGAGCCGTATACCGGCTCGATAATGTGATGATCACAGCCAAGTAAACCTAAACCGATGGCGTGGTATAACCACGCCCAGACAGCGAAAATTATTCAAGCAGGTCTTTATGAATACAGTAAATTATAAACTCTCACATGTCGCGATTCTGATCGGTGCGGTACTTGGCACTTCTATGGCACAGGCAGAGCAAGTCGCAGCGCAGGCTGAAGAAGAAACCCCGGAAGTGATTGAAGTGCGCGGTATTAAGGGCAGTTTGATCCGCTCCATGAACGTTAAGCGAGACATGTCGGGCGTGGTGGACGCGATTTCAGCAGAAGAAATGGGCAAGTTTCCTGATACCAATCTGGCGGAGTCTTTGCAACGAATTACCGGCGTGGCTGTGAGCCGCAGCAACGGAGAAGGGAGCCAGATCACAGTGCGAGGCTTTGGTCCCGACTTTAACCTGGTAACGCTCAATGGCAGACAAATGCCGGGAACTGGTAATAGCCGCTCCTATAACTTTGAAAATCTCTCGTCTGACGGCGTGTCCGCGCTGGAAGTGTATAAGACAGCCCGTGCTGATAATCCAACCGGTGGATTAGGCGCGACGGTGAATATTGTCACTGCACGACCGCTCGACAGCGGTGCGGAAAAAATGTCTTTTTCAGCTAAAGCGATTCATGATTCATCCAATGTGGCAGGCGACAACATCACGCCAGAGGTCTCAGCCCTTTACTCAAATGCGTTCTTTGACGAAACGGTCGGGTTTGGCTTTACCGTCAATCACCATCGTCGCGACTTTCAGCAGCAAAGCGCCAATATTCAAGGCTGGCAGGCGAATGTAGACTTGCCTGCCAATCTGGACGTTGACAGTGTCGTTGATAATCGCCCGTTGAATAAAGACGGGGTGCCAGCAGGAGACTACTTCTTCCCCCGCGACATGAACTATCAGATAAGCGACTTGCAGCGTGAACGTACCAATGGTCAGCTTGTTTTTCAGTATGCACCCAATGACGATATTGTGATGACTCTCGATTACACAGGCACTCAATCCATAACCGGTAAGAACGCGATTTCATGGGGCATGTGGAATGACTATGGTGGCAACATCAACGGTTACGAGCTGGATGAAAATGGCACGGTCGTCTATGCCGACATCAGCGGCAACGACGGCTCTTTTAGTGCTTCGCGCTCAACGACCGAAGTAAATGAGCGCTCAGTCGGTTTTAATGTCCAATGGCAGGCGAGTGATGCATTGAGCCTCACTCTGGATTATCACGATTCACACAGCGAAACCGACAATGGCGCAGACTCAGGCCTTGGCAGTGAAGGCACATTGGTACTGGGTTCAGATCAGCTAACGACCAAGCGCTATGATTTTCGTAGCGGTGAGATCCCACATGCAGAAATCCTCTGGCGAAATGGTACCAATGAGCTGGCAGCCAGCGAAATCGACTCTCACTTTAGCCAGTTTGTGCATTCCCCAGGCAAAGCGACGGTTGAGCAGTTACAGCTCGATGGCGTTTGGGAAAACCTCAGCGATCGCTGGGGATTAGTGAATGTCAAATTTGGTGTGGCGCTTACAGAGCAGGAGATGAGTGGCTCGAATGCCTGGAGTGGTTTAATTGGTGGCTTCTTATTTAATCCTGCCTGGCCGGAATTATTCCCAGATGGCATGTTCACTCAGCATGACACGAGTGACTTCTTAAATGCATTTGACGGTGGCGGTAGTGCGTTACAGCCTCACTATTACTACACCTTTGATTTCGATGAGGTAGCTGCTCGCTCTGAAGCCTTTTTGACCAATGACTTACTCGGAGGCAATGACTACTTCGCGACGACGGCATATCACGACATGGGGACTGTATCGCGTGAAAGTGTGACGGAAGAAACCAGCAGCATCTACTTGTCTGGCTTCTGGGAGTTTGAAGTTGCCAGCTATCCGGTACAGATAAACGCGGGTGTACGCTATGAGCAAACCGATGTAACCAGCAGCACTTTCCAGCCAACGCCAACGGCCGTATGGTGGAAGGGTGGCAGTGAATGGCATACCCAGTTTTTACCTGATGGAGATGCCTTCTTTACCGTTGAAGGCGAGCATGATGTGGTTCTGCCTATGGTGGACTTGCGAGTGGATGTGACGGATGAACTGGTTGCCCGTATGTCCTGGGGCAAAACCATTTCACGGGCACCGCTGGGCGATCTGGTTGGCGGGCGGAGTCTGTCAAACAGCCCTAAAATTGGCTCTCGTAATGCCAGCGAAGGCAATACCAACTTACAACCATTTGAGTCGACTAACTTTGACCTCAGTCTCGAATATTATTACGCCGAAGGCAGTTACGCAGCCATTGGTTACTTTGATAAGTCGGTGAAAAACTTCATCGGCAGCCAGGTAAACTCGACAACTGTCGAGGGCTTTCTGGATATTTATCAGGGGCCGAGATGGTTGCAAGCTGTAGCAGACATCGAAAGTCGTGGCGAGCAGGCCACCAATGACGCTATTTTTGCCCAAATGCAGGCCAATGGCGCAACGCTTAATGAGCAGGGCTACATTACCCCGAATGCAGATGACCCGTTGATCGTGTGGGATTTTACACGACCATTTAATGCACCCGATACCAAGTCAGTTGACGGCTTTGAAGTGGCAGTACAGCACCTGTTCGGCGAAACCGGTTTTGGCGTCGGGGTCAATGCGACATTTGTTAATGGCGATGTGGAGTTCGATGTGGCCAGTCTTAAACAGCAAACCCCACTCACAGGGCTTAGTGACTCAGCCAACTTTCAGGTTTTCTACGAGCTAGATGGACTATCGGTGAAGCTCACATATGCGTGGCGTGACGAGTATCTGCTGGGGGTAGGTCAGGATCAGGGGTCTTCAGACAATCCGCCACAATTTGCTAAGGCTTTTGGTCAATGGGATATGAGCGTTAACTACGACATGACGGAGCAGCTGACCGTATTCTTCGAGGGTGTGAACCTCAATGATGAAACTGAGCAAGGTTTTGGCCGATATGAGCGTCAATTCCTGTTCGCCCGCCAATACGGTCCCAGATATGCACTGGGCTTCCGATATAAGTTCAATTAATTCCGAGTACGCTCTGGCGGTTGCCTAAAGCGGTGCCAGAGCACGCCTTCTTTATTTTTTTGTTGGAAATTCATTATGGCTAGTTCATCCGCGATGCTGGAAACCAAGCATGACTCGCAATCGGAACAGGGGCACAGATTTGCGCTGTTCACGCTGACGACTCTGTTCTTTATGTGGGGGTTTATTACCTGCTTAAATGACATATTGATCCCCTATCTGAAAGGGGCATTTTCTTTAACTTATACCCAGGCCATGCTGGTGCAGTTTTGCTTCTTCGGCGCCTATTTTATTGTCTCTGTTCCTGCGGGCATGCTGGTTGGCAGAATTGGCTTCAAAAAAGGCATCATCACAGGGTTGAGTGTTGCGAGCATTGGGTGTTTATTATTCTACCCCGCAGCTGAGCTGGGGGTTTATGGGGTGTTTCTGGGGGCACTGTTTGTATTGGCTTCAGGTATTACTGTATTGCAGGTCTCTGCAAACCCTTTTGTAAGCGCCCTGGGACCTGCTAAAACGGCTTCGTCACGTCTGACGATGACCCAGGCATTTAACTCATTGGGTACAACGGTTGCGCCATTTTTTGGAGCCTGGCTTATTTTTTCTGGCAGCAGCGAGCCGGCACATGCAGACGCTTCTGCGGTGCAATTTCCTTACCTGATGATCGCTGTCACGCTTGCTGTGCTGGCTATTGTCTTTGCATTTATCAAGTTGCCGTCGCTTGGTGCTCAATCGCAAGGCGCGCCCTCTTTAAAAAAAGCACTACAATACCGACACCTCAAACTGGGCGCAGTGGCGATTTTCTTGTACGTAGGTGCAGAAGTCGCTATAGGCAGCTTCCTGGTGAACTTTTTACACGACCCCCGTATTGCCGGGCTGAACGAAGCACAAGCGGCTCAGCTAATCGCTTATTACTGGGGCGGTGCCATGATTGGGCGCTTCATCGGTGCGCTGGTGATGCAAAAAATTGCGGCGGGTAAAGTCCTGGCATTTAACGCGCTCATGGTCATTGCACTGTTGTGCGTTGCTGTCATGACCGAAGGCCGTGTGGCGATGTGGTCTGTGCTGGCGGTCGGTCTGTTCAATTCCATTATGTTTCCAACCATTTTTAGTCTCGCAATCGACAAGCTGGGCGAAAGCGCCAGTCATGGTGCCGGCGTATTATGCCTAGCGATTGTCGGCGGGGCTATTGTGCCTTTGCTGCAGGGGATGTTGGCTGATGCATCAGGTGTACAACTGTCATTCCTGTTGCCGGCACTGTGTTATGTATTTATCGGTTATTTTGGGCTCAAAGGACACCGACCTGTTTTGCTATCCACGGAGAAGTAAAGTGAAGAAAACAACCACCAAGATTTCACTCAGCGTGCTGGCTGCTGGTATTCTAACGGCGTGCGGCTCAGCTCAGCCATCGGCAGAAGTTAACAAAGGGCTTGATATCTGGCCCAAAATACACTCAGAGGTGGGCAAAGATCCCAAAATAGAGCGCCAGGTTGCGGCACTACTGAGCAAGATGACGTTAGAGCAGAAAGTGGCTCAGATGATCCAGCCTGAGATCCGTGACATCACAGTCGAAGACATGCGGCGCTACGGTTTTGGTTCTTACCTCAACGGCGGCGGCGCATTTCCCGGCAACAACAAACATGCCAGTGTCAAAGACTGGGTCGACCTCGCCGAAGCCATGTATCAGGCGTCTGTGGATGACTCGCTGGATGGCATTAATATTCCCACCATGTGGGGAACTGATGCGGTGCATGGCCACAACAATGTGATTGGCGCAACGTTATTTCCCCATAACATCGGCCTGGGGGCTGCAAATAACCCCGAGCTGATTGAAAAAATTGCTCAGGCAACAGCGAAAGAAGTGATGGCAACGGGCATTGACTGGGTGTTTGCACCCACAGTTGCAACTGTGCGTGATGACCGCTGGGGTCGCACCTATGAAGGTTATTCTGAAGACCCCGAGATAGTTAAAGCCTATGCGGCAGCCATAGTACATGGCTTGCAAGGCCATGCGGATGGAGACTTTTTGGGTGATGACCGGGTGATCAGTACCGTGAAGCACTTTCTGGGCGATGGCGGCACGGTAAAAGGAGACGATCAGGGCAATAATATCGACTCTGAACAAGCGCTGTTTGATATTCATGCTCAGGGGTACGTAGGTGGTCTGACTGCGGGCGCACAATCTGTGATGGCGTCATTCAATAGCTGGCAGGGCGAGAAAATCCATGGTCATCACTATCTGCTGACCGAGGTACTGAAGAACAAGATGGGGTTCGATGGCTTTGTAGTGGGTGACTGGAATGGTCATGGTCAGATCCCTGGCTGTCGCAATGACGATTGTCCACAGGCTGTCAATGCCGGTCTGGATGTGTATATGGTGCCGACTGATGCCTGGAAGCCTTTGCTTGAAAATACCATTGCACAAGTCAAAGCGGGCTTTATTCCACAGTCTCGTATCGATGATGCCGTTACGCGTATCTTGCGGGTAAAATTCCGCGCGGGATTGTTTGATAAACCCAGCCCGGCGAAGCGCCCGCATGCAAACAATACGCAATTGATAGGCCACGAAGCGCACCGCGAAATCGCACGCCAGGCTGTTCGAGAATCTCTGGTGTTGCTCAAAAATAATCATCAGTTGTTGCCGCTGGCACCCAATCAACGCATTCTGGTAGCCGGTGATGCGGCTGATAACATAGGTAAGCAATCGGGTGGCTGGACTATTACCTGGCAGGGCACCAATAATCAGAATAGCGATTTCCCGGGCGGCCAGTCTATTTATGATGGCATCGCTCAACAGGTTAAGCTGGCGGGTGGTGAGGTTGAACTAAGCGAAAATGGCCAGTTTAAAACTAAACCGGACGTTGCCATTGTGGTATTTGGCGAAGAGCCCTATGCCGAAGGGCACGGAGATCGGGAAACGCTGATTTATCAGCATGGCAATAAACGCGATCTGGCATTACTTAAATCGCTCAAGGCACAGGGCATTCCTGTGGTCTCTGTATTTATCAGTGGCAGAGCGATGTGGGTCAACCCGGAGCTCAATGCCAGTGATGCCTTTGTGGCGGCCTGGTTGCCTGGTTCTCAGGGCGAAGCTGTTGCAGATGTTTTGCTGAGAAACTTCAGGGGTGAGATACAACATGACTTCAGTGGTCGCCTGTCATTCTCCTGGCCTGCACACCCCAGCAAACCGGTCAATCGTCATGACAAGGACTATGCTCCTTTATTGCCTTACGGGTTCGGCCTGAGTTATGGAGAACCCTCAGTGCTGAGTAACACTTTGCCAGAACAGGTAGATACCATACTGAGTTCGTCAGGTGTGTATGAGATATTCAATGGTAAAACACAGCAGCCATGGCAGATGAGACTGTTCTCTGGTGAACAAAACCTGGCGGTTGCTGCAAGCAGTATGGCTCTGGAGGGGCTGAATTACAGAACGATAGATAAGGACATTCAGGAAGATGCGTTCAGGGTCGACTGGCAAGGCCCCAAAGCGGGTGTTCAGTTTGTCAGTGGTAATGGCTTCAGAGAAGATTTAGCCCGTTATCAGGCTGCGGGTGGCGTGCTTAGTATGACGGTCAAACGCGGTGAAGCAATTGCAGACAAAATGTTCATTGGCATGCATTGTGAAAGTGAAGGCGATGCGCCGGGAAGTTGTCGGGCTCAGGTTGATATTAGTGCTGAGTTACAGGGGCTGGCAGCCAAGCAATGGCAGGTGCTGAGTATTGATTTACAATGTTTTGCCAGTCAGGGGGTGAAATTTGATCAAATGGTAATGCCATTTGAATTATACGCAACCGGTAGCATGAGCCTGTCGTTTAGTGACATCAGTATAATGCCTTCTGGGGATAAGCGAGCCACGGTTCACTGTCAGGATTAACATCAGAGGTAATATAAATCAGGCACCTTTCGGTGCCTGATTGACTCACTAAGCGGGATTAGTCACGCTCAGGAATATTTTGCAGTAATGCCTGCATTTGTTGCCAATACAGGCCAACTGATTCAATGTGCACCTTCTCGTCAGGAGAGTGCGGGAATTTGATCGTCGGACCGAATGAGATCATATCCATATTCGGGTAAGGTTCTTTAAACAGACCACACTCCAGCCCTGCGTGGATCACCATGATATCTGGCTTGTTACCATAGATACCTTCATACATATCACGGAAAATATGCACCAAATCAGAGTTAGGGTCTGGTTTCCAGCCAGGGTAAGCACCTGAAAACTCGATGTTAGCACCAGCCAACGTTGCAAGTGAACTCAGTGTGCCTTCGACATCTGTACGGCCTGAGTCGATCAAAGAGCGGATCAGGCAAAGCACTTCAACTTTATCTGCATCAGTAGTGATCACGCCCAGGTTCAATGACGTTTCTACGACACCCTGAATATCATCGCTCATACGGACAACGCCATTCGGACAGGCATTGAGCAGAGCCAGCAAAGAGTCCCGAGAGTTCGCAGACATTGCATCAAAGGTGGTGCCTGTGTCGCTCACGGCAAAGGCCAGATTCGTCTCAATGGCACCAAGCTCGTTACTCAGCACAGTTTGGAATTCGCTCAGACGCTGCTCCAGTATGCTGCGCTGCGCTGGTGCAATGGCTATCGTTGCATAGGCTTCACGCGGGATGGCGTTACGCAGTGAACCACCTTTAAAAGCGATCAGGTTGTAGTCCACATCATTCAGATGATGCTTTAGTACTCTTGCCAGCAATTTATTTGCGTTGCCGCGACCGGTATGAATATCGACGCCTGAGTGTCCGCCTTTAAGCCCTTTTAAACTGACTTCTACAAGCTGATGTCCGGCTGCAATGGGTTGGCGCTCAATATCGACTGTCATGCTGGCATCTACACCGCCAGCACAGCCCATATAGATTTCACCTTCTTGCTCCGAATCCGTATTCAGTAGGATGTCGCCTTCCAGCCAACCTGCTTGAAGACCAAACGCGCCAGACATACCTGCTTCTTCGTCTACGGTCAGTAAAACTTCCAGAGGGCCATGCGGGATATCCGATGAGGCCAGTACTGCAAGGCAAGAGGCCATACCCATGCCATTATCAGCGCCCAGAGTTGTGCCTTCAGCCGTAACCCACTCACCATCGATATAAGGACGAATTGGATCTTTGGTAAAATCATGATCTGTGTCGTCATTCTTCTGTGGCACCATGTCGATATGTGCCTGAAGAACAACTGGTTTACGATTTTCCATGCCAGCCGTCGCAGGCTTTTTAATGAATACGTTGCCGGTATCATCACGGCGCACGGCCAGACCCTGAGATGTTGCCCAGTCGACAATGAAGGTGGCCAATGCTTCTTCATGTTTTGACGGGTGTGGAATTGAACAGATCTGGTCAAAGAATTGCCATACAACCTGAGGTGCCAAATTGGCAATTTCGGAATGAGGTTTAAACACCGGGTTCCCCTTATTTGAGCTATTGTCTTCCAGTCTGGACGTTTGTGAGTACGTATCGGACTGGTAAGCGGGTAAATTGTGGGGAGAGTTTACCACTGGCGGGTGTTTAGGGTCGAGTAGATGCGGCCAGTTGAGCGCGAACGCTTAACTGGCTCTGTAAAGGAGGCTGGCCTTTACTGTTGGCATGCCTTGACAGCATCGGCGATGAGTTCCATTCCCGAGTGCTCACAACTTGGCAGGGTTTCATCACAGTGCGCCAGTGGAGTGACACGTTCACCCCATTTAATGTAGCTGGCCGCCCAAGTAAGACCGGCACCAAAGGCTGCTGACATAATGTTTGCATGAGGCTGAATTAGGCCTTGCTCAACGGCTTCACATAATGCAATGGCAATGGTCGCTGCAGAGGTATTACCGTACTTATCGATATTCACCATGACTTTGTCGTCTGCGATATCGAGCTTTTTCTGGATTGCCTGAATGATCCGCAGGTTCGCCTGATGTGGAACCAGCACGTCGATATCATCCAGCGACAAGTTTGCTTGGGCAAGCACATCGTCACAGGCAACGCTCATACCCGTCACGGCACGTTTAAAAATTTCACGTCCTTCGAACGCCAAGTCTGATGGGCCTGGTGGTTCGTAGCGACTCAGATCAGTGCCATAGTTGGCAATGTGCAAAATACCTCTGTCCTCACTGTCACATCCGGTTTTGGTGCCAAGCAAGCCACAAGGCTCATCGCTGGCTTCGAGGATAACTGCACCAGCACCATCACCAAATAGCACAGCGCTGTCGCGTTTTGCCCAATTGACGTACCAGGTCATACGTTCGGCTGCAACGACCACTGCACGTTTGATCATGCCTGCCTGGATCTGTGCTGTGGCATTTTGTAACGCATATAAAAAGCCAGAACAGGCTGCATTGGTGTCACAGGCTGCTGCGCCGACCGCACCAATATTTTTCTGCACCAATGAGGCAGTATTGGCTACCATAGTCGAGGGCGTGCAGGTTGCAAGTAATACCAAGTCTATGTCTGAGCCTTTTAAGCCGGCGCAAGCCAGAGCCTGTTTACTGGCATAAGTGGCCAACTCTGCGGTACTAACATGACTCACACGGCGAGACTTAATACCAGTGCGGGTGCTGATCCATTCGTCATTGGTGTCGACAATGTTACTTAATTCGTCATTACTGATAGAGGCGGGTGGGATTGCTTTTCCCCATCCTGTTATTTTTGCGTACTTCATTTTATCTCTTATTCAAATCCGACCAGTAGGCTAAAGCACAGTATATCGCAAACCACATTGTGTTACACACAATTATCCCTTGTCGAAATCAATGAATTGACTAGACTGATAAGAGATGGTTGCGTTAATTGTTTGGTTTATAATGCAAAAAATTAAATTTGATACGCTGGATATGCTTATTGGTCTGGAGCGGGAGTTACTGGATCCTGCTGTACGTGAGAATCCGCAGCGGCTAGCACAATTGTTAGATGAGGATTTCTATGAAATTTCTGCCAATGGGCTGATGTTTAATAAGTCTCATGTACTGGCTAGATTACCGCGTGAGAAAGTCCCGCAATTTTATAATCAGGACTTTCAGGGACAAATGCTGGCCGAACATCTCGCACAAATCACTTATCATGCTGCCTATCGCAGAAATGCCTATTCTAATTTAAATTATTCAGTCAGAATGTCCATCTGGCGCAGCAGGGCGTCTGGCTGGCAATTGCTGTTCCATCAGGGAACGCCGTGTCCTGAGTTTAAACTTAAATATGAATAACCCCGGCCAAAGCCGGAGCATAATAGAGGTGTGTGTTGATTTACCTGGATAAACTGGTTGCAGTGTTGAATTACCCATTGTTTACTTTTGCGGAGCGCTCCTTCACGGCGGGTAAGCTGCTATTGGTTCCCGTCCTGCTGTTTATTGGCATATGGCTGACCCGGTATTTCGTCAACAAGCTTACCAATCGACTCCGCATCGCAAATACGGATCCGAACATGGTGCACTTAGTGCAGAGGCTCTGTTACGTGCTTGCAATCGCTATCACGGTTATCACAATCTTGGATGTGATTAACGTGCCCATTACCGCGTTCGCATTTTTGTCAGGCGCTATTGCCATTGGGTTTGGATTCGGAGCCCAGAATATCATCAATAATTTCATTAGTGGTTGGATCCTGATGTGGGAGAAGCCCATCCGTATTGGTGACTTTCTTGAAGTGGAAGGGACTAAAGGGATAGTGGAAAAGATCAATACGCGTTCAACTCGGCTACGCCGGGTAGATGGTGTGCATATGCTGATCCCAAACAGTAAATTACTGGAAAATACCGTTACCAACTGGACACTGGTCGACAAACTGATGAGAACGTCGGTACGAGTTGGCGTGGCCTATGGTTCATCTGCGAAACAGGTTGCTGCTTTAATTCAGCAGGCGACTGAAGAGCAGCCAGAGGTGCTTGCTGATCCCAAACCTCAGGTGACGTTCGAAGACTTTGGTGATAATGCTCTAATATTTGAGGTCAATTTCTGGCTTAACTCGAACGTTGAAGGAGGTCTCAGGCAGGCCAGAAGCAAAATACGATTTCGACTCGATGAACTGTTTGCAGAGCACGATATTGTAGTGGCGTTCCCACAGCGTGACGTGCATATCGATGGGCAAATAGCCATTGTCAGGCAGCCTAAACGAGCAAGTTGATTAGACTTTACTCTGCCGATGCATGGTGTGTGTCGGTATGTTTTTAATCCTCAATACCTGAGCTTTCATGTTTATAAATTTTTCACCTAATTCTGCGCTTGGCCAGTTGCTGTTGTTGCGCTCTATTGCCATTGTACTACAGTTGGTTCTTGTGCTGATTTCTCTGTGGTTTCTTGACAAAAGCCTGCCTGAGCAGCCGATTTTTACAATTATTGCAATGGAGTCCGTTTTTCAGCTTGCCAGTATCTACGCCTACCGAAAAGCAAGTGAGGTTTCGCCTGGGGCGATGGTGATGCAGCTGGTGGCCGATATTTTATTTCTGACAGTATTGTTGTCCTTCCTTGGTGGGGCAAGTAACGCCTTTGTTTCCTTGTTACTCTTGCCTTGTATCATTGCGGCCGTGACCGTACCGCCACGTTTTGTGGTGTTTATCTCCGCTGCCGCTTTGGTAGCGTACGGATACTTGTATACGGTTGTACCTATGCACCACCATGGCATGCATATGGGCCAGCACCTGCTTGGCATGCTGGTGAACTTTGTCTTTATGGTGATAGTGATAGTTACGGTCGTGACGTATCTTGCAAGTCGTATTCAGCAACGAGAGCTGGCGCTGGCCAAGAGCCGCGAGAAGCAACTGCAGCAGGAGCAGGTGTTGGCACTGGGCAGCGCGGCTGCGCAGGTGACTCACCAACTGGCCACACCCATTGCACATCTGAATCTATTATTCGAGGAGCTGAGTGAGGATTTTCCTCAGCATCCGGCTGTAAAGGACATGCAAGCTCCGCTTGCGCAGTGTAAAACACAGTTAGATGGTTTCAGAGCGCAGACGGAGCTGCTAAAACCCCAGTCTCAGGTTCACAGCCAAGAGTTTGAGACTATGTGGCAACAGCTCCATGAATTGTTAACTTTACAATTTCCTGAACAAACCATTTCCTGCCAGTTACCGTCTGAATCATTTTCAATTAATGGTGACCCTATGCTGATCCCGGCATTATTTAACTTGTTTGTGAATGCGGCAAAAGCTAATGAAAAGTGCTCGATATCTAACCTGGAAGTGAGTGTTACCATTTCAGAGGATACATCAAGTAATATTCGTCAGACGTGGTCTTTGTCTATCAGAGATTTTGGCCCAGGTATCGAAATGGACAAGCTGGCGCTCATTGGTAAGTCGGTGGTAGACAGCTCATCCGGGTTGGGCATGGCATTGTTGCTATCACATGCTACAATCGAACGGCTCGGAGGAACATTACATTTGTCAAACCATCAAACTCAGGGTGCCGTATCTGTGGTGACCTTACCCGTTGTATAAATTATGAAGTTACTAATTATTGAGGACGATGTCCCTTTCGCTGCCACTTTATCACGCAGAATGACCAAACTCGGATTTAACTGTCAATGTGTACATGACGAGGCAAATATTGCACAGCAGTGTCAGACTTTTATACCTGACTATGTCCTGCTGGATATGAAGCTGACAGCCAGTTCTGGCCTTCAGCACATCGCGTTGATCCGGGGGATTGTTCCTGGTGCTAAAATTGTACTTTTGACCGGTTTTGCCAGTATTGCGACCGCGGTTGAGGCGATTAAACTCGGGGCCGATGAATATCTGACTAAGCCAGCGGATACACAGTTAATAACCAAAACCTTATTGGGGACACAAGTTCGGCTGGGTGATACTGCAGATACCACCATGTCCCCTGAACGACTTGAGTGGGAACATATACAACAAACGCTTAAGGCCAATGAAGGTAATATTTCGGAAACTGCCAGACAACTGAACATGCACCGACGCACTTTGCAAAGAAAACTTCAGAAACGCCCAGTACTTAAATAATCCATGCATAGTACGGTTTGCTCTTCTAAAGGTTATTAACTAAATTGAAATTAGTGAAATAATCGAGGTAAGTGCTGTGACTGTATTTGATGTAGATGTGGTTGCCGTAGTCATTGCGGCGGTCTCCTCTTTTGCGTTGGGAGGTATATGGTACTCACCGCTGTTGTTTCATAAGTCCTGGCTGGAAGGGGCAGGGTTGACGGATCTAGATATTCAAAATGCGGACCACAAACTGATATTCAGCGGCGCGATGTTTTTATCTATTCTGGCTGCATTCCTGATGGCGGCACTTTTGGGTAAAAGCCCTGCGATTCTGGATGGTGTGCTACTGGGTTTGGCCGTGGGAGTGTGTTTTGTTGCCAGTACACTTGGCACAAGTTACTTGTTCGAACAACGTCCCCTTAAACTGTTTTTAATTAATGCGGGGTACCACACTGCTCAATTCTGCTTGATTGGTTTTGTGCTTGGTATACTAAGTTAATGGCTTTTCTTAATTGAATGCTTGGAAAAGTATCATCACTGGACATGACCCTGCGTTTAAATTCCTTTATTTGCTAATTAAAAAAACGGACATTTATCCTGTGCTCGTGATTGCATACCACCTATCATGGTAAGGTTTGTGCTGTTTCAAAGACTGAAAATCACCCTACCCATGGATCCGGGCCAGCGTGTTTGGGTGAGCCTATTTTATATGGACAAAAACATGATAGATATATTGTTTGATATCATTGGTATGACGGGCACTTTCTTGGTAGTTGGTGCGTTCTTTTTGCTGCAGTTGGACAAAGTGCGTCCCGATGGCATTAAGTACAATATGATGAACCTCAGTGGTGCCATTTTGCTGCTTATCAGTCTTTGCTATAATTTCAACTTAGCAAGTTTTGTGATTGAGTTATTCTGGATCGCGGCATCTTTAATCGGTTTGTACAAGTACTTTAAGAAACGCAGGCTGGCGGTTGCCTAAATCCAGTCAGAAGCAGTGCAGCTAAGTGTGTACTGCTTTCTCCCCTCGTAAAATAAGCTACTCTAATATTTGTTAAATATGCAATAAATATTCATATTTAGCTATCCTTCCTCGCGCTTTTTTACTAACCTGTTTCAATAACCTACTAAAAAATCACAAAAAACTTGCGAACTGTTCCTGTCTGCGTAATATTAAAATTGAGATACAAAATCAATATTTGATTTTTGTGTTACATGGCAACTGTTTATGTGTGAATGCGTCGTTGAGCGAATGAATATGAAAAAGATTCTGTTACCTTTGAGTATAGCTTTGCTCAGTTTTCCGCTTTTTGCTCGCGAGGAAGCTTTATTTGAGCTGACGTTTGAGGAGTTGATGGATGTAACTGTGGAGCTAGCCAGTAAAACTTCTGAGACAGCACAATCTGTGCCTTCCAGTGTTACGCTGTTTTCCCAGCAACAGATTTCTTTGCTAGGCATTCGCAACGTTTACGAGTTAATGAACTTCGTTCCGGGTTTCCAGTCTACTCGGGGTGACTGGGTTGGCAGTGTGCCAAAAGAGCATGCAAGGGGCGTGTTTCTGGATAACGGCAATATTCTGGTAATGTTAAACGGCCAGCGCCTGAATGATGCCTCTTTTGGTAAGGCGTCAGTTTATGCGCCTTTTATACCGGTAGAAGTCGTTGAGAAAGTCGAGTTTATTCGCGGTCCCGGCTCGGCACTTTATGGCAGTAACGCCTTTTTAGGTGTCATGAACATTGTGACGCGTAAGTCAGACCGTCAAATCCAGTTTGGCATTGGCTTACACCAGAGCAAACAAGCTTCACTGAGCTACAGTAACGGCCACGGTACTAAACAGGCATTTTATGCTAATGTAAGTGCTTATGAAACAGCAGGTGAAACCTATGATACTCAGCAGGCGCGTGACCCTCAGTCAAATGTGTTTGTAGAGCTGGGTGCAAGGTGGGGTGAGTTCAGTGCATCACTTCACCTGACCAGGACAAGGCTGGATGAGTTTATGAATCTGGCCAGTTACAGTGAGGAAAATTTTCATACCAGTCGTAATCTGGGTGCAAAGCTCTCTCATCAGACCTCGTTAACAGACGCCTTAGAGAGTGATCTCACACTAAGCTTCATTCAACATGATATTGATAGTGCTGGTCTTATTGCCACAGCAGAAGAGCTAGGCTTGCAACAGGACTTCTTTAATGGACCCAAATGGCAGTCTGAAGATTTAACGTTAAACTGGGATTTGGCCTACCAACATAGTAAAGATGTGATGGTACATTGGGGACTGGAATATTCACTGGAAGAGCAATCAGAGGCGGGTACATATACCTCACATTATGACTCAGACAGCGGACAAATTATTTTAGAAGATGACTTTTACCTGGGCGGCATTCAGCCTCTGAATGAGTTTGCGGCATTTGACAGTCTGAAGCAGGACTTTGACTCTTATGCTGCCTACCTACAATTGAGATATCAATTGAATGAGCAGCTTACTGTATTCACGGGCTTAAGATTTGATGAGTTTATAGATATAGACAACAAGCTATCACCACGTTTTGCAATGGTTTACCAGGTTAATCCACATCATGTGTTAAAAATCCAATATGGTGAGTCTTTTCGTATACCGGTTAGTAATGAGTTGAACTCAAATGACGACATTACCCGAGGGAACCCGCAACTCAAGTCGGAAAACATTAAAACCACGGAGCTGGTCTGGCATATGGAACACGCACGCTGGCAAGTAGATTTAGTGTTGTTTGAGAACCAACTGGATGATTTTATCAGCCTTGAACCCGTCGATGCGGTACAAAGCCGTTTTACTTTCAGCAACTCTTACTCTACGACAATGCAGGGGCTTGAAGCCAGTGCCTCCTTTGAACTCAGCGAATCTAGCTGGTTCAAATTTAACTATACCCAGCATTTTGATGATCCGTTTAGCGCTAGTTATAAGCGGTTTGGTTCCTGGCAACTTAATCATCAGTTTGGCCATTTTCAGGTGGGTCTCAATGGCGTCTGGCGAGCTCAGGTTAAAGTTTTCCCCGTCTTAATTCCGGATGACCCAGATTTTCAGCACTATGAGCAAAAAGCACATTGGCTGATTGGAGGAACACTTACCTGGCATATCGCATCGAATAAGCAACTCAGACTCAAAGCGCAAAACCTCTTTGATGAAAAGACCAACGCATTCGACCCCAGAGTGTTCGATGGCCGTGTCCCTCAGCAGGGAAAGCAGCTGATGTTACAATATACTCACTCATTTTAAGGTGTTGAGGCGGACCTCACTAACAGCCACTGAACTCGGGAAGGCATGTACAGTTTTTTGTCATTAGATGTCAGTCTTTGAAGGAAACTTCTACTTCTGCTGGCCTATGCAGCATCTATGATAGTTCTTATAATGAATACACCCAATTTTCTATTTTTTGTATTTAAAATGAAACCTTTTTTCTTTGTACTGTTAGTTGTTCTGACTGCTTGCTCATCTGTGCCTCAGGTCCCCGTGGTAAATAACCATTTGACTGGCGTTACCTATCAGGGCAGGGGGGCTGCCGCCGGCCCAATGTTAGTTGGGGCGATGGGACCGGTTGGTATCGCAGTTGGGTTCGCAATAGACGAGGGTATAGCAAAAGAGATTGGGTCTGCACTGAAAGATTCGCAGGCGCAAGGGAAAAAAGAAGTCGCAGCTGTCATTGCTGAGCTATACCCAGAAGCCGAATTGGTAAAACTACTTTCCCTAGATTTCAAAGCGCAGCGGGGCAATGATGATTTTGCGTTTGCAACCGTTGAGCTCCTCCTGCGTTCAAAGGAGAATGAAAGACAATTATGTTTCTTAACTAACCCAGGAAACCTGTTGGCACTTAAGGAAACGTCCCTCAGCTGGTCTCTGATCGCTGAATCAATCTCAGCCAGCCGTGTATGTAAACAAAGTACAGACTAGTGGCAGTTAACACTAAAAACCTGTTTTGTTATAATGTATCATTTGTGGTTTTTCAAATTGTAATCGAACACTGTAGAATTTAATATTACTTCATGTGTAACATAATCCTTACATATATTGCTTGAAGGGAGCCACAGAGTAGTCGAGTTTGTCATCTAACCAGATGTAAATAAAGCTAATGTTTATCGATATGGGTTTGTAAACATTAAAACAATCAAAAGTTAATAGAAGTTTATTTTTGTAGCTTTCTAACTAGTCTTCATGTTGCGCACTCGTTAATGGGTGCTTGGCGATTTGGTCGTAAAAAGACCGTTCGCTAAACAAAACAACAAGTAATCATGGAGCAAATTAAGTGAAACTATCAAAAATAGCTTTAGCAACCGTTGCCGGTCTGGTGTTGACTACTGGCACGGCAAATGCTGCTCAGAAGCGCTTCCTCAATACACACAATACCATTTCTTCAATGCTAGAATCTGCCGGTCCGGCGGTTTTGTCGGCACAGCCAGAACTGCTTGTTGGCCTGGGCGCCGACAATACGCTGGTTGAGCTGAAATCATACCCGCATGCCAGTGGCGCAGTGACTAAACGCTATCAGCAAATGTATAAAGGCCTGCCAGTGATTGGTGACACGGTCAGCTTAACTTATAACAGCGCGGGTGCACTTAAACGTGCGCATGGTGCGGCAGTGTATGAAATAGCAGCTGATCTGGACTCAGTAACACCGAAAATGTCAATGCAGGTGATGAAAAGTCAGCTAGAGAAGCAATTTGCGGTGCAACAAAGTAACAACGAAGTGGCACTGGCTAAGCATAATGAAACCAACCGCCTAGGGATCTGGCTTGATGAGCAATCAACCGCCAGACTTGTTTATGAGGTGACCTATGTAACTTATGGCAAGTCACCTTCACGTCCATACAAAATTATTGATGCCAATAGCGGTGAGCTGCTGATGGAGTTTGATAATATTCAGCATGCCAATGCGACAGGCCCAGGTGGTAACCAAAAAACGGGTCGTTATCAGTACGGCACAGATTACGGCCATCTCGATGTCTCTCAGTCAGGCAATACCTGCACAATGAACAACGCCAATGTAAAGACCATTAACCTCAATCATGGTAGCAGCGGTTCAACGGCACACAGTTTTACTTGTCCAGAGAACACAGTTAAGGAAATCAATGGTGCCTATTCACCTTTGAATGACGCCCATTACTTTGGCAACGTTGTTTTCAATATGTATAACGACTGGCTGGGCACTGCGCCATTAACCTTTCAGCTTAAAATGCGCGTTCATTATGGTAACAACTATGAAAATGCATTCTGGGATGGTAGTGCAATGACATTTGGTGATGGACTAAATCGCTTCTACCCTTTGGTAAGTCTGGATGTGTCTGCACACGAAGTCAGCCATGGTTTCACAGAGCAAAATTCAGGACTGGTTTATCGCTATAAATCAGGTGGCCTGAATGAGGCGTTTTCTGACATGGCAGGTGAAGCCGCCGAGTTTTATATGAAAGGCAGCAATGACTGGATGGTTGGTGAGGAAATCTTCAAATCGACCGGAGCGCTGCGCTATATGGACGATCCCACTAAAGACGGAAACTCAATTGGCCATCAGTCAGACTATACATCCAGTATGGACGTGCACCACAGCTCAGGTGTGTTTAATAAAGCGTTTTATACGCTGGCAAACAAAGCAGGCTGGGATACCAAGAAAGCATTCATCGTCATGGCGAAAGCAAATCAGCTTTACTGGACGGCGAATACCGACTGGGACACTGCCGGTAATGGCGTAATGGATGCAGCCTGTGATCTTGGTTACAACCACGGTGACGTTAAAGATGCATTAGCGGTCGTGGGTGTAACCTCCCAGTTAAGCCCGGGTAGCTCTTGTGGCACAACTGAACCACCACAGGATGAGCTATTGACCAATGGCGTTGCCCGTACCGGGATCAGTGGTGCGTCTAAAGCTCAAAGCTTCTTCCGTTTGGAAGTGCCGGCTGATGCCAGCAATCTTTCCTTTGTCACCACAGGTGGCTCTGGCGACGCAGATTTGTACGTTAAATTCGGTAGTCGTCCTTCATTGCAAGCATTCGATTGTAAGAGCACGTCTTCAAGCAGCAACGAAACCTGTAATATCAGCGCGGTTCAGGCTGGCACTTATTACGTGATGGTCGAAGCCTGGAATGCGATCTCTGGTGTTTCACTCACAGGCTCCTTTACCAGTGGCGGTTCTGGTACGCCACCGATTGACCGTACCGAGACGAACGTCAACATCGGCTCGGGACAGTGGACTCGGTTCACTCAGGATCTGGCGGCTGGCTACTCCAATCTTACTGTCACAATAAATGGGGGCAGTGGCGACGCGGATTTATATGTCAGATATGGCAGTGAATCGACCCTGTCTACCTATGATTGTCGACCGTACCGTAATGGCAACACTGAAAGCTGTACCTTTGACAATCCACAAGCTGGCACCTGGCACATAGATTTACGTGGCTACTCAGCAGCGAGTGATGTCACGGTGAATATTAAAGCCAATTAACCGCTAAATAGGGGAGCATGTCGCTCCCTTTTTTGATGCTCATTTATCTAAATCACATAGAGGTGTTGCGATGACAACTCAACGATCCGTTCGTATCCTGAGCCTTATGTTGGCTGTGAACTTTACACTTTTCACTCAGAGCGCGGTGTTTGCAAATACGTCGTCTGAAGCTGATAAACCCTGGATAACCATAGACACGATGGCAGGGCAGCATTATCAATTGCAAAACCTGCTGACAGGCAGGCATATCGAGGCTGAGGCCAGTTCCGTACCTGGGATCAGTATTGCCCAGCTTAATGAGATTGAGCACGGCGAGCTGAGTCATTTTATGCATGAAAACTACCATCGTTGTGGCGGGTTTGTAGCGCACGCCTCCAAATATGAAGCCCAGCAGTATCTTGCCGACCTGCAAGGTGCGCTCAACAGCCAGCCATTGCAGGCCTATACGATTGACAATCCGACGATGGTAAATGCCATGATAGCTGAGGTGAGCACGTCGAGTTTGGACAGCACAGTCACCAATCTGACTTCGTTTCACAATCGCTATTACACCCAGCAAACGGGCGTCGATGCTGCGCAATGGATAAAGCAGAACTGGCAGACAATTGCTCAATCACGCAGTGACATTAATGTTGAGTATTATACGCATAGCTGGTCACAGTCATCTGTCGTGGCAACGATTAGTGGTGCTGAAAATGCAAACGAAATTGTGATCATTGGTGGTCACCTAGACTCTATCAATCAGTCCAGCCCTTCGGCAGGTCGAGCACCGGGCGCCGACGATAATGCATCTGGTATAGCAGTGTTGACTGAGGCACTTAAAGCGCTTGTCGCTTCTGGCTATAAGCCCCAAAGGACTATCCAAATCATGGGCTTTGCAGCGGAAGAAGTAGGCTTAAGGGGCTCCAAAGCAATTGCACAGGACTATAAGTCTCAGGGAAAAAATGTGGTTGGCATGGTGCAGTTTGATATGACCGGTAATAATGGTAGCAGTCAGGACATCGTCATGATGACGGACTATACCAACAGCGGTCAGAATCAGTTTCTGGCGCAATTGCTTGACGCATATTTACCGACCTTAAGCTACGGCTACGACCAGTGTGGGTATGGATGTTCAGATCATGCGTCTTGGTTTGCGCAAGGGTTTGCAGCTTCAATGCCATTTGAGTCACGTATGTCAGAGATAAACCGCAAGATACACACTATCAATGATACGGCTTTTGACGCCACTCATGCGAGCAAGTTTGCTAAACTGGCCGTGGCCTATTTGGCTGAAATGGGTAAGAATGCCGGAGATTTACCGCCCCCGGATCCAGGTAAACTACAAAATGGTGTGCCAAAAACAGGCATCAGTGGCACCGCTAAGTCTCAGCACGACTTTTCACTTCAGGTGCCAGCTGGCAGCAGTAACCTGGTGTTTAAAACTTCAGGAGGTTCCGGCGACGCTGACCTCTACGTGAAATATGGTTCAAGGCCAACACTGCAAAGCTATGACTGCAAGAGCACAACTTCCAGCAGTAATGAAACTTGCAGCATGAGTTCAGCGGCCGAAGGCACCTATTATGTGATGGTGGAAGCCTGGAACGAAATACAGAATGTCACGCTTGTTGGAGAATATCAGCAAGGGGGCAGTACGCCGATACCTGTCAATCGGACAGAGAGTAATTTGTCAGTTGGACAAGGCCAGTGGATCAACTTTACGCAGCAATTGGGAAATGGATATCAGACTCTAACCGTGACCTTGTCCGGTGGGGTGGGAGATGGCGATCTATATGTTAAATTCGGCACACAGGTGGGTGACAATAGCTATGATTGTCGACCCTACAAAAACGGTAACTCAGAAACCTGTACGTTTAGTGCGCCAAATACAGGTACCTGGAACATCGGGATAAGGGGTTACCAAAGTGCCAGCGGCATGACGTTGTCGATATCGGCACAATAAAGCGATTTTCCATACTCTGTACTTATTTTACTGGCATAATAGACACCGAGTGTTAAATCCAGGTAAAAAATATAAAGAATGGATAATTTAAAAAAATCAAAACTCTGGACCGATCGGCTGTGTTTGCTGCTCGGTCCTGCTTTTATGTTGCTGACCTGTTTTACCGCCCCGCCCGAGGGGATGAGTGTCGAAGCATGGCGCACAGCCGGACTAGCTGTTTGGTTGGGAATATGGTGGGTGAGCGAAGTTGTGCCTATTCCAGCTACGTCTCTGGTACCACTACTCGTAGTGCCGTTGGCGGGTATTAATGACATCAAGTCTGCTTCTAGTTTGTATGCACACCCCCTTATATTCTTATTTCTTGGCGGCTTTTTGATTTCGATTGCCATGGAAAGGTGGCAGTTACATAAACGAATCGCGCTGCATACTATGTTGCGAAGTGGTAATGATCCCAAAATGCAAATCCTGGCGATGATGTTGGTGAGTGGCTTTTTATCTATGTGGATCAACAACACAGCCACCACGCTTATGATGTTGCCCATTGCACTATCTGTTATACATGTTTTAAAAGACAATCAGTCTCAGGACAATAATTATGGTATTGCTCTGTTGCTGGCCATTGCCTATAGCGCGAGCCTGGGAGGCGTAGGTACGATAATAGGCACGGCGCCTAATGCGCTCATGGTTGCTTACCTGTGGGAAAACTATCAGATTAAGATTGGCTTCGCGCAGTGGATGATTATGGCGGTACCTTTCACATTTGGAATGATTGTGCTTTGCTGGTTGTGGCTAACTCGTTTTGCATTCAAAGTCCAAAAGAGCAACAAGGATACCGACCTGACTCAGATATTTACAAAGCAATTGGGTGAACTGGGTCGTATGAGTCTGGCGGAGAAAAACGTACTCTTTGTGTTTATCTTTGCTGCGCTAAGCTGGATCACTCGACCTTATCTGACCAGTTTGACGGGCCTGGATATCACGGATACCGGTATTGCGATGGCAGCTGCGTTACTGTTATTTGTGCTGCCAGCAAAAGGCGGCAGCGACACGCGTTTGATGGACTGGCAGGCGGCACAACAGGTTCCTTGGGGAATATTACTGCTATTTGGTGGTGGATTAACGCTGGCGTCCCAAATCAAAGGCTCCGGACTGGCGGAATATATTGCCAATATGTTGGCGGGTGCAAGTGCTATTCCTCTAATCCTTGGTGTGCTGGCGGTTGCTGCTCTGATCACCTTTTTAACTGAACTAACCAGCAATACGGCGACGGCGGCAGGCTTTTTACCTCTGCTTGGTCCTGTTGCTGAGCAAGTTGCTGGTACTCCACTAATTTGGGTGATTCCTGCTGCGATGGCTGCCAGCTGCGCGTTTATGATGCCAGTGGCAACACCACCCAATGCCATTGTGTTTGGCTCGGGGGAGATCAAAATTCGCGATATGATCAAGGCAGGGTTTGTTATGAACCTGTTCGCGATTGTGGTCATCACAACGCTTACTATGGTGGTGGGCAGCAGAGTATTCGGCTACTAAGTAACCTCAAAGAACAGAGGTCATAAAAAATAAGCCGCTCTATTGCGGCTTATTTTTTGGCGGGATTAGATAATGGATGTTCAATCCTCGGTGATTTGCGAACCTGCAATATAGGTTCCGGCCTGAATTTTATGATAAATACTGTCGGCGATTTCCTGAGCATCTTCGCGTTGTGAGCGTGACATGCTTTTTTCGTCAAGTCTGCGACTCGTTGCGGCCGGGCGGTAACCGTTGTATTCTGCCAGAGTGTTCCAAATATATGAGCGTTGTATGTTTTTCTCGCCGCCAAGGCCCTGATAGTAGAGAAGGGCAAGATTAAACATCGCCAGAGTATAGTTGTTCGCCGCCGCTCGTTCGTACCAGAATTTAGCCTCGTTGTAGTCCTGGGTCACCCCATCTCCATTGGCGTGCATGACGCCAAGATTAAACTGTGCCGCGGGCATATTCTTTCTGGCCGCGGCATTAAACAAATCAACCGCTTTTTGTTTATCAAGTTTAACGCCCTGGCCCTGGTCGTACATTACAGCCAGTGAAAACATGGCATCGGCACTGCCAAGTTTTACAGCTTGTTGCATAAGTTCAGCGGCTTTTCGGGGGTTTCTTGGCACCCCGTATCCGCCTTCATGCATTTTAGCTAACTCGTATATGCCAGGCGCAAACCCCATATCAGCCAGGTATCTGAACTCTTTGAGTGCAACATCAAATTGCCCGGCATTCGCCGCCGCTATGCCTTCCTCCAGCCCGGCTTTCGCAGCTGGAGCGGCAGCAAGCAAACCCGAAAGGGCCAGTGCGTAAGTAAGTTTATGCCACATGTGCGTTCTCCTTAATAACCTATGTTGTAAGTCACCAAACATAATACCAAATTAGCGCAAATAGATAGCCAGTTGAGCTAACTAAATTAGACACTATTTGCCGCTATGGACATCCCAGCATCGAACAATGCCTCACAATCGGTTCGATGGTTTTTTGCGATATGGCTATAACTGCACCATTTCATAGTAACGATTTAGCAAATCGCCTTGCAGCAGATGCTGAGTATAGCAGTCTGGAGTTGAGACTGTTTTAGCGAGTGGTTGTACAAAGGGGCTAGTATAAGCGATTGAGGCATAATAAAAAAAGCCCTTTCGGGCTTTTCTGATACATATCAACCGTCACTGATATGAGCAATGTAGCAAGTAAATGAGTACGTTTACCAATGCTTCCTGTGAAAAAGCCACTGGCAGATCAACGTCTAATGAAGCCCTGAACGGAGAATAAAGGTGTCTCGAGATTCATTGAGAATGATTATCACTAATCTTTTTTAATAAGTCAATTGCAAATGATAACTAATTGCAATAGGTGTTTTTTATAACTTTTCGCGTCAGGGTGTCATCAAAGTATCTTTTCTTTTTCGTTTTATAGTCAGTATATTGAGATGAATGAAATTTGTTCAGGGAGCATGTTATGCAACAGCAATATACAGAATTGAAACGAAACGTCAGCCTGCTTGGTGAGTTACTGGGCACAACTATCGCTCACTCCCAGGGGGCTGAGGTACTTGAAAAAGTTGAGTTGATCCGACATCTGGCCAAGTCATCTCGCAGTGGTGATGTGCAGGCAAGAGAGACGTTAATAGAGACTTTGCAATCCTTGCCAGACGAGGAACTATTACCCGTATGTCGCGCATTTAGCCATTTCCTGAATCTCGCCAACGTTGCTGAGCAGCAGCACACGATTTCAGACGCCGGTTGTCCGCAAGGGCCCTTTGATACACTGCAAACAACCTTGTCTGAGGTGACAGCGAAAGTAACCAAGGGAGATACCGATCGTCAAACCGTGACCAGCGTTATAGAGAATCTGTCCATTGAGTTGGTTTTAACAGCACACCCGACAGAAGTGACGCGCCGCACTTTGATCAGTAAGCACGTCGAACTCAGTGAGTGTTTATCAGAACTGGCTGATTGTCAGGATAGCAGCTTATGCCGCACTGAAGTGATTTCTCGAATTGAACAACTGATCTGCCAGGCCTGGCATACCAATGAAATCAGAAACAAACGCCCGACGCCACTTGAGGAAGCAAAATGGGGTTTTGCGGTCATTGAGAACAGCTTATGGGACGCGGTACCCAAGTTTACGCGGACCTTAACCCATCTGGCAGAAGGGCAACTCGGTATAAGTCTGCCGGAAGATTACGCTCCTGTGAGCTTGGCATCGTGGATGGGTGGGGACAGAGATGGCAACCCAAACGTCACCGCAAAGGTCACCCAAAGTGTCCTCGATCATGGCCGCTGGATGGCGCTGGACTTGTACTATCGCGATTTGGACGTGCTGAGTTCAGAATTATCAATGGCACCTGCAAATGAGGAGTTAAGAAAGCTTACGGGAGACCATGCAGAGCCATATCGAGCTTTATTAAAGCAGTTAAAAGCTGATGTGAACGAAACGATATTGGCGTTGGAACATAAGATTAAATCGTTGCCCTGCTCGCATCAGGACAAAATCCGTTCGACAGAGCAGCTCATGGCTCCGCTGGCTGTCTGTTATCGATCTTTGACCGAGTGCGGTATGGAAGTGGTCGCAAACGGTATGTTGCTGGACGTGATGCACAGGCTCAGATGCTTCGGAGTTCAGCTATGTAAGTTGGATATTCGTCAGGATTCGGGAAGGCATTGTGACGTATTGTCTGAGGTTACACGTTATCTGGGGTTGGGAGATTATGCACAATGGTCTGAGCAGGACAAGCAGGCTTTTTTGCTCTCAGAGCTCTCTTCCCGGCGTCCCTTGCTGCCTAAACACTGGCAACCCAGCGAAGAAGTTCAGGAGGTACTGGACACGTTTGCCGTGATTGCTAAGCAGGACAGGGCTGCGCTGGGTATCTATATTATCTCTATGGCCAGAGAAGCGTCAGATGTACTGGCCGTGGAATTGCTGCTTCAGGAAAGTGGCTGTCCGTTTAAACTGCCTGTGGCGCCACTTTTCGAGACGTTGGATGACCTGAATCACGCACAGGAAGTGATGCAGCAATTATTCGACTCGAGCTGGTACAAAGGGCACGTAGGACAGCAGCAATACGTGATGATCGGCTATTCTGACTCTGCTAAAGATGCTGGCATGATGGCAGCAGGTTGGGCACAGTATCTGGCAATGGAGCAGCTTATTGATGTGGGCGAAAAATACCAGGTTGAGATGCATTTATTTCATGGCCGGGGAGGCACAATAGGGCGTGGCGGCGCACCTGCTGCTCAGGCGTTACGCTCTCAGCCTCCGGGTTCACTGAGTCATGGTTTGAGAGTGACGGAGCAAGGTGAAATGATCCGCTTTAAGTTTGGTCTTACGCCGGTCGCAATTCAAAGTTTGTCACTCTATGCCAGTGCCATTATTGAGAACAACCTTTATCCGCCTCCGCAGCCTAAGTCGGATTGGCGCGATGCGATGGCATTGCTGAGTGAACAGTCTTGTAATCAGTATCGTGATTTTGTCCGTGGCAATGCAGACTTTGTGTCTTATTTCAGAGCCGCAACTCCCGAAATTGAGTTGGCGAAGTTGCCATTGGGCTCACGTCCTGCGAAACGCAAGCCACAGGGAGGTATCGAGAGCCTTCGCGCCATTCCGTGGATATTCGCCTGGAGCCAAAATCGCCTTATGCTACCAGCCTGGCTTGGTGCATTGGCCGGAATACAAAGTGTGGTTAAGGAACATGGAGAGTCACTACTGGGGGAGATGAGTGAGCAATGGCCGTTTTTCAGAACGCGATTAGAGATGCTGGAAATGGTATTTTGTAAAACCGACTTATGGTTAAGCGAATACTATGATGCCCGATTAGTTCCAACACCGCTGCAGCCTTTAGGTAAGTTACTACGCGATGAATTGAAAGAAGCAACGCAGTTTATAGAAAAGTATGCTCCTAAGGGCTCGTTGCTATCGGCGCAGCCGTGGATCCGAGAGTCCATAGCGCTTCGCAACCCCTACACAGATCCACTCAATGTACTGCAAGTAGAACTGCTTAAGCGTACTCGGGATAAGGCCAACCCAGATCTGGACAGTGCATTGATGATCACTATGATGGGGATTGCTGCAGGAATAAGAAATACGGGTTAATTTTTATTGCTGCAACAATGGCTAGATTGTGTAATAACAAAAACCAACCCAAAAGGGTTGGTTTTTTGATTTTATCTAGTTTTTTATGGTTGATTTGTTGACATCAATTCGTATTTAACTAGAATGCCCTGCTACCTTGTAAACGCACTTAACACGAGTTTAAGCAATAGTCAGAGGCTACAATGTCAACGCTTTCTACCAGTATCACTTATGATGAAACGACAACTCTAATCATGATGACCCTCAGAGGTAAAGCTGGGGTGGATGATGTCGTCAATGCCTATAAAGCGGCAAATAGTTATGCCTCAAAGCACCAAAGCAGTAAACTTTTGGTGGATGTCTCTGAGCTTGAGCATAGATTTGCGGCGATTGATGTCGTTAACATCATGCCCAAGGTAGCACACCATGTTAAAAACATGAAAATCGCCAGAGTCGTCGGTATTGAGGGGTTTATGCACGATTTGTTCTTACAGAAAGTGCAGCGGTTTGGCATCAATGCAGAAAATTTTGAGTGCTTCAAAAGTGCGAAGGAATGGTTGAGTAAAAGCTAATTCGAGCGTAAACTGGTCTGCCATGAAACAAGCGCAAAAAAGCGCTGCTCAGACATAAGTCTGAGCGAATAATAATGATATATGGTAGACACTGACAACAAGTTAAATCCTTCCGTACTGGAAGTGTGCAAATCCGCTAACGGGGTACTCACCCCCGACCTTCAGAACCACATTAAGTCTCTTCTCGGATGTGATAATACGCAATTAGGTCAAGTCCTGTTACCTTATGCAGCGAGCTTTGCTCAGGCACCAATTTCATCGTTTTTGGTTGGTGCTGTTGCTTATGACAAAAACACTGAATGCTATTTCTTAGGGGCTAACCTTGAGTTTTCTCACCGGGCGCTTTCATTGGTTGTTCATGCTGAACAAGCCGCAATTAACAATGCTTGGTTAAATGGGGCTCAAGAAATCACTCGTATGGACATTACTGCTGCGCCATGCGGGTATTGTCGCCAGTTTATGAATGAGCTGAAAAATGCGAAACAGCTTAAAATCACCTTACCAACCGGAGAAACGAGCTTATCTCAATTGCTTCCAGGTGATTTTGGCCCGACGGATCTTGGCAATCAGGAGGCGCTGTTTGGCAGCAAATCTATCGAGATACAGAACATAGATGGCCTGTCCGAAGAGTTAATTAAACATTTAAGTCAAGTGTATGCGCCTTATACAAAAAATGTGTCGGCGGCAGAATTGGTGACAACGAGCGGCAAGCGGTTTTATGGGCGTTACATAGAGAATGCAGCATACAGCCCAAGCCTATCGCCTATGCAGAGTGCGCTTAGTCAGTTGGCAATGAGCGGTGAGATCCTGGCAGAGGCAAAGCTTGAACGAGCTACTTTGGTAGAAACAAAAGGAAGAGAGAACCAAAGGGCTGTGACAGAAGCTGTGATAAGCAGTTTCAACGACGCGTTAGAACTGCAGTATCATGTGATAGAACTAAAGTAGGCTGGCGCCTACTTTGTTCTTTCCAGTACGATCTCGGCAGCCTTGATGACAACGGCGACTGCGTTTTTCTCTACCAATTTATGGTCGACATTCGGGATCTCCTGGCGTGTACGATTAACCAGTACACCCGCTACACAAGCTGCCTTTAATCCTAACGCTGCACACATAGTGAATAGTGTCGCTGATTCCATTTCATAGTTCATAACATTGAGCTTTTGCCACTCTTCACATGAACCCTGGAACGCTTTTGGCACGTAACCAGAAAAAGTATCATAGCGTTCCTGACCAGGATAGAAAGTATCACTAGAAGCAGTGATACCGGTATGATAGGTCACACCTAGCTGCTCACAGGCCTCCACCATGGCTGAAGTGCTGTGAAAATCAGAAACAGCAGGGTATGCAAGTGGTGCAAAATGTTGACTGGCACCATCAAGGCGTACGGAAGCTGTGCTAACCAGAATATCACCTTCATTGATATGTGGCTGAATAGCGCCAGTGGTACCTATGCGCAAAAAGGTATTGATGCCAAGTTGAGCGAGTTCTTCAACTGCAATTGACGTCGATGGTCCACCGATACCAGTAGAACATATCACAATAGATTGGCCGTTTATATCGCCAAGATATACGTGAAATTCGCGTGTTTGAGCTAAACACTTTGGGTTGTCCAGTTGCTCAGCGATCCGCTCTGAGCGCTTTGGGTCGCCGGGTACGATAGCCAGTGTTGCACCGTTTAGATCTGCTTTTGAAAGACCCAGGTGAAATACCTTTTCCATAAATAAACCTTGTGTAGTTCTAAAGCCCAATGGTCAATTTTACCTGCAGTTAAGTACAGGACGAATGTCCTTAGTCTGGCCTTTGAGCGTTACAATTGTGTCTTTTAGTGAAATACCCCCGTGAGCCCGGGTTTATGCAATTATTTTATGTTTAAGCCTCAATGAAACAAAGGGTTGTTTATCTTGCGCTGATATTAGATATCGGCATTTAAACGCCAAACTGTAAACACAGAGCTAATTGAAATTAACCGATTGCTTGCAACATTGTCGACTGTCTTCTAAACCTTAATAAGGAGAAAGCAAATGGGGAATACCTACTATGCCTGCAACACAATCGATAGACAAGCACAACGAGTTTGCCCGCTGTTTTGAAAGCAACAAGCTAAGCCCATTTGTGGCGTTTCATTGGCTCGCACTCGCCTTTAAAGACATTGCCCGAGCACCTTTGCTCAGTTTAATTTATGGACTGGTTTTTACAACAATTCCTGCTGCCATTATGTGGCTTGCGTTTGAAGTTGAAACGCACCTTGTGATTTTGCCTGCGGCTGTTGCATTTGCATTGATAGGTCCTGCATTTGCCGCCGGGCTATATGATGTAGCCTGGGAGCTAGAGAAAGGCCATAAGCCAACCCTCCGTCATAGCCTCAAAAGCATGTTTAGAAACCCGGCCGGTGAATGGGGGTTTGCGATTTTGCTTATGGTTATTATGATAGTCTGGATGCGCCTTGCGGCATTGATCCACGCTTTATATCCAAATGTACCAAACCCCAACTTTGAACAGCTTTCCGCCTTTCTGGGCCTGGGGACTCTGGTCGGTGGTATTCTTGTGGTGACGGTGTTTGCGATCTCGGCGTTTACACCTCAGATTATGATGGAACGTCGTGTTGATATCATGACTGCGGTGGTGTCTTCCATTCATGCCGTCCGATCTAACGCTGCAGCGATGATAGTGTGGGGCGCAACGATAGGTATTCTGGTCATAGTGGGCTTTTTGACTGGAACGGCCGGATTTATCGTAATTATGCCACTGCTGGCCTATGCAAGTTGGCATGGATACATTGCAACAATCAAAACCAAAAAGCCAAGAAAATACGAATAAGCAAACACTTAGCCTGCATATTCAATCGCTCTGGCTGCTATCGTCAGTGCTGGAGCGGTTGACTTATCTCTCAGCCATGTTATACCGACTTCAGTACAATTTATATTATCGTTTTAAAGTCCACTTGATATCCGTAACTAATTGAAAAATAAAGAGTGGCTTGGTTTTTTTATGAAAAGCGAATGACGCCTTTCTCTAACTGAGCACACTGACTTTGTAAATTTAACAATGATTCTTTAAGTAACGGTGTGGCATGTTTATGCAGTTGACTGAGGAGGTCTCAATGAGTGATAGCAAGGTAAAATTTCATCAGAAAATAGAAAACTGTTTATGTCCCCCAGGTGACGGCGTGTTTACTGTCAACACGGCAAAAGAAAGAAAAGCTGCGTTGCGAGAAAAACTTTACGGACAGACAGAAAACATTGAACCTCTTTGGAAAGCGTCACTGAATGCACTGGCTGATAGCGAGTACAAAGCAGCCATTTTGGGGATCAGTTCAGACTGTGGTGGTGGTATCTTAAGAGGTGCCAACTGGGGACCGCTATTTCTTCGCTCGACACTATTGACACAGCAGCCTCAAGTCAGCGCGTTTGATTTGGGTGATGTCCGGGTTATTCCTCATTTGCTGCATGATAAATACCTCAATGAGGGAACCATCAGCAACTGTCAGAAGGCTTTGTATCAGGACGAAAATAGTGAATACCACGTGTCTCCGCTTTCTATCACTGAAGATGTATGTGATGGTTTTTATGCACACTACCCTGAAAAAGGGATCTTTGGTATCGGTGGTGATCATTCGATCAGTTATCCTCTTACCAAGTCTTATCTTAAAGCCAAGCGGGATCAGGGTAAGCGCACTGCCATCATTCACTTTGATGCACATACTGATTTGCTCGTTGAGCGTTTAGGAATTGATCTGTGTTTTGGTTCTTGGTGTACACATATTCTTGAGTTTCTTCCTGCGCCGCATCACCTTATTCAGTTTGGGATACGTTCCAGTGGTAAAAGTAAAGCTCACTGGGAGTCCACATTTGGCGTCAAGCAACATTGGGCCCATGAGATTCGTGAGCAGGGTGCAAATGCCATCGTAGAGCAGGTGATTGAACAGCTTAAAGAGGATAAAGTCGATGAGCTGTATGTCAGTTTCGATATTGATGCACTGGATGAAGAATTCGCTGCCGCAACGGGTACGCCTGAATCAGGCGGCATGACACCTGATGAAGCAATGACTATCTTAACGGCACTGAATAAAGAGTTTCCGATCACGGGTGCTGATATGATGGAAATCGCGCCATTTACAGATAGCTCACTGGCGGGTTCGTCTAGCTCAGAAACGACGCTTCGAGAAGGGGCAAAATTGTCAGCTTTTCTGATTGATGCCATCAACAAAAGCTAAATAAACAGAGAAAGAAGGCTTTTGCCTTCTTTCATCTTGTAACTCCCCCGTTATGCTCCAACCATTCTAATTAAAATTTAACCGTTTGCTCTATTCACAGTATCCGAATATTTTCCTATATTAAAATTTATAAGTTAAGAAAAAACCAAAGGAGCGATGCTTGGTACACTGGCTATTCTACCCGTGGTTAATGCTAGGGAGTGTTGTTGCACACGCTTATACACTGACTCTGGTTACGGAAAACTTCGCGCATTTTCAATATGTCAATGGAGAGGGAGAGTTGGTTGGTCATGCTGCGGAAAAAGTCATTAAAGTATTAAATGAAGCAGAAGTTGATTATCAGCTGTCGGTAGACAACTGGAGTATCTCTTACAACAGCGCAAAGCGCGATTCAAACACCTGTATTTTCTCTATTGCCAAAAGTAAGCATCGGAATGCGTTATTTACATGGGTGTTCCCCATTGGCGGTTTTACAACCTCCTTTTACGCCCTTAAGACAGCAAATATTCGCATCGATAACCTGGAGCAAGCGCGTCAGTATAAAATAGCTGTTATTCGAGATAACTTTAGTCACCAATATCTCAAGAGCCACGGTTTTTCTGAAGGTCAACAGCTTTTGCTAATCCAGTCATTTGATAAAATATTTCAGTTACTTGCCACGCGCCGAGATATCGTTGATTTGGTGATTCTGAGCGACGCTCAGTTTGACCATAAGAGTAAGAGCGAGCCTATGAGCGGTGAGCTTGAGCGTGTGATGACGCTCAATAAAATGAACACTCAACTCTACTTTGCCTGCAATAAGAAAGTCCCCCAGAGTGTCATTAGTCGTATTAAAGCTGCCTACGAACGCTTGTATTAGTGTGTCTTAATCTCGGGCCAGCTAAAACCATGAAAAGTATCCATATAGAGTGCTTCTACCTTTTCTCTTGCCCATGGTGTTTTACGCAAAAACTTCAGACTCGATTTCACTGAAGGATCTTTTTTGAAGCAATTGATATTTACCGCTTCAGACATTGCTTCCCAGCCGAGTCGTTCAACCAGACGTTCGATTATGTCCTGAAGTTTGACCCCATGTAATGGGTTATTGGGTTGTGATCCGCTCATAACGCTTTACTCATTGTTCCAAAGTGCTTAGTGTACCCTGATCTTACCTTTCATTTCTACTCTGACAGGGTCACCGTTTTCATCAAGCTTGAGCCACATCAGCGGACTTTGTGGCTGATTTGCATAGCGATGACCGCAGACATAAAGTTTATCAACTTGCTTAATGATTGCGCCTTGAGTGTACCTAAGATCCTGATACCAACATACCGGCTGAAGTTGCTCGAGGTATAGATTTGTCTCGTCACTAAAGGCAAGTCCTTTGAGTGGAATCAAAAAAAATGTAAATAAAAAGCAAACTGACCGATTTTTCATGGCATAACTCCCAGTTCAAGCTAAATTTAAGTTGGTAAGCTAATGTACTATATACCTTAGCTATTGGTAATGTGCTGGCAAGCTTCTTATTGCTGTCTGGCCGAGAAAATACATGCAGAAGTTGGGCCTATTATTAGGTCTCAGGAGGGATTATGGCATTTGATGAAAAACTAATGGCTGAGCTAGAGCTACTGGTGAAGTTTCCACGCAGTAGTTTGCATCAGGGGATAAAAATACACAAAAATGCAGATCAGGGTATTTTGGCAGCAGCCGAGCGCTTGTATGCGAAAGGGGTCATCGATCAACCTGACGGAGGTTACCTGACCGATCTTGGACACGATTTATTAACTCATTTGGATCAGGTGCATAGTGCGCTTAAGTAGGATATGAAATGAAAGGAGCGCCATATTTCCGCGCTCCTTCGCTACATATTATTGAGGTGCGTCAGGTTGATTTTCTGGCGCTGCATCTATAAATGCAGAGAGTGTGTTGCAATGCTCGTAGATGCGAGTGATTTTAGGGAATTCACTCATATCAACTTTGAAACGCAGGGCATTGTAGACCTGCGGTACTAAACAAACGTCAGCCAGCGTCGGCGTATCACCAAAGCAAAATGCGTCATCACCCAGTATAACCTCCAGTTTTTTAAAGCCTTCAATTATCCAATGCTGATACCAGGTATTTTTTTGCTCGTCTGAGACTGATAGCTCATTACTCAAATACTTTAGCACTCTCAGATTATCAATAGGGTGAATATCACAAGCGATAGCATAGCTAAAGTTGCGTATCTGAGCTTTTTGCCAGGCGTCATCTGGTAATAATGGCGTTGCATCAAAGGTTTCTTCAAGCCACTCTAGTATAGCCAGCGACTGTGCCAGCATACCTTGTTCAGTTTCAAGTGCAGGTAGCAGACCTTGTGCATTTTTACTCAGATAATCAGTGCCTTGCTGCTCTGATTTCAGCAAGTTTACTGGAACAAGCTCATGATCCAGTTGTTTCAGGTTTAATGCAATACGAACACGATATGCAGCAGAAGAACGAAAATAAGTATACAGTTTCATGTTTGATCCTTTATTTCACGACGTTCACCTGATCCCAATAAGAAGACCAGAAGAGTATTTGGCTCAAATAAGAAACGCTGAGCAGGAGTTTATCCGGCTCAGCGTATTCAATTGTATTCACAAAGCTCGATTAGGCACCTTGATAATACTTCTTGATACCTTTCCAGCAATCAAGGTAATTCGGCTGACGCTCTTTACCTTCTAATGCATATTTAGTAGGTGAAATTACATAGCGTGACTCAAACATGAAGGCCAGCGTATTTTCATAACGCTGTGGCTCAAGCTCTGCGTTAGATGCTTTTTCAAAGACATCAGCTTCAGGACCATGCGGAGACATGCAGTTGTGCAAGCTCATACCACCGGGTACAAAGCCGTGCTCTTTGGCATCGTATACGCCTTCAATCAGACCCATAAACTCACTCATGATGTTGCGGTGGTAGTATGGAGGACGGAAGGTATTCTCTGCCACCATCCAGCGTGGAGGGAAGATCACAAAGTCGACGTTTGCAACACCAGGTGTGCCCGAAGGTGACGTCAGAACAGTGAAAATTGACGGATCAGGGTGGTCAAAACTCACCGTATTCATGACATTGAAGCGGGCAAGGTCGTACTTATACGGGGCACTGTTACCTGTCCAGGCGACGACATCAAGTGGCGAATGTCCGATATCACAACGGAACAGGTTACCATTGAATTTAGCAACGAGTTCAAAATTACCTTCCAGATCTTCGAATGCAGCTACCGGGTAAAGGAAATCGCGCTCATTGGTATAGCCATTTGCACCAACAGGGCCACGTTCCGGCAAGATGTAAGGATTACCATAGTTTTCGCAGATATAACCACGAACCTGTTCACTTAGTAGCTCTACGCGGAACTTAATACCACGTGGGATCACCGCAATTTCACCAGGCTTAATTGCCAGCTTACCACACTCAGTGTGTAGTACCAGTTCACCCAGCTGAGGAACAAAGAGCAATTCGCCGTCGGCGTTGTAGAAATAACGGCCTTCCATAGAAGCGTTGGCAACGTATACATGGATACCGATACCTGCCTGACCGTTAGCGCTGCCATTCGCAGCCATAGTGATTAAGCCGTCGACAAAGTCAGTTTTCTCAGCAGGGACTTCGACTGGGTTCCAGCGCAACATGGTTGGTGGCGTGGGTACTTCCGTGATTGGGGCTGTACGCAGCAGACCATTGTCCATAACCTGGTAATCGCCCTGAACAACCGACGGTCGAATACGGTAGAACCAGTTTCTGCGGTTCTCAGCACGCGGCGCAGTGAAAGCCGTTGTGTTGTATTGCTCGGCGTAAAGGTCGTATTTTACTTTTTGTGGTGAAAATTGACCGACAGGCAAGGCGCCGGGTAGGGCTTCGGTTTCAAATTCATTACCAAAACCGCTCATATACTCGAATTCTGCACTCATTTTGCATAGACTCCGTTGATGTTTTTTGTAAAGATACTCTCATGTGAGAGTATTTTCAATGTTTGGCAATTTTTAATGTGTAAACTTATTTATACGAAAATTCGCCTGATGTACCTGGAGCTTGATAATGGCGTTTGATATCAATGAATTTCTGCCGTACCGCATGGTTAGACTGGCCAATGCAATGAGTGAAGCATTTTCTGAGGTGTATGAACAAGCCGGGCTGACCATACCCCAGTGGCGGGTGTTGGTGCATCTGGCTCAGCACCCCGGTGCAACCGCAAAGCAGTTGTGCGACCTGGCAAGTATGGATAAGTCAACGGTGTCGCGAGCCATTAAGCAATTGCAACAACAGGGAATGCTGGTTGCCCAGCAAAGCGAGACGGATAAACGCGCCACTGAAATGACGTTAACAGAGCTGGGCACTGTGTTGTATGAAACACTGACTCCTGAAGCGCTGGTTTGGGAAAGTAAACTCTTAAGTGAGTTAAACCCGGATGAAAAACAAGCTCTACTCGCGACTATGAAAAAATTGGAGGGGCATTTTCTCACATGATGTACCAACTCGCCAAAGCTCAGTTTAATGAGTACCGACAACGAAAAAAGGTCAACCGAAGTTGACCTTTAGAGATTATCTAATTACGTGTTTTAGATATTAGAAATCGTATTTAACACCAATACGGATTTCCCAAAGCGAAGGACGGATTTCAAAATCAGTACCGCTTGGGTCATTAAATTTAATGAACTCATAGCGACCAGCTTCGGTAATACGTGCGGTAACAGCATTTTGCATGTCACTGCCCGTTTCCATCACGCCCCAGTCGTCGTTCAGTAAGTTACCCAGGTTCTTGATAGTGAAGAACGCTGAGCCTTTATGACCGTCTGAGAAGCCAGCAAACTCTTGCTCAACTTTCAGGTCAAACGTCACCCACCATTCACCGTCTTGAGAGTTACGGTCAAGGACTTTACCACGAGCAAGGCCTTCACGCTCTACCCAGGCATCAAACGCTTCTTTGTCGAAGTCGGCACCGTATTGAACAGCATTGTCTTCAATGTTTGGTACGTACAATAGGTCACGCTCTGTATCAACAAAGCCAAACATACTTGTTTTATCAAACGTGTAAGAGTAAGGGTTAGTTACACTTGCCTGACCGAACAGGTTGAATTTGGTTTCGTAACCATCAATAAATTCATGCTTGTACGACAGTGACAGAGTTGCACGGTGTGGCACTTCATAGTTTGAAGTCGACAGGTTTGGTGCCTCAGGGTTTGTCGTTGCCAAGTTGTGGTAGTTCGAGAACGCCACAGAACTTGTCATTGGGTGAACGTCTTTAGAGACAGTGTATGCATATGACAGCGCTAAATCGATACCGTTGTCGAATGACTTATTCATACCGAACGACAGAATATGAGAATACGCGTCTTGTCCTTTTACGTTAGTAAGCAACAAATCTGAATTTCTTGGGTGTTTATCGTCTGAATAGATCGGACGACCATCTGGTGCAGTGCCAGCGCGAACCAGAGCTAAGTTGCTAACGATAGCAGAGTTCTGTTTATGCGTGTATAGGTAATCCATAGTGAAAACGTAGTCTTCTTCTGTGACGTACGTCGCACCCAAAGAGTATTTCCACTCAGAAGGAATTTCAAAATCTGCATCTGTTGCATTGGTGCTTGCGTCAGCGGTGCCACTGCCTACAGCATCATATAGATCTTGAGGGATTGCATAGCCTGCTTTGCCGTTATCAACGAATGTTACTGCATCCTGACCAATTAGCTGCACATCCCTTTGGTTGACCTGGATGTTACGGATACCATCGTTAGAATAACTGTTTGAGATCCAAACGTTCGGGTTACCACCTGAGTACAAGCCAATACCACCACGTAATTCAAGCTGGTCGTTGTAAATCCAGTTGAATCCTAAGCGTGGTTGTAGCAGTGACACGCCGTCTAAGTTTTGTTGGTTAGAGTGGCGATCCTGGAAACGACCAGCAGGCTCATCACCACCTGGTACGTAATCTGGGTTGTAGAAGTTCTTATTCAGAGTAGGGACATCGTTACTGGTGTACCAGTCATAGCGAAGACCCGCTGTGATTGAGATTTCGTAATCTTCCAGATCGAATTTGTCTTGTACATAAAGGGTGTTAAGCGCGTATTTGAACTCACCTGCAGCATCAACTGGGTTATGGCTGCTTGCGTTTCCGTAGTAAACTCTTGCAAGACCTTGACGGAAGTAGTCTACACCACTAACCGTTCCCTCTCTGTTGTTGTAGAAACGGTGCTCACCTTCGTTATGCTGTACGAACATATTGAAGACATCCAGCTCTTCCATTTCGTAGCCGAAGCTAATTTCATGAGCATCCAGATAATATGTACCAGCGAGCTTCAGAGACAGGTTATCGTATTTCAGCTTGTTAGCCTGACGTGAATCATCTGGGCCCAGGTAAACAGTTACACCACCTGAAGTTTGCACCTGCATTTCACCAAAACCAGACGCTGCATCCAGTGAGTTTTGACGGTTATCAAGCTCTGAGTAACCAACACGTACTTCAGTAGAGAAATCGTCAGTCCAGTCAGAATATACAGTTGCAACGTAGGAGTTTAGCTCAGCGCCACGCTCGTAGAAGTGGTTAGATAACGACAAACGACTTGAGCCTGAGTCAGACTGGCTAATAGAGAAACCATCGTTGTAGTTGTATACGAATGAAGCACGGTGCATTTCGTTGATGTTCCAATCCAGCTTAATCAGGATTTTCTCATCTTCTACAGGCATGCTAGGGACCATTGAGCCTGGATCATAGTCATATAGAGTCTTTGACAGGTCGATGATTTCGTTAACTTCGTCCAGAGTAATTTTCTTATTGGCCAGTGGTGTGTATTCAAAAACCTGCGAGCCTTCCAGTTTTTCGTAGCTGGTGAATAGGAAAAGCGTGTCTTCAATCAGAGGCATACCAACGTTGAAGCCATAACGCTTCTCATCATAGTCACCCAGGTCTTGTTTAGCCCCTTCGATTTTATCACCAGAGAGTGAATCACTGGTGTAGTCCAGGAAAACGCCACCATGAATTTCGTTGGTACCAGACTTGGTTACAGCGTTGATGTTACACGAAGTAAAGCCACCGTACTGTACGTCAAAAGGTGCCAACTCAACTGCTACTTGAGCAATAGTGTCAAAAGAGAAAGGCATACGCTCGGTAGGGTAACCATTGCTGTTCAGACCAAAGTTGTCGTTCATACGAACACCATCTACGGTCAGGCTGTTAAATCGCGGGTTACCACCAGCACACTGAATTGCACCTGAGCTAGACTCGTCAACAAAGATACGCGGGTCTGTACGTACGATGTCTTTCAAGTCACGGTTGATAGCTGGCTTCTCTTGAAGATCTGCCAAAGAGAAGTTAGTTGCCGGGCCTGTGCCACCAGAATTCATGGTGATTGGACGACCAGTTACAACGATTTGTTCCATTTGGCTTTTAGACTGAAGCTGAACTGTAACTGGGTAAGTTTTACCCAGGCTCAGGTACACGTCTTCTACCATAGTGTCTTCAAAACTATCAGAGTCAACGATAATCTGGTAAGGACCACCAACGCGCAGGCCTTTCGCTGAGAATGAACCGTTTTCACCAACCGTCGTTGTTTTCACAGAGCCTGAAGGCGTATGAATGATGGTGATTTTGGTGCCAACCGCCGGGTTTCCATTTGGACCGGTGATTTGACCTTTTACCGCAGAGGCAGTGTCATTCGCATAAGCAGCGCCACTTGCACCGACACATGCAGCGATTGCAAGTGAGAGAGCCGTTTTGCGTAGTTGCGTTTTCATTATGTTGTTTCCCGTGTTATAGGTTTATTAAATAATAATCGTCAAGGTTCACTTGGCTGCTTTTAACGCAGTTTCAAGTGGTCTTGAATTTTTGTCAAAAATTTGATTTAGCAATCCTGCCAGTCTAATCCCGCCTTGAAGAAGTCGAGACTTTACAACCGGAGTGTACCTATGAATATACGCCCAGCTGATGTCAGTTTCATTGCCATTATAAATCTTTTCAGCTATTTGGTTAGATTCTACTAACCAATCTGCAGGGCGACTATTGAGCATTTGCGCTATCTTCTTTTTATCGCGCGTAACAATAAAGTCGCTCAGCTCTCGATAAGAAAGCCCTTGATGTTCAATCAGTTTAGTATCAAATACAGAATGTAAATTTGTTTCTTCTTTAAAAAAAGTCACTTTAATGAGGTTGCCGCCACGATCTTCACTACGGCCGGCATGGAATGGCTGATGTGCGTCCCCAACTAAATGAACTAGGAACTTTAGTGCGAATTGCTTGTCTTCCTTAGAGGATTTTGTGTTTTCAAGCACAGAAACAGAGTAGTTGATACCATCGAGTATGTGTTTCACGTCATGCCTATGCACCACAGATTTATCGTCATAACGTGCCATACTGCCTGGATCTTTGATATTGATGTAATGCCATTTGCCTGATTGCTTTTTCCAAAACGTTTCTGTACTCGAGCGCATTTCGTCTGCCCAAGTTGAAACTTCGGCCAACGAATCTTCAGCTAGCAGGGCTTTTACTGATTTTTCAGTCGTTGAGGTAAGGTGCTGTTGGGCTAATTCACCAACAACTCTATGACCATTCATTCCCCAAGATAAAGCGTAGGTGCTGAAAATCAAAGTAGATAACACCAAACACTTAATAGAAGCTCGTAACATCAAAAATTCTCGTTACCCAAATTGGGTATTGTTTACACCTTTGGAATGCGGCCAATTGTCCGGATTTTTTCGCAAAATAAAAGGACTCAATGGGATTCATAATTTCTTGTTAATAAAGCAGCTAAAACAATAGTTTGTGTCTTTTTAGTAAGTTTACCTATTGCAATAAGTAATAAAAATTGATCTAATATAGGGGCGCGCAACTTAAGAAATACGAAGTTTTGAAAAATAATCACTCTCTAAGCAATAAAACAACTATTGTTACAGTTTTGTTTCTCTCTGTCTGGTGCTGTTGGTTACTTGCGAGTAACTTGACTGGTAAACCGGTTGGTGAGCTACCAAAATTGGTCGAAAGTAGTGTCTCCTGTGAGACGCGTTCAACGAGTAACAGGGATATTTTTAGAGTACATGTCCCAGTAGAGCAATTGGCTCGAAAACTGGCGCCTGCTTTGTGTCAGGACGAAGTAGTAGCCAAGCAATTTGGTAGGGTAAAGGTGCGCTACAGCGGAGAACTGGCCGAGCAAATTGACTACATTGCGAAGGGGCTTGCAGATCTGACTTTGTCAAAAGACAATGTGATGGCGGCTTTAAAGGCGCAATCTACATATAATTATATGCCGGTCGTTGGTTATCCTACTTATACCGCGTTTTTTATTTCAAACCGCGAAAAGCCAAGATTAGAGAAAGCGTATTTTCTGGATAAGAAAATTGGCTTACTCGATTACCCAACCAGCCGCTCTGGTCATATCATCCCAAAGCAAATGTTTAAACGGCTCGATTTAGATATGCGCGTACTGGATATCCAGTATGTAAGCTCTCATCAAGTGTTAAGAGAAAAGCTTTCATCGGGCGAACTAGACATTATTGCAACTTATTGGCAAGAAAGTGATGAGGAACGATTCTCGGCAAACTACATAACGCCAATTGGTGAGAACATTAGTGGGAGCCGCTGGTATGTAAAAATGGATGTTGATAACACTGATCTGGCGTGTTCATTACAGCGTCAGTTGCAGGAAGTCGCCAAGAACAATGGCTCAAGCTATTTTGATCGGCTGGATCTATATTGGCAGTGTGAAAACCTACCTGTTTATTTCCTTGGAGAAAAAGATGAGTCGTAAAACAGGTTGGCTGGCATTTTCAGTATACAGTGCCATTTTTTCCCTGGTTTTTGTTTTTGCTCATGAGCGTGCAATCAGATACACAATTGAACAAGACTTAGGAAGCATCAAACTTCGGATTGCTCTGGACATAAATCGACTTCCAATTGCAGATCCACAACTTAATTATGCCGGTGATGCAACACGTGTTGAGCGATACATTGACACGCTTAACAGAAGGCTGCAAAAGGAAATGAGCCGGGTTCGTATCCTAAGTATCTCAGCACAAGGTACCCAAACAGCCGACGAGCAGCTTCTGTTATCGGGTGCAGATGGCGGTACCGCTATCAGCTACCAGGCCAATACGCGTCACAACCATTGGCTATATATAATACCTTTGGTGATTGCATTGCTAAACCTGGCTTTTTATCGATCCGTTTCTCAAAAAAGAGAGCAGGCAAAACGGCAATCGGCTACCACTATGGCAGCCAAGCCTAAACCACAGCATCTGGTTGTTGACCTTTACTCAAAGACGCTGTGTCTGAGTGGCGATAAAGCTCATCAGGTTCAACTAGCCAATAAGCCACTGTGTTTTTACCTGGCACTGCTGGAGTTCTGTTCGCATCACCCTGATGTATCACTTAATCAGAATAAAGAGGTGCCTGACGAGTTACTTGATATCGCAGATAAGTACTTCCACCGTCTGGTTGCATTGGGTCATACGATCAGAAAACGGCCCAATTTCTCTAATAGTCTTGAGAAAACACTTAGTGAGATCCGTGCTGCACTGGATGAGCTGTTAACACACCAACCAGAGCTAAAAGCAAAGTTATATCCACCTAAAGCGCATGGCGAAGGGTCACGCTCAAAATTACACAGCTATGGATTAAAAGCACAGAAGGCGGAGGATGTAGAGGTGATTGGAAAGTAAAAAATGACGGGCGCATCCGGATGACGCCCGCATATACTCTAACGTCAGTTTGATAATGTTGAACGCTTAATGGGAGAGTGACGTTCAATAAAATCTCTCAAAACCTGTGCATCGGTACTATCCGTGGCTGTATATCCAGGAAAGTCAGTCAATACAGGGTAACCGTCTCCACCGGCAGCGTTATAGCTGTTAATGCTCATACGGTAAGTTTTGGTTGGATCAACGGGCTTACCTTGTATCTTAACATTTGTCAGCTTGCCACCCTGTATATCAAACTCGATACCATGATATTGCAAATAGGCGCCTGAGTCTGGCGGAAATGCGCTCACAATTGACATATAGTCAATTAATTCTTGACCACTCCAGTCTATGTAGGTGATCCGATTTCGAAACGGATGTACTGTCAAAATATCTTTGTAGCTGACTTCTCCGGCTTTGATACTGGCTCTTATTCCACCACCGCTGATGAGTCCAAAATCTGCGCCTACCGCTGCCATTTGTGCCTTAATGATCAAATCACCAAGGGGACTTTGCCTGAAACGAACAGTGTTTCTGCGTCCATCTAAAAATGCATCCACCTCACCAACAGCGCCCGCAATTTTACTTTCCCCCGCCTTTTGATAGGGAGCTAAAAAGGCTTTTAATTCAGAGTCATGTTCTATGTAATCATGTGCCCATTGACCCTCCTCATTTTTTAGATTTACGGGGATCAATTCATAGCTCTCAAGCGTTTTTTCACTTTCAGATATTCTAAAAACTGCTTTGCCTACATACTTGCCCCATTCATGGGCCTGCATAATCCAGATGCCGTTTTGCTGATCCGGTTTACAAGCTTTGCCTGGAGCAAAGTTAGCATCTTCTTCGCCATTTTCATCTATACAGATAGGTTCCTGAGAATGACCACCTATGATCATGTCCAGCGTACCAGCAGGTAGATTACGAGCCAGTGTTACATCTCCTGGTGCATTGATGCCATAAGCTGCGTCATGATAGTGACCCATATGGGTAACTGCAATTGTTACGTCTGGTTTATATTGTTGTCTGATACGTTGTGAGAGCTGCGCTGTAATAGGCGCAGGCTCAACAAAGTCGAGTCCGCCAACGAACTCAGGGTTGGCGATTTTTACTGTATCTATCGTGGTTAAACCAATGATCGCGATTTTCAGGCCCTGCTTTTCTATTATTGTATAGGGTTGATAAGCATGTTCACCGTTATGTTTGTGCAATATGTTGGCTGATAAAAACGGAAAGTTAGACCAGGCAATTTGTTTGTCCAGGACATCAAGTGGGTTATCAAATTCATGATTGCCGATGGCCATCGCGTCATAACCTAGCAAGCTCATTCCCTTGAAATCGGGCTCAGCATGCTGAAGGTCTGATTCAGGCACTCCCGTGTTGATGTCTCCACCAGACAGCAACACTAGACTATGACCTTGTGCTTTAGCCTGTGCTCTTAATTGGTCGATCAGAGTTTTTCGTGCTGCCATGCCATATTCGCCGTCTTCATTGTGCCAAAAACGGCCATGGTGATCATTTGTATGAAGCACTGTGAGATAATGAACGGCGTCAATTTTTGGATCAGAACTGGTTTGTTGTGTTGTATTACAAGCTGTTAGGGATAGTGCCAACAGCGAAGGAATGATAAAGCGCATAAGCCTACTTCTGTGGGGTCTTTCTATGCGCCTTAGTTTAAACTAAAAGCTCTAAGCAAATATAGCCGATTATTGAATTTTTGATTTCATTCTTGAATCACACACGGCATTGTGTCTGCGAATCAGCTCATCTTTAGCCAGAGCTTGCTTGGCATGTCCGGTTGCAACCATCCAATTAAGAAAGCTAGCTGGCAATTTGCTGTAAGGCTCGCCATTATGAAGCCCAAAGTCGCAGATAGATTGATTTATTTCCATTTTATGTGTCCCTGATGGTCCAACGATAACATTATTGTTGGACCATAATGTTATCAAATAGAAAAAACTGTGTGATAAAAAATTCTTTCAGGTTTTCTGGTTGTTATTACTATTCGCTATAAGCAGAAAAATACAATTGTGCTCGCTCAGCCTCATTTTAATACTCAATAACCATTGAATTTCACAGAGATAAGATGGTAGCGTTTGGATACTAGGGTCTCCTTTAGGGCAGGCCTAAAGACCAGAATTATTATATTGAGATGGATAGTTAATGAAAAAAACTATGGCAGTCGCCGGCATTGCGCTGGCCTTATTATCAGGGTGTGTTTCTACTTATCACGGAGCCGGGGAAACAGCAGTCGCACCGATGGCAAAATCACTCGTTGTTAGCCCGAATGATCAGAGACAATATAAGACACTTACCTTGTCAAATGGTATTGAGGTAATCCTGGTATCAGACCCTGAAGTGGAAAAATCGGCTGCTGCATTGAGCGTAGGGGTTGGGTTACTTCATGATCCCATGTCACAACAAGGTATGGCACATTATCTCGAACACATGTTGTTTTTGGGAACAGAGCGTTACCCTGATACACAAGGGTATAAAGATTTTATGAGTCGCAACGGCGGCACTCACAACGCTTATACCTGGTTAGATATTACTAATTATATGTTTAAGGTAAATAATCAGGCTTATGATGAAGCGCTTGATCGTTTTTCAGATTTCTTCAAATCGCCAAAGCTCTACCCCGAGTATACCGACAAAGAAAAAAATGCGGTGAATGCCGAGTGGTCTATGCGTCGGGAAATGGACTTCTTCGGTCAGTATAAATTGTCGCGAAGCATGATGGGTACACACCCTGCTAACCGGTTTTTGATTGGTAACAACGAAACCTTGGGTGATAAGCCAGGTAGCAATCTGCATGAAGAAACCGTCGCATTTTACAATAAATATTATTCATCGAATATAATGAAGTTGGCGATGATCTCCAATTTATCTTTGCCCGAGATGGCAGAAAAAGCACGTAGACATTTCGCAACGATTAAGAACAAAAAAATTGAAGCTCCACGTGTAGATGCACAGCTAGATTTTACAGAAATTGGGAAAAAACGAATTCATTATATTCCTAATGAAGACGTGAAAGCATTGAAGCTGGATTTTACAATTGCCAATAACAGGGATGAGTTTGCGTTCAAGCCTAACTATTTTGTGACCTATTTATTGAGTAACGAAATGCAGGGTAGCCCGGCACAGGTGCTAAAAAGTAAAGGCTGGATTTCAGAGCTAACAGCCAGTGCTGCACCTGACCTATATGGCAACTATGGTTCTTTGTCTGTTGATATCCAACTCACGGAGCTGGGTATGAGCCATCGGGAGCAGGCCGTTGCGATAGTCATGCAGTATATCCAGCTCATCAAAGAGCAAGGCGTAGACCGTAAGTATTTTAAAGAAATAAAAACGTCTCTGGCTAACCAGTTTAGGTTTTTAGAGCGAGGGGACGAATATGATTACGTTTCTGGTCTTGCAGACAGCATGCAAAAATATCCTCTAAACCATGCCGTTAATGCTCCTTACTTTTTTGCGGATTTTAATGAACAGGCTGTTACAGATGTACTGGAACAGTTAAATGCGCAGCGGCTTCGTGTTTGGTACATCAGTAAAAGCGAACCACAAGATCAGCAATTGCACTTTTATGATGGTCGCTTTAAGGTCGTTGATATTCCAGAACAAGAGTTAGCCTCGTGGCAGGTAAATACAAATCCGGGCCTCTCGTTACCAAGCATAAATCGATTACTTCCAGAGCGATTTGATATTGTGACGCAATCAGAACAAGAAGACAGCGTTAATAAGGTTTATCAGGACAGTACCGTTACGGTTTGGCAGAAAACCAGTGAAAAATATAGCGCACAGCCAAAAGGGCGCTTACAGATTCATATTAATTCTCCAAAGACGTTAGACAGTGCACAGGTTCAGGTAGCTGCCGCTTTGTGGGCAGATTTATATTCGATTGAAAAAGCAAAGTTACTGACCGAGGCATCCGTTGCTGGCATGGGGCTCAGGCTTGGTGTAAATAGCGGATTAATACTGACTATATCTGGGTTTACCGATAAACAAGGGGTTTTGCTATCGCAGGCACTGGATGGTTTGAAGGTGCAGCCTAGCCAAAAACAGCTCGAACAGGCTGTTGACAGATTTATCAGGAATATTGAAAATCAAAGTAAACAATTTCCTTATTATCAGGCATTTGGTCGTTACCAAGCTTTGGTTCGCTCTGGAAACTTCGACGACGATGTGCTGATTGATATTGCAGAAAGAATGACTCGGGACATTTTCGCCAAAGCGCAAAATACACTGCTGAATCATCACACTGTGCGGATATTTGGTTATGGCAACTACAACAAGGCATTTTTGGCAAATGTCGTCCAGGAAGTTAAGAGCACCCTCAATAAGCCTTTAGAGCACAATGATTATGTGAGAGCTAAATTCCTGCAGCCGCACGCCGGTAAAGCTCTGGTTTGGCAGCAGGATGCAGACACAGCAGATGTTGCCATTGTAGATATGTTCGTGCATCCCACGCCAGGTTATGCGCAAAAAGCCGCAGCACTGATACTAAAGTCACACCTGAATAGCCACCTTTTCAATTCGCTACGAACGGAAGAACAGTTGGCTTATGCCGTCGGGGCGATTGCACAGGGAATTGATGAATACTCCGCGCTAGGATTTTATATTCAAACACCTGTGCTAGATGTGCAAGCCATGCAGGCTCGATTTGATCGTTACAGGCAGGAATATGCACACGCATTGAGTGAGCTTGACGAAGGCACCTTTAACCAACTCAAAGGTGCAGCGTTACTTTCTTTGTCAGAAGTGCCTAAGAATCTTGCCGAAGAATCTCAGCCAATCCTTATAGATTGGTATCGTAACAATCTGAGCTTTGATTCGAGAGCCAAGCTAATCGCAGCGACCCAACAGGTCACGCTGGCAGATCTTAAATCTTATTTCGCACAGAGTATGCTCAATGGCGATGCTGCAAGATTGAACATTCAGATCCGAGGTAAGAAGTTTGCCGATAAACCTTTTGCAACTTTGCCTAATGAAGTGAAAGTGAACTCAATGGATGAGCTTTATAAAAAAGTACGATTCGAATAAGTCACTATTAATCTGGCGGGGCGTTAGCCCCGCTTAGCATATTGAAGGGTATTGTGTATGGCAGAAGTCTTAACTAAAACTGAGCGCTTGATCCTGCGTCGGGCCAGTCTTTGCGATACTGAGTTGATCTATGAGCTGCTCAACCAACAGAGCTTTATCGATAATGTTGCGGATAAACAAATAAGAACGCTGAAAGATGCGCAAAAATATATAGAAAGTGCTTTTCTTACACCATACGATTTGGCGGCGCCTAGCCCTTATATTGTTACCTTGCTCGATGGAACTGCAATTGGAATTTGCGGGCTATACCAGCGACCTTACCTTGAGTTTCCTGACCTGGGTTACGCATTTTTGGATAGATACTGTGGAAAAGGGTTTGCTTGTGAAGCCGCTGAGGCTCTGCTAACGTTTGTGCGGGGTTGTGGTAAATACAGAGCATTAGGAGCGATTACGGCACCGGAGAATGTCGCAAGCAATAAATTACTGAAAAAGTTGGGCTTTATACTGGTTGGTACATTTCAACTGGTACCAGACATGGACAGTACCAACTTATATGTAAACCAGTTTCACTGATATTAACTTCACCGCGTGATGGAATCCATTTCAGACAGTAAATGTTGCATCAGTTGTTGCCAGTTGTTTTGGTGGGCAGTAATCAGTGCATTAAACCCGTCCTCAACAAGGGGCGTTGTATAGTTAAACTGATGTACGCTCACTAAATCAGCCCCGTTTGCTGACATGTGGTAGATATGCAAGCTGCCTCGCAATAGTGCGCCATGCTGGAAATGTCCGGCCAAGTCTGACACTTCAATCAAGACTCTATATTTACCTTGTTTGAATTCACCGGCATTGACTGATAAAACCGGATCTAGACCGAAACCATTCAAATAGCGTAGCGTTTCTTTGGTAAGCAATAATTTAGGATGCTCAGCCCAGTAATGGTAATTGGCGATATGAACCGTGTGCTCACCAGTGTATTGAACAAGCGCCTGTTGGTCAGCAACGCCGATTATATTAATCTGATCTAAATAGACTCTGGGTTTTTCACTCTTATGAGTCTTTACTTCGACTTGAGAGGTGTGAAACCGGTAATAGTCATACTGAGCAGGAGCCGAACCGGTGCAGCCCATCATCAGTACCACAAATAGCGCGATGACGCCTCTCATCACTGCTGCTTCCGCGGTTCAGGATCCGACAAGTTATCCTTGTCGAATAGCAGCATGTTGGGCTGTTCGTTGAGTCCTTTTGACACTGGTTTGAGCGAGTTACTTAAGCTTTCTAGTTCTTGCAGGGTATCTGTCAATTGTTCTACCATACCTGAACCTTTTTGGTAATTGTTCAGCGTTTTTTCAAATTGTTTCAGGCTGGCCGTAAGCTGTGCCAGTGTTCCCTGTAGCTGTGTTAAGTTCTTTTCCACTTTTTCTGATACTTTCGTTGTGTTGAAACCGTTTACAAGTGTCTGCGTTTCATCAGCTAATGCTGTAAACGCCTGCATTGTTTTTTGTGCCTCGATGAGCGAGTTGTCCAAAGGTAACTTGTTGAGCTTGTTCAACAAGGCCATCACTTGCTCTGACAAAGCAGTAAATCCACTGGGTACGCTCGGTAATACCGGGTACGCGTAATTCATTCCTAAGCTGGTCGGACGGGTTGAATTGTAAAAATCTAGTTCTATATATACCGCACCTGTTAAAATATTACCACTTTTTAGTGAGGCTCTTAAGCCATTTTTAACCCATTGTTCTATATTTTCTTGCCAATATTGTTTGGCTTTCGCATCCACTTCATAGATGCGTCCGTATTCAATTTTTATTAAAACGGGTATGGATGTGTTGCCTTGCTGGAAGTAAAGTGGCAGTCCATCTCGTTCCAGCCTCGCAGGTACCTGTTCCACTGTACCGACTCGCATGCCGCGATACTCGACAGGTGCACCAGGTTTTAAACCACGGATCGACTGTTCAAATTCAACCAGATAATGGTCAAATAAGTCGAAACGTCGTTCCAGTGCAACCGCAAAATTTTGGTGTAATTTAAACTCCCGGCCCTCAGTGGCGATTTCTCCGCCTCCTTGCTCAGGTGGATAGTCGATGGATATACCGCCCTTAATCATTTTTGCCAAAGAGCCAGTGTTCAGATTTATTCCTTCACTTGTCAATGAGATTTCAACCCCAGAGTTGATCCAAAAAATGGCATTGTGGGTAATGAGTTTGTCATAGGGAGAATCGATAAAAATACCGTATTCCATTTGTAGTGAATCAGTATTAAATACGGCCCTTTCAATCTGCCCGATATGATAGTTGCGGAAAAAAATACCAGTACCCACATCCAAAACTTCGCCACTGGAAGAACTGAGTTGATAACGCAAGCCTTCCACATCAGTGGAAATAAGGGCGGGTTGATCCTGAAGCGTATAAAGGCTAGTGCGTTGTTTGCTCTCGCCAGGTAATAATTCGATGTAAACGCCGGATAGCAGTGTGTTAAGCCCGCTGATCCCAGATTGATCGATGCGGGGCTTTACTATCCAGAATTTGGCATCTTCTGTTAGCAAGCCATCGTAATGTTTGTCAATTCTAACGGTCGCGACAACTGCTTTTTGCTCGACTTGCAGGCGCAGAGATTCTACAACCCCAATTTTGACGCTTCTGACTCTTACTTCTGTTTTACCCGCTATGACGCCATCTGCATTTTTCATCTTAATGTATATTTGATGGCCTTTACTTTGTTGATGTTGATAGAGCATCCAGCCAGTTATTAATATGGCCAATAAGGGCACAATCCAGATGACTGAAAGCCTGGGTTTGGGCTCGATATATGCTTCTTTATTCATGTTTATTCAAAGAGTCCCAAAGTAGTCGAGGGTCAAAATTGTTCACTGCAAAAATCTGGCAGATAACCATGGCAGTGAAAAACACGATGCCTGGCTGCGGCTCAACGCTCAGTACAGTACCAAGCTGAACGAGAGAAACCAAGAGAATCACGACGAAAACGTCTATCATTGACCATTTTCCAACCGCTTCAAGGGCGCGGTAGAACTTCGCGGTCACTTTTGGGTTGGCTGGACGCTTTACTCGGTATAGTAAATAAAACAGCGTGCCCGCTTTGAGCAGGGGAATGCAAATACTGGCAATAAAAATTACGATGGCGATAGGGTATGAGCCGTTTTGCCACAATACTTCAACGCCACCGTATATTGTAGCGGGTGTGTGCAAACCTAAATTGATGGTGTCCATGATTGGAAAAGACAAAGCCGGGATTAAAAATACCAAAGAGGTCAGCATCCAGGCTGCACTGCGGGAAACCGAATTGTTTTTTCGATAACTCAACTTAGCGAGACAGCGTGGACAGTGCTCATTGCGGCTGATCTGCTGGCAGACCTGGCATTGCTTTAATTGTTGTGAGCTGGCCCGCTTTGCACAGTGTTCTATCGTTGGGGTAAAATGGGCTTGCTGCAACTGCCATAATTGATGTTGGCTCAGTAGAGAAAGGGTCTCAATAAAGCAGAGTACAAACAGTATGTAGGCCCAAAAGCCAAGACCCACTTCTATTTCTGCAAATGCGGTCAGTTTAAATGCACTGATTAACACCGCGACTAAAAAAATATCAGCCAGATTGAGCGGCCGCAGAGTCATAATAAATTTCGCAACTGCGCGAGCATTGTGCGGATTGAGCTTTTGCCAGATTGGCGTGTGAACCATCAGAATCAGAGCGCTGGCGGCGAGTGGTAAGATAACGATACTGACGCTAAGCAACGCGGCTAAGAATACGCTGTAATTCTCTGCCAGTTGCATGATTGCGGCCATCAGACTAATGGTTTGTTTGAGTCCATGCTGAGCGTAAGATATAAAGTGTGGTTGCAAACTTAGTAGCAGAAATATAATTGATGACAGGCTAAAAGCGGCTATCCACTGAGTATAGTTTCGCTGGGTCGTGGCAAGCACATTACCGCAGTGTGGACAAACAGCTCTTTGCTGCTCGCCCAAATCACTTATAGACACTAAATAATCACAATGCTGGCAGGCGACTATCACTGTTCAACCAATACTTTAACTTACTCCTGCATATAGTGTGAGTGACTTAGTAGTTTTTATCAACTGTCAAATACTGCTACGGTTTGTCTACTTAAAGCTAGCAGCGTACCATCTTGCGAAAATAGCTTGGCATCCTCTATTGCGTAACCATGCTCAGCCTGGTGTGTGACAGCTTCCATGGCAAACCACTCTGAGCCTGGTAGCTCAATATCATTAAGAAACTCAATATACCAGGACATACTGCTCGCTGGTGTTGGGCCCTTGCACAGTTGCAGCAATGTGGGAGGCCAGGCGTCAGCCAGTGCCAGTAAATGCAAAACCGAAAGATGGGGCTCTGCAGGGGATTTAAACTTCATCCAGCCACCGATATCACTAGAGTCCGCACCACTGAATGGTAATGCACCTTGTTGCAGGTTAAGATCGATATGCTGGATAAAGGCGGGCATGACACCCTCTATATAAGGCAACGTTTGTTTAGGGTTAATCTCGCTTAATGAAAAGGCATCATCCGCAGGAACCGTGATCGACGAAGTGCGGGGTTTACCAAAACTGGCAAGAGCGACAAGGCAAACCTGATTATTTTGTGTGATGGTTGTTTGCATCTGGCTGGCGCTCTTTCCTGAGCGCAACAGGAGGGTGTTAAGCTCGAATGGTTGTTCGCTTAAAAGCGGGCCTACGAAATTACAGCTAAAAGAAAGCAGGCGTCTGTTTTGGTCGCCTAGTTGATGCAGCATGCTTTGTAACATTAGCGCAGCAGAGAGGCCGCCAAATACGGTTCTTCCCTGACTCCAGCTAGCAGGTAATGAAAGCCGGGCCTGTGCATTTTTTAATGCGGGTAAAGAAATGAGTTCGTCAAATGTCATAACAGTTATTTTAAGTTAGTTTTTGATATTTTATCTGGTCATACCAGGGCGGAAATGTCAAATTTAGCCAATTTTTGATGAAAAAAACGCCATGACGAAAAAATTTCAAAAAAAATCACTTTTTTTTTGTTGTGACGCTTGAATTACAAATTGCCGCCCCTATTTATCAAGTCATCTAACAGAACAACGAATTTTTGAAGTCGGAGAAGATTCACATGGGTAAAATTATTGGAATCGATTTAGGTACTACTAACTCTTGTGTAGCGGTACTTGATGGTGATAAGACACGCGTTATCGAAAACGCTGAAGGGGATCGTACAACGCCATCGGTTATTGCATTTACCGAAGAGGGCGAAACGCTAGTAGGTCAACCGGCAAAACGTCAGGCTGTGACTAACCCTCAGAACACACTGTACGCAATCAAGCGTTTGATCGGTCGTCGTTTTGAAGACGAAGAAGTACAGCGCGACATCGGCATCATGCCATTTAAGATTGTTAAAGCAGACAATGGCGATGCCTGGGTTGAAGTACGTGGCGAAAAGCGTGCAGCACCTCAGATTTCTGCTGAAGTCCTGAAGAAAATGAAAAAGACTGCCGAGGATTTCCTGGGCGAAGAAGTTACAGAAGCAGTAATCACTGTTCCTGCTTACTTCAACGATTCACAGCGTCAGGCGACAAAAGATGCCGGTCGTATTGCTGGTCTTGATGTAAAACGTATCATCAACGAACCAACAGCTGCGGCACTTGCCTACGGTATGGACAAAAAACAAGGCGACAACGTTGTTGCAGTATATGACTTAGGTGGTGGTACATTCGATATCTCAATCATCGAGATTGATGAAGTTGAAGGTGAGCACACATTCGAAGTACTTGCGACTAACGGTGACACGCACTTAGGTGGTGAAGATTTCGATAACCGCGTAATCAACTACCTGGTTGCTGAATTCAAGAAAGATCAGGGCATTGACCTGAAGACCGATCCGCTGGCAATGCAGCGTGTGAAAGAAGCAGCTGAAAAAGCGAAAATCGAGCTTTCATCTGCACAGCAAACTGAGGTGAACCTGCCTTATGTTACTGCTGACGCAACCGGTCCTAAGCACATGAACGTGAAGTTGACGCGTGCAAAACTTGAGTCTCTGGTTGAAGACCTGGTTGCACAGTCTATCGAGCCGCTAAAGCGTGCACTGGCTGATGCAGATCTGTCTGTAAGCGACGTAAATGACATCATCCTGGTCGGTGGTCAAACACGTATGCCTCTGGTACAGAAGAAAGTTGCTGAGTTCTTTGGTAAAGAGCCACGTAAAGACGTTAACCCTGATGAAGCGGTAGCAGTAGGTGCTGCGGTTCAAGGTGGTGTGCTGGCTGGTGACGTAAAAGACGTACTACTGCTAGACGTTTGTCCTCTGTCTCTGGGTATTGAGACTATGGGTCAAGTGATGACTGCGCTGATTGAGAAAAACACGACTATCCCTACCAAGAAGTCGCAAACTTTCTCAACAGCAGAAGACAATCAGTCGGCGGTAACTATCCATGTACTGCAAGGTGAGCGTAAACGTTCAAGCGACAATAAGTCTCTTGGCCAATTCAACCTGGAAGGTATTCGTCCTGCACAGCGCGGTGTACCGCAAATCGAAGTAACGTTTGACGTTGATGCGGATGGTATCTTACATGTATCTGCGAAAGACAAAGACACAGGTAAAGAACAGAAGATCACGATTCAGGCATCTTCAGGTCTGAGCGACGATGAAATTGAAAACATGGTTCGTGATGCTGAAGCGAATGCTGAGGAAGATAAAAAGTTCGAAGAGCTGGTAGGCGCTCGTAACCAGGCTGATGCTTTGGTTCACGCAACTCGCAAGCAGATTGAAGAAGCCGGCGACGACCTGCCTGCTGACGACAAAACAGCAATCGAAGCGGCACTGTCTGAGCTGGAAACAGCGATTAAAGGCGAAAGCAAAGAAGAAATTGATGCTAAGACCCAGGCACTTGCAGAAAAATCTCAGAAGCTAATGGAAATTGCTCAGGCTAAGGCTCAAGCGCAACAACAAGCTGGCGGTGACGCAGGTGCACAGCAAGCAAACAAAGCTGACGACGATGTAGTAGATGCTGAGTTTGAAGAAGTAAAAGACGACAAGTAATTGTTGACTTGTAAGCGCACGCAGGCCTAGCCTGGAGTGCTATACAGGGCCTGTTTATCCTTCAAGTTCTAGCGAATGGCAAAGGTAAGCAGGCTCTGACGTATTTAAATTAGAGCGGATAAGTGGACGAACAGAGGCAGTAAGCCTCATCTGTGGCACAATTAAACACCTATTCGCCAGGCGATCATCATAGTGGCTGATCGCTCAGTAAGATGTGTGAGAACTATGTCAAAACAAGACTATTACGACGTTCTTGGGGTATCAAAAGACGCCGGTGAACGTGAGATTAAAAAGGCCTATAAACGCCTTGCAATGAAGTATCACCCAGACAGAACGGCGGGCGATGCTGAGCTGGAAGCAAAGTTTAAGGAAGTAAAAGAAGCCTATGAAGTCTTAACTGATAGTCAAAAACGCCAGATGTATGATCAATACGGCCATGCTGCCTTTGAACAAAACGGTGGTGCAGGCCATGGTGGATTTGGCGGCGGTGCTGATTTTGGTGACATTTTCGGGGACGTATTCGGTGATATTTTTGGAGGCGGTAGACGTCAGTCACGCCAACAGCGCGGAGCAGACTTGCGCTACAGCCTGGATCTGAGCCTGGAAGATGCGGTACGAGGCAAAGAAGTCGAGATCCAGGTTCCAACCTGGGTATCCTGTAAGCCCTGTGATGGCAGCGGTGCAAAGTCTGGATCTAAGCCTAAGACCTGTTCTACCTGTCACGGTGCAGGCCAGGTGCAAATGCGTCAGGGGTTCTTTGCGGTGCAACAAACCTGTCCTACCTGTCAGGGTAGTGGCCAGGTTATTTCTGACCCCTGTGATAGTTGCCATGGTCAGGGTCGCGTTGAGAAGACCAAAACCCTGTCTGTTAAAATACCTGCTGGTGTTGATACAGGTGACCGTATCAGATTGTCAGGAGAGGGCGAAGCGGGTATGCACGGTGCACCAGCTGGTGACCTGTATGTTCAGGTGAGCGTGAGAGAGCACCCGATTTTTGTCCGTGATGGTAATAACCTGTACTGCGAAGTGCCTATCAGCTACACCACAGCCGCATTAGGCGGGGAAATTGAAGTACCGACACTGGATGGTCGCGCGAATCTAAAAGTGCCTTCTGAGAGCCAGACTGGCAAAATGTTCAGGATGCGCGGTAAAGGCGTGAAATCTGTGCGCAGCGGTGCTGTTGGTGACTTGATCTGTAAAGTCGTAATCGAAACACCGGTTAATCTGAACGACAGACAGAAAGAGCTACTGAAAGAGCTGGAAGAGAGCATGGGCAGCGACGCAGGCAAAAACCGTCCAAAAGCGCAGGGTTTCTTTGATGGCGTAAAGAAATTCTTTGATGATCTGACCAAGTAAAACGATCTTTTTCGTTTACAGTGTCAAACGCTCGAAAAACAAACGGCGCTTAATTGCGCCGTTTTCTCTCAGTTTAAAAGCATGAGATAATCCATATCTCCAGTGCATTTACATGCCAGCACCGTTCGACTGTGCCCTGTTAAAAGAAGTCCATCGGTACAGCCCAATCGTTTGCACTTGGACGTACAGGCCACACTGCTTTCCCAAAAGTAATACTCATTAGTCAAAAAAGATAATGCCACGTAGCTAACCGCACAAACGGCTGCGATACGAACAAGGTGCTTGCTCATAACGACTCCCCGGCGCAATAATACTGTGCGTGTAGAGGTAATTAGACTTTAGTCTAGTTTGACGTTTTGTCTACCCTAAATTGGGGTTATTCTCTATGACACCCCATTGAATTTTTTAAGACAGCCAGGTACAGGACGATAAGGCATGACACCCGCTATCCAACTACTCAATAAGCACAAAGCAGACTTCAACATACTTAAATTTGACCACGACCCGGGCATCACAGATTTTGCTCAGGAGGCGACAGAGGCGTTGGCTTTGGCACCGCAACAAGTGTTTAAAACTCTGGTTATCAGTGTTGATGGCCGACTCGTTGTTGCCGTTACGCCCTCTACACAACTGGTTGATTTAAAAGCTTTTGCTAAGGGCTGCAAGGGTAAAAAGGCGCAGCTTGCAACGCAGCAGCAGGCAGAAAATGCAACGGGTTATCAATTAGGCGGGATCAGCCCGTTTGCACACAAAAAACGCTTACCCGTGATGCTGCACAGTTCCGCACTTGATTATGAGGTCATCTATGTTAGCGGTGGTCGACGAGGTCTGGAGTTAGCGCTCAATCCTGATACGATTAAAGCACTGTGTTCAGCTCAGGTTGCTGATTTTTAGCGCTTCTGTTGTTTATCCAATCCGTGCCCGTGCAACGGCGGGCAGCGAAAGTTTTCTCTTCGACACTTTTTTAGTATGAAAATCACTCAAAAAAATCAATTCAGCGAACACCTGTAAGCTATTAATTATTTAGAAATTTTTTAAACAACTCAGACCTTTCAGTAAAAAACCCGTTAAAAAGTAGCGTAGAGTAATTGATCTAAACGGAATTTTGTGCCGTAATGTAACTATATCAATCTGGTCGGATGAGTTTATTATGAGTTTAAGAACACAACTAAGAAAAATATTGCCTAGCATTTCAGTTACCGAGCAAGAAGCGCTTGATGCGGGAGATGTCTGGCTCGAAGGCTCAATCTATCGCGGCAAACCAGACTTTGACGCATTGCGTGCGGTACCAGAAGCCAAATTAAACAGCGAAGAACAAGCGTTCCTGGACGGCCCAGTACAAGAATTGATGGCGATGATCGATGATTCTGTGATCCAGAACGAAAAACACTTGCCTGATCACATTCTCGAATTCTTGAAAAAAGAGCGCTTTTTCTCTCTTATTATCCCTAAAGAGTATGGCGGCAGAGAGTTTAGCCCTTATGCAAATTCAACCATAGTTGGCACGATTGCTACCAAGTCATCTGCAGTGGCTGTGACTGTAATGGTACCTAATTCATTGGGTCCCGGTGAGCTGTTAATGCATTATGGCACCAAAGAGCAACAGGCACACTACTTGCCACGTTTAGCTAACGGAACAGATATCCCTTGTTTCGCGTTAACCAGCCCTGAAGCAGGCTCAGATGCAGGGGGTATTCCAGATCAAGGGATCGTAACTAAAGGCGAATATAATGGCGAAGAGGTCCTAGGCCTGGAAGTCACCTGGGACAAGCGCTATATCACTCTGGCACCGATCGCCACAGTACTGGGTCTGGCTTTCAAAGTTTTTGATCCGCAAGGTTTGTTAGGGGGCAAAGAGTCTCTGGGCATTACTTGTGCGCTTATCCCTAAATCGCACCCGGGTGTTGAGCTTGGGAATCGCCATGACCCAATGGGCATTCGTTTCTATAATGGTACGACGCGTGGTGAGAAAGTGTTCATTCCGATGGAATTCATCATTGGAGGCCAGAATAATATCGGCCGTGGCTGGCAGATGCTGGTTAGCTGTCTCGGTGCGGGTCGTGGCATTTCACTGCCTGCACTGGGCGTGTCCACCAGTCAGGTAGCGCTTAAGTCAGCGTCTGAGTACGCGGCTGTCCGTGAACAGTTCGGATTGGCAATCGGCCAGTTCGAAGGCATCCAGGAAAAGCTGGCTGACATCGCGGGCAAAACCTATTTGCAAGAAGCCATGCGTGTGCTGACCACAGAAGGTTTGGGCATGGGTCTTAAACCCTCAGTCGTAACGGCGATAGCGAAGTATCACATGACCGAAACTGGTCGAGATGTGCTGGATTCTGCAATGGATATCCTGGCGGGTAAAGCCATTCAGAATGGTCCACAAAATACACTTGCCAGTGGATATGTGGCTCAACCAATTGCAATTACGGTAGAAGGTGCGAATATCCTTACCCGCAACCTGATGATATTTGGCCAGGGTGTAATGCGCTGTCACCCATACTTGCAGTCAATGGTTGAAGCAATTCACAGCGAAGAAGCTGACGCCGATAAAACCTTTAACAAGATTTTACGCAAAACGGTTGGTTACAGCGTTGCTAATAGTTTCCGTGCATTCAAGTTGGGTCTACTGCCTTTCACTGCGGGTAGTAAATCAAGTTTGCCAGAGGTACAGCAATACGAAAAAGCCGCACAGCGTTTGTCAGCGAAATTGGCTGTGTTTGCAGATTTTTCATTGCTTGTTTTGGGTGGAAAGTTAAAACAAGCAGAAATGTTGTCCGCACGTTTGGGCGACGTAATGAGTTACCTGTACGCCGCGATGGCCTCTATTAAGTACTACGAGCAAAAAGTGGCTGTTACAGACCGTGAAGCGGCTGCGCCTTACTTCCACTATGCAACACGCTATGCACTGGTTGAAGCTGAGCAGGCACTACATAAGTTCCTAGATAACTTCCCGGCACCAGGTACACGTAAGTTTATGCGAGTATTAACAATGCAGTTTAGCCACTCAATGCCGCAGATCAACGATGACATGGTGCGTGAGCTGGCTACAGCGGCACAGTTGGACACTGCGTTTAAAGCCCAGTTGACTCACCTGGTTAAACCACAAGCCGGCGATGGTCATGACATCAACGAGCAGGCATACAAAGCCAAAATTGCATGTCTGGATCTACTGAGCAAAGTGAAGAAAGCGTTGAAAAAGCGCGAGATCAAAGCGGGCGTACGCTTCTACGAAACTCTGGATAATGCGCTGATTGCTAAGGTCATTACTGAGACCGAGTACGCACAGTTGATCGACTACAACCGCAAACGTGAAAAAGCAATTCGTGTTGATGAGTTTGACTTTGATCTTAACCTGCTGGACGAACAGGCAGGGTCAGGCACTGTCAAATCTGCTGTGAATCAATAGGCAGTATAATAACAATACTCTAAAAAGCCCCGTTGACACGGGGCTTTTTCGTACGTGAGTGCCATCGCTATCCTTAAAGTATTTTCTGACGTGTTACACTGTGTGATACACACAGCTTCAGTATGCTATCGTCAACATAAACTTAAAACTCAGGGATTGTTATGTCAGTTTCAACACTTGTATCGCATGTCATGACCATGTTGCCAGATTCACAGCACAGCAAGGCGCTGTGGAGTGGATGTGGTCATATTTATAAGTTCTCTTATCAAGGAGACATGCTTGTTGCAAAAGTGGCTTCTGTGCCAGCACAGCTCGATCATAGACATATTACCCAAAGCGAACATTCACTGAATCGTAAACATCGTTCCTACGAAAAGGAACTGATGTTTTATCGAGATACAGCGCACAGTTATGCTATTGAATGTGCATTGCCAGAGGCAAAAGCCTTTGCAAATCGCGATGAGGCTTTTGTCTTTGTGTTCACTGACTTTGAAACTCAGGGTTATCGCAACGTTAGCAAAGCAGAACCAACGCACGTTACTCAAATGGTGGCATGGCTTGCGCGTTTTCACGCAATTGGGCTTGTCAGTTCTTGCGCGCCAAAGGTATATGGGCGTGGAAACTATTGGCATTTGGGTACACGTCCAGACGAATATGAACGCATGATGCCGGGTTTACTAAAAAGTAGTGCGAATCAGATTGACCAAAGGTTGCGGGACTGCCCATATCAAACCTTAATTCATGGCGATGCTAAATTGGCAAATTTCGCTTTTTCTCGAAACCAGGCGTTGGGCTACGATTTCCAGCATATTGGTCAGGGTATTGGGGTTGCTGATGTAATGTTGTTACTAACCAGTTTATATTGTGGACGTGATTTAGAGTTACATGCTGAGCATTATCTTAATCTGTACTTTGAACATCTATCAGAGGCATTAGCTCCGAGTTGGCCTTTAGAGCTGTTTAATGATCTGGAAAAAAGCTGGCGTAAACTATGGACATTTGTATGGGCTGATTTTCATCGGTTTTTACTCGGCTGGAAACCTGATCATGAAAAACTGACATCTTATATGCTCCTCCAGACTGAGCTTTGTCTTGCACAACTTAGAGAAGAGTAATGCTGATAGCCTTGTTTAGTGCTCTGTGCTGGGCGTGTTTTGATTTTTTGCGTAAGCAATTGGCGCAGCAATTTAGTGCTCCGTTAATGTCTGTTATGTTTAGCTTGCTGGTGTTGCCAGGCTACTTGATTTACTGGGCCTGGTTAGAAGCTCCTTTGCCTGCCGTCGCGTACTTTATACCAGGATCCGTTAGCGGTTTGCTCGCTGCACTGGGAAGTGTGTGCTTTATTCGCGGCTTAGCAGTGGGTAAAATTGCCGTTATGCTTCCCTTATTGTCTATTACACCTGTGGTGTCAGGGGCTTTTGCCTGGGTCTGGTTAAGTGAGCCGTTGGGTGAATCTGAGGTCTTGGCCTTGGGGGCTATTACGTTGGCATCTTTCATATTGCAAGGTGGCAGGTTGTCAATGACAGAGCAGGGCACTGGGTACATGCTCGTCACTGCTTTGTGCTGGGGAATGTGCATTGTGTTTGATAAACAGGCACTTGAGTTTGGCAGTGTCAGTTTTCATCTGATTTTTCTGACTTTGTCTGTGGTACTGATAAACAGTATTATTTTTAGACCTGAGTTACCCGTTAAATCAATTTTTAAATTCAAATGGCAGTGGGGGTGTGCGGCATTCGTGTTTTCATTTGCTGTGTTAGGTCAGCTCATCGCTTTACAACAATTGCAGCCCGGGGTTATGGAAGCAATTAAACGTGCAATCGGCATTATCAGTGCAGCAATCCTTGGTGTTTATTTCTACAAAGAAACGTTAAAGCGACACCAGTGGTTCAGCATTTTTGTTATCCTGGCAGGGACCTTTTCCTTATATTAAAGGAGCAAGCTAAGTGCCTGCTCCGGAGCGACAACCTCATCCTTGAGCGCTGCCTTTGTTTTAATTACTTACATTGTGCGCCTTTGCGCCATACATTGCTGAAGATGTCAGGACGAGCGCCCAGTGACCACCAGGTAGCCTGATACTCAAAGCCTTTGTAAGACACTTTATCGCCTGTGTTGTAGTAGGTGCCTGAATTCCAAGCTTCAACACCACTGCAGCCTCCACCATTGCCACCATCGGTGACAGTAACGCTCAGACTCTTAGTCGCAGTTTTGTTATTTGTACCAGTCACTGTCAGAGTAACGTTATAAGTACCGGCCTGCGCGTAAGTGTGGTTGGGGCTGGTTTGAGAGCTAGAGTTACCATCACCAAAGCTCCAGCTATAAGAGCCCGCGCTCGATTTGTTGCTGAACTGTACACTCAGGCCGTTTGGTGTTGCTGAGAAGTCAGCGATAAGGCCAGGACCACTACAGTTACCATTTGTCAGATAATCATAAGCAGCTTTTGCCTGTACGATACCGTGACCATAATAGTTATCGCGTCCAGCAGCACCTTTGTCCTTCGCTGTTGCATTCAACGCTGAGCGGATCTGATCAGCACTACAGCTAGGGAAGTTGCTCCATACCAGCGCTGCTACACCCGAGACGTGAGGTGTTGCCATTGATGTACCACTGATGCTCTTATAGCCATTGTTATTCCAGGTTGAATTAACATTTACACCCGGGCCAGCAATTTCTACTTGGCTATTGTACTGTGAAAACGAGGCAACTCTTTCAGAGCTGTCTACAGCAGCAACAGAGACAACTGCGTCATAAGAAGCCGGGTAGCTGAATGAGCTATTGGAGCCGTTGCCTGCTGCAGCGATGTGTAGCATGCCACGCTGTGCACTTTGGGCGAAAGCATTGCGTTCTGCTGTTGAGCTGCCGCTGCCTCCTAAGCTCATGCTGGTTACGTTTGCGCCAGCCGCTTCACATTGCTCAATCGCCTTGATTAGGTCAGAACCGTAAGCCCAGCGACCTTGGTCATTGAAGACCTTGACAATATGTAAACCAAGTTGGCCCGACGGATTCACACCGACGACACCCTGACCATTGCCACCCAGGGCTGCAATCGTACCTGCAACGTGTGTACCGTGGCCATTGCCATCCTGGTACCAGTTGCCGGTGTCATAAGAGCCATGGCCGTCGTTGCCAGTTACACCTGTGTTTGGCAGGTCAGGGTGGCCACGAGTATAACCAGTATCCATGATACAGACTTTTTTGTTTCCGGCACTGCTGTCACTAACCTGATTTGCCTGAACCATGGTGATGCCATAAGGGACTGACTCTGCGTAAGGAACGACAGATTGGCTGCTCACTTCAGGCAAAAAGCGCTTAGGATCCACCTCTACAGATGCGATGTTTCCGCTTGCTTCCAGATCTGCCAATTGCTCTGGAGTTAATTCCATAACAACAGCATTGACACTTGGCAAAGTCTCTATCGCTTCAATATTGGCCTGTGAGGCAATGTTGGCCAGACCTTGTGCTTTAAACTGAGACAGTTCTGCACCTGATACACGCATGGGAAGTGTATTGGCAACAGCTGAGTCTTTGACTGTAACGATGACACGCTGTGTTTCAGCAGCCTGCGCTGTGCCAAGTGCCGCAGTGACACCTAAGGCCAGCAGTGAGTATTTTACGCCTGTTAGAACTTTGGTTTTCATGATTTTACCTTTATTACATGTTGTTAACTCTTATAACTAAAACAGGGAATGCTAGCGCTGTCAATAATGAAAAAAATAGGAATATTTCCGTGGGGAAATTTTATACTCTTGAGGCCGGATCTGTGGATAGAAATTTGTTGCATATGCAACTTGTGTGGTAATATATTTTTTATATAAAGAATAAAAAAATTAAAATTTTATTTGCTGATTCAGTGTCTTAATATTGTAACTTTGGCCGCCAGTCGTAAATTGCTTGAAGTCTATGTGACGCAAACCACTGCCGTGGAGTGCGTCGTACAATGGTCTAAAATTTTCAGAGTAGGGTCGAAAAATAGCAATTTTTTGTTCTCCGATTGCACTAATCTTGCGATCATGGAATTTTCTAATCTCTGTTAACAAATAGCCGCCTAACAGAACGTGACCGCCCAGTGATACATCAATAGCCTTTTCGTGTCCTTCATCCCAGTTAATACCACCAATATGTACTTGGTCTCTTATATTAAGTTCAGTCGCTGCCTGTGCAGCGCCCCGAGCAATGGCATCATTAGCGCACCAGATCAGCTTTGTATCCGGAAATCGTTGCAGCAGTCCCGTCGCCAATTCGTATGCATTTTTTTCTGACCATTGTGCATCTACCCGATCAACCAGATTGACGCCATAGTTTCTGTTTGTATAGGCAAGCAAACCTTGTTCACGTTCAATTGCTGCATTGGTAGCGACATCTCCGAGCAGCGCTAGCATTGTATTGCGCTCGCCTGTTTTTTGTAATTCATCAGGTAAGGACTGATGGAGTAGTTTTGCAAGCATTCTGCCTGCCTGGTAGTTATCCGGTGTGACGGACCCTATTACGCCAACCCCTTTAGCTGCAAGACGCTTCAGCGCAAGTTTGTCGGGGCTATTGAGTAGGAAGGTGACCCGTTTATGTTCGCCTGCTGCTGTGAGCAATGCGTCGGTAATCACCCCTTTTTCGTCAACCAATACCAAATAATCTGAATTGGAAACAAGTGCTTGTTGAGCAAGCTTCTTCATGACGATATGATTTCTTTCTGCGTATAGCGTCGTGAGCTGGATATCAAGGTCTTCAGCTGCGGCGTCCATGACCTTAGACACATTGTGCCAAAATGCACCTGTAGGGTTATTTTGTTTATGGCCTGGATTGATAAAGGTGACTGTGATTGGTTGGGCGTAACTGGTTGATGCAACAAAAAACAGTGTGACGACCTGGATAAGTAATCGTTTCATTGCACCTCTCAATATGAAGACGTTAGTTTGTTTGCCACGTTTTTACTTATATACTAGCCCATTCTTAAATAAGGGGGGAAAATGAGACGCTTGGTAATTATTCTTTTTTCGCTGTTTTTTGTCCAGTCAGCTATTTCATCACAGAGCCAGGATTTAAATCAGACTATGAAAAATATGGGGCACGCATACAAGCAAGCTATGGAGGCCACAGAAGCGTACGAGATTAATAGACATCTGGATACTATGCTGTCTTTATTAAAGGACAGTAAACAACATAGTTTTAAAGCGGATGTTAAAGCTGAGTCTATACAGGGCCTTGAGAAAGTCACAAGCGTAATAGAGCAAGCTAAGAATTTATTGGCTCAAGAGCAAATTCAACAGGCAAAGGGTTTATTAAAAGAAGTCGATGTATTGCGCAAGCACTATCACAAATTACATGAGCCACCGGGTTTTTGGGAGCTGCTGTTTGGTAAGTAACTTCTAAAACTTCTTTGTTGCCCTGGGGGTCTGTAAGTGGTGAGCCCCAGGGTAACTTCGCTAAATTTGCCAGCTAATATCAAGCTTTATGGTGCGCTCGGTATGGTAGGGGGCATCTTCGTCTGCTGTGGTGCGATGTAGTCGGTTGAATAGGTTCAACACACCCGCTCTGAGTGTCCAGCTTTCATCGACATACCAACTCATATTCAGGTCTGCAACAAGACTACGCTCCAATACTGCTTCACCAGAGCCAACGTTTTGTTTTGCCAATTGATAATGAATAGCGGGTGCAAACTCAAAGGATTGCCCGGCATATCGACCAGACAGGCTCAGTTTGCTGGGTGAAATGTCAGCAAGGTAATCACCCGACTTGCTTTTTCCTTGCTGATGCGTGTACCCAAACGTGTAAGACAGCGCCTTACTGATTTCTATATTAGTGGCAACCTCTGCACCTGAAATTGTTGCTTGGTCCAGATTTTGATAGGTCCTGTCCCCAGACTCCAGTTTAACTCTTTCGATATAGTTATCCAGCTGGGTATGAAACAAGTTAACTGTGGTATCTATATTGTCTTTTACAAGGTGGTAAGTCAGTTCAAGTCCCTGGCTTGTCTCTGGCTCCAGTTCCACATTACCCAGCGTGTTTCCTCTTGGTGTAACGCCATTGAAGTATAGCTCTGTAAGTGCAGGGAATCGGAACGCACTGGCATAGTTTAAGGACAGGCTATGAGATTGCCATTGTTTGGTGACCCCAAGGCTGTGGCTGATATGATTGTCAGATTTGTTGATGCCAAAATTACTCGCACGGAAATGATCAAAGCGCGCGCCAAAATCGACTCTCCAACCCTCGTCTTCCCATATACCGTTAATAAAGGCCGCGATGTTGTCCTGTGTGCCATCGAGCAAAGTACTGCTCGCTGGGTCGCTGGCGACTTTCAGGTTTAATTCTTGATCTGTGACGGATACACCACGCCTTGCAGTCCAGTCCAAGCCTGCGCGCAAAGGAAGGCCCTGCCAGTCGTATTCGTGATACAGATTAGTTCCTAAAGTGTGGGATTGGTATTGGGTTAAGTTGTGTCGTTTACCAACACGTGTGACGTCACTATCCCAATTCTGATAATGATGAAACACATTGACAAACCACTGCTCAGAGTTCAAAGACAGCTGTGCGAGACTGTGCATGTCTTCTGGGTAAACCGCTATCTGGCTGTCAGGAAAAGTGACACTATTTTTTCCAACGTCTTTACTGATGGAGGGGAGCCATGACATGTTCAGTTCGATGCCATTGGTGAGCGTGTGTTGATAGCGTAAACTAGAGGAAAATTGCTCAAATCCATTGTTTAACTCATCGCCGTTTGGCGCGTAGCTTGTTTCTTTCTTCCTGTATGCAAACGCCAGGTTGTAGTGCTCTTCGCCTGTAACAGCAAGGAAACGACGACCATTTCCTGTGTCTTCATAGCCCAGCTCTAGTGTATCTTGCTCCCCCTGAACTGAATTCATGGAAATAACGCCTCCTATTGCTTCTGAACCATAGAGCATAGCGGCAGGGCCTTTTTGGACACTGGCAAGTTGCAGTAAACCGGGGTCAATAAATGAGGCTGAGTTGCCAGCACGTCTGTCTGTGAGTAAAACAATGCCGTTCACTTCTGTCCTGACACGCCAGCGGCTGAGGCCTCGTATACTATAACTCTGATATAAGCCCCCCTGACCAGTGAGCGCAACACCTGGGACCTGTATTATCCAATCTGCAATAGTGTTGTTAGCACCATGCAAATCTTCCTTGCCAATATGTGCAATGTTAACGTTTGTAAATGACTCTGAGGCAAGTAAATTTTTTCCGCCAATTACCTCAATTGTCTCGATAGCGCTGCCTTGCGCCGCGATAGTGGATAATAGTAAACACTGGATCATGTACTGCAAACCCTAAATTTGTTGTTCTTACTCGTTAAGAACTCATTCATATTTGATGAAATTCTGTTATTGTGACATTTCTAATGTACCTTTAATTGCTAATAAGGTTAAAGCAAATGCGGTGAAATGACATTGTTTGTAACTTTCTGTATTTGTGCTTAACTTTATTGATGTTTTTTGGTGTGAACGCTTCAAAAGTAAACTGATGTTTCGGTTTGCTGATATTTAATTAAAACGATAAATAAACTGAAGGGAAAAATATGAAACTCTTACATCCTGTTAGCCTGGCTGTAGCAATAGCGCTGGGCGGTGCCAGTTATTTGACTTATCAACATACGCAACATACGCCGTATGAGCAAAAGGCTGATTATCTGGCGGCAAAAGCTGAGAAAAAAGCCAATTCACCGAAACGTTATGACAAGCCGAAAGAAGCACAAGAGTTTTATATTTCGCAGCGTCTACCCAAAGGCGTAGAGACAATACCGACTGAAAAGTACTCACAGGCTCTGGCTCACATAAAGAATATGCGCCGCTACTCACTGGCTGATAATAAGATTGTTTTTGATTATGTGCCGCAGCTTAACTCTCCAGATGGGGTACATCGTGAACTCGGTCAATGGGAAGAGCTTGGCCCAGGTAACATAGGTGGCCGTACCAGAGCTTTAATTATTCATCCAACTGAACACGATATTATGTATACCGCTGGTGTTGCTGGTGGTGTCTGGAAAACAACTGATGCGGGCAAATCTTGGCATCCATTGAGTGATCTAGCAACAAACCTGGCAGTAACAACCCTGACTTTTGCTCCAAACGACCCTAATACTATCTACGCAGGTACGGGTGAAGGCTTTTTTAATGCAGATGCGTTACGCGGTGATGGGATCTTTAAGTCAACAGATGGCGGGGTGACCTGGACGCAACTGGAAGCGACTGCTGGTAATGAGCTATTCCACTACACGAATAAAATCGTATTTGGTAAGAACGACCCGTCGACACTTTATGCGGCCACCCGCGGGGGGGTTCAGCGCTCAAAAGACAATGGCACCAGTTGGGAAACTGTATTCGTAAAAGAGGAGGCGGCTGTTGGTTGTACTGATCTGGCCGTAGTTGATGGTGGCGATCATGATGTACTGGTCACCGCTTGCGGTTCTTTTGATACAGGTGGTATGCACCGAAGCGCCGATGGTGGTGATACCTGGGCGGCAGTACTGGAACTTGAAACCCAAGGCCGCTCGACGATTGCAGTAGCACCGTCTGACAGCAACATCATGTATGCGCTGCTGGCGAATATCGATGACCACGGTATGGAAGCGGTTTATAAGTCAGAAGACATGGGGGCTACCTGGACCGCGACTGTCACTCGAGACACGGCGGATGATTTTAGCCGATTACTACTTAGTAACACTGTGTACGGGTTATTCCCTCAGTGTGGGTATGGACCTGAGCCTCAATTCTTTAATCAGGGCTGGTATGACAGCATTATTGCCGTTGACCCAGTAAACCCTGACGTTGTGTGGACGGGTGGTATTGATACATTCCGTTCAGATGACGGCGGTAAGACCTTCGTACCGACCAGTATCTGGTGGTTTGATATGGATCATGAGCTGTATGCTCATGCAGACCAACATACCATTGTTTTCCACCCTGCATATGATGGTGTGAACAACACGACCATGTTCGTTGGTAACGATGGTGGTATCCAAAGAACGGACAACGCGCTTGATGAGCGCTTAGATCTTCAACAAGTCTGTGGTGCGTCCAACGATCCTAAAGGAAAAGTGAATTGGCAAACACTTAATAATGGGTATGCAGTAACGCAATTCTACCATGGTACAGTTATGCCTGATGGTACGGCTTATTTTGGTGGTACACAGGATAATGGTACTTTGCTTGGTGAAGACGGCGGATTTAACGATTGGCGTGAAATTTCCGGTGGTGATGGTGGTTGGACTGCTGTTGACCCAACCAACCCAAATATTCTGTTCTCTGAGTTTACAGGCCTGTCAATTCAAAAGTCGCTAGATGGCGGTCAAACTTTCGCGGATGCCACGAACGGCATCAGCGGCGATAATGGCTTCCCGTTCATTACTCGATTCGAAATGGCACCATCCAATCCTCAGGTATTATGGATAGGCGGAAGCCAGCTGTGGCGTACGACAGACCAAGCTGAAAACTGGATGGCAGGTAGCCCGGTATTAGACAGCTCCGTTTATGCTATCGGCATTGCGCCGCAAGACGAAAACATAGTTGCGGCAGGGACCCGAGAAGGTTACATCTATATTAATTATAATGCGGGTGAAGCAGATGCATCAACACCTTGGAATAGCTTCAAAATCGGTGATGAAGATGTTCGCGCAACTATTAGTGCAATAGCATTTGACCCAACAGATGACAAAATTGCTTACGCAACTGTGTCGACTTTTGATCAGCCACATGTATGGAAAACCATTGACGGTGGTAAGAGCTGGAAAGCTATTGATAAAGACATTCCAAATGTGCCTGCAACATCTGTCGCGGTTGACCCTAATAATGCGCAACGCATTATTATTGGCACCGACTTAGGTGTGTTTGTTTCAATAGATGGTGGTGAAAACTGGTTTGCTGATGGTTCAGGCCTGGCAAATACCAACGTCGCTAAAGTAACATTCCACGGCAACGAGGTCTTCGCGTTTACTCATGGTCGCAGTGCGTATAAAGTGGCTTCAGCTACCGATGAGCATTATGAGTTTACACTGGACGAAGACTCTTCAGTGAATGTTGCGTCTGCGTTCGCAGACAGATTCATGAACGCTTTTGTTTCGGTCGAAATAGCATCGCTACCAGAGTCAGGTGATTTGATGCTGGGAGAAGAGCTGCTGGCTGTTGGCGCTGTTATCGCGCCGGATAAGTTTGACATGGTAACCTACAAGCCTGATGCTGATTTTACCGGAGAAGATTCCTTCAAGTTCACAGGTACTACTGAAAAAGCTGAGTCAACTCAAGAGGTAACAGTTGAGCTTACCGTTGAAGGCGTGAATGACATGCCCGTGATCGGAGAACTTGAAAACCTTGAAGTGATGCTGGGTCAGGCTGTTGAAGTTGACTTTAATGACAAAGTTACCGATTTGGACAGTGAAGAAGTTACCCTGTCAATGGAGCCTCAGATCCCGGGCCTGAGATTTTCAGACGGTGTGTTGAGTGGTATTGCGAGCAGCGTATTCAGCGGTGATGTTACACTGCATGCAACAGATGGTGAGCATGAATTATCTGCAAGCTTCTCAGTTAATATTTATGATGCATCTCCTACAATTGAGCCGAATCAGAGCTTCGAAGTAGCTGAGAATACACCAATCGGTACTGTTGTCGGTCAATTGGTATTCAGCGACCCAGATGCAGAGGTATCTCCGGTCGGGAAGTTCCACGTTTACGGTGACAGCTTATTTAGTGTTGACGCAGAAGGTAATGTAATCGTTGCGAAAGAGTTGGATTTTGAGTTCCAGGAAGAGGTCTACTTTGGCGTTCAGGCTGAAGATACCTATGGTAACTTGTCTAACCATGCTGAAGTGCATGTCACAATCAGAGATCTGCGTGGTGATGACGATGATGATGATGATGGCGATTCAGGTTCATTCGCTTGGTTATCACTACTAAGTTTACCATTAGCAATGCTACGCAGAAGACGCAAGTAATCTAACTGAAGATGAATTTAAGGCGAGTCGGTGTTAACTGACTCGCCTTTTTTGTGTCCTGAGCCAGCGCGCAATTTGCACGTTATGCGCAATTTAGTCGAACTGAGGTTACTTTTTATAACAAATTGTTGATAGATTGACCGAACGGCATACAAAGCACTGGATCTTACGAACTAGGCTGATATAACTAGCTATGGATTGAGAAACAGGAATTCGTCATGATGGACAAAACACAACAATTGGATAACAGCGTGATTGCTGAATTACAAAATAAAGACCATTCAGAGCAATTAAAGCAACTGGATAACCTGAGCTGCACCCATGGCGATATCATTGAGCTATTGGCACAGTACCTGGCTTTGAGCGAGCAAGATGATGATAGCCAGTTTGACGCCTGGTACGATGCGTTATGCCCAGATCAACTGACCGTTTTAAAGGCGTTCGAAATTTTTCGGGCCCACTATGAGCAGGCCCATTAATCATTCGAAAGTTGCGGGTGTTCAAAGACCACACTCGTTAGCGTATTGAGAGGTCGTATTTTGCTACCAGGCACTCAATGTATTTATAACGGATAGACATGGGCTTTTCGTGTTCCATATGGTGACTAAGTGCCCGGTTTAAGAGTTTAAGCGCGCTAAGCAACTCAGCTCTGTGCTCTGCTGGGATATGGCTGGCTGTGCGCTCCTCAGTTAAAGCGTCGACTAGCGCACGGCCCAGGTCAATGTATACGACCTCTTCTACGAGCCCGTTTTGGCTGATAACACCGTACTTGCTGCACAAGTATTGCTGCCAGCTTTGCTGAATATGTTCCGGTAAGTCTTCGTTAAATCGACAATCGTGGCTGATCAAGCCTTGTTGAGCACATTTGCTCAATGTCTGAGTGTACTTTTGCTGGAACAATTCATAGGCATGCGATGATTGCTCTACCTGATGTTTAAGTAATTGCTGACCCCATTGTTCCGCTCCTCGTGGATAAAACTCTGTGTGCTCAACACATTCATAAAGCCCAAGATAGGAACTGCATTTTATCTGGTTTTCCAGACTGTAACTGGCATTAGGAAAAATACACAGCTCCTGCCAATTGAGCAGCTGATCCTGCGTGATTCTGAGCGTGCTGCATAGCTCTTCGGCACTGAAAAAGTGTGTATTAAGATGTTGGGACAGACGCATAAAATAAATACTGGTTATATGTACAGTGTTTGTATTGTGTCGGAATCAACCTGTTTAGGCAAGTTGTTTTACAAAATTTCCACTTGCCCCTCGGATCTGACATTTATTTATGTTAAAACTTAGCGCCAACAAAGAACTGAACGATATCCGTATGCGCAACATAAACACCATAAAACAAGCCAGTTTAATTACTGCTATCAAAACACCTTATGATTTGCATGGTAACATCGACCTTGCCGGCTTCGACAGGCTTGTCGACGCTCAGATAGCGGCGGGCGTTGATGGGATCATTGTGGGTGGTACCACAGGTGAAGGCCAGTTGATGAACTGGGAAGAGCACCTGATGCTCATCGCCCATAGTGTGAATAAATTTTCAGACAGACTGGTGATTGTCGGCAATACCGGTAGCAACAACACCCGTGAAGCGGTCAAAGCAACGGAATATGGTTTCGCATCCGGAATGGATGCTGCACTGCAGATCAACCCTTATTATGGACGTACGTCAGAGGCAGGGTTGAATGAGCACTTTTCGCGTTTGCTTGAGATTGGGCCTGCATTTATCTACAACGTGCCAGGGCGTACAGGTCAGGACCTGACACCCGATATTATAGAGCCGCTTGCTCAACACGCTAATTTTGTTGGTATGAAAGAGTGTGCGGGACATGAGCGGATCGCCCATTACGAAGAGAAGGGCATTGCTTGCTGGTCTGGAAACGATGATCAGGCTCATGACAGCCGCCATTTACATCAATCACATGGGGTGATTTCGGTTACCTCAAATCTTGTACCGCAGTTGTTCCGAACACTGATGGACAATAAGAATGATGAGTTGAATGCTCAGTTGCAGCCATTGATGAATTGGTTGTTCTGCGAACCAAACCCTATAGCGATTAACACAGCGCTAGCAATGACCGGCGCGGCATTACCTGTATTTCGCTTGCCTTATGTGCCATTGAACGAGGCGCAACAGAAGCTCGGCGCAGAGCTTATCAACAGTCTGAGTCACGAAGCTGTGGTCGGTGGTGCAGCTACAGTCATCAACTCTGAAGATGTTAAATTATATTAACCGCTTACTATTGGTGACACTGAACCCGTAAATAGCGTATAATCTGCGGCCCTTCATTATTGGTCGCAGGTTTTTTGCTATGAATTTTAAGTCTTTCAGTTTTCCCGATGCCTTACTACAGGCGCTTGATGAATTAAATTTCCATACCCTGACGCCGATACAGCAAGCTGCTATTCCAGTGGTAAGGCGTGGACACGATGTCCTGGCAACGGCGCAAACCGGAACGGGTAAAACCGCAGCGTTTGCACTGCCTGTGATCCACCGTCTGTTGGAGGGAGAGTCACTAGAATCGCCAAGAGCGTTGATCCTGGCTCCGACTCGTGAGTTGGCAGAGCAAATTGCCACTAACTGCGACGCATTTTGTCAATATACCCCTTTAACCGTTCAGGCTGTCTTTGGTGGTGTGAACGTTGATGGCCAAACACAGCGCTTGTCTCAGGGGGTGGATATCCTGGTTGCGACACCGGGCCGTTTACTTGACTTAATTCGCTTAGGTGCTGTCAGTCTTGCACAAGTTAAATACTTGGTGCTGGATGAAGCTGACCGTATGCTGGATATGGGTTTTATCGCCGATATGCAGAAGGTCATTAACATGGTGAGCGAGGACAGACAGTTGTTGTTGTTCTCTGCGACATTCCCTACAGCCGTAAAACAATTCGCAAAGCAAGTGCTTAGAGAGCCAAAACTCGTTCAGGCAGCCAAAGAGAATACAACTGCTGAAACTGTAAGACACGTTGTTTATCCGGTTGAACAAAAACGTAAGCAAGAGTTACTTTCAGAGCTAATTGGCAAGAAAAACTGGTTGCAAGTGCTGGTTTTCGTCAATATGAAAGACGATGCGGATCAACTGGTCAAAGAGCTCGAATTGGATGGTATCAGTGCTACTGTATGTCACGGTGACAAGAGTCAGGGAGCTCGTCGTCGTGCATTGCGCGAATTTAAAGAGGGTAAAGTCAGAGTGCTCGTTGCAACTGAGGTAGCGGCTCGTGGTATCGATATTGATGGTTTGCCACGGGTTATTAACTACGACCTGCCGTATCTTGCAGAAGACTATGTACACCGTATAGGCCGTACTGGTCGCGCTGGTAATTCGGGTCAGGCAATTTCTTTCGTGGCACGAGAGGAAGAGCAGACTTTGATCCACATCGAAACCTTAATCGGGCAAAAAATCAAACGGTATTACTTACCAGGCTATGAAGTTGCCAGCCGCGAGAACCTGATTGAAAATCTTGCCAGGAAACCGTCACATCAGCGCCGAAAAGCGCGCACGAATCGCCCAAGCAACCAGGCCAGTGGTGAAGCTCGTGCTAAAAATCGCGCTAAAATTAGCAATGTGCGTCAGAGATTAAAAGGTGCTCAGCTAAAATTACAGAAATAACTAAAAGCTTGAGGTCTGGTCCGGCGGGCCAGACCTCAGCGATCAGCGGTACATCCCTAATTCAGTCCCTTCTTTTTTACATACCGCTTCAATAGCTGGGTGTCTTGAGATACCAGCTAAGTAGCGTCCCAGATGCTCGAATTGCAGTGGAGGTTTGGCAAGTTCGTCAGCCCAGATGCATAACATAAATAAATAGCAGTCACAAACCGTGAATTGTTCTGCGACCATATAGGTCTTATCTGCAAGATGCCTGTCTAGCAAAGTGAGCATCTCCTGCACCCGTGATTGCTGAGTACGGATAATGTCATCATACATGAGTGCACTTTGTGTATGCCGCTCCGGATAGAAATAGATCATCAACTCTGCCTGAACTGTTGTTGTAAGGTACATCAGCCATTGATAAAACTCAGCTCTGTGCTGTGACTCAGAAGGTATTAGGTTCCCTTCGGGGTGTTTTTCACATAAATAGAGGCATATTGCAGCACTCTCGAACAGAACAAACTCGTCGTCTACCAGAGTAGGGATCCTTCCTGTGGGGTTGAGCCGTAAATACTGTGCCGATCTTTGGACATTTTTTTTTCTGTCGACAAGTTCAAGCTGGTAAGGGATCTGGAGGGCTTCTAGAACAAAGTGGGGTGCTAAACTCGCATTGCGTGGATAGTAAAACAGTGTATACATGGTTAGCCTTAAATAGTTTATGTCGTAGGTTGTAAACTCCTTTTCGGCGATTCCTATAGGACTGTAGGACAGCATCGACTATTAAACAAATAGAACCTTGCATATTCGCCAAAAAAAATGCCAGCAAGCGCTGGCATCATTTAGTTAGGGTTGATAATAAATCGGTGAATTAGGCCCGACAGGTAAGCCAAACCCAAACACCCAGATATAGAAAAGCGCTACCCAGCCGATAAAGAAACACATACTGTAAGGCAGCATGGTTGCGACCAGTGTACCTATTCCCATATCCTTTTTATACTTGGTGGCGACGGCCAGGATCAGGCCGAAATAACTCATCATAGGGGTGATCAAATTAGTTACTGAGTCACCAATCCGGTAAGCGGCCTGAATCGTTTCAGGTGCGTAGCCAACCAACATCAGCATTGGCACAAAAATCGGCGCTGTTACTGCCCACTGAGCCGATGAAGAACCAAGGCTCAGGTTAACAACTGCACACATTAAGATAAACAAAACGAAGACTTCTGGTCCAGTCAGGTTCAGTGCCTGCAACATAGCTGCGCCATTGATAGCCAGAATAGTTCCCAAGTTTGTCCATTTAAAGAAGGCAACAAACTGAGCGGCAAAGAAGACAAGCACTATATACATGCCCATTGAGCTCATGCTTTTACTCATGGCGTCAATGACGTCACGATCGTTGCGCATAGTGCCAACAACTCGCCCATAGACAAAACCGGGAATGGCGAATGTCACAAAGATAAATACGACTATGCCCTTAAGGAAAGGAGAGCCGGCTACGGCGCCTGTTTCCGGGTGACGCAGAATGCCATTTTCTGGCACTATGGTTAATGCTAGCAGAGCAGAAACAACCAGTAAGGCGACACCTGCCCACTTTAGACCTGACTTTTCTTTGTCAGTGAGGTGTTCAATATTGTTGCTTGACAGATCGATACTGGCTTCATCCGGGTTATATTTACCCAGTCGAGGTTCAACAATTGCTTCTGTTACCCAGGTACCCACGATGGCAATCAGGAATACAGATATCATCATGAAATACCAGTTTGCTTCTGGCCCAACTTGATAGCTAGGGTCGATCATCTGAGCTGCTGGAGTGGTAATACCGGCAAGCAAAGGGTCTATCGTACCCAGCAATAAGTTGGCACTGTAACCACCCGAAACACCTGCAAATGCTGCTGCCAGACCAGCCAGAGGATGGCGTCCCAGGCTATGGAATATCATCGCAGCCAATGGAATTAAAACAACATAACCGAGTTCTGAGGCGGTATTTGATAGAATCGCAGCAAATACAACCATAAAGGTAACAAGGCGTTTTGATGCGCCCATTACCATGCCACGCATGGCAGCAGATAGCATGCCTGAATGCTCGGCAACACTCACACCCAGCAGTGCAACCAGAACGGTTCCAAGTGGCGCAAAGCCGGTAAAGTTAGTAACGAGTCCGGTGACAATACGCTGCAGACCTTCTGCGCTCATCAGGCTTACTACCTCAATCACACCGTCTGGCGCGCGACCTTTTGCACCTTCTGGGCGAGGGTCTATGGCACTGAGGCCCATCCAGTCGGCAATGCCACTGAAAACGACAATGGCGACACAGAACATGGCAAACAGAGTGATGGGGTGGGGCAGCATATTGCCCAGAAACTCAACCGTTGCTAAAAAGCGGTTAAACAGGCCGCCTTGCTTTTGGTTGGATTGATCAGCTGACGTCTCTACAGCATTCGACATAGCAAATTTCTCGGTTATAAAAAATGCCGTTACTCTACCACCAATCACTCGCCAGGTTTATAGCAAAGCGTTAATTTTGAAAGATTCTGAGACAAAATGAGTAAAATACGCAGCTGTACCTAACAATAAAGGTCAATCTTTGGCCTCGTTAGCCATTTGATATATAAAGTTGAGCTTATTGATAAAGTCTTCTTTATTCTTTTCGTGCTGGTAATCCATATGATAAGTATTGTGAAAACCAAACCTGAGTAACAAAGCACTGCCTTCAAGATAGATGGTATATCCATCGGGATCTGAGTAGGCACGGATCCCTTCAAACAGCTTACCGTTTTCGTCTGCTTCACCATGTTGCTGAATGTATTCATATACGCCGAGTATTTGACGACTATCGATTTCATTTTTCATATCTTACTCCTGTCATAGCAAGGGATTTGCAAATTCCTTCGACCAGGGCAGTGCAGCCAACCTGACTGAATTCAACTGGCCCTGGTTCCACTGTAACCTAAGCTGTGGCAGGATCAATGTCTCTGACCGCATTTTAGGAGTTGTTTTGCAGTTACATTTTTTGGGGACTTCATCAGGAAGCCCGAGTCTGAGCAGAAACATGTCAGCAACCGGTGTCAGTTTCGACAAAAGCAAATCCTGGTTGCTGGTGGACTGTGGAGAAGCGACTCAGCACCAGCTTCTAAAGTCCGATTTATCCCCTTATCACTTAAGTGTGATTTGTATCAGCCACCTGCATGGTGACCATTGTTATGGCTTGCCGGGCCTACTGGCGTCTATGGCGATGTCAGGCAGACAAGACCCTGTGCATCTAATTGCGCCCCAGGCGGTCATCCAGTTTGTTATGTCGACATTGTCACTGACTCAAGTGGCTTTGCCCTTTAACCTGTATACGATGCCAATTGAGCAAAATGATCAGTTAGTGTGCTTTGAGTTTTGTAAGATAGAAATCATTGCCCTGAAACATAGGGTTCCCAGCTACGGGTTCAAAATCACAGAAACAGGCATCCCCCGTAAATTGAGAGTGGCCCAGTTGGCAAGTGACGGTGTAACGAGTGGCCCGCATTACAACTTGTTGCAAAAAGGTCTGGATGTTGATTTTGCAGGGCAACGATTGCGCGCTGACACTTATGCCTTTCCTAGCTGGCAGCCGCGGGTTTTGATCATTTGTGGTGATAACGAAAAACCTGCATTATTGACGCCTCATTGCGCCGATATTGACATGCTCGTTCATGAGGCAACGTTTACCCACTCTGACCTTATGAGGATTGGCACACACACAGGGCACAGCGATGCGAAACGCGTTGCGCAGTTTGCACAGCAGCAAAAGGTCAGGGCATTAACTTTGACTCATTTTAGTGTCAGATATCATGGTGAAGGCATGCTGGACGCACTTGAGCAGGAAGCCAGAGCCTATTTTCAGGGAACATTGCATCTGGCTTACGACTCTTTGGTGGTCACTATTCCTAAACGACTACTTTCTGAGTGAGCAGAACAGGCCCCAGTCTTGCTCAACCTGACTTGCATATTGGTTTGCTGACGCGATAAGTTCGGCTTTATACTCAGGCATGATGTCACAGACAACTTGCTGGAACATCAATGAGCGACGGTCGCCACGCATATGTGCATAGGCAAGGGCTTTGGCACAGGCTTCCGTATACTGACTCAAACCATTGCGCTCGGCGGCACGTTTGCCTAACACAATGTGCTCCGGATCAATGCCAACACGTGCATGATGCCGGGAGCGTACTAGCCAGTGGACTCCTTGCCATAACGCATCATCCAGAACCAGATCGGGCCTGCGCTGCATCTGGCGCTGACAATTGACCGTCAGGTGAGCATGATTGAGCCGGTTTGTTGGGCTCAGTTCGGCATTGTAATGTAAAGGGGCGGCGAGTCTTTGCTGTTTGACTTCGACGATGTGGTATAGCTCGGCTGAAGAGCAACATTTTGGACCTACCAGTAAGTAATAACGTTTGAGGTTATTCGAACCCGTTCCGGCATCAATTCGCTCGACACAATCGATTATATCATCGTCCACATAAGGGCGAAAATATTCAACTAAGGTATTGTAAAGATCTTCATGAACCCGAGAGAACCTCTCATCATTGTCTTTGAATTTCATCGGGGTGGTGTTGAGGTCTACTTCTTTGGCCAGGCTGCTTTTTATATTAAATGCTGCCCCACCGACCAGGCGTTGCAGGCCTTTTTGCCAACGTTTGTGCAAAATATGCTCCTGACCGAACTCGGTCAGGGCACTTTGATTATTGTTTTCTCCACGCAACGAGGCTTGGCAGGTGGCAACGTAATTGTCAATGAAAGCATGTTGCGCTTGATTTACTTGCGCTGAGTCCGCAAGTGGCTTTTGTCTAAGCTTCAAATCATCGCTGCTGCTTTGAAGCAAGGCACCCTCTTGCTGGGCAAGCGGTATGCTGACTAAAAAGCGCAACAGATCCCAAACAGCATGACCAATACAGGCATCATCAAAATCGTTGGGTGAAAAAACCAATGTTTCTCCATGAGAGCCTTCTTCACTCAAAAAGCCAAAATTACTGGCATGACAGTCGCCCTGAACATAAGTCAGGGGTAACTCAAACAGCGGCTGCGGCAATGTAATGACATCATTTGCAATGTCCCTGTACATTAATGGGGCGCTGCCACGGAAAAAACGGAATGCGCTCGACGCCATTTTACTGTGCTTAGGCAAAGTCATGCTTGGGTGTGTACCATCATGGTGGTCAAAATACTGACCAAGTACATCTGCTCTTTCCATTAGTCCTTCCTTTTATGTTTGATACCTAAATGCTCTTTTGCCAGTTTAACCACATTTGGGTCAACCGGAGGTGGTGTAATATCGACACCCTCACTGAGCGTTTTTACCAGCGTTTTTAGTACTTCTACCCGGGTATACCATTTATGTTTCGCCAGTACCAGATGCCAGGGAGCTTGTTGGGTATCGGTTAGGGTAAACATATCATCTACAGCTTGCTCATATTCTTTGCGTTTATTGCGATTTCTAATATCTTCTTCTGTCAGTTTCCAGCGTTTGTAGGGGTTGTTTAGTCGTTCCTCGAAACGTTTGAGTTGTTCGTCGGCGCTGATATGTAAAAATAGTTTCACCACTTTGACGTTGTCATCATGGAGCAGGCGTTCAAATTCATTGATTTCCTGGTAAGCACGCTGCCACTGAGTTTGCGTAGCAAACCCTTCCACACGTTCAACCAATACTCTGCCGTAATAAGAGCGGTCAAAAATAGTTAAGGTCCCGGCTTTGGGCAACTTGTTATAGAAACGATAGAGATAGTGTCTGCCTTGTTCTTCTTCTTTTGGGGCACTGATAGGGAAAACCTGATACCCTCTTGGATCCAGGCGCTCGGTTATACGACGGATAGCACCGCCTTTGCCAGCAGCATCCCATCCTTCAAAAATGATCAGCGCTCTGCGGCCCTGGTGGTAATACGCTTGTTGTACATGTAGCAGTTCATTTTGCCAGTACTTGAGTGCCTGACGATAGGCTTTTTTGTCATCCAGCGCAGGATGCTCCAACGGCGCTTTGACCGTGATCTTGCGATTCAGTAGTATACTTAACTTTGGTTCAATATTCACAGCTGCACCTCGTTGGCCGTTTATACTGTCATGACCGCGATACGCTGCCAGCTATTCAACCTCTACGCTAGCTCACATAAATGACAGTTTCGTTAAGGTCATTATCCGACAACAGAAAACTTAACCTGTAATCTGCGCTGAAACAACCGATGTGTAGTCACATACTGACATAGTTTTTACAGTGGAGTATTGATCTGGTAAGGGAATAGATTTGACTGACAATAAAAAAGCAGCCGAATGGCTGCTTTGACAAGTTACTGTGATATTCGCTTAGCGCGCGTTAGTACTTTCGAAAATCTTATCGGCTGATGCTGCAACAAATCCCGTGTAGATCTCACCATCAGGTTTGTTATAGCGTAGTGCGAATTCGTAGAAACAGCTTGGAATGCTGAATTCACCATCGCTGAAACCTACAGTGTGGTGGTCTGCCAGGGTAGATGACTGTTCTAGCAACACTTCAGGCGAGCCTTTAATTTCGCCGCCCGACGCGTTTAGTTCAAATCCAGCATCTTTCAGAGCTTGGTTTACGGACTCAATCGTCTCGAAGTTGCTCAGGTGGTTGATGCTTACTGTAAAGTGGTTAGCACGGTAGCCCCATGCTGCCATCCAGGCTGCGTATTCTGATTCGGCTAGTAGCTGTGTGTAAGTTTCATGGCTGACCTGCCAGTGTGTACCTGAATACAGGAAGTTGTCAGCGGTGACTACGTTCTCATCGATCTGCTCAACAAGTGCGTTCACAATGGCCTGAAGTTCTTCAGAACACTTTTCAACCAGTAGCTCAGAGATAAATACTTTTGGCTTAGTCGGGTCGCTGTGTTCGTAATGTTTAGCATATAGTTTTTTAGCTTCGAAGTGGTATTCACCGCACTCTGTATAGCCTACCGCTTTGAAATGAGCAGCCAGCTTTTCCAGGCCAATTTTCTCGTGGTTAAAGGTACGCAGTGCAATATGGTCGTTGATCACGTCATCTTGCTGTGTTGAACCAAGTAGTTCATGAACTTTAACAGCAGATGGAGTAACTTCTAGGTAGTTATTCCATAGTTTTTCAAATAAGCTATCTACATTGTTGTGCATAATGACAATCCTTAAAATGGCGGCCCAGCCGCGTTAAATGTTACGACTAAGCACGACGTAAACGTTTAATTCGGTTGTTACATCAGGTGATGACATTGGCTTGCCACATGGCCTGATGCACATATGTGTTTCAGAGTATAAACCCGCTGATCTCTTCGCCGTCACAGACTTGAAGCGCTGCAGCAATGTCTGCACTTATTTTGAATGTACGGGAGTCTCCACACCATCTAACTTGGGTATCAAAAGTGGCTCTAAAGTCGGCTAAACGACAGTTAGAGACGGACCAGGTTTCGCTGCCAGCCTGGCTAAGTTCAGCTGAGCTGACGATACGGGCAATGCCGCGTTTGGTTTCACGTACTGTTTTAATGTTATGCAGCCTAGACTCTACGGTTGGACCTGCATCGAACAAATCAACATAGCCCCTATGTTCGAAGCCCTCTTTTTGTAGGAGTCGCAGGGCAGGCTTAGTTTTTTCGTGCACCTGGCCGATCACTGCTTGTGCCTTTTTGCTCAGTAAGTTTGCATAGATGGGGTACTTGGGCATAAGCTCATTGATGAATACTTTATCGCCGAGTCCAACCAGGTGATCCGCCTGCGGAAATTCAATACTGAAAAAGTGTTCCTGCAACCATTGCCAAAAAGGTGAATGTCCATCTTCATCACTGACGCCACGCATTTCGGCAATCACTGTATCGCTGAAACGCTCAGCATGCAGCGCCATAAAGTTAAAACGCGTGCGTGACAAAAAACGGCCAGCCAGGCCCTGGCGAAATGGCTCTCTCAGGAACAGGGTACAGATTTCTGATGCACCTGTGTAGTCATTGCACATAGTCAGGATATCGACTGTGTTGTAAACATTCAGGGTGCGTGAGTGATGGACTGTTTTGCCTAAGTGATAGTGATATAGCGGAGTTTGCATGCCGACAGCGGCTTCAATTGCAGTGGTACCTAATACTTCACCACTTTTGCTGTCTTCCAATACAAACAAATAGCCCTCGTCGGTACGCAGCCCGACAGTTTTTTCAAAGCTGTTTTCTGAGCGCGCAATTTTACTGCTTAGTAAATCATCATCAACAGGCAGGGACGTGAATCCGTGGCCAGACTCGATGGCGATGGTTTTTAAAGCCGCAAAATCTTTTTCTGAAATAGGTCTGAGTACTTGCATAGTTTTAGCAGGGCGCTTTCGCGCCCCTCATCATTAACCGTTCACAACATCCGCTACTGCCAGCTCAAAGCGAGCCAGACCAGCCTGGATGTCTTCATCCGGAATAACCAGTGATGGTGTGAATCGAACCACATTCATACCTGCAACCAGTGCCATTAATCCATGCTTGCCGCTGGCTACCAGGAAGTCACGGGCGCGACCATTGAATTTGTCGTTCAAAACCGCACCAAGCAGTAACCCTTTACCGCGCACTTCGCTGAACACATTGTACTTTTCATTGATTGCAGCCAGGCCGTCACGGAAAAGTTGCTCTTTACGTTTTACATCTGCAAGTAATTGCTCATCATTAACAGTATCGAATGCTGCTTCAGCTACCGCACAGGCTAGTGGATTACCACCGTAAGTTGAGCCATGAGTACCGATTTTAAGGTGTTTCGCAATGTCTTTAGTCGTTAACATCGCACCAATTGGGAAACCACCACCGAGTGCTTTAGCCGTAGTGAGGATATCAGGTGTCACGTTCAGACCCTGGTATGCATAAAGGTCACCGGTACGGCCTACACCTGTCTGTACTTCGTCAAAAATCAGCAGTGCATTATGTTTATCACATAATTCACGTACGCCCTGAATGAATTCTTTGGTGGGTGGTATGATACCGCCTTCACCTTGCAGTGGTTCCATCATGACCGCACAGGTGTTGTCAGAGATTAGTTTGGCAAATGTTTCAAGGTCATTGTAATCAACATGGGTTACATCCTGTGGCTTAGGTCCGAAGCCATCTGAGTATGCAGCCTGACCGCCTACGGTAACTGTGAAAAATGTGCGACCGTGGAAACCTTTGTTGAATGCGATAATTTGAGTTTTTTCTTCTGAGTAGTTATCAATTGCCCAGCGACGTGCAAGTTTCAGTGCCGCTTCGTTGGCTTCGGCGCCTGAATTGGCAAAATAGACTTGCTCACCAAAAGTGGCGTCTGTTAGTTTTTTTGCTAAGCGAAGGGCTGGTTCATTGGTCATCACGTTAGACAGGTGCCAGATTTTCTCACCTTGCTCTTTTAGTGCGTTAACCAAAGCTGGGTGACAATGGCCAAGACAGTTTACGGCGATACCACCCGCGAAGTCGATGTACTCGTCGCCTTTTTGGTCCCAAACACGTGAACCCTTACCTTTTACAGGGATCACTTCTGAAGGATTGTAGTTTGGTACCATCACTTCGTTAAACAACTCTCGATTCACTTGCATGATAACTTCCTCTTAATAAATCTCTACTTCTCAGGGCTGTATTGGGCGCTCATCTGCAACAGACGAATTCGCTTCCCCCGCTTTTTTGTCATTATTACGCGTTGTGTTGTCAATTTGCAGTGCAAAAATAAATAAAATGATTAAAATGTCGGTCAAAATGACGATTGAAGTTTTCACAATGATCCATACACAAGACGAACGTTTACTTTCTGAACTGAGGAAAAATGCCCGTGCAAGTATCTCTGAGTTGGCAAGAACGCTTGATATGTCCAGAACAACGGTTCAAAGCCGACTACAAAAGTTGGAACAAAGTGGCGTTATTCAGGGCTATAGTGTTGAGCTGGGCAGACAATATCAGGCGTCTCAGGTTGCTGCTCATGTGTCTATCAAGGTCAGGCAGAAGTTGACCGCACAAACTAATAACGCACTTAAGCAGATCAATAATATCTCGGCTCTGTACGCCATCAGCGGTGAATACGATATGATTGCAGAAGTAGAAGCGCAAAGCCTGGAACAGCTTAGTCAGCTGCTCGATGACATAGGGAATCTGGAAGGGGTTGAGCGCACCACTTCTTCGGTGATTTTAGAAACCAAGTTTAAGCGCTAGAAAGCCGGCTGCGATAGACCTAACTAGATTCCGGCAGCCATACACTGGTTCCCGTGGATGCGATGTGGTTCATATTGCTTTTAAGTACTTTATTACCAACTCGGCTTGAGGTTTCGGGGCGCGAGACCAGGTAACCCTGGACACAGCGTATGCCCATTTGTTTGACCAGCTCAAACTGATCCACCTGCTCGACCCCTTCTGCAACAATCTTAAGATCCAGCTGTGTACCCAGTTCGCTGATTGAATTGAGTATCTTGTAGTACTTAGGGTTATCTTTGGCTTGTGAAATAAATAGCTTGTCAATTTTAATCACATCAATTGGCAAGTCTGCCAAAGTACTCAGTGAGCTAAACCCAGTACCGAAGTCATCGATAGCAATGGTAACGCCCGCTGCACGACAGCGTTCCAACTGAGCGATGATTTCATTACTTGCGGTGATAAGCGTTGACTCTGTAATTTCCAGCATTAAAGAGGTGGGTGGCAGACCTGTCTTTTCTAATGCTGCCATGACCCAGTCGAAAATAGCGCGGTGTTTGAGCTGTATTCCAGAGACATTAACCGAGATGCGCACGCGTTTCATCCCGGCATTGTGCCAGGCAGACATCTGGCGGCAAGATTCAAGTAAAATCCAGTCCCCAAGGTCCAAGATAAGGTTCGACTCTTCTGCAATCGGAATAAATTCAGAAGGGGGAATCAGCCCTTCAATCGGGTGGTGCCAGCGAGCCAAGGCTTCAAAGTAATCGATTGAGCAGTCTTCGACATGTACTATAGGTTGAAATGACAGATGGAAATTTTGTGATGCAATAGCCAGTCGCAACTCTTCCAGTAAGTAATGATAGCGCCTGATTTTGTTGCCCATTTCGGGGGAGTAGACGCGGAATATACCTCGGCCATCTGTTTTCGCGCGATACATGGCAACATCAGACATCTGCAGCAAGGCATTTGGGGTCGCTGCGCTGTCTGGGTAAACCGCAATGCCGATACTTGCGCTGATTTTTACCAGCTTATTGCCCAGTACAAAATCGCGCTCAATCTCGCCCAGAATAGTTTGTGCTACTTCAGTGCAAAACCCTGTATCTTTTAAGTCTGGTATAAAGATAGAAAACTCATCGCCGCCAAGTCGCGACAGGTTTTGGTCAAGTCCATGCACAGCATGCAGTGCTTGCAACTGATATTGGCGTACTACCTGACACAAACGCTCGGCAACCTGAATTAAGATTTCATCACCAAAACTGTGCCCGAACGAATCGTTCACTTGTTTAAATCCGTCCAGGTCGATAAACAGCAACCCGCACTTACTTTGTTGTTGCTCAGCCATCGCTAATTCGTTGCTGATGTGCTCAATATAAGCATGGCGGTCTATCAGTTTGGTCAGTTTATCCTGGAAGACATGACTGTCGGTCTTTATTTTTATACGCTGGATATTGCTTGCTATTGTGTGAACGGCGTGGCTTATCTGGGCGACTGAGCCACCTATTGGGAGTGCTTTGTAGTCTATTTCAAGGTTGCCAATGATGTCCTGCAGGTCTCGGTCAATATCTGATAACGCCTTAGAGCGTGTATGCTGTTGTCTTAATTCACGCAGTCTGGTCAGAGTGAGTAACAACATAACCATAATCAGCAACAGCAAAACGGGTGAAGAAAGCACACGCGTTAAGACGTGCTTTACAGTTACTGAAGTCGTACCCGTTTGATCTTGTTTTATCAAAACATGCGCTTGGTCGTTTACATCTAAAAACCGTTGATCAGGGAACAGGAACCTGAACCAAGGCGCATACTGGGTTTGTACGTTTAGCGGCTGTGTATGTAATACTACAGTGGTACGACCCGTTTGAACGTCGACTACATGCTTTGTAAACAGTAGGCTAATAACGATGCCAATCACAACAAAACAGACAATACAGGTTGCTATATTTTTAAAAACACTTTGCATGATTGAGCGTATCCACCTACCTAATGAAATTCGTCCCTGCCAGGAGCAGTAAGTATACTATAAATAAGCCCTAAGTATGACATGTTTTACACCTAATTCAGGGTGACCTTAATCGCAGCTCAGTGCCTCAGTGTATTCTAATTTATTAATACTGCGGTGATGTGTTTGAGATCAAGTATCAATTAAATTCACTTTACACGAGAATAGTTCTCACCTAACTTTTTAACAAGTTTTGGCGCGTTTATTGCCCGTATACTAATATACAGGCAGTTGTGCCAGCTTTCTAAGTGAAAATCACCATATTTGTGCAAGACTGGACTGTCATTGCACTGTAATGAAGCGTACACACTGTATGTAGACAATGAGCAATTATGCTTTGTAGTTTCACAGCAACCGTTCGTCTAGCTGTAACGGGCACGGCACTGTGGCAAGGATAAACAACCTAGCGGTTTTTTGGAGCCCACAATGTTAACTAAGCGTTTTTTCAAAACAAAAAGCGAAGCGGAAGTCACGTTTGAAATCACTCACCCTGAGGCTCTTAAAGTAGAGTTGGTCGCTGAATTCAACGACTGGCGGCCTTTAACGATGAAATTCCACAAGAAAGACAAACGATTCAAGCTTAAGTATCGCCTACCAACCGGGCATGAGTATCACTTTAGATATCTAATTGATGGTGAATATTGGGATAACGACGAGCAGGCCGATGGTTACGTGCCTAATGGCTTTGGAACGCAAAACAGCGTTGTCGATACACATAAACAGGCCTAATTACGATGCAAGGGCTGGAGCAGCTGTTTTACCTGCATGGAATAGGCTATGACTACACTAAATACAATGGTGAACATGTCTATTTCGACTATCAAACAAGGCTCAGCGCGCTACGCTGCTGTGGTATAAACACTGATGATGGCTCTCGCATTGATGGGTTGAACTTTGAACTCGATATCAAGCCGTGGCTCAATGTGGTCGAAGAGGTGACTCTGGCCGATGCTGGCAGTGGAGCATTTACACTTAAGATACCTGAGTCTTACCATAGTAGCTCGGTACTTATTCGCATTCCAGAATTGTCTGTATGTATCACTGCTGTATTGTCACAAGCACCAGTGTGCGGTGACTATCGCTATGAAGGTCAAACTTACCTTGAGATAAAAGTTGAGTTAGGCCAGTTGCCTGTTGGCTATTTTGAAATGGAAATTGAAGGTCCCTTCGGGACTAAGGTTACGCAACTTTGGTCAGTGCCGAAGCGCTGCTATGCAATAGAAAATGATCATAAGAAACGCCTTGGCCTGTCGGTTCAACTTTATACTTTGCGAAGTACACGTAATTCCGGGGTAGGTGACTTTAGGGATCTATACAAACTGGTAACCAGTGCAGCTGACACTCACTGTGACTTCATCCTGCTAAATCCGCTACATTTATTGTTTGAAGCGCAACCGGAGCGGGCTAGCCCATATAGCCCTTCACACCGTTGTCTCATCAATCCTTTATATATTGCATTGGATTGGGCAGTTGAATTACTCAGTGCGGGCTACCACCAGACTATTGATGTCACTTGCGATTCTGTCCAGAACACTCACCAAGAAGACTACATTGACTATTGCGCTGTAGCTGAGACGAAGTATCGGCAGTTGACGCATTTGTTTGAGCAATGTAGTGATGTGTCTGCAGTTAGCTCAGCGGTAGAAGCGTTTAAAGTAACCAGAATGAAGACATTAAGTTTGGGTTTTCTCAGCGAGCGAGAATGGTTTTTTCAATGGCTCGCCTATGAGCAACTGAGTGCATGTCAGCTGCATGCTAAGGCTTCTGGAATGGCTATCGGGTTGATTAATGACCTCGCGGTTGGGTGCGCAAAAGAAGGGCATGAGTTTGCTCAAAATGAAGCACTATTTGCACAGGGGGCTAACGTTGGCGCGCCACCGGACCCGTGGGCGGAATCAGGTCAAAACTGGGGACTTCCTGCACTGAATCCAGTCACCTTGCAACAAAATAGGTATGCCTATTTTCGTTCACTGGTGCGGAGCAACATGATGTCCGTTGGTGCACTACGCATTGACCACGTTATGGCTATTCGGCGTTTGTGGTGGTGTTTTGAATCCGGCGGTCACCAAAGTGGGTGCTATGTTTACTATCCGTTTGAACATTTACTGGCCATATTGAAAATTGAATCTCATCTCAATCAAACCATGGTGATAGGAGAAGACCTGGGCATAGTACCGCCTGAGATATCCAACGCCATGGAAGAGTCGAACTTATACGGCAATATTTTAATGTATTTTGCCAAAGATCAGCGTGGTCATTTTAAACCGACTCACCGTTATCGCCCAGATACGTTACTGATGGTAGCCAATCATGATGTTGCGCCGTTTTTTGCGTGGTGGAATTGTTTGGATGTTGGTCTTAGAAAAGAGTATCAATTATGTAATGAACAAGATGCTGCGCAGATGGCATTGGCAAGAAATGGAGATAAAGAGCGCCTGTTGTCCTGGCTTGAACTCAGCGCAGAGCGAGTTGAGCAGGTTAAAAGCGATGCAATGAGTGTGTACTGTGCGGTACTTAAAAAGCTCGCAGCGAGTCCGAGTAAGTTGCTGGCTATCCAGCTAGACGACCTGGAACAGCAGCAGTTACCAGTTAACATCCCAGGCACAGATAGGGAGTACCCCAACTGGCGCCGTCGCTTGTCAGTGCAAGCAGAGCAAACGATTGAGCAAAACACTAATTTAATAACAGAAATTAAAAGGATCAGAGAGCAGGCATGAATTCAGCGAGCAAAGCGTCCATTATTACCTATGACTATGCAGCACAGATCTCGGCACTGAAAGCCGGATGTTTTCGTGATGCCTTCTCTTTCCTCGGTTTACACAATGTTGGGCAGGGTTCCATTATTCGAGTATATGTGCCAGGTGCACTGTCGATCTCTGTGATACATGGCAAACAAGTGACCGAGCTGCACAGAATAGACGACTCTGCATTGTTTGTGATGCAGTTTGGGCAAACAGTTTCATCTGGTTACCTGCTGAGAATCGAATACCCGGAAGCGACGATTACAACCCGGGATGCTTACGACTTTAGCAGCGCGCTTGACGAGGCTGCCATGTACCTGTTTAACGAAGGGTCGTTAGAGCATGGTCATTTGCATTTTGGCGCCCGTGCTATTTCACATCAGGGATGTGACGGTACACAATTTTGTGTTTGGGCGCCGAATGCACGCAGTGTATCTGTGATAGGCGAGTTTAATCATTGGCAGGCTTCCCAGCATTTTATGCGCTTTCATCCAGCCAGTGGCGTGTGGGATCTGTTTATACCGCATCTTACAGAAGAGCAGGGATATAAATATTCTATTGTTGGAGTAGATGGTGTTGTGACTGAACGCGCTGATCCATACGCTATCAAAATGCAACAAGCCCCAGGTACCGCAAGTGTTATTCAACCTGCGCAGCAAAATCTGCCTCTCAGCCAGCATGAGCAGGCGCGGCGTCGTAAGCGCAACGCTGTAGATGCACCCATAACAATTTATGAGGTACATTTAGGGTCATGGAAACGCAGAGCTCAAGAAAATGGTCGTTACCTTACCTATCGAGAACTGGCCGATGATTTACTACCTTATGTGAAGGAGCTCGGGTTTACACATATTCAGCTTATGCCCATCAGTGAGTATCCTTTTGATGGCTCGTGGGGATACCAGCCCGTGGGCTTATTTGCACCAACCAGCCGGTTTGGCAGCCTAGAAGATTTCCATTATTTCATTGGTCTGTGTGCTGAGTTGGACTTAGGCATATTAATCGATTGGGTTCCAGGGCATTTTCCCTCTGATCCACATGGGTTACATCGTTTTGATGGTACACATCTTTATGAACATGCCGACAGCCGGCAGGGCTTTCATCCTGACTGGAATACCTATATCTACAACTACGAACGGCCGGAAGTTAAGAGTTTTTTACTGTCCAATGCAAACTACTGGCTGGACGTATTTAAACTCGATGGGCTAAGAGTGGATGCTGTCGCTTCTATGCTCTACCTTGATTATTCTCGTAAAGATGGCGAATGGGTCCCAAACCAGTTTGGTGGCAGAGAAAATCTGGGGGCGATAGACTGCATAAGAGCGGTAAATACACGCGGATATGGCCGGCATCCGCATATTATGATGGTTGCTGAAGAGTCAACGGCATGGCCAGGTGTCACTCAGGCGGTAGAACACAATGGGCTGGGGTTTGGTTATAAGTGGAACATGGGCTGGATGAATGACAGTTTGAGTTACATGCAGCGAGATCCCGTTCATAGAAAATATCATCACCATGAAATGACGTTTTCAATGGCTTACGCTTACTCGGAAAATTATATTCTCCCTCTAAGTCACGATGAAGTCGTACATGGTAAAGGTGCACTTTTGAGTAAAATGCCAGGTGATGACTGGCAACAATTCGCCAATTTGCGTGCCTATTATGGTTTTATGTATGCACACCCAGGTAAGAAGCTTTTGTTCATGGGCAGTGAACTTGCTCCGCGTACAGAGTGGGATCATAATTCAGGGTTGGACTGGACGCTACTGGATTCACCAGCGCACAATGGTATATATCAGACTATCAAGTCTTTGAATCACCTTTACACTAACTCACCGGCTTTGTTTGAGCTTGATAACTCGCCGTGCGGATTTCAGTGGATAGATTGTCACAATGGTGAACAATCGATTTTAAGCTTTGCCCGTTTCGGTAAGTCGCGGGCAGATCTTATGCTAGTGGTCAGCCATTTTACGCCGCAGGTTTTGCACTGCTATCGGATTGGTGTGCCTCAGGCGGGCATATATCAGGTCGTGTTCAACTCGGATGATGCTGATTTATATGGCAGTGGCATAACCCCCGTTGCACATCAACAGCAAATGCTGCAGAGCAAAGCAATTGGTAGCCACGGTTTTGAGCACAGTATAGAAATAACTATTCCTCCGTTAAGCACCGTGTATTTGCAATACCTGGGTACAGATGAACCATGTTAACGTCGCACCGAGGTCAATCTGCCCCATTAGGGAGCTCATTACACGAACAAGGCGTGAACTTTGCTGTATATGCCCCAGATGCGACTGAGGTACAGCTGTGCTTGTTTGATCAAAGCGGGCACAGTGAAATCGCCGCGCTAACTATGTATCGTCATGAGGGAGGCTTGTGGTCTGTGTTTGTTTCTCCCTTGCGTGCTGGTGCGTTATACGGCTTCAGGGTCAAAGGGTTATATGAGCCCGATAAAGGACACCTGTTTAACCATCATAAGTTGCTGTTAGACCCCTATTGTAAGGACTTTCAGGGCGAGTTTACCTGGAGTGAACGACACTTTTGTCATTTACCTGTTGGCACATTCAACACGAGCGACAACGCGGTAGACATGCCCAAATCCAGGGTTGAAGATATCCCCAAATATGACGGAGCCAGGCCCTGTATTCCCTGGTCTAAAACACTCATTTATGAGTGCCATGTGCGTGGTGCTACACAACAATGTGAGTTTGTGCCCAAGCATCTGCGCGGGAAATTTCTTGGCCTGAGTCATAGCAATTTTGTGGCACACCTCGCTAGTCTCGGTGTTACCACGCTCGAGTTGCTTCCTTGTCATGCATTTATTTCTGAGCAGTTCTTAACTGCCAAAGGATTAAAAAACTACTGGGGTTATAACTCTCTGAGCTTTTTTGTGCCTCATAAAGCTTATCTGGTTGAAGGACAGATCAGAGAGTTTCAGCAAATGGTACGTGAGCTCCATCTTGCAGGGATCGAAGTGATCCTGGATGTGGTTTATAACCATACAGCGGAGGGGGGAATGGATGGCCCAATGTTGTCGCTCAAAGGGCTAAATAACACGGGTTACTATCGTATGGTGAGTGAGCCTGCTAACTATATTAACGATACCGGGTGTGGCAACACGCTTAATATTGATGACCCTTTTACCTTAAAACTGGTTGTAGATAGCCTGAGATATTGGGTTGAATATATGGGGGTGGATGGGTTTAGGTTTGACTTAGCAACAATATTAGCACGGACTGAACATGGCTTTACTCATAAGCATGCGTTTTTACAGGTCATTGCGCAGGATCCAGTGCTTAGCAAAGTAAAATTGATTGCTGAACCCTGGGATGTGGGACCTGGCGGGTACCAGCTTGGAGGTTTTCCATCGCCCTGGCGTGAATGGAATGACAAATATCGGGATACGGTAAGGCGTTTTTGGCGTGGCGATGCAGGCACTTTATCAGAGTTGGCTAAGCGGGTGCATGGCTCACATGAGCTGTTTGAACACAACCAGCGTGGGCCGCTCAACTCAGTGAATTTCCTTACCAGCCATGATGGGTTTACGCTGGCGGACTGGGTGAGCTATGAGCAAAAACATAATTTTGCCAATGGAGAAGATAATCGTGATGGCCACAGTGAAAACATCTCATTCAATTGTGGTGTAGAAGGTGAAACAGAACATGAGCACATTCTTTCTTTAAGGCTTCAGATCCAGAAAAGCGCGCTTATAACGCTGATGATGTCCAAAGGCGTACCAATGTTGGCAGCAGGCAGTGAGATTGTTCACTCACAACAGGGCAATAACAACGCCTATTGTCAGGACAATGAAATTAATTGGCTGGATTGGCCTGCGAGTATCGTCGAACGCTTGAGTCATAATAGAAGGTCGACTGACTGGTGCACTAAGGATGAGGCCAGTGCGCTATGCGAGTTGATGGCTCGGCTACAGAAGTTAAGATGTGATTACGCCATATTCCATCATCCATTTTATATTCATACCAAAGAAGAGCGATTCAATATTAGTTGGTTTAGTAAAAGTGCAGCGCCTATGACGGAGGGCGACTGGCATGACAGCCATAACAAAACGCTTATCTATATGCTGACAGATACGCTTAGAAAGCAAAATTTGTTAGTGATATTGCACGCCGGAAACGACGATCAGCAGGTCAAGCTACCCGTGGTTCCAGGAACAATCTGGAAGCTGCTACTGAGCTCAGTACATCCTACTGAAACCAGTGATACTGGCCATCAGACCCAAACCCTGAGCGCGCACAGTGCCTGGGTATACCAATCTCTTAACGAGGATCTCAAGAATGACTAAGAAAACGTCAAATGTGTGTGTTGTAAAGCATTGGCAGGAAGCCCCAAAGCTGGACGAAAGTACGCTTGCGGATGATCTGATGCGACACTTTTACTATACCCTGGGGCGCGACAAAGTTGGAGATTCAAAACACTATTTATTTCAGGCACTGGCGCTGACAGTCAGAGATCGACTGGTAGCCAGGTGCAGAGCAACCAATCAATACCTGGCAGACAATAAATGTAAGCGAGCAGCCTATTTGTCGCTGGAGTTTTTGATGGGGCGAGCATTAGGTAACGCAGTACTCAGTCTTGATCTGGAGAAGCAAACTCGTGATGCACTCAAGGAATACTGCACTGAATTTGAATCCGTGGAACAGGCCGAGCACGATGCTGGTCTCGGGAACGGAGGTCTGGGTCGTCTGGCTGCGTGTTTTTTGGATAGCTGTGCAACGCTTGCATTACCCGTGATTGGTTATGGGATCCGTTACGAGTATGGCATGTTCAATCAGTCGCTGGATCACGGGTTCCAGGTTGAGCATCCGGACAACTGGCTACGAGAAGGTCATCCCTGGGAAATGCCCGCACCGGAGCAATCCCGAGTAATTAAGTTTTTTGGCCATGTTGAGGCCCATCAGGATAAGCAAGGTCGCTCTCATCGCATCTGGGTGAACACTCAGGATGTACTGGCGGTGCCTTACGATGTACCGATCCCCGGATATCGAAATGGGGTTGTGAACACACTGAGACTCTGGAAATCAGAGGCTACGGATGAGTTTAACCTAAAAGAGTTTAATGCCGGAAGTTACTCTGAAGCGGTTGCTAAAAAGAATTTGGCAGAGCAGATCACTATGGTGCTATATCCAAACGACAGTAGCGAAAATGGGAAAGAGCTCAGGCTTCGGCAGCAATACTTCCTTTCCAGTGCCAGTTTGCAGGACATACTGCATCAATGGGTAGAACAACATGGAGATGATTTCAGTGAATTTGCCGATTTGCATGTTTTCCAGCTTAACGACACACACCCAAGTATCGCAGTGGCTGAGCTGATGCGTCTGCTGGTGGACGAACATGAACTGGAGTGGGAGGTTGCCTGGTCGATCACCACCTCGACTATGGCGTACACTAACCATACATTGTTGCCTGAGGCGCTCGAAAAGTGGTCGGTTTCCTTGTTTTCACGTCTGCTACCCAGGTTACTTGAGATTATTTATGAAATTAATGCGCGTTTCTTATCTGAAGTGGCACTTATGTGGCCGGGGGACATGGAAAAACAGCGTGCATTATCTTTGATAGAAGAGGGCGACTCTCCTCAGATCCGTATGGCTTATTTAGCTATTGTGGGTAGTTATTCGGTAAACGGTGTTGCTGCACTGCATACTGAGTTACTCAAATCCGGACTCTTTCATGACTTCTACCAACTTTGGCCTGCTAAATTTAACAATAAAACAAATGGCGTAACACCCAGACGCTGGTTGGCGTATTGCAATCCGGCGCTGGCTAAACTGATTACCAGTAAAATTGGAGCGCAATGGCAAGCTGATTTTTCCGAAATAAAGACTTTGCGACGTTATTACGATGATAAGGCTTTTCAGGCGCAGTGGCAGTCCGTTAAGGAAGGTAATAAGCGTAAGTTAGCACAACTTGTAAAAGCGCGATGCGGCGTTGAGTTTGATGCCAAGATGATGTTCGATGTGCAGGTTAAACGGATCCACGAATACAAGCGTCAGCTATTGAACATATTGCACGTCATTTCTTTGTACGACCGCATTCGTCGCGGTGATACGCAAAATATGGTACCACGCTGCGTGCTTTTCGGCGGAAAGGCAGCCCCCGGTTACGCCATGGCCAAACAAGTGATTAAGCTCATTAATAATGTCGCTAATGTCGTTAATAAAGACGAACAGGCAAATTCATTGTTAAGAGTAGCGTTCTTCCCAAATTATAATGTCACAGCGATGGAGACAATTTGTGCAGCAACCGATCTGTCAGAACAAATATCAACGGCAGGGAAGGAAGCATCGGGAACCGGCAATATGAAGTTCATGATGAACGGCGCACTGACCATCGGCACTTTGGATGGTGCAAACATTGAAATCAGAGAGCAGGTAGGGGCGGATAATTTCTTTCTATTTGGTGCCACTGCTCAGCAGGCAGACGAGGTCCGTCAGCACTATGACCCTAATGCCATAATTCAGTCCAGCCAGGCTTTAAGTAATACGATGACTTTGCTTGAAAGCGGTCATTTTAACCTGTTTGAGCCTGGTATTTTTAACGACATCATTGCCTCAATCCGCAGTCCCCACGATCCCTGGCTGATCGCGCACGATTTTGATAGCTATCTTGAAGCTCAGCAACGTGCCGCTGAAACCTATCAGGACCAATCGCAGTGGCTGCGAATGAGCATACTTAATACGGCCGCTAGTGGCAGCTTTTCTAGCGATCGAACTATTCAACAATATTGTGACGATATTTGGCGCTTAACCCCAATGCAGTAGATCGTAGATAGACTTTTAATGGAGATAATGAATGCCCAGTTATGCAAACCGATATATTAGTAACCTGACCAGAGAAACGTATGCACTGATACTGGCAGGTGGTCGTGGTAGCAGGCTGCACGAGCTGACCGACTGGAGAGCTAAGCCCGCAGTGTATTTTGGAGGCAAACACAGAATAATAGACTTTCCGTTATCAAATTGTATTAACTCGGGTATCCGCCGAGTCGGCATCGCTACGCAGTACAAATCTCATTCTTTGATCAGGCATGTTAATCGTGCCTGGGGTCATTTTAAGAAAGAGCTTGGAGAGTCGGTGGAAATATTGCCAGCGTCTCAGCGTTATGGCGATGAGTGGTACTGCGGCACGGCAGATGCCGTGTTCCAGAATATGGATATTATTCGTCATGAACTACCTAAGTATGTAATGATTTTGTCCGGAGACCATGTTTACCGCATGGACTATGGTGCGTTGCTTGCTAAACACGTGGAAACCGGTGCGGACATGACGGTGTGTTGTATCGAAGTGCCTTGTGAAGATGCTGCAAATACATTTGGTGTGATGACCGTAGATGAAAACAAGCGGGTCAGGCGCTTTGATGAAAAACCACCTGAGCCCAGTGAAATCCCGGGTAAACCCGGTTTATGTCTTGCGTCAATGGGGAACTATGTCTTTAATACAGAGTTTCTTTTTGAGCAGCTAAAAGAAGATGCTGAGCGTGAAGGGTCTGGTCGTGATTTTGGGCATGATATCATCCCCGCAATCATTGAAGAGCATAATGTGTTTGCGTTTCCATTTCGGGATCCCAGTCACCCTGGGCAGCCTTATTGGCGCGATGTAGGGACAATCGACTCGTTTTGGGAGGCCAATATGGAATTGGTTTCACCTCAACCTCAACTCGATCTGTACGATCCGAGCTGGCCAATCTGGACCTATCAAGAGCAGCTACCACCGGCAAAATTCATATTTGACGATGATGAGCGCCGTGGCATGGCGGTCGATTCTACCGTATCTGGCGGCTGTATTATTTCAGGCTCGCGAGTGCGCAAATCTTTGTTGTTTTCAAATGTCCATGTTCATTCATACTGTGAGATTGAAGGCGCGGTTGTGTTACCCGGAGTGGTGATAGAGCGAGGCTGTCGTATAAAAAATGCGATTATTGATCGGAGCTGTCATATCCCCGAGGGGATGGAAATTGGGTATGACAAAGCACAAGACGAAAGAAACGGTTTCAGAGTTTCTAAAAAAGGCATCGTGTTGGTCACTCGTGATATGCTTACTGCATTAGAAAAACAACAGCGGCTGTTAGCAGGGCAAGCCCAGGAAACAGCATAAAAAAGGATAAGCATGCACGTAGTTATGGTGGCAGCGGAGAACGACCGTCTGCCTAATTGTAAAGTAGGGGGAGTTGCGGATGTGATCCGCGACATTCCTTATGCATTGGCAACACAGCAAGTGCGTTGTTCCGTTATTGTGCCTGATTACGGTCAGTATGCATTAAACCGCTCGTTTGTTGCAGACATCGCAGTGCCCTTTAAACAGCACCTGGAGACTGCCACTTTATGGCGGGTTGCCAGTGACGCTGGTGTGGACCAATATGTTGTTTCGCATTCCTTGTTCTCACAGCATAATGGCGCCATTTATTGTAATGATGGTGATCAGCCGTTCGCGACAGATGCCAATAAGTTTGCGCTGTTTTGCGCTGCGGTAAGTGAGCTGCTTGAGCACTCGATGATTGGTACTGTCGATGTACTCCATTTACATGACTGGCACGCAGCAGTTGTTGCGGTACTTAAGGCGTTTAGTCCGCGGTTTGTAAATCTGAAACAAATTAAAACGGTTTACACAGTACATAACCTGGCTCTACAGGGGATCCGTCCCTTTAAGCATGATGATTCCAGCCTCGAATCCTGGTTCCCCACGTTAAGTTATGATGGCAGCCAGATTTGTGATCATGTGCACCCTCACTGTTTTAATCCGATGCGAGCTGCGATTAGTCTCTCTGACAAAGTCCATTTGGTTTCGCCTACCTATTGTCAGGAGGTGCAGCTTAGTAGTGATCATGAAAGAGGCTTCTTCGGCGGTGAGGGGTTGGAGCATGATATGCAAGCAGCGGCTCGAGCAGGAAGGCTCGAAGGGATTCTGAATGGGTGTGCTTATAACACTCAACCTGAAAAAGCAAATGATATCTCTTTACATCAATATTGTGATTTGGCTGAGCAGGCACTGTTTGTGTGGATGGCAAACGAAAGTACGCTTAAACCGGCTCATTATATTGCTCACCAAAGAGTCATTCAGTGGCGTCAGCACTGCGTATTTCGCCGTCCGCTTATTACCAGTGTTGGCCGCCTGACAGATCAGAAAGCTTTGCTGCTGAGGCAGCCAAAAGATGGACGGCTCATTCTCGATCATATTGCAGCTTTGATTAACGAGTATGGTGGTGTACTGGTTATTTTGGGTTCAGGTGACCCCCATCTGGAGTTCCTATTTACTCAGGTGATGGCACGTAATGAGAATGTGCTTTACTTGCAAGGATATGGGCAAGCTTTGGGCGATCACCTATATGCGTTAGGCGATTTGTTTCTGATGCCCAGCTCATTTGAACCATGCGGCATTAGTCAAATGTTAGCCATGCGTTCTGGACAGCCCTGTCTGGCACATCAGGTTGGTGGTTTGAAAGACACCATAATACATGATGAAACAGGGTTTTTGTTCGGTGGCGATAATTTGTCGCAGCAAGCAGAGCTGTTATTGGAGCGCTTAGGGCAAGCGCTTGATGTACACAGAGATGACCCACAGAAATACCTTGAGATCAAAGCAAATGCAGGGGCACAACGCTTCAGCTGGGATACGATTGCAAGCCAATATATAGAGAAATTGTATGAGTAGGCGTTTGCCTGCTCACTCAGCTATCGACTATTCTAATACATTAATGTTTTAGTTTGATTTTTTTTCTAATGAAATGGGGTTAAAATATTCCCCAATAGAACAAACTAATAAAACAAAAGTGCTATTAATTTGAGCAGTAGATAGCTGGGAGCAATGATTTGAAAGTGTTTGTGGCAAGGCAGGCCATCTTTAATCGAAAGAAGCAGGTGGTTGCGTATGAATTGCTGTTTCGTGATGGTAAACAAAATTGCTTCCCCAACATTGCTGATGATGCCGCGACAGCCAGGCTGATTATGGACAACCAGCTTAATTTGGGAACCCGTTATCTGACGTCGGGAAAGAAGGCGCTTATTAATATCGGTGAAGAGTCACTGAATCAGGAGCTTGCACATTTCTTACCAAGCAGTGACGTAATCCTCGAGCTACTCGAAACCATTCCTCCAACGAAGGATAATTATGAAAGAGTGAGACAACTGTTTCATAATAATTATCGTTTGGCGCTGGATGACTTCACCTACTCTAAAGACTGGGAGCCTTTTCTTAAGCTGGTCAGACTTATTAAGTTTGATTTAGTTGAAAGTCCGCTGGAGACGATAGCCCCACTGGTAGAGCAACTAAAGCAGCGCAAAAACCTCAAGCTACTCGCCGAAAAAGTCGAGACTGAAGAAGAGTTCGTGCAAGCGAAAAAGATGGGCTTTACATTTTTCCAGGGTTACTTTTTTGCAAAACCAACCATGATATCCCAGCAGGACATCGAAATTAATTATGCCATAGTCATGTTGATTTATGCCGAAGTGCTGAAACCTCATATGAATTTGGGGCGGATCTCCGAGCTATTCGCCCAGGATACAGCATTGGCCTACAAGCTGCTACGTCTGATAAATTCTGGTGTCTTTCCGATAAAAAGCCGCATCGAATCCCTGAAACAGGCGCTTGTTTACCTTGGTAATGAGCGTGTGCTCAAGTTTGTAAATCTTATCATGACGGCACATGTAGCAACGAACAAGCCAACCGAGCTGACCCGTCTGAGTATTGTTCGTTCACGCTTTTGTGAGCTGATTGCCCAGCAGATCGCCCCTGGCATTGCAAGTATGAGTTTTCTGACGGGGCTGTTTTCATTGCTTGATGCAATTTTAGATAAGCCAATGGAGTTGTTGGTGGGACGTTTGCCATTTCCAGAAATAATACACGACGCGCTGTTAGGTAAATCAAACACGTTGTATTACATTTTGAATGTCGTGAAAGCCTATGAGAGTGGCAGCTGGTGGGCATTACAAGAAGCCTGTGCATTACTCAATATGCCAGACGAAAGCTTACCCGAGTTCCATGCGTCGGCTGTTACTTGGGCTGATATGTATCGTGATCATGTGTATTAATGTCAAGAAACTCATTTATTGACAGTGTAAGGGGGTTTGCCTTACTTGGTTTGAGTCTGACCAACCTGTTTTTTATGGCCAATGTTGAGTACGGCTATATTCCTCCTGTCGACACAGACCTATTTGAACTTGGGTTGTCTTTTGTGACAACTGTATTGGCTGATGGGCGATTTAGAACCTTGTTTTGCCTGGTGTTTGGTGCTGCTTTAATTATCCAGTTTAAAAGATATGAGCAGAGCGCTGATTGCCTTTTCCATATCAAAACCAGGCTATGCGTGCTCGCTGTGTTTGGTATCGTGCATGGGTACTTGCTATGGCCCGGAGACATTTTGCTAAACTACGCGTTGTCAGGATTGCTGGCTCTGATGTGGTTAGACTCAAAACATAGACTGTTTGCAGCTGGCTTACTGACCGTTTTGCCAGTGGGGTTATTGGTTATGCTCAGTTATCTTGTGCGCGAACCCGCGATAGATCGTGCAAGCTTAGAGTATGCCATTATGATAAATACCTTGCCGCTGACCTACAACGAGTTGCTGAGCCAGAATATGGGCAACTTCACCATGATGATTTTACTCATTCCCATTGCCACTTTATGGAATACCCTCGGATTAATGTTGCTGGGTATGGAGCTGTATGAACGCGGATGGTTTACACAGAAAATATTACTTGCTCGGAAGTGGCTATGGGCGGCATGGTGGGCCAGTTTTTGTGTCTCGTTGCTCCTTTGGCTTGTGAAAGAGTCGGTCATGGGGCAGGTGCTCGAAACAGTAAACTGGCTTGCAGCCATCCCTATGGCACTATGTTATTTAGTTTTGATTCAAGCTATATATAAAAACATCCCCACGTTGAGCGGCGTGCTGGCGATAGTGGGGCGTTATTCTTTGACGCTTTACTTAACCCAAACGGTAATCGGAATTGGCTTTTTTCATTTCGTTTTTCCGGACAGCCGACTCTCGTTTACCCGTATCGATTACTTTTTGTTTTTCCTGATCCTTACGCTGGGGCAAGTGATTTTAGCTATACTACTTAATAGGGCTGAAAAGCTCGGCCCAGCAGAGTACATATTGAAGCGTTGCGTAGGGTATCTGGGCCGTGCGTGATACAAAAAAAGGCAGTTTATCGTGAAGTTTATGCAGTGTATTTTCTGGCTATTTCTGTGCTTGTCATCTCATTTGAGCTTTGCAAAGGCGGACTTTTCAGTCCTGTTGGTTAATCCTTCTATATCCGGTGAGCCTTTTTGGCAGAAAGTTGAATCTATTGCACAGGCCGCCAGTAAACAGCTCAATGTTAAACTCGATGTGATATATGGTGACGGAAGTCGCTATATTCAGCTCGCCGAGCTACAAAAGTATCTGGAATATCGTGCCACCCCCGACTTCGTTGTACTGATGCTATATCCGGGCAACGCAGAACAGCACCTGGATCTGTTGGAAAAATATGGGGTTCAATATCTGACCCTGGAACAAACCATTAGTGGACCTGAACAGACAGAAATAGGTAAACCCGGACAAAGGTATAAAAACTGGCTGGGAGAAATTTACTTTAATAATTTTCGTGCCGGGGCCGACCTGGCAAAGGCATTGACAGAGTCTCTGCGAGAGAAAAACAGCGATGTTAAACCTCTGGCGTTTGCAATTAATGGTCACTATGGCAGCGAATCAGATGCTCGCAATCAGGGGGCACAGTCGTATTTCGGAAGTCAGGGGGTCGCGCTACAGCAATCTATCTATGCTAGTTGGTCGAAGACTCAGGCAATGGAAAAGACTCAACGACTACTCAAGCGCTATCCTGATACAAATATTATTTGGAGTGCGTCTGATTTAATGGCCATGGGGGCACTTAGCGCGGTCAAGCAGCAAGGAGGCGACAAAGGCAGGTTTGTTGCAATTGGCGGCTTTGACTGGCTCAATGATACACTTGGACTGATCGAAAAAGGTGAGTTACAGGCCTCCGTTGGTGGGCATTTTATTATGGGCGGTCTTGCCATTTTGTCCTTGTACGATAGATTTCACGGTCATAAATACTGGCAAGAGCACCAGTCAATTACGTACCCTTTGGTTGTCATTAATAAGCATAATGTGCATCGCTATATTTGGTTGGCTGATAAATCAGACTGGTCAGATGTTGATTTTAGCAAGTTCAGTTTACTAAAAAACAATCAGGCGCAATATTTGGTCTCTCCTGCATTTCTGGCACGAGACTTGGCCTCCGGTTTGATATCTGAGTAACAGTTTCTAAGCGCCTGTATCCTTTGGGTGTACATTGATAACGAAACATTTCTACTGGCTGGTAAAGTTTGTTACCATGCGCTTCCTGTAACTCACCTGGTCGTAAGGTGAGTATTGCCTCTATGTACAAGAAAAGATAACAGCTTCTTTATGAATGAACTTAAGCGATTGAATAAATACATCAGTGAAACTGGGTTTTGTAGCCGCAGAGAAGCGGATTCGCTGATCAGCGACGGTCGGGTATCAGTAAATGGCCAGGTCGCCGAAATGGGACTCAAGGTCGGTGATGCAGACACCATATTGATTGATAATAAACCGCTAAAATCTAAGCCAAAGCGGGTGTATATCGCTTATAACAAGCCAGTGGGTGTAACCTGTACAACAGAGCGTAAAATAAAAAGTAATATTGTCAGTGCAATCCAGTACCCTGAGCGTATCTTCCCCATAGGCCGATTGGACAGGCCTTCTGAGGGCTTGATCTTTTTGACCAACGAAGGCGATATCGTCAACAAAATCCTTCGAGCTGGCAATAACCATGAAAAAGAGTACGTGGTGACGGTCGACAAGCCTGTTACTGATGAGTTTATTCGTGGCATGCGTTCAGGTGTGCCAATTCTTGGCACTGTGACTAAAAAGTGTTTTGTTAAGAAAACGTCTGCGAAGCAGTTCACCATAATCTTGACACAGGGGCTTAATCGCCAAATACGACGCATGTGCGAATACTTTGACTATGAGGTACAAACGCTTAAACGTGTGCGCATCATGAATGTCAATTTGAATGGACTGCGCCCGGGGCAGTGGCGTCACCTCAGTGAATCGGAAATGGCTGAGATCAATGCCTCAATCGAAGGGTCATCGAAAACGGAAGAAGCATCCGTGGATGAACAAAAGCGTGTTGCACGACAACCGGCGAGGTCAGACCATAGTCGTCATGAGTCGTCACCAAAAAGTACCAGGAGTGCATCAGGTCAGGCTAAAAAGCATCATGGCCCAAGCAAAAATCGACCTGAAAAAGCAGCACGTTCTGAAAAGCCAAAAAGCCGTGCGGGTGCTAATCCACGCAAGCGAGTTAAAGGGACATTGTCTTTGAAAAAATAAATGAAAAAGGGCCGCATAGCGGCCCTTTTACTATTTCGGTGCGGTTACTTTAAAAAACAAACAGTAAATGACAGGCAGGACTATCAAGGTCAGGACTGTCGCAAAGCCCAGGCCAAACATGATGGTCACGGCCATGGATTTAAAAAACACATCGAACAACAGAGGGATCATACCCAAAATGGTGGTGACCGCAGCCATCGACACGGGTCGCACACGGCTCACACCGGAATCGAACACCGCCTGGTAGGGGTCTTTACCACTGTCCAATTCCAGATTTATTTGATCCATCAGAACTATGCCGTTTTTAATCAACATACCAGATAAGCTGAGTAACCCAAGTAGTGCCATAAAGCTGAAGGGGGCCTGAAATATGACCAGCCCCGCTGTCACTCCTATAATGGCAAGGGGTACCGTGCTCCAGATCACCAAAGGTTTGCGTACAGAGTTGAACAGCAGCACTGTAATGATAAACATGGATAAGTAACCCAAAGGAAGTGAGCCAAAAATTGCCTTTTGCGCTTTGCTGGAGGACTCGAATTCGCCGCCCCATTGCATTTCATAACCTTGAGGTAGCGCTATGGCTTCAATGTCAGCACGGACTCGGGCAAACAGCTTTGCCGGTGTTTCATTGCCAATGACATCATGGTCTGCCATGACAGTGATAGTCCGCTTGCGGTCGCGGCGCATTATCAGGCTGTCCTCCCAGACAACCTCTACGTCATCGAGGATCTGGCCTAAAGGCACATAGACATTGAGAACAGGGCTGAATATCTGCAGGTCAACGAGATTTTCAACATTGCGTCTTTCAATTTCCGGGGCACGCGCCACGATTGGCAGCATTTTGGTCCCATCTCGATACAAGCCGACTTTGTTGCCCGATACACTGGTCAGCAATAGTTGGTCGAGATCGGATTTACTGATCCCCAGGCGGCGTGCTTTTTGCTCATTAAACACAGGCTCCAGCACTTTAGAACGCTGACGCCAGTTATCACGGATATTAAATGCCCCTGAGTCTTGCGCTAACCGATTTTTTGCCTGATCTGCAAGCTGACGCAGGACCACAGGATCTGGCCCAGAAAAGCGGGCTTCAATTTTAGCATCTGTCGATGGGCCAATCTCCATGCGCTTGATTTTGAGTTTGCCGTCGAGTTCATTGTTAGCAGCAAAGTCTCTTACCTTCGCTATCATTGTTGCCACGGCGTCCCGGTCGGTAACCCGAATGATTAACTGGCCATAAGAAGCATATTGTTTTTCCGGGCTATAGGTGAGCATAAATCGGGGGGCACCCTGACCTATAGTAGTTGTGATTTCCTCGACCAGATCATCAGATTGTAAAAACCGTTCAAGTTTTTCTAGGTTGTCTGCTGTACTGCGAATATCAGCCCCCTGATAATGCCAATAGTCGACATAAAACATAGGTGTGTTTGAAGCTGGAAAAAAGGACTGCTTGACTGATTTAAAACCAACCATTGCACACCCGAGTAGTGCAATCATAGCAACAACAGTTGTCCAGCGGAATCGCAGGCAAGCTCTTAGCAGGGCTTTGTATGCGGTGAATATCAAGCCCTGGTAGGGGTCTTCATTGTCGTTACCTTGTCGGATTTCTTCTTTGAATAATATATTTGCAAAAAAAGGTGTGAGAGTGATGGCCGTTACCCAACTAAGTAGCAAGGAAATGAGTAACACCCAAAACAGGGAACCGGCAAATTCACCACTGGCATCAGAACTTAGCCCAATAGGTGCAAATGCGGTGATGCCAATCACTGTCGCACCTAATAATGGCCACTTAGTTTGCTCTACGATGTTGACTGCTGCTTTAACCTTAGTTTGCCCGCGTTTGAGGTTGATTAGTATTCCCTCAGTCACGACTATGGCATTGTCGACTAACATACCGAGTGCGATGATCAGAGCACCCAGTGAAATTCGTTGTAAGTCAATTGCAAACATCTTCATGAAAACGAATGTACCAAGCACTGTGAGAAGCAGGATACCGCCAATCAGAATACCGCTTTTGACTCCCATAAAGATCAACAGTACGACAATAACAATGGCAACGGCTTCAAGCAGACTGACGATAAATCCGTCGACGGATTTTTCTACTTCGTTGGGCTGGTTGTAAACTGTATGGACAGACATGCCGTGAGGGCGTTGATACTCCAGCGAGGCGAGGTGCTTGTCTATGGCTTTACCTACTTCTACGACATTGACACCTGAGCTGAACGAGATACCGAGCAGCAAAGACTGATCGCGATTGTAGCGAGTGATATGCGTCGGAATTTCTGCATACTCACGTCTGACCGTTGCAACATCACCCAGGTAGATTAGCTCTTTGGCGCCTGGCTTTGAAATCAGCAGGTCTTCGAGCTCGGAAACCTGGTTAAATTCTCCTGTGGGATGAATACGGATAGACTCGTCCCCGACACGGATCTTACCGGCATTTGACACACTGTTTTGTGTCTGGAGTAGCGAAAAAATACGGTTGTGTGATATCCCGAGTTGCGAAAGCTTCTGACTGGATATTTCAACGGTAACCTGAGCTTGTTGCTCTCCGGCAATGGTGACCTTGCTGACGCCATCGACTAACACGAGCTCTCGTTTTAGGTAATCTACGTATTCCTTAAGCTCTTCATAGGAGTACCCATCTCCGGTTATAGCATACAATACGCCATAAACATCGGCAAAATCATCCATGATCTTAGGCGGGTAGACACCCGGTGGTAAATTGGGTTTTAAATCGTTTATTTTGCGCCTTAACTCGTCCCAGATTTGCTTGAGATCTTCCTTGCGGTAGGTGCTTTTCATTTCTACCGTAATTTGAGACTGGCCTGGCGAAGAAATGGACGTGACATAATCAACATAAGGCAGGCTTTGAATGGCATTCTCTATGGGATAAGTGACCTCTTCTTCAACCTGCTGAGGGGATGCACCTGGATAAACGGTGATGACCATCGCCTTTTTAAGCGTAAACTCAGGGTCTTCCAGTTGCCCAAGGCCAAAATACGAGACTGTCCCTGCTAATAGCAGCAGCAGTGCAAACATCGCACTGATGACTTTGTTTTCAATAGACCATTTGGCAAGACTCATATTACAGGCCCCGCTCTTTAGTCCAAGGGCGGACTTTCAGGCCGTCACTTAGGTGATGCACGCCGGCAGAGACAATGATTTCGCCCGGTTGCAAGCCACTCTTAATCTCAAATCCTTGTTGGCGTAACAAACCCGGTTGTACTGCCCGTTTTGAAACAAGCTGAGTATTGGGGTTATAGATCCAGACGTAGTGGTTGCCTTCAGCGGCCTGAGTTTGCTCTGAAAATACTGCTTCATTAGGTACGATAATCGCGGAAGTACTTTGATTGGTGATTTTACTCGGGTCGACATAGACATGTCCCGTCATACCTGCAAGCAGATTAAAGTCCTCCGGAATGGGCAGTGAAAACACGACTTTATATGTGAGGGTGACAGGGTCGGCTTGCGTGTCCCACTCTTTAATGTTTAGCAGATAAGATTTGTCCGGGTAGCCGTCGAAAATGACTGTCGGGTGATAATCTAGGTCTTTATTAACGCGGGCAACCAGTTTTTCGGGGACCTGAATAACCACATCCATACGGTCGCGTGTTTCAAGACGCAAAATATTTTGTTTAGCGACAATGTTCTCAAAGTTTTTCACGAATACTTTGGCAATCGTACCGTCAAATGGTGCTCTGAGTTCACTGTTTTCAAGGTTAGTCTGAGCGATTTTAAAGGCTGATTCGGCGACCTGCTCATTTGCCAAAGCTTGATCATACTCCGCTTTACTGGCAATTGACTTTTTATATAGAGACTCAATTCGGTTGAGCTGAGCAACGGCCAGCTCAAATTGAGCTTTCCGTTGTTGATACTGTAGCTCGAAGTCTTCCGGGTCGAGCTTAGCCAAAAGCTGTCCTTTTTTCACTTCCTGACCGGCCAATACCGGAAACTCCATTAGCTCGCCATTGACTCTGAAAGCAAGATAGGAGCCTTGGTTGGCAACGACTTCGGCAGGAAAGCTACGTAACTGACTGGCTTGTGGATCGGACACGGTATGCAGTTTAACAGGGCGAATGACTTGACTGGTTGATGCCGGCTGTGTGGCTTCCTGACAGGCAGACAATAACAGTAAAGCGGGAAAAAAGAGTGCGAGTTTATTCACGAATATTACTCCCTCAGACTAAAATTTAGTGCAGGATAATGAATTTAGGCATAAAATAAAAATTATTAAAACTTTGGTTTAAAATAAATATTATTTATGAAGTTGGCAGACATTCAAGTACTCGATGCCGTGGCAAATGCACAAAGCCTGAGCGAGGCCGCAAAACGATTGTATAAATCACAGCCGGCGGTAACGCAAGCCTTAAAAAGGCTGTCAGATGAGCTGGGCTTTGCACTGGTAACGCGAGAAGACTATCGGATAAGGCTTACAGAACAGGGCAAACGCTTTCATCAGCACGCCCAAAAGTTGTTAGAGCATCACAACCACCTAAAAATTCTGGCGGATGAATTTTCTCAGGGCAATGAAGCAAAATTTCGCATTTGCTATGAACCCATGTGCCATCAGGAGACGTATAACGCCCAGATTAGTAGCACTTTTAAGCAATTTCCTTCAACTGAGCTGGTGATCTCTAGCGGGAGGCGTTTTGTTGCCCTCGAGCAGGTCAATGCTGGCGCTGCTGACCTCGGGATAGGCCCTTGGTTCGACTTGTTTCATGCCACCGGAGAGCTTGAATCCGTTGCAATCGGAGAAACTAAGCTTGGCGTGGTTGCTAAACGAGGCCTGTTGCCTAAACGTATGTACTATGATCAATTGAGTCTCTATCCTTGTCTGGCAATGGTAGAAAGTGGTTTTGATTTTGACAGTGAACGTTTGGCTTATTCCAGGGGATTACATGTGATGAAACTGGATGATGTCAGTACCATTAAACTATTCTTATCTCAGGGGGTTGGGTTTGCATTGACCAGCCTTAATACCTGTCGACAGGAGTTGGAAAGCGGCGAGCTTGAGCGCATTGAGATTATTGACAGGCAACATGAGTTCACTGCAGCAATACACGCATTTCGTCGCCACCAGAGTCATTATGGGCCGGTTGCCCGGCATTTATGGCAGCAGTTCACAGTATTAGGAGCGCAGTTTGCTAGAGGAAGCTAGAGAAGAATTCAGAAGCAAAGTCTTCACCCTGATTGGTGCCATTCCATCTGGCAATGTAGCAACGTACGGGCAAATAGCGGCTCTTGCCGGGGCTCCAAAGCATGCTAGGGCAGTTGGTTACTTGCTGAAGCATTTACCAGTGGAGTCGAGTCTGCCCTGGCACAGAGTGATCAACAGCCAGGGAAAGATATCTTTCCCACCTGAGAGCGATAAGTTCAGTGAGCAGAGTGCGTTATTGCGCTCAGAGGGAGTGCAGATACAAGGTGGTAAAGTTGCTTTACGCCGGTATCAGTGGTGCTAAATCTATCCGTCATTTTTAAGTTATGGAGAGAGCAATGATAGAGCAAGCTTTTAACTTCAACAGCCCAATTAAAATAGGGATTAGCGCATGTTTGGCAGGGGATAAAGTGCGTTTTGATTCCGGGCATAAACGCAGTAATTTTTGTATGGACGAACTGGCTGAGTACGTTGAATATGTACGTTTTTGTCCTGAAGTAGCCATTGGCTTACCCATTCCGAGAAAAACCATTCGTCAGGTCAGAGTAGAAGATGTCATTAAGGTTGGTCCTGCACACAGCGACGAAGACTACGCGCCGGATCTGGCACAATACGGAAAGAAAGTGTCAGATGAGCATGGTGCGCAGTTGTCTGGCTATATCTTTTGTGCCAAAAGCCCCAGTTGTGGCATGGAGCGGGTGAAAATCTACAATGAAGCCGAAACGGGCAATACCTCTGAAGGCATAGGCATTTTTGCTGAACAGATCATGGCACGTAACCCTTTATTACCGTGCGAAGAGAATGGTCGACTGAACGACATGCATCTGAGAGAAAATTTTGTAATGCGTGTTTACGTGTACAAAAGTTGGCAGGAGCTGGTGGTCAGTCACCCTGGGTTACACGAGCTAACAACTTTTCACGCCCGCCATAAGTATTTACTGATGAGTCATAATTACGAGGCTTATCGTGAACTTGGTCGGCTGTTGGCCGAAGGCAAGGGAACAGATTTGGAAGCGCTTAGAGGCACTTACATCAAAGGGCTGATGGAAGCTTTATCGCGTCCTGCTAGACGCAAAGATCAAGCGAACACTTTGTCGCACTTACAGGGCTACTTTAAGAAAGTGCTGGGCAAGGTTGAGAAACAGGAACTTTGCCGTGCAATCGATGATTATCGCATTGGCCAGGTGCCTTTGCAGGTTCCGCTAACCTTATTACGCCATCACCTTATAATGCATCCAAACGACTACCTGATGCAACAGGTGTACTTTCATCCTTATCCTAATGAACTCAAACTGAGGTATGCGATTTAATGTCTGCACTGTTTTGGTTTCGTCGCGATTTACGTGCATATGGTAATGAAGCGCTCATAGAGGCCATAGAAAATGGGGCCCGTGATGCACTTTTCTTTGTCTGTGAGCAACAGTGGCAACAGCATAATGCTGCACCTGTACAGGTTGATTTGCTTAAACGACGCGTGGTGTGGTTGGGACATAAACTGGCCGAGCTAGGTGTGCGCTTGCACGTACTCGATGCCGGTAGCTTTGCCCAGGTACCTGCATTGCTAGCTCAGTTTTGTCAGACCCATGAGGTTAATCAGGTTTATGCCAACCGCGAGTACGAAGTGAATGAGCAGGCCAGAGACAGCGCCTGTCATGAGGCAGGGATACCGTTGCGTCTTTTCGATGGCGATGTGATAGCACCACCGGGGAGTGTTACGACGGCCAGTAACGAAATGTACAAAGTCTTTACGCCATTTAAAAAAGCCTGGCTCAAACAGTATGAGCAGCAACACTTTTTTCTGCCTGGTTGGCCAGAGTTCGATATGACGCCACACAAGTGGGAAGTCCCTGAGCTGCTAATGGGCGACGGAAGCTCAGATAAGTGGCCAGTGGATGATGAAACCCTTGTGAAGGTCGCTCAGGCGTTTATTCAGGATAAAATGGCAGACTACAAAGAGCAGAGGGACTTTCCGGGTGTAAAAGGCACCTCAGGACTGAGTCCTTATCTTGCATTGGGAATGGTGTCGGTGAAGCAATTATTGGCTGAAGTCCAGCTGCATTTTCCTGATCTGCTGCACCTGACCAGTACACCTGCGTTCAGCTGGGTGAATGAGTTGATCTGGCGCGAATTTTATCGACACCTTATCTGCGCTTATCCAAAACTGTGTAAAGGCTTTAATTTCAATGAAAAGTACAATGATGTGAATTGGCGTCAGGATGAGGCTCAGTTTGAAGCCTGGTGTGCAGGAAAAACAGGTTATCCGATAGTTGACGCTGCGATGCGCCAGCTTAACCAGACTGGCTGGATGCATAACCGTTTGCGCATGATAGTGGCAAGTTTCTTAACGAAACACCTGTTGATTGATTGGCGCAGAGGTGAGCAGTACTTTATGAGCAAGCTGATTGATGGTGACCTGGCCAGTAACAACGGTGGCTGGCAGTGGGCTGCCAGTACGGGATGTGATGCACAACCTTATTTTCGGATTTTCAACCCAATCAGTCAAAGTGAAAAGTTCGATCCACAAGGCGATTTCATTCGTAAGTTTGTGCCAGAACTGAGCGAGGTACCCGCGAAGTCCATCCATTTCCCTCATGATTATTTACAGGCATTTGCCATAGATGGTTACGTTGAGCCCATAGTGCAGCACAAAGTTGCAAGGGAAAGAGCATTGGCCGCGTTTAAGGTTTAAGCGGCTACAGAGGGTTCCCGTGGGCTCAGTAATGACGGGGGCTGAGACAGGGTGTGTGCAAATCAATCAAAAAGTGTACGTTTTTGTGCCTGATATGATTACACCCGCGTCATATAAGGCCAAATTGCGTAAATATTTTAGTTAAAAGGGGATTTTAGGCTTGCACAAAGAAAAAAAATGGATAACCATAGAATCCGCTTCGGCAAATTATAAAAACATAGGAATTATACAATGAATAAAGCTCAACTAGTTGAAAAGATGGCGGCTGACGCTGAGATCTCAAAAGCTGCAGCGGCACGCGCGCTGGAAGCATTCACTGGTGCTGTAACTCAGTCTCTAAAAGATGGTAACTCAGTGGCACTGGTTGGTTTTGGCACTTTCTCTGTAAAAGAGCGTTCAGCGCGTACGGGTCGTAACCCTCAAACTGGCGCTGAAATCCAAATTCCAGCGGCGAATATCCCTTCTTTCAAAGCGGGTAAAGGCCTTAAAGATCAGGTTAATCCGTAATAAACTGTCAGCACAGTTTTATCTTTATTAAAAAAGGGGCGTTAGCCCCTTTTTGTATTAAGCTCTTAACGCCTTATCTCCTCGCCCGATACCGACTGTACCGGAACGAACGATTTCAATAATATCACTTTCATGCCTGAGCATATCCAGAAACGACTCTATTTTGTCACTGCTGCTTGCTAGTTGTACGGTATAACTGCGTTTACCCATATCGAGTATTACGCCACCAAAGACGTCGGTAACACGTGTCACAGCGGCTCTGGTCTGTTCATTGCCAGCGAACACCTTTGCGAGCAATAACTCCCTTTCGATATGTGCGGTTTCTGTCAGGTCGATGATTTTAAGCACGTCAACGAGTTTGTTTACCTGCTTGGTTATCTGTTCAACAACTCTGTCATCTCCATGTGTCGTAATGGTAATGCGAGAAAGTGTTTTGTCATCGGTTGTGCCAACAGTTAAGCTGTCTATGTTATATGCGCGTTGAGAAAATAATCCCACAATGCGTGACAGTGCACCCGGTTCGTTTTCTAGTAAAATAGCTAATATTCTGCGCATTATGCTTTTACTCCCTTTTTCAGCCACATATCATCAATGGCCCCGAGTTTAATTTGCATTGGGTAAACATGTTCATTTTCGTCAACGCAAATATCCAGAAAAACGAGGCGATCATTGATGGCAAAGGCCTCAGATAAGGCATCGTCTAATTCATCGGCGTGATCGACGCGGATCCCGACATGTCCATAACTTTGAGCAAGAGCAACAAAATCTGGCAGAGACTCCATGTACGAACTCGAATGACGACCTCCATACATCATGTCTTGCCATTGGCGTACCATACCCAATGAGCGGTTATTGAGTGAGACAATTTTCACATTGAGTCCGTACTGAAGGCAGGTAGAAAGTTCCTGAATATTCATTTGGATAGATCCATCACCTGTTACGCATACAACATCTGCATTAGGGTAGGCAACTTTTACCCCCATTGCTGCGGGCAGACCAAAACCCATAGTTCCCAGGCCGCCAGAGTTAATCCATTGCCTGGGGTGCTTAAAGGGGTAGTACTGGGCTGCGAACATTTGATGCTGGCCCACATCCGAGCATACATAAGCTTCGCCCTGAGTAATTTGATAAAGTTTCTCAATCACGGTTTGTGGTTTGATTTTTTCCCCTTGAGCCTCGTACGACAAACAGCGCTGCTCTCGCCATGCCGTAATTTGTTGCCACCATGACTCTTGTGCTGCACGGTCAATACGCAATGCGCTTTTCTCTATTGCACTTTGAAGCTGTTCCAGCACTGATTTTAGGCAACCGACAACAGGGATATGTGCCTTTATAGTTTTGGAAATTGAAGTCGGGTCTACATCGACGTGCACTATGGTTGCATCGGGGCAGAACTTTTTGACATTATTGGTTACCCGATCATCAAACCTTGCACCAAGCGCCAGAATCACGTCTGCATTGGCCATTGCCTTGTTTGCTTCCAATGAACCATGCATGCCCAGCATACCAACAAAGTTGGGGTGCTTACCGCTGATCCCGCCCAACCCCATTAAGGTATTCGTAATGGGAGCGTTTAGTGTCTCAACCAATTGGGTTAGTTGTTCTGAGGTATTGGAAAGAATAATCCCACCCCCTGAGTAGACGACAAGCCGCTTAGCACCCAAAATTGCATCTACAGCTTTCTTGATTTGGCGAGCGTGTCCCTTTGAGCTTGGGTTGTAAGTTCGCATTTCAATTCGTGTCGGCATCTCATAATTGAATTTAAGCTGGGGATTGAGAATATCCTTTGGCAATTCGACAACTACAGGGCCAGGCCTGCCTGAATTTGCCAGATAGAATGCTTTGGCCAGAACTGACGGGATCTCCTTCGCGTCACGGCAGTTAAAGCTATGTTTAACGATGGGGCGTGAGCAACCGACTATGTCTGTCTCCTGAAACGCGTCATCTCCAATTAAATTTGAAGGTACCTGACCCGACAGTACCACCATAGGAATGCTATCCATATAGGCGGTCGCGATGCCCGTTATACAGTTTGTGGCGCCGGGACCAGAGGTTGCAAGTACAACACCGGTCTTTCCCGTACTTCTGGCGTAGCCATCCGCCATGTGTGTAGCAGCCTGTTCATGTCTGACCAGGATATGCTCAACCTGATCTTGTTCAAACAGGGCATCGTAGAGATCCAGCACAGAACCACCTGGGTATCCGAAAATATAGTCAACTTCCAGTTCGGCCAACGCCTTAACAACTAGCTCTGAGCCGTTAAATTGCTCATTCATTACCTCATTCCTCAGCAAAGTTTAAATTGAAGGCAAAAAAAAACCCCGCTAGTGCGGGGTCTGTGCAAACGTTAGCTCACAACGGCCCCGCCGGACTTACCACTAAGACCAGTACGAGTACCACAACTGTGAATAAAATAGTTTGCATAGTTAATTTCTGCGTAAAAAGTTTAATCTGATGTTCTTTATTTAAAGGGTAATCACACGAGCTGTCAAGTTACAAAACGGGCTAATTGCATTATTGTGCCCTTTTTGTGTTTTAAATATTGAAATACAGTATTTCATGGCATTTTTTGGTCGTTGTTGTGAATAAATCATGCGTATTTTAAGCCTTGTCGCTTGTTTAGAATTATACTCAGCAACCTGTTACTATCCATTTGACTATCGTATTGGGTATATTAGTATGAAATTCAACCTTTTAGTTCTTATGGTATTGATTGCACAACCGTTGCAAGCGCTACAAGTAGACCAACAGCAGCTGCGTTACTGGCTAGAAAAGCGTGCGGGTCGAGCTCTTTCTGACTATGAGGCCAGTCAACAAATTTCAGATTATCTATCAGGGTTAGATAACTTGGCAATGCGCGTGCCTTATAATGGTAAACCGCCTACAGGTTCTTCCTATTTACGTGGCTATCAAGGCGCATCAGGCAGTTCAGTGAATGGTGCTAAAATACTGGCTATTTTGGTCGATTTTCCTGACTTACCACATGACGATAACCGCCTGACACAATCTGACTCTGATATGTTTTATCCAAGCTATCCTGTCAGTCATTACGAACAACTCATATTTTCAGAGCAAGGGTTTAAAGCACCTGATGGACAAGTACTCAATAGTGCAAGTCAATACTATCAGCAGGCTTCCGGTGGGAGTTATGCTCTCACGGGCGAGGTGTATGGCTGGGTCACGGTAGCACAAAACGCACAATACTACGGCCAAAGAGTCGGTGTCAGCAGGGACATTAATGTCGCATCGCTAGTGAAGGAGGCTGTGGAGCTGGCAGTTAGCCGTTATGACATTAATCTAAGTGATTATGACCTTACCGATTTAAACGATCTGGATGGTGACGGTATCATAAATGAGCCCGACGGTGTAGTGGACCATATTATGTTGTTTCATTCGAGCATAGGTGAGGAAGCTGGCGGTGGAGTTCTTGGCACCGATGCCATTTGGTCGCATCGTTTCGTGGTATCAGAAGACGGTTACACACCCGTTGCAATTTCCAATAGTGACATACGCATACACAATTACACTGTCAACCCAATTGATGCCAGCACAGGGGTAGTGGTACACGAATTTGGCCACGAATTAGGTCTGATAGACGAATATGACCTGAGCAATGGCAATATCGGTGAACCGGTCGCAAACTGGTCTGTGATGTCTAACGGAAACTGGTTGGGCACTCTGCGTGGCTCACAACCCGTGTCTTTTTCTCCCCGTAATCTGGAAAGGTTACAAGCAAAGTTAGGTGGAAACTGGATAAATCTGAACGAGTTACAGCTCGCTCAGTTGACCCAGGCCAGCCAGGTCGAGTTGCATCATGTTGGTGAGCATACTGGCAAAACGAATCAACTAAAGGTGAATTTACCTGCCTCTCTTGAGTATATAGGAGAGCCAATAAACGGTCAGTATCAGTATTACTCTGGTCAGGGCAATGCTAAGGTCAACCGCGCTACTATGTCTTTGACATTACCTGACACGGGGGAGCTTCGTCTTGTTGCTCAGGCTCGTTTTGATATTGAGGACAGTTACGACTTTTTCCAGGTAAAGGTTAATGAGCAGCCTATTGCCGGTAATCTGACTAAAGCACAGCATCCTATCTATCCTTCTGTGGCGAATTATATCGATGGTGACAGTGGTCAGGTTGAAGGTGGTTCAAATGGGAGTAAGATTGTCGAACTATCATACCCCCTCTCTGATTATGCCGGTCAGCAAGTGAAGGTGGACCTGATATACCAAACGGATAGCGTTGAATACGGTTTCGGGATTCTGCTGGATGATATCACCATATACGCTGGAGAGAATGTTATCTTCGTTGCTGACGCGGAATCATCCGAGCAGTTCAGCTTAGCTGGCTTTAGCAGAATAGCCAAATACAGAGCGGGTCTTGAGCAGGCATACTATGTACAACTAAGGTCTCACCTTGGTATCGACGCAGGGCTAAAAGGAGCGAGTTATGCGCCTGGTGTACTGCTCTGGTACGGCAACGAGAATGTTGAAAACAACTCAGTGTCTTTGCATCCGGGCAAAGGAAAAATCCTGGTTATCGACACTGATCAGCTTATTATTCCAGGTGCAAATGGTGTGACACCTGCTGTAACACGGATCCAATTACGAGACGCTGCGATGAGAGTACAAGATCAACCCGCTGGTCTTGGTGATAATCGCTTGCAGGCTGTGTCACAATTCAATGATAGTCAGGACTATAGCCATCCTCATCAGCCTTTATCCGGGGTAGTGTTGCCAGAAAACGGACTCTCGATTGAAGTGCTTGAAGTAAGCGAAGACTACCGAAATGCACAGCTCGAAGTGTCTGTAGATACGACGCCTAAAATCCAGTTACAGGTGAATGAGCTGATTGTCGACTTTTCCGTCTCAGGTTTGGAGTTAAATACGACTGATACTTTTGCATGGCAATTTGGCGATGGTAACCGCAGTGAGATGCTTAAGCCGAAACATCAGTATGAGGCCCAGGGGGTGTATAAAGTGATGTTCACACGAACCAATGAGGCAGGGGAGGCACAGTCGATTGAGCAACAAGTTGTTATCACCGCGCCATTGGTGCTGACGGGTACAAATGTCGCTATTGATAATGGGCGCTTGGAAGCAAGTGTCGATTTTAAGGGGGGCGCTAACCCGGTCACTGTACACTGGGAGCTTGGTGATGGCCAGATATTGGAAGGGCATAATATTGAACATCAATATCGCTTGTCTGGTCGTTACTTAATCGTAGTGACACTAGAAGATGCCAATGGCAGCAAAGTGAGCAAATCTATCGAAAAGAGTATTGCCGTGCCACTGAGCGGAACCATTAACGTGGTAAAGAATGGATTATCAGCAGATTTTTCGCTTAGCGCTCAGGGTGGCTCAGGAAACTATGAAATTAACTGGGATTTTGGTGATGGTCAGATAGGGCGTGGCGCATCTGTCAGCCATAGTTATCAGAATGCAGGTAGCTATCAGGTGTCAGCAACTGTGTCGGATCAGAGCAATGATCAGCAAGTGGTGCTGAGAGCAGATGTAACACTTGTTGAGTCAGCTGGAGAGGGTGGATCAGCAGGTGGCTTATTCGCGTTGAGTATGCTGATGCTTGTTATGACAGGGATAAGAAAACGCCCTGCATACGCAGGGCGCTGAGAAATTTAGAGCGTTTGTAGAGTTTACAGGCGCTCGATAACTGCTTGTGTAAAGTCAGTTGTACCGTGGTTGCCACCCAGATCGCGTGTTGTACGGTCACCAGATTTGATAACATCAGCGACTGCATTACGGATCTTGTCAGCCGTCTCACCCATATCCAGATATTCAAGCATTTGAATCGATGCCAGGATGACAGAAGTTGGGTTTGCCAGGTTTTTACCTGCGATATCTGGAGCACTACCGTGAACTGCTTCAAAAATGGCAGCGTTTTCACCGATATTTGCGCCCGGAGCCATACCCAGTCCACCAACCAGACCTGCACACAGGTCAGAAATGATGTCACCAAACAGGTTAGTAGTGACAACAACATCGAACTCTTCTGGTGTCATAACCAGTTTCATACAAGTTGCATCGACGATCATTTCTGCTGATTCAATTTCAGGATAACGCTCACCGACTTCGCGCGCTACCTTCAGGAACAGGCCAGAAGTAGACTTAAGGATGTTAGCTTTGTGAACCGCTGTTACCTTTTTGCGGCCTTCACGCTGGGCTAGCTCGTACGCAAAGGTAACGATTTTCTCTGCGCCTTCACGCGTGATTTTAGACATAGCTTCTGCTTCGCTACCGTCCTCAGAGACAACCTGACCCAGACCTGAGTACATACCCTGTGTGTTCTCACGCACTGTGATGATATCAATATCGTCGTAGCGTGCTTTAGTGCCTTCAAAAGACTTAACCGGGCGAACGTTTGCATACAAACCAAAGTGCTTACGAAGTGTTACGTTAATTGAAGTAAAGCCTTCACCAACAGGAGTCGTCAGTGGGCCTTTAAGGGTAATTTTGTTACGTTCAATGGCTTCTAACGTTTCAGGAGGCAGCAGCTCACCGGTTTTTTCCAGTGCAGCCAGTCCCGCGTCAACGTATTCATAATCGAATTCACAACCAGCAGCGTTCAAAATTTCAATTGCTGAGTCGATGATGCTTGGACCGATGCCGTCGCCACGGATCACCGTGATAGTTTGCTTAGCCATTTATGTTTCCTTTATCAAAAGTAAATTTACATCTAAGAACAGATCTAGACTAGTGTAGTTGACCTTTTCCGTGATGTTAGATCGCTTGAAAATTTAAGCGCGTTTTATAGCAATTTATTCATTTATATTCCAGTAAGGAATGAATAAAAGACATAAATTCAGTGAATACCCAAAATGCATGGTATTTATCGGGTAAATATCAGTCAATTAAATTATATAGACCAATAGACTGAAGGTGTGCTAAAAGGGCATCAAAACTGGACCAGTCATGTAATCTAGCCTGTTCATCTAAAACCTGACGCTGCCATGCTGAGGTTTCAAAGTTTGAGTCACAGATCAACAAGGTTAATATCTTCACAGCAGTGAAGGTCAGTGCCAGTCCAGATAATTTTGATTTACGAGATAACTCGGACAGCTCAAATGCACGGTGGGCTTCACTGGAAGCAAAATGGTTATGAAAGTAATGCTTGAACTCCTCTTCATTGAACGCCCCAAAGCCAAATAATTGTGCCAGAGAAACAGGGTGAGCACTGTCAGTTGAATCGAGCGCAAAGGGAAATCGTTTTATGTCTACACTGTGTCGCTTGAGCATAAATGCGACAGCTGCACTGACCGGAGAGAGGATATTTTCATAGTGATGGCCATAATTTTGTTGTACAAGTGCTGCTAGTACCTGAGCAAACAATTGATACTTGTGCCAAATATCTTTAGCAAAAGGGTGCTTAAGTTGCACTATTAATTGCTCCACTAATACCCGTTGGCAAAGTAAGGCCGCAGCGTCCAAGCCCACCATGGTAAGACAATGTCTCAGGTTTGCCCCTTTCTGCGCTTCTCTATTGTAGAGCCTTGCTGCTTGCGCTAAAGCTGTTTCAATTTCTGGGAATGGGGCGATTGTTTTTTCGATGGCTCTGAAACTGCCGAAGTTTGCGCCCCCAAGCTGTTCGACCACATGTAAGGCTTCGGTCATCTGATCTGATGGTGTAGCCAGCGGTTTGGGTGGGATACGTGACCATACTCGATAAAGTAGCTGCGAGTCTGACACCTTTAACGCATGGTAGCGCTGCTGATAACGCCTTTGTGTTTTGATAAGGCGAGTGATTTTGCCTGATTGCATAATCGCAAGTATTGCATGGTTTTCTTCCTCGCAAAGCAGCAGTGCCTGATGATCCGGATGTCGTTGCACCGCACCTGCCGGATAAGCATCAAGCTGCCTGGCAAGTAGTTGCAAACTGGTTTGCAAAAAGGTGTGGGTATTATTTAGATACAGTTGCTTAATAACGGCCGGTAGAGAAGCACGATGATTCTTTTTCATCAATGCAACAGATATCTGGGTCGCAATTGCTACGAGTAATGTAACATTGTCATACAAAGGAGAGGTGCGTTTGCGACTGATAGACAGCTCATAGCTAGAGAGCCTTGCGAGGATCCGGGTTACCTGAGGCGAGTGCAGTTGTCCGGCACTGAGTACCTTAACCGCAAGTTGGTGACGCAGCCTAAGTTTTTTTGACTCGATACTTGATAAGGGCTTACCAGAGGCGACCTTGTCATATTCGCGACTGGCGCACAATACACTGGCAAAGCTTGCGATCAAGAGTTCATGGAGCATTTGCTCTGTATAACCATGGGCATAGCCAAGCATACACAGCAATATTGACTGTTTAACCAGTACGTTAGTTGAATGTCTGTAAGGGATTGCTACAAAGTGCAAGTGAGCATGTAGGGCATTCGGTGCCTGACGGTATAAACGGGTGTATTGCTCAGCGAGTTGGGTAAGTGTTACATCAATTTTGGGCCAGCTTTGTTTGTCATAATACAAGGACAAAACAGACTCAGACTGAGTCAGGAGTTTATGCAGTTGTCTTGCGATATCCTCATTGACGGTCATTAGAAAGCCTTGTCATACGCCACGATTGCGCCAGCTCCCCAAAGCGTAAGCTGACCGTTCTCAAACAGTAATCCGGTACATTCATCCTGTGTGGTGATCCCATCCGGCTTGACCAGTTGTGTTCTGTAAAAGACGATTTGCAGGACGCGATCACCTTCAGACTTAACATAGGTCAGGTCAGGGCTGCCAAGTGTTTCTAAAACTTCATCCAGCTCGACGACCATGTCGGGCTTGAGCTTGCTGATATAACGTTTGTTAAAGGCTTCTCTGTCTTGCCAGATCATGGCCTGAGGGTCATCTTTATAGAAATTAATGACCAGATATACTATTACGCCATATACAGCAAGGCCAAGAAAAACGTATTGTAAAACCTTTTTAATCATTGAAATGCACCAAAAACTCCCAAAGCTAGCGTAACGGAAGCGCTTAACCGGAACAAGCTATTTGCGCTCAATCACTCTAAGCTGACTTAAATTAAAGCCAAGATTGATGTCAGTTTGTAGTGAAACGAGTGTTTTACTCAAAATAAAGTCATCCAGGCCATCCTCTAGCTTGCGTCGAGTTGTCGGCGAGAGGCTTGACGCTTTTAAGGCTTGTTCAACATCACCGAACTCCCCGATCAGATCTATGGCGGTTTTTTTTCCTATGCCTTTGACTCCCGGGATATCATTGGTTTTATCACCCATCAACGCCCATAACTCTGTGAGTGCGTAATAAGGTACTGAAAACTTATCTAAAATTTGCTGATGACCCATATAGGATTGGGAAAAGTAGTTATAAACGTCTATCTTTTCAGAGCACAAAGGTAAAAACCCTTTGTCTGTCGACACAATCACTGAATGCACTTGGTTAGAGCTTGCTTTGCTAGCCAGCGTGGCAATAACATCGTCAGCTTCATCCTGCTCAGGGAAAAACGCGGTGATACCGCATGTTTTAAACCCTTCGGCAATCAAGGTGAGGTTTTGCTTGAGTGACTCAGGCATGGGTTTTCTACTGTGCTTATAATTTGCGTAATAATGATAACGCCAGCTTCGTTCGCCATCAAAAATGGCAATCGCATGGGTTGGTTCAACGCGCCGAAGTAGTTTTGTGCAGGCATTGCTCACGCGAGCTTTACATGACTGCATGACTTGCTGTTCACTCACCCCTTGTTGGTCAACGTCAATTGCATAAATTCGCCGGATAAGATTAAGTGCATCAATAAGAAGTAATTTTGCCATGTGTGAATTAAGGGGATTTCTTAGCGGTTAAAAAAGATGGGGTAAGGCATCGCCTTACCCTGGTATTATGATTTTATTTCGTAGCAGGGTACATAGGTGCTGCCGGGTAACTTCATTCTGCCTTGCGCAACAAAAGCATGTAGCAGCTTGTCCATATCGCTCATTAAAGACGAGTCACCGCTTAGGGTATATGGCCCTTTTTGTTTAATGGCCGTGATACCTTGCTCCTTTACATTACCTGCTACTATACCAGAAAACGCTCTGCGCAGGTTGGCAGCCAGATCTTGCTTTGGCTGTGCCAAGTGCAAATCCAAGCCGGCCATATTCTCGTGAGTGGGTTCGAATGGCTGCTGGAACTGATCTTCAATTTTTAGCGTCCAGTTAAAGTAATAGGCATCGCCTTGAGTTTTACGATACTCTCTGACTTGATCCATCCCTTTACGTAACTTTTGTGCAACTAACTCAGGTTGATCAACCAGCACCTCAAATTTACTCAGGGCCTCTTTACCCAGTGTTTTTTCTACAAAGTCACAGAGTTCGTCAAAGTACGCCTTTGCAGAGCTTGGGCCTGTCAAAATAACGGGCAGCTGTTGCTTGGCATTGTCTGGGTGGAGTAAGATCCCAAGCAAATAGAGCAGTTCTTCAGCAGTGCCTGCGCCGCCTGGAAAAATGATGATGGCGTGTGCGGTTCTTATAAACGCTTCAAGGCGTTTTTCAATGTCAGGCAGAATGACCAGCTCATTGACTATCGGATTTGGAGGTTCAGCAGCGATGATACTGGGTTCAGTCAACCCAAGGTAGCGGTTGCTCGTTATCCGCTGCTTAGCATGGCCAATGGTAGCGCCTTTCATTGGCCCTTTCATTGCACCCGGGCCGCACCCAGTACAGATATTCAGGCCTCTGAGTCCAAGCTGGTAGCCGACTTCTTTTGTATATTTATATTCTTCTTCATTGATAGAGTGACCACCCCAGCAGACAACCATATTAGGGTCGGTATTGACTTCGAGTGCATCTGCATTGCGCAACATATCAAAGACCATGTGGGTAATAGCTCTGGGGTCTTTAATCTGTTCTTCGTGACGTTGGCAGATAAACAGGATGTCTCTTATTACGGAAAAAATATGCTCATGTATCCCGGCAATTATTTGACCGTCGACGAAAGCAGATTCGGGTGGATTTGTCAGCTCTATTTTTATGCCGCGTTCACGAGCAATCAGCTTAATATCAAAGTCTTGATACTTATTGTAAATCTCGTAGCTAGAGTCTGTATGACTGCCTACATTAAGTACTGCTAGTACACAATTTCTGAATAGTCGGTATCGTTCAATCGTTGAGGACTTTTGAAGTAGGTCGACTTCCAGTTTAGATAGTAGATTTAGTACACCTGTTGGGTTCAACTGTACATGCATAGGCAGTCTCCTTGTTAATCACGTAAGCAAAGTTTATCTCTGCCGCTGTTTTTGGCCTCATACAGAGCTTCGTCGGCACGATCAAAGGCTGTCAACTTAGAGTCACCTTCTTTGAGCTGTGTTGCTCCTAATGAGATAGTGATCCGCACTTCTTTGTTTTTGAAGCGAAACGGAATCGATTTAACCGTAGCACGAATTTTCTCTAGCGGTGCATAGGCCGCTTCAATCGGCATACCAGGCATCAGAATGACGAATTCTTCGCCGCCATATCGTGCGATAAAATCAGATTTACGAATGGACTTTTTCAGTGCACGAGCTATCACCTGCAGGGTTTTGTCTCCTGCACTGTGGCCATATTGATCATTGATAGATTTAAAATGATCGACATCGACAACGACCAAAGTAACGTCGTTACCCTGTATCTCAAACAAATGAAATTCCTGACTATATCTGTCGTCAAAAGCGGATCTGTTGGGCAGTTTGGTTAAACCATCCAGAAGGCTCTTAAACCTCTGCTCATTGAGGCGCTTTTTGTAGGTATTTACTTTGTTTTCCAACACATTGATACGACTGTTGATTGTATCAAAGCTTTCAAGCAAGGCTTCTTTATCCCGGCGCTCGATGTTTTCACGCTCCACCAAGTCTTTACTTATCTGAGCAAGCTCATCGTCAACTAGCCCTTTAAGTTCAGCAATGGAGGAGGCTTTTTGTGTGTTTTCCGTTAGCCTTTTGATTTTAGATTCAATACGTTCGTTTAAAGCGTTGAGCTCTTTGTTGATAGACTTCGAGTGGCTTGTGGTATCTAAGATTGATTTATGCAACTCTTCCAGAGTTTGATTTAGAGATACTAAAAACCCCTGCGCTGATTGCCTTTCCCGAGCTATCGACTTCGCAAAAATACGAATAACGGCAATCGCATTTTCTAGCAGTGAGTCAATATTTGAATCGGTCGAAATACTGTGTTTGATGGCTTTGACTTCGTCCGCCACATCATCTTCGAAAACAAGTTCGTTGGTCAGCCCCAGCAATTCAGTCGCTAACTCTGGGTTGTTATGCTGCGTTGAGGTATCAATGTCGTATTTAGCATCAAAGACCTGGAGATAAAATTGTAAAAGTTTATCAAGCAAAGGAACAAACTCTGGGATAGCGTCGATGTCCCCCAATTCGTTGTCGAGTAAATTGCGTAACTTACGGCGGGTATCTTCTGGTACACCACGAAGCTTTTGTAGCTGTTTACCTGCACTTTGAATATGGGTCACCAGATTGCGGTGATTCGCAGAGTTGGTGCTATCTAGCTGTTTTAACTGAACGCTGGTATTGTCTATTAAGGGGGCAAGGTGCTCAAAGTCCATACCCTTTGCAAGTGCACTACGATACTTAGCCAACAGGTTGTCCAAAGACACATCTTGTCCTTTACAGCCAAGGGTAAGCTTTGCAGCAAATTCCGACAGGGTATCTACCTGCTGTTTTCTCGCTTCTTCCAGCGCTTTTCTTGCTTCAATTGCTTGTGATAGTTTTTTCTCTAATCGCGCAGTATTATCAGTCACAGAAACCTAACATCTTCATTTTAACCTACTCATTAGCAAGTCTACATCAAATTACTGATTAATGTGGAAGATTTTAGGTGGTAGATCTACCTATTTTGGCCGTCGACTCGTCGTGTTTGGTGGTACTGACTCAGACTTTTTTGTTAGCTTAGTGCCATATTTGCAATTTTACTGATTTATTATGAAAAGAATCTGTTCCCTGCTCATCGCTTTGAGTGCTTTCCCTGCATTCGCAGATGTAGAATATACCCTGACCATCACAGAACCAGAACATCACCTTGGCGAAGTAGAAATTACCTTTCCAAAAAGTGCTCAGGCACACATGGATATCAAACTGGCAGACTGGCGAACGGGGCGTTATGAAATCCTTAATCTTGCAAACGGGATCCGCGCATTTGATGCGACCGATGCCAAAGGGCAAGAACTTGAGTGGCACAAAGTAGATAAAAGCACCTGGCGCGTTCACCTGCAGAGCCCCACCGAGGTGACAGTAAACTATCAGGTATACGCTAACGAACTCGGCCTCAGAGCAAGGCATATTGACGATAGTCATGCTTTTGTTGATGCTTCCGGTTTTTTTATGTTCAGCGAATCATTTCGTAATGAGCCGGTTTTGGTACAAATGAAGGTACCAGAGCAGTGGCGCTCTGTTTCAGGTATGGAATTCGCGGGCAACAAACATCGCTTTTCTGCGGCGAACTTTGATGTCCTGGTCGATTCTCCAATTGAGTCGGGGATTAATCAACTTCACACGTTTAGTGTTGATGACCGGGACTATGAATTAGTGATTTGGGGTGAAGGTAACTATGACGTTGACTTGATGCTGAGTGACCTTAAGAAGCTAGTTCAAACGGGCAGTTTGATATGGCGGGATTATCCTTATGAGCGCTATGTGTTTATGGTTCACGCAACCAGTGGTGCCAGAGGCGCGACGGAACACCTGAACTCAACTATCATTCAGCGCCACAGAGATGCCTTTGCTAAACGTGATGATTACATCGGCTTCATTTCAACCGCAGCCCATGAATTTATCCACACCTGGAACGTAAAGAATTACCGTCCAGCCGGGCTTGTGCCTTATGACTATGTTAACCCAAACTACACCGACTTACTTTGGCTATCTGAGGGCTCAACCAGTTACCTCGAAGACTTTTTGCTGCTAAGCGCAGGGATCATCACGAATGAGGAATATTATAAAGGTCTAACGAAACGATTAAATCGACATCTGAAGACGCCGGGCAGAGAAATACAGAGCGTTGCGCACACCAGCTTTGATAAATGGATTAATCAAGGGGGCGATCACGGAAAAAACTTTAGTACCAATATTTATTCAGAGGGCGCTTTGGTCTCCATGATGCTGGATATTAAGCTGCTGGATGATAGTGATGGTAAGGTGAGCTATCGTGATGTTCACCGTTTACTAGCACAACGTCATAGCTTGCCAGCCTCCTTTAAGAGCGAGGACGTGTTAAAGATCCTGAAAGAAATCAGTGGTCAGGATTACACCCATTGGTGGGCGCAGAATATAGATAAGCCCTTCACTCTGGACGCTGATACCTTGCTGAAAAAAGTGGGGCTGAGTTATGACTATCCATCAGGTAGTCAGGTTGTCGCTGGTTTTGACGGACAGGCAACAGCAACAGGAGAAGTGTTGGAGCTAAATCATGTCGCGCGCAATGGTAACGCATGGCGCGGTGGGTTAACCAGTGGCGATAAGCTGGTGGCATTCAACAGGCACCATGTCCGCGACTCCATTGACAAAACGCTGGCGCTTTTTAAACCTGGTCAGCAGGTCACCGTTGACTTTATCCGCCGTGACAAGCTGATGTCGACGGAGATCACACTGGGTGAAGTGCAATCTAAACCAAAGCAGATAAACGCGGTATTGAGACCAACTGAGAGACAACAGCGCCTATATCGTGCCTGGATGGGTGTGACACACCCTAATGCACCGCAATCTCAGCAGTAGTAAAAAAGGGAGCGTAAGCTCCCTTTTTTGAAAGCGATTAAGTTACATAATCCGCGAAAAGAATCGCGATTTCTTAGCGCCAGAGCGGTTGCGACGCATAGAAGAGCGGATTTGAGAGCGCGTACCAGCCAACCAGCTTTCGCGGTCTACCTTTGCAGCATCACCACGGCGGGCTTCCTCAGTTGCGCGGAAGCCGCAGAATTGACGATAAGCACTTAAGTCCAGCGACAGCTCCTGCAGTACCAGCTCAATCATAATGGCGTCGTCAATATACCCAAGTACTGGGACGTTATCTGGTACAATGTCTTCAGGCTCACTGAAATAGGCCAGAGATAACATGATTTCGCGCTTTTCATCTTCAGGCATTTGCCATTCTTCATCTTGCACCGCATCGATAAGCGCTGCAAGTGACATCATGCGGGTGCGTACAAACTCAGGTAAGTTAGACTTCTCCATGTTGTTGACCAGCTCTTTGGCTTTGCTGATGATCTCTTCGTCGCTTAAACCTTGGCTTTTTTCGATTGTCGCATTCATCATGCTACGAAAATGCGCCAGATCGGCATCGGATAATTCAAAGTTGATTTCAATTGACACTGGATTCTCCCTGAGGATTTTAATTTTTTATTGTGATGTCTGAAGTTAGGCGGTTACAAGCAGGTTGTCAAACTCACCCTAACGACTAACAACACTATGCCACTTTAGGTACTAATAATTAAGAGCTGAGTAAAGATTTATTAAAGAATGGCGCGCGTTTGTTGTCAAATTAGACAAAATCTGGGCAGATGATAGCCATCAGGCTCAGACTGTTTTATTTCGTTACTTCTAAGGTGATCACCCAGGGTAACCGGCGGTCTAAGCCCTTACCCTGGTTTAGGTTAATACTGCCTTTGTTGCTCAAGCTGGTATAACGTATCTTGTTGGTGGTTGTTTCATTGTTTTGCCAAGATGATCCCAGACACCTGTTTAACTGGTTTTTAACTGACTGGAATTCTTTATTGGTTTCAGCTTTTGAGCTCAGAGACTTTGTGCACTCATAGGCTATACGGCCATTACTATATTGATTAATTTGGCAACTGTTCTTGAGCAAATGCGCTTTGGGCTGCCACGCATCCATCAATGATGAACTCACCTTTGCCCCTTTTAGCTGCTCAAAACCATCTTGTACGCCCTGTGTCAGGGCAAGTACTTTGTCACAGTCACTCATTGTATCAACGCGTTGTTGTATGTCATGTGGAAGTTGCTGGCATGCTGCAAGCGACAATAAGACTGCAGAGGTAGAAATGATCTGATAGGGCATGGTCACGTCCTTTATCTTAACGTAAACACCAGTTGAACCAGGCAGGGTCGTTCAACTGGCAAAGGCTTTACATAAACTATAGATAAAAAAGCGTGACGGGGCTTATTTATGACGCTGATTAAGTGTTTGCGTTACTTTCTCCAGAGATAAACCGCTGCGCTGCAGCAGTACAATGAGATGGTACAGTAAGTCAGCAGACTCATTGCAAAGTTCGTCCTGGTCTTGTTTCATCGCCGCAAGCGCCACCTCTACACCTTCTTCTCCCACTTTTTGACAGCTACGGCTAAGGTCTTTGGCGAACAAAGAGGCAGTATAACTTTGTTCAGGGTCTGCGTTTTTACGCTCACAGATCACCTGCTCGAGTTGTGATAAAAAAGAAATGGCCGGACGAGCGTCGCCAAAACAGCTTTGCGTACCAAGGTGGCAGGTGGGCCCTGCAGGGTCTGCTAGCAGTAACAAACTGTCGCGGTCACAATCGGTATAAGCTGAGACTAGTCTCAGGACGTTTCCTGACTCTTCACCTTTGGTCCACAGTCGTTGTTTTGAGCGTGAATAAAAAGTGACTAGCCCTTTTTCAAAGGTCATTTTCATAGCCGCCAAATCCATGAACCCTTGCATCAGAATGACACCGCTCTGGGCATCCTGAACGATGGCCGGGATCAGCGCCATTTTATCGAAGTCTACACTGGTTAGGTTTTCTGGAGTAAGTTTCATAATCTGCAAGGTACCTTGTTAGTCGCTAAATATTGTTTAAGAGCATCTATCTCGATAAGCTGTTTGTGGAATACGCTCGCTGCCAGCGCGCCGTCGACATCGGCTTGCTGAAAAACATCAACAAAGTCCTGCATAACGCCCGCACCGCCAGACGCAATCAGTGGTACGTCACATTGTTTGCGAATGTTGCTCAGCTGTTCAATGTCATAGCCTTTTCGTACGCCATCCTGGTTCATGCAGTTGAGGACTATTTCCCCGGCTCCGAGTTCCTGAACACGCTGTACCCATTCACTAGTTTTATAGCGTGTCTGGCTGGCGCTGTTAGGGTCGCCGGTTAGCTGATATACCAGGTATTCGCCGGTGTTGGCATCAAAAAAGCTGTCTATACCAACGACCACGCATTGTTTGCCAAATTCATCGTGTAGCTCTTTGATTAGCTCGGGCCGCGCGATAGCGGGGCTGTTAATGGAAATTTTATCGGCGCCTTGCTCAAGCACTTTCGCGGCATCCGCCACCGATTTAATGCCACCAGCGACGCAAAAAGGAATATCAATATGGCGGGCTATGTCCCTGACCCAGTTGACATCCAGCAAGCGTTTCTCAACACTGGCACTGATCTCATAAAAAACCAGCTCATCGGCCCCGGCCTGACTGTAAAGCGCGGCAAGTTCAAGGATCTCACCAACGATTTCGTGTTGTTTAAACTTAACGCCTTTAACAACCTGGCCATTTTTGACATCGAGGCAGGGGATTATGCGCTTTGATAACATGCGATTGCCTCCTCAACAGTAAATGCGCCATCCAGTAACGATTTACCCAGAATAATTCCATTTACGCCCAGCTCAATCAACTGGCGAATATCATCTAAACTGCTTACGCCACCCGAAGCCTGAACCCTGACGCCTGGATTGTGCGCGACGATTTCCTGGTAGAGTGCAAAAGAAGGACCTGTCATGGTGCCATCCTTACTGATGTCCGTGCATAAAAAATCATACACGCCCAATGTCAGGTAAAAATCAATGAGTTCAAACAGGCTTAACTGAGACTCCTCGAGCCAGCCGTGGGTAGCAACTGCCCAACCCGATGCGCTGCGTTTTACATCCAGTGCGATGACAAAGCGCTCGGCACCAAACTCTTCAATCCATGCGGCGACTTCTTCTTTGCTATCTACGGCCATGGAACCAATCACGACTTGTTGCGCACCCGCTTTAAGCCATTGCTTCACGTCTTCATAACGACGGATCCCGCCGCCCACCTGATAAGGGGCCGTCAGCTCGGCAGTGGCTTGCTGGATCTGTTGCCATTGCTTTTTTTGTGGGTCGCGCGCGCCTTCCAGGTCAACCAGGTGCAATTTAGCGGCACCCGCATCCTGATACGCTTTTAAGCGACTTGCCAGTTCGAAAGGGTAGAACTGTGCGGTGTCATACTTGCCCTGATACAGGCGTACAATCTGGTTTTGTAATACATCTAATGCAGGAATGATCATTATCTTGTCCTTATAATTGCCAGTTCAGGAAGTTATTCAGTAAGGTTGCACCGACTTTGGCGCTTTTCTCCGGATGAAACTGCATACCGGCATAGTTGTCTTTGGCAACCACGGCAGAGAAACGTGTGCCATACTCGCTTTCGACCAGCGTGTTGGCGTTGCTGGCGTGGGCAAAACTATGGACAAAATACACCTGATCGTCCGGATTAAGCCCTTGTGTCAGGGGATGTGCCTCGCACACAGACAAGGTATTCCAGCCCATATGCGGACTGGTTAACTGACCGGTTTCAAGATAGCTGATTTTGCCGGGAATTTGGCCCAGACACTGAACGTTCCCTTCTTCGGTTTCGTCGCACAGCAGCTGCATGCCAAGACAAATGCCCATGAGCGGATTCTGATACTCAGCAATCGCGGTGTCCCAACCCTGGTCGCGCAGGCGTTTCATTGCCACAGAGGCATGTCCGACGCCCGGTAACACAGCTCTGTCAAATTGCTCTAACTGCGCCGGGTCGCGGATCACTTCCGGGTTGACACCCAGACGTTCAAAGGCAAAGCGTACCGAGTTGATATTGGCACAGCCCGTATTAATGATGGCAATCATAAGCACCCCTTAGAGCTTGCAGTTTGCTGGCTTGTATCTTTGGCGATGGCCATACGCAGCGCTCGTGCAAAGACTTTAAACAAGCCTTCGACCTGGTGGTGGCAGTTGCCTTCGCTGACTGACAGGATCAGACTGATACAGGCGTTATCTGCCAGCGATTTAAAGAAGTGCTCAACCATTTGTACATCCAGATCGCCCACTTTTTCACGACTAAAGTCGGCGTTCAGCACAAATGATGCCCGGCCAGATAAGTCCAGCTGACATTCAGCTTTGCATTCATCCATTGGCAGCGCGAAGCCATAACGGGCGATCTGAGATTTAGTACCGAGCGCCTGTTTCAGTGCCTGGCCAAGGGCAATGCCAATGTCCTCTACCAGGTGGTGCTCATCAATATGCAGGTCGCCACTGGCTTCTATCGTCAGGCCGATGTTTGCGTGAGTGCGAATTTGATCCAGCATGTGATCAAAAAAGCCAAGGCCAGTGCTGATAGACCCCACACTATTTTGGTCCAGATTAAGTGCCAGACTGATCTGCGTTTCTTTGGTATTACGCTGAACAGACGCCTGACGGTTTTGGGTTGTCAGGCGGGTGACAATTTCAGGCCAGTTATCGTCATAAAGAATTCCTTCAATACACAGATTGTTAGCCAGTTCGACATCGGTTTGCCTGTCACCAATCACATAGGAGTTCGCCAGATCGACTTTACCCGAGCGCATCAGGTTGGTCAGCAAACCCGTCTTAGGCTTTCGGCACTGACAGTTGTCTTCATCAAAGTGCGGACAAATCAACACGTCTTCAAAACGGATCCCCTGACTGGTAAAAATCGCCATCATTTGATTGTGGGGAAGGGCGAAGTCTTCCTCGGGAAAGCTGTCGGTGCCCAGTCCGTCCTGATTTGAGACCATGACCAGCTTGTAGCCAGCGGCCTGCAACGACAGTAAAGCCGGGATCACGTTGGGCAGCAAGGCCAGTTTTTCCAGACTGTCTACCTGTTTGTCCGAAATGGGTTCTTCAATTAACGTGCCATCTCGGTCGATGAATAAATAAGGTGTGCTCATTGTTATTGTTCTGCCTGTGGTTGTGTCAGCCAGCGTCTGACTTGTTCTAATTCCTGCTCGCTACCAATTGAAATGCGCAACCAATTATCCTCTCCGAAGAGGGTAAAGGGGCGCATGATAAGACCCGATTGCATCGCCTGTTTAATGTCGTTTACTTGTAGTACCTGGACTGTAATAAAGTTGCCTTCGCCAATCATGACCTTGGTAATTTTCTCGGATCCCCCAAGAGCCTCAGTGAGCTTTTCTTTTGCTTTATTGAGAATACAGACCTGACGGCGCATCTGGGTAATGGCATCCGGGGTCAGCGCTTCCTGTGCGATTTGCGCCACTACAGCAGATACCGGATAAGGGGCGATGACCTTGCGGATTGGCGCAAGCACGTCGGGTGAAGCCAAAGTAAACCCGGTTCTGAGCCCTGCAAGGGCAAAGGCTTTTGACAGGGTTCGCAGTACCACCAGGTTATCGAAATCCGATAACAGGCTCGCTGCGGTGAGTTGTTCACAAAACTCAATATAAGCTTCATCGACGACGACCAGTGCCTTGCCTTTGAGGGCTGCTGCAATTGCAGCAATTTTATCTGTACTTACTGTTGCGCCGGTTGGGTTATTGGGGTTGCAGATAAACACCAGCTTGGCGTTGCCAACAGCGTCTGCAATTTCTGCAGCGCTGCCTTGTTGTAACAGGCTCTGCTCAAGCGCTGTGATCCCGATATTGTGGGTATCTGCCGTTACTTTATACATGCCGTACGTGGGCAGGAACAAAGCGATTTTGTCTTGTCCGGGTGTACAATAAGTGCGTACTAACAGCTCGATGCCTTCATCAGCGCCGCGCGTCATCAACACCTGCTCTGGGCCAAGGCCCGCATAACTGGCGTAGGCGTTTATCACCGCTTCGGGTTGTGGGTCCGGGTAGCGGTTAAGTGCTTCAAAGTTGAGGCTCACGCTTCGTGAATAAGGGCTTTCGTTGGCATTTAGCCAGGTTGTGCCGGTGAGCTTTTCGCTCTTAGCTGAACTATAAGCGCTCAGTGAAGCGATGTTTTCAGGTAATTGAATTTGGCTCATGCGTTGTTCTCCAGCCTTATTTTTACAGCATTGGCGTGGGCATCCAGGCCTTCAGCCTCAGCCAGGGGTAAAATAGCCTTGCTTAGCAACTGTAAACCCCCTTTACTGATTGTCTGTTGCGTGTAAGTGCGATAAAAGTCGAGCAAGTTGAGGCTCGAATAGCAGCGACTGTAACCATACGTTGGCAATACATGGTTAGTACCTGACGCGTAATCACCCGCTGACTCTGGCGTGTAGTCACCAACAAACACAGAGCCGGCATTTTTCACTAAAGGCAGATAGGGCTCTGGTTCACCGAGCTGTAAGATCAGGTGCTCAGGTCCATACTCGGCGCTAACCGCAAATGCTTGTTCAATATCTTCGACCAGAATAAGAGTGCTATTTTCAAGCGCCTGTTTGGCGATATCTGCGCGACTTAGTTGCAACAATTGACGGTCCAGCTCGCCCTGGACCTCATTGATAAGCTGTTTGCTATTGCTGAGCAGCAGAACCTGAGAGTCGGGACCGTGTTCAGCTTGAGAGAGCAGATCAGCAGAAACGTAGGCTGGGTTAGCGCGCTCGTCGGCAATGACCAATACTTCTGAGGGTCCTGCGGGCATATCAATGGCAAATCCAGGCAGCGATTGCGACAATAGCTGTTTGGCCATAGTCACAAAGGCATTTCCCGGTCCAAATACTTTGTCTACTTTAGGCACGCTTTGGGTACCCAGGGCCATCGCAGCAATTGCACCGGCGCCACCGCTTTCAACAATTGTGGTAATACCGCATTTTTTCGCTGCATATAAGATGGCCGGATCGATACCTTGTTCGCCGTTTACCGGAGTACACAACACAATTGTTTGTGCCCCTGCCAGTTGCGCACAGACCCCTTGCATCAGTACCGAAGAGGGCAGTGGCGCACTGCCTCCCGGGACGTACAGACCAACCGCTTCAATGGCTTGATACTTAAGCTCGCATTTAACACCAGGTTGTGTTTCGAGACGTTTTTCTACAGGCACTTGTAGTTCGTGAAAAGCGCGAATATTACTGTAAGCCTGGTCGATTGCCTGTTTAAGTTCCGTTGAAATAGCACCTTCACTGGCCTGTATTTCTTCAGCTGATACCAGTAACCTAGGTTGCGCTCGGTTGTCGAACTTACGGGCATATTCCAGCAGTGCTTCATCACCGTTTAGCTCGACTTCTGCAATGATTTTTGCAACAACTTTTTCCAGCTCATCACTGATAGTGACGGCCGGGCGTTCAAGTGCTGCCTTTTGCTGAGCCCGGTTCGCCTCATTCCAGATAAACATGCGTCGTTACTCCATCATTTTTTCGATTGGCATAACAAGAATGGAGTTTGCGCCAAGCGCTTTGAGTTCTTCCATTGTTTCCCAAAATAGCGTTTCGCTGCTGACCATGTGCAGAGCAACATATTCTTCGCTTCCGGCCAGAGCAAGCAGGGTTGGTTGACCTGTCCCCGGCAACAACGCACAGATCTCATCAAGTTTCGCTTTTGGCGCGTGCAACATAATGTATTTGCTTTCTTTTGCCTGTTTAACACCACGCAAACGAGGCATCAGTTTGTTGATAAGTGAGAGCTTATTGTCGTCACTGAGGTTAGCGTTTTGGATAAGGCAAGCGTTAGATTCTAAAATGGTGTCGCCCTGCATCAGGCCGTTTGCTTCGAGCGTTGCGCCGGTCGATACCAAGTCGCAGATTGCATCGGCAAGGCCAGCACGAGGGGCAACTTCTACCGAGCCCGTTAGCATAACGACACTGGCATCAATCTGCTCTTGTTCGAGGTACTGCTTCAAAATTTCTGGGTATGTGGTTGCGATGCGTTTGCCGTTGAACCAGCTTTTATCCTGCATACCCAGCTCCTGAGGCCAGGCCAGTGCCAGACGACAATAGCCAAAGTCGAGCTTTGCGAGCTTACTGACTTCGCTGGGCTGCCCATTGCGCTGACGTTCAGCCTGCGTTTCAACCAGCACATTTTCACCAACAATGCCCAGGTCGCACACACCATCCATCACCAAACCCGGGATATCGTCATCACGGACTCTCAGGACATCGATTGGCATATTGGTAGAGTGGGCTATCAGGCGCTGTTCGCGCAGGTTTAATTTAATTCCAAGCTGTTTGAGCAGTGACTGACAATCCTTAGAAAGACGGCCAGATTTTTGAATTGCAATTCGTAAACGGTTGTTGGTGTTCATAATTTATTTCCTAAGTTTAAAAACTAAAAGCCCCGAGGGAACCTCAGGGCGAAAATAAATTATGTTGAGTGCTAGTTCGCCGGAGGTTCCTTGAAGGAATAACCCACCAGCGAAATACCTGACAGGTTATCCCGGTGTATGATGGTGATGATGGATAGCTGTCAGTGTAATAAGCATGTCAGATTCTCTTGTTGTTTATCTAAAACTGGTGCGCATCAGGCGCTCAAAATGTATTTATAGATAAACACAGGAGAGGAATTGCGTGCAAGTACTTTTTTGCATAAATTAAAGAATAAATTATAACTGTCGATAATAAAGGCATGAAATACCACGAAATGAGGTGGATTATGGATGCATTTAAGCCATTCCTGGCGCCGATAGTTCGGTTGCAGGTGAGCCATGATGGGCCATTTAAAGTTGCGGGTGTACTCGACAACAGGACCGAGAGAATTAAACGTAAAAAGCACTTACTGGAGATGGCGCAACAAAAACATCAAGAGGAAGATGCCCGCAAGAACGATGAAGATGACAGTGAAATCGACGACGAAGAACAGCATTTGGATACCTGGGCCTAAAAACATCCATGGCCCGGACAAGGTGCTTTGTCCGGGATTCGTGGCAGATTTTATCTTGGGGGGTCTATTTTGCCCGCTATCGAAGTATTAACCCTGAACCAACCAGCAATGGAATATCTATCCCGTTTAGCGGGAAGTACTTCATGGGGGAACTCTTCGCTCAAAAACAAGGCAACAGTGCCATGTAAAGGGACCACTTTTATGCCTTCAAGGTCAGTATCGTCACGATAGAGTACCATTTCCCCTCCGTCATCATGTCCCCACCCAGGGTTCAAATAGGTAACCAGTGACAGGATCCGGTTGGTTTCACCTCTAAACGCATCGTAATGACGCTTGTAATAACTGCCGCTGGCGTAATGAGCAAAGTGGCTTTCGAATGAGAACAATCCCATAAACAAGCGACGGTTCAAAAATTGCTGTAACCGGCTGGTCCAATCAAGCCAGCGCTGTCCGGGCTCTGACTCGCCGTTTATCCAGCAAATTTCGTCTGTACGCACAAAGTCGTTATGTAAAAAATCATCACCCCGGCCAATGCCAGCGTGTTCATATTTTTGGTTACTTAAACTGTGCTGATAGGCCAGTAGATCGTCTGCCAAATCAAGCGGCAGCGCACCGGGGCGAATGCTATAGCCCTGGCTCAGTAAATCATCAGCAATAAGTGAAAACAGTGTATCGTCTGTGGGGGAGTCGCCGTGCGCTGCACGAAAATGAACTAAAGCGGCCAACCTGATTTCCTATAATAAGTCGTATCAAAATCAAAAAGTGTGTCATTAAAGCAAAAGAGAAGAAGTAATCTTAACCTCGTGGCTCTGGGCTTTATGGCTTGCTGCCTGCTCTGCTGGGCGCATCATAGTCATTTTTTATCCGCTGGCAAGCAAAATATCTCAGCTCGTGTCTAATGGGGTATAATGCCTGGTGCAGTGTTACGGAGTAGAGTGATGAGCGTAAACAAAGAACCCAATTCGACGCCTGAAAAAGCGGTGCAGGTACCATCGCCTTGTATCCGTCATTGTTGTCTCGACGATAACGATATTTGTGTCGGGTGTTTTAGAACGCTAAATGAAATCATGAACTGGCAGTCATCCAGCAATGAGCAGAAAAGAATTATTTTACAGGCCTGCGAGGAGAGAAAAGCGCGCTGATGTGTGCATTAATCTATTTGTTGACTGTAAACGGCCTTGAATATTTATCGACCATAAAAATAAGAAATACATGAAGTTAGAAGCAAAGAGTATTAAGTTTTTGTCACCGGCGGATGAGCAGAGCTTTTTTGACCGATTAAATGCGTTGTCAGGTGTTAATGATGTCTATGGGCAAGGGTTTTCGGTAATCATTGATACAGACAAGTCACTTGATGATGAAGAACTAAGAGAGATCATCGCCCTGTTTTATCGCTACGGCGTCAATATGAAGCAGCTTAGGGCATTTCTGTGTGAAAGCAACAGAATATGGTTTAAGCACAATCAACAGTCATATTGGTATAAAAAGGTATTTGGAAATCGGTGAGAGGTCTCAAGCTGCCTGTAAAAGGGTTTAGAGTTGCCGCCATCGAAATACTATCTCGGGTTTGATTTAGTTAGGTATCTAGTGCTTCTAATTTTGTCCATCACTCAGTATTTTTCAGAAAACGGTCCCTTTGGTGGTCTCTTTAACGATTATCAGCCATGTCAAGCTCAAATAATAGCGATGATGACCAAAAGTGGGGGCTGTGTGGTCGAGGCAGGCACTAGTAAGAGTTAAACATTTATTTGCTTACTTGGCTTTAGCCATTCTGAAGGTTAAAAAGTAATTTTTTCAACCCTCTCTAGAGTATTGCAGGAACAGCTTTAAATTTTAGACCTGCCTAAATGAATCACGATGCAGCAGAGAGGAGAGTGCAGCAATGATTGAGTTTTTAAAAATACTTTTCTTGTCTGAGTTTGTGTTGTTAACACCTGAGCCAATTACTATTGATGGCCAGCATGAATTTAGGTTAACAGAGTCTGTTGAGGCTTTAAATTACAACGCGAGGATTAATATTGATGTAACATCGATGGTTGATGAATTCTTAGGAACTGGTGTTGTAGAAGAATTGGATATTTTGTCTGAAAAGTTCCCTAAAGGCAGTGTTGAAGTTCATCTAATTGAAAGTAGTGCTGGAGATAAGATAACGCTAAAGAATTTGGGTTATTCGACAAGTAAAAACTCTATGGATTTATCACTTAAGTATCCTAAAAATGCTGAATTAGGAAGAAGTTATGACACTATCATTATTCAATCGAATGTCTTGCTAAAAGAAGTTGTAATTGGTTGGGCTAATTCTAAATGAAGCTTATGGCGCTTGATTTGTTCTTTTATCTGGAATTATATCCCTATTAAAATTTCCGAATAGTTATTACTTAAAGCCAGCAGTAGCTGGCTTGTTTACCCCAGAATCATTAGATTTCAAATCTGAGATATCAAGCTTGCCAGATAAAGTTCTCCTTTTAAGGAATTAGGCATTGCTCCACGGGCTGTCTCACAAGCAAAAGGCCACCGGGGTTATAAAATGAATTAGCGCATTATATTGACAGGCCCCAACTGCGCCAGGGCGGCAAAGCCAGACACCTCTTTTTTTTAAGTATTCGCAATGTGGTATAACAACACTCCCTGTGTACCAAAGAATGTTGAAAAGGTTCTGATGTAACGCTTTGCAAAGCCACACTGACTTGACTAAGCCATACCGATTTGCGCTTACCCTTTACATGCCATAAAATTGCGTCGCCCAGTCATTATTCAGTGCTTTAATTTTGTCTATCACACAGATTTTTTCAGAAAACGGTCCCCTGGCTCACCATTTTAGTGGTTATCAGCCAAGACAACCTCAAATCGATATGGCTGAAGCCATAGATAAGGTAGTCAAAGAGGGCGGTCAGTGTGTGGTAGAAGCGGGAACTGGTACGGGTAAAACATTTGCTTATCTGGTTCCGGCGCTGTTGAATGATAAAAAGGTCATCATTTCGACCGGCTCTAAAGCATTGCAGGAACAACTCTACCACAGAGACTTGCCCGAACTACTCAAAGCGCTTGGTAAGGGTCGCAAAGTGGCCTTGCTCAAGGGCCGGGCGAATTATCTGTGCACTTATCGTTTGAATGAGCACGTGGCGCATGTACCCAGTGACGATCCTGATGTTATGCATCAGCTGGCGATGGTGGCTAAGTTTGCCACAGAAACACAAAGTGGCGACCTGGCTGATTGTGTGGGCATTGAAGAAGACGCCAAAGTACTGCCTTATGTTAATTCCACTGCGGATAACTGTTTAGGGAAGGACTGTCCTGACTTTGCAGAATGTTATATACGTAAGGCAAGGGTTAAGGCAGCTGAAGCGGACCTGGTAGTCATTAACCATCATCTGTTTTTCGCCGATATGTCAGTCAAGGAGTCTGGCTTTGCTGAGTTGATGCCGACCGCAGATAGCTATATTTTTGACGAAGCGCACCAGCTGGGTGAAATTGCATCGGATTACTTTGGGGAATCCATCAGTACCAAACAGCTACAGGCGCTGATCAATGATTTAAGGTTGATTTATCGCAGTGATATACCCGATATGCTGCAGCTGGGTAAAACGCTAAATAAACTGGAGACCAGTGTCGCGGATCTGCGACTGGTGTTTGGCAGCGATGGTGCCCGGGGAGATTGGCGGGAAAAGCTTCAGGATAAAGTGATATGCGATGCGCTTCACAGAGTGATCAGCAATCTGGATTTTTTATATCAAGTACTCAAACTATGTCTCGACCGTTCAGACAAAATTGAACATCCACTGGAGCGCGTCTTATCTTTTAAAGGGCAACTTGATAGAGCTTTTGACGTTGGTTTGTCTGGCTTTAGCTATTGGTTCGAAACGACTCGACGATTTTTGACAATTCATATCACGCCTTTGGATGTCTCCAGTCGGTTTAAAGACATGATGGCTAAGAGCGAAGCCAGCTTTGTCTTTACCTCCGCAACTTTGTCAGTGGACAATAGCCTTGCGCACTTTAATGCCAGTCTGGGGCTTGAGCCTGATCATCATGCTATTGTAGACAGTCCGTTTGACTATGAGTCGCAAGCCATGCTCTGCCTACCTCGCTATCTTCCTGAAAGTAAAGATGAGCTGATGCCCCATGCATTGGTAAAGATAGCTAAGCAGGTGATTAATGCTGCCAAAGGCCGAACATTTTTACTTTTTACCAGTTATCGGGTAATGCACCTGGTATACGAAGGCTTGAGTACAGCAACTGAATATCCTGTGTTTATGCAAGGGCAAGCCTCTAAGCGTATTATTCTGGAGCAGTTTGTTCGCCATGGTAATGCGGTACTTATGGGCACCGCATCGTTTTGGGAAGGGGTTGACGTGCGTGGTGATACGCTAAGCTGTGTCCTAATTGATAAGCTACCATTTACTTCTCCTGATGATCCCCTGCTGCAGGCACGGATGAAGGATGCACAACTGCAAGACAAAGAGCCGTTTGATGATATTCAACTTCCTCTTGCTGTAATCGCTCTAAAACAGGGGGTAGGGCGTCTGATCCGAGACAAAAAAGACAAAGGTGTGCTAATTATTTGCGATAATCGTTTGGTTACGCGAAAATACGGGGAAACCTTTATTAAAAGTTTGCCTGCCATGTCACGGACTCGTGATTTGGATAAGGCGTTGTCATTTTTAGAGAATATTGACCAGCATGAAATATAATTTGCTTGCCCTGGATGCTTCAACAGAAGCACTCAGCCTGGCGTTGTCGTACAACAACAAGATCTATCGTCATTTTGAAGAATGTCCTCAGCAACATAGTCAGAAAATACTGCCCTTGATCGAGCAGATTTTGTCTGATGCTGGTTGCGAGTTAAAAGACCTGGATGGACTTGTGTTTGGACGTGGTCCCGGAAGTTTTACCGGGGTACGTATAGGGGTCGCAGTCGCTCAGGGGTTGGCTTACTCAGGTAATTTGCAATTAGCGGGTGTTTCGACATTACAAGCGATGGCCCAACAAGCATTTGTCCAAACAAATGCTCAGCAAGTCCTGGTGGCTATTGATGCCCGGATGGGTGAAGTTTATCTGTGTAATTACACCAGAGGAGAGAATGATCAGGCCGTAGCACTGGGTGAAGAAACAGTGATCAAGCCAGAGCTAATAGAGGGTGATTATCAAGGTGTATTAGCTGTGGGTACCGGCTGGCAGACATATTCAGACGTTGCCGAAAAGCTATTATTGGATGTGAATGCCGATATTACTTTGCCTCATGCTGAGTATATGCTCAGTACAGGTGCTGAACAGTTTGAATCCGGGCAGGTTGTTAATGCCGCTGACGCTCAGCCGCAGTATGTCAGAGATACGGTCACCTGGCAGAAGTTGCCCGGGCGCGAATAACAGGCTAGTCTTAAACTGGTGTGTTGTGTATTTGAGTGACAAAGACTGATGAAAATCAACCAGCTTGTTCAGAATCAGGATACTTATCAGCTCAGGCAGTCGGTTGCTAAACCTGCTGCCAGTGATCCTGTTACGCCCGCCAAACCTGCTGCGCAGCTAAAGTTTTCGGAAGCCGGCGTAGCGCTTGCGCAGCAGTACAATGCAGACAAGCGCGACGTTATCTACGACCAACCCAGTTACAAAAACAGTGTTGCCATGCAAGCCTATAGCGCCATCCAAAATCAGGATCGGCGCAGCGAAGTACAGTCTTTACTTGGTGTCAGCATTTACGCCTGATCTACCATCTCTCAATGCTATTCGTTCACGTTTGCTCAAAGCGCACGCTCGCTTGAATATTTTTCAGCAAAAATTTAGTCAAATCATTTGTTTTAATCTGCTTTTGGAGTAGTGTTAAAAGAAAAGAACAATTTATGGTTACGAGTTTGCTGAACAGATTTAACCAGTTTGCACTCAAGCTTTCTTCAAATACGATTGTTTTGTCTTTGCGGGAAGGCTATATCGCTCTTATCCCGTTTTTTATCGTTGCCTCCGTGATCACCCTTTTAAATCAGTGGCTTGGCGACGACTTAGGCAAGCTTAAGTATCAAGCCTTAGGCGATTTTAATACTTTGGTTTGGGGGATATTTCCCTTACTAACTTTAATTTCTTTTAGTTACTATCTGTCAAAAAACCTAAAAATCCACACCATTGCTGGTCCTGTATTAGTGCTTGCCTGTTTTACAGCGACAACGGGCTACATAGAAATAAGCCAGGGAACCCTGACTATCGTGCATAGAAACGGGATGTTGTATTCGCTACTTATGCCTGTGCTTTGCTGCTATTTACTTTCACATATAGAGCGCATTCGCTGGCTCAGACTAGTGGGGATAAGCTCAATTAGTCTGTTTTTACGAAAACACCTGAATCTTATCATTCCTTATATTCTGGTCACTGCTTTGATCTTATTTGTGATCCCTGTGTTTGACCATTTTACAGGACAGATCCACAGTACTTTAAAATTGCTTAATCCCACTTGGAATGTGTTCGAGAAAATTTCCGCCCAGTTGATTTTTTCACATTTACTGTGGTTTATCGGCGTCCATGGTGACAATACTTATCATTTACTGGTTTCCGGTGAACTGACCGATTATCAGGTGTTGCCTCAGCTTTCGAGTTATGACTTTTATACCTGCTTTGTGATTATCGGTGGAACTGGTTGTATCTGGGGGCTGATCATTGCATCAATGTTACTAAAAAATGCACGCCATGAACGAAGCATCGCCATGATAGCATCGCCACTGGCCCTGTTTAATATTAGCGAGGTAATGCTCTATGCACTGCCAATTGTATTTAATCCTTATTTGCTCATTCCTTTTTTGCTTAGTCCGCTGCTCAACGCATTAATCGCTTATACCTGTATCTCTACGGGGCTTATTTCTCTGGACCCTGCAATGGATATTCCCTGGTTTACCCCTGTTTTTGTTAGTGGCTGGCTGCTGACACAGAATTTCAGTGGTATTGCGCTGCAAGTGGCGCTGATAGCGCTGAATGCTTGTCTCTATTTTCCATTTTTAAAGTTTAATCGCGATCATAATTTATCGGGAAAAGCGTTGGATGTACTGCTTAAGAGGTTTACAACAGGCAGGCTGATTGAAGCCGGCGCGGAAAGTTCATATACGCGCTCCCAACGAGAAGAGCAGATCAATGTTCATAGTTTGAAAGAAGTCACAGATGCACTGAATAGAGGCGAGCTGATGCTGTTTTACCAGCCCAAAATTAACCCCTACACTAAGGACGTGGTGGGATTTGAAGCGTTGCTGCGTCTCAAAGACCCAGATGGTCGGGTACAGGGGCCCTGGTTTCTGGCAACGTTAGAGCATCATTCACTGTTGCACATCATAGATAATTTTGTTATCGACCAGTTGGAAGTGGACTTGGAGCAATTTGCCCGGGATGGGTTCAGGCCAAAAGTGAGCTTTAATATCTCACCGCAAAATTTGCTGACAGGCGGCTATAAACGCATTGTAAAGGCGTTTGCCGATTACCCTGGGCAAGTTGAAGTTGAGCTGCTCGAATCGAGTTATATAGAAGACTTTAATCGGACGGTCGATGTAGTAAATTTACTTCGTGAACATCAGATTGCCTGCGCAATGGATGATTTCGGTACCGGCTATTCATGTCTTTCGGTGTTGTCCAAACTCAATATAGATACCATTAAACTAGACCGGAGTTTATTGCCTGAGAGCTATAACAGTAAGTCTGTGTCTTTGTATACCAACCTGTCTGAGATGATTGCTAAGCTAGGGTTTAGGTTAGTGGCGGAGGGGGTAGAGACTAAAGAGGAAGAGAGTCTGGTTAAGCAATCACAGGTAGACTGTGTGCAAGGGTTTTTATATTACAAGGCGATGCCTATTGATGAGGCAATGGATTTATTAAAAAAGCAGCACGAATCTCATCAGGACATTAAAAGCCAAGTACTTTGATGATAATGGGCCTGGCGTTCAGGCCCATTATACATGACGGGTTACTTGGCTATATAGGAGATGAGCTTATCTGCGATTTGGGTATTGTTTAAAGAGCCAATAAAGGCATCTCGACCTTCTCCGTAGGCAAAAATTTGCACATCAATGGCGGTATGTCCTTTGGTGGTCCATCCCGTAAAGCTTGCATCATTGATCAGCTTATTAGCTGCCTTGTAAAGCGCTTCTTTTGACTCCTTTTGCGCACTTGTAAGATGCTTTTTAGTTTCTGCATCAAAAGGTAGGCCTGTTAATTCAATCCAGGCTTGCTGCATTTGCTCGGGCTTCATGTCGTACAGGGAGTTGGTTATTTCTTTAACAGAGGCTGTTACCTTCGCAACAACGTCTGTCTTCCATTCATATACGCCATTACTTCCAAGGGTTAGTCCCCCGGTTGAGTGGTCTGCAGTGACAACCAATAAGGTATCTGGATTAGCGTCCACATATGCCTTCGCAAGAGAGATCGCTCCAGCGAAATCATCCATCTCTTTCATTGCACAGGCTATGTCATTTGCATGGCCACACCAGTCAATTTGACTGCCCTCAATCATGACAAAAAAGCCTTTTTCATTGTGTTTGTGCAACAATGAAAGCGTTTTATCGGTCATAGCGGAAAGCCGGTTTGGCTGATCACTATCTATGGCATGAGGAAAGGCAACGTCTGCGAACAGGCCTAAGGCTGGTAATCGGTTTAGTGCGTTTAAATTGCTAAAAGCGTCTGTGTATTGATAACCCGCCTGCTTAAATTCGTTAACCAGATTTCTGTCTTCACGGATGAAGTATTTTGTACCTCCACCCAGCATCAAATCGACAGGAAGCTTGCCTGCAATCTTGTTGTCGATGTAATCATCGGCAATTTCGTCATAGTTGCGGCGCGATTCGTTGTGCGCTGCGAAACTTGCTGGTGTAGCATGGTTAATCTGTGAAGTTGCAACCAATGCGGTTGTCATTCCTTGCTCTTTTGCCATTTCGAGCATGGTCTTCAGCGAGTGTTTATGTGTGTCGACTGCAATAGCGCCATTATAACTTTTTGACGCGGTACTGAGCGCCGTTGCGCCCGCCGCACTATCTGTGACGACAGTATCATCATCAGGATACGTGTGAGCCATCCCAACCAAAATAGAATCAAATACGGTCGGTTCAACAACTTTCGTTTCGTGATTGTCTTGCATGTAGCGGTAGGCAGTAGTAAAAGCCGGGCCCATACCATCTCCAATCATGTAAATGATGTTCTTTGGTGCCGCGAGGGCAGTATTAGGTAAGGTACAGCCCAGTGCTAACGCTATGGCACTAATTTTTCGTATCATTGGTGGTCCTTAATTTCCCGTGTGTGTGCTCGCCTTGGTGCAAAAACACTCACTGCTGATGGGTGATTAATGCTTTGAACGCGAGCTAGAATGCGTAGAATATTAATGTAAACCGCTCAATAAGAATATGAATTTATGTTGATTGCTAATAAAAATAAGATAAAACAAGGAAAGGTTGCCGGGTACGCTTACCAGGAGTTGGGTAAGGGGAAGCGGACGGTGTTGATGTTACATGGTTGGCAGGATAACAGTAACAGTTTTTTGCCAATGTTATCAAAGCTATCAAGTGAACAGCTTGAAGAATTCAGATTTATAGCCTTAGATTTTCCAGGGCATGGCCAGTCAAACTGGCGAAGCTCCGATGCTCATTATTACTTTGTTGAATATGTTTATGATATCTTGAGTTTTTTTCGTTATATGGAACTAGAACGCTGTGATATCGTCGGACATTCGATGGGAGCATTGGTTGGTGGGTTGTTTACCAGCCTATACAGGGAAAAAGTGGGTTCCCTGACATTGATAGACGGTATAGGGCTTCTTTACCAAAGCGATAAAAACGCCAGACAACAGTTGCTGCAAGCTTTTACGGCGCGCGAAGTATTCGATGAAAAAGATAATTCAACCAGACGACTGTTTGCAGATAAGCAGGCGATAATTAAAGCTCGGGTTAAAGTCAGCGATTTCAACGAGGAAATTGCTGCTATATTAATGGAGCGAAATATTGAACTGAGCGAGAAGGGGGCCTGGTTAACAACTGACCCGAAACTGAAACTCCCTTCGACAACACGGTTTTCGCGTGCTCAGGCGCTTAGTTTACTGCAAGACATTGAAACCCCAACATTAGCTATAATGGGGACGTCTGGGTTTGCACAGATGAAGCATAGTTTGGCACAATTTTCCGAATGTTTTAAAAGGTTTAGATGTGTTGAAGTCGGTGGTGGGCATCATTGTCATATGGAAAGCGCGGATCAGGTGTTAGAAAAGACCTTAACGCATATTAAACATCTGAACCTTTCCTGATTGTATATTTATGCCAAATGTGGGACTATCCCAGCTTTAGAGTATTTACTCAATTGTTTATGTACCTTAATTATATTAAGGTAGGTTCAATATAAAAAATAACGAGAACACAGGAGCTAAGAGTGGAAAAAATCTGGTTAAAGCGCTACCCCGAAGGGATGCCCGAAACAATCGACCCAGAACACTACAACTCGCTGCTAGAATTATTCGACAACAGTTTTAAAGAGTTTGGCCAGTTACCAGCCTATAGTAACATGGGCAAAACAATGACTTACCAACAAGTTGATGAAGCGACTAAGGCCGTAGCCAGTTACATTCAAAATACCCTCAAGCTAGGCAAAGGGGATAAAGTAGCGGTGATGATGCCAAACCTGTTACAGACACCTGTAACAATTCTGGGCGTGCTGCGAGCCGGTTGTACCGTGGTAAACGTTAATCCACTGTATACCGTACGCGAGCTTGAACATCAGCTAAATGATTCTGAAGCGAAAGCAATATTCATACTGGCTAACTTTGCCCATACACTCGAAAAGGCACTGCCTACAACGGGTGTAAAGCATATTGTTGTAACCCAAATTGGGGATATGCTGGGTGGATTCAAAAAGCATTTAGTCAACTTTGTGGTCAAAAAGCTTAAGAAAATGGTCCCAGACTATACACTTCCTAATGCTTTACCTTTTGCACACGCTATCAGTGCTGATCCTGGCCTGTATAAGGTACCGGATATCACTCTGAATGACCTTGCATTTCTTCAGTACACGGGGGGGACAACCGGGGTTTCTAAAGGGGCTATGCTGACCCATGGAAATATGGTTGCAAACCTGGAACAGGTATCTGGGTGCCTAGATAAAGTACTCGATAAAGGACGTGAAGTCGTTATTACAGCATTACCGCTTTATCATATTTTTGCATTGACAGCTAACTGCCTCACCTTTATGAAGTATGGTGGCCACAATATCCTGATCACCAACCCTCGCGATATGCCAGGTTTTGTCAAAGAGCTGGCTAAGTATCCATTTACAGCCATCACAGGTGTTAACACCTTATTTAATGGTTTATTGAATACCCCAGGGTTTGCAGATCTTGATTTCTCTACTTTGAAGATGTCTCTGGGCGGTGGTATGGCAGTGCAGCGTCCTGTTGCGGAGCGATGGCAGACAGTGACTAAGAGTAAGCTAATGGAAGGTTACGGGCTGACAGAGTGCGCGCCTTTAGTGACGATTTGTCCATGGGATCTTGATGGATACAATGGTTCAATCGGTTTACCAGCCCCAAGTACTGAACTTAAAGTGATCAATGATAGTGGAGAGGAAGTGCCATTAGGAGAGCCAGGCGAGCTGTGCGTCAAAGGTCCCCAAGTCATGGCTGGCTACTATAACCGCCCTGATGCTACCGCTGAATGTCTGAAAGACGGCTGGTTCGCAACGGGTGACATTGCAATTTATGATGAGGAGGGCTTCTTCTATATCGTCGACCGTAAAAAAGACATGATCTTAGTGTCAGGGTTTAACGTGTTCCCGAACGAAATCGAAGAAGTTGTCGCGATGCACGATGGCGTACTGGAAGTAGCCGCTGTTGGCGTACCACATGAGGTCAGTGGTGAACAGGTTAAAGTTTTTGTCGTGCGAAAGGATCCATCTTTGACAGAAAAAGATATAATAAAGCATTGTCGCGATGAGCTAACCAATTATAAAGTCCCTAAATTGGTCGAATTCAGAGATGAATTACCAAAGACCAATGTCGGCAAAATATTGCGTAGGGCATTAAAGTAAAATGAAACCGGCGAAAGCCGGTTTTTTATAGGGAGTAAATGTGCAGTATCAATTTATCCAGCAGCAAGCAGAGCTCGATGCCTTTATAGCAAACCTGTCAGATAGTCAGGTGTTGGCTATAGACACTGAATTTATGCGTCGCAGAACTTTGTATCCTGAGATTGCCTTGATTCAAGTCTACGATGGCGAGCATCTGGCGCTGATAGACCCGCTGAGTGAGCTAGATTTTTCAGGTTTATGGCGTTTACTTCGCGATGAGCAGGTTGTTAAGGTATTGCATTCACCCTCTGAAGATATTGAAGTATTTCAAAAGTTCGCGGGCTTTGTGCCAACACCTCTGTTTGACACGCAATTTGCGCTGCAATTGCTCGGAGAGGGTAATTGTGTGGGGTTTGCCAATATGGTCAAGTCGATGCTCGATATCGAGCTTGATAAGAGCATGTCCAGAACGGACTGGCTAAAGCGTCCATTGCAGGCAAGTCAGCTGGAGTATGCCGCAGCAGACGTATTTTACCTCTTGCCATGTTATCAGACCATTAGCAAAAAGATTGCCGAAAAAGGGTTATCCGACATAGTGATGTGTGAATCGCAGCTGATCGCCCAAAAGCGGGCGTTCAGAACGCCGGATCACTACCTTTACCTGAGTATCAAAAATGTCTGGCAGCTCAAGCCACGCGACCTAGCCATCTTAAGAACACTGGCCAGTTGGCGACAGAATAAAGCAGAGAAGAAGAATTTGGCCCTAAACTTTGTGCTAAAAGAACATAATATGGTCGAAATAGCAAAACGCAGACCCAGCTCTTTAAATAGCTTGCGAAATGTGCCGGGTGTTGAGCCAATGGAAGTGAATCGCTCAGGTAAAGAAATTCTCGCCTGTATTGAAACGGGTAAAGCGGTAGTAGAATCAGAGCTACCTGCACGCGTGCAGCGGCTGATTGACTACCCTGGTTACAAAGGGGCTGCGAAAGAAATAAAACAGGCAATCGCAGAAGTGGCGAGGGAACATGATATTCCGGCGGATGTGTTTGCATCGAAAAAGCAGATCAATCAGGTAATAGGCTGGAACTGGAAGTTGGATGAACAGCAGAGAGAGACCTTCCTGAAGCCTGATCTATTTCAGGGTTGGCGTCACGAGATACTTAAAGACGCGCTGTCGAAGTGGCATATTGCCTAACGCGAAGATGAAAAAGCCGCACAGTGTGCGGCTTTTTTATTGTTGTTTTATTTTTGCTCATCATCCGGAAGCGTTACGTTGAGTTCCAGTACCGCTAAATCATCTTCATTTTGCTCAAACTGCACATTGACTGCGTCAGAGTCTACCTTGACATACTTACGGATCACTTCCAGTATGTCCTGCTTCAACTGAGGCAGATAATCGGGGGTGCCACGCTTGGAGCGTTCATGGGCAACGATTATTTGTAGCCGCTCTTTAGCCAGCGATGCGCTGGACTTTTTCTCGGATCGAAAATAATCAAGTAAAGACACATTAACCTCCAAAAATCCGCTTTAGCAGTCCTTTCTTTTCAACATTCAAAAATCTGAAGTCGACGATTTCACCCAACAAACGATTGATGGCATCGCTGTATGCCTGACCTGCATCCGACTCTGTATCCAGAATAACGGGTTGTCCTGAGTTAGACGCATTTAATACCGCTTTAGACTCAGGGATGACGCCGAGTAAATCAATGGCCAGAATTTCCTGGACATCTTCGACCGATAGCATGTCGCCGCTTTCGACGCGCTCCGGGTTATAGCGGGTAAGCAACAGGTGCTCTTTAACCGGCTCCAGGCCATCTTCTGCACGCTTTGACTTGCTTTGTAAAATGCCTAAAATGCGGTCAGAGTCACGTACAGAAGATACTTCCGGGTTAGTAGTGACAATCGCTTCGTCAGCAAAGTACAAGGCCATCATTGCACCGGCCTCGATGCCCGCTGGTGAATCGCAGATGATGAAATCAAAGTCTTCCGACATTTCTTTCAGTACGCGTTCAACGCCCTCTTTAGTCAGGGCATCTTTGTCGCGAGTTTGTGAAGCCGGCAAAATATAAAGCTTTTCAACACGCTTATCTTTTATCAGTGCCTGATTCAGATTGGCTTCACCGTTAATGACGTTGACAAAATCATAGACCACACGGCGTTCGCAGCCCATGATGAGATCTAGGTTACGCAGGCCAATATCAAAGTCGATAATGGCTGTTTTGTATCCTTTAAGTGCCAGACCTGTGCCGATCGCTGCACTTGATGTGGTTTTACCTACACCACCTTTACCTGAAGTTACGACAATAATCTTTGCCATCTGAATTATCCTTTGACCAATGCTGTTAATTCTAATGATTCGTTATTTTGTGAAATCTGACAGGCTTTGCCCCAGTGTTCTCCTTGTAAAGAGTCACTGATCCAATAACTGCCGCCCACCGAAACAAGTTCTGCTTCGAGTTTTTGGCAGTAAATGCTTGCCTCATGATTCCCTTGCGCACCAGCGATAGCACGTCCTCTAAGCGTGCCATAGATGTGAATATTGCCATCGGCAATGACCTCAGCTCCATGACTCACAGCCCCCAGTACAATGAGGTCTCGATCCTTTGCATAAATTTGTTGCCCAGAGCGTACTGTACTGTTAATAACCTGAGCGCCGAGATAAACTTCTTTTTCCACCACTTGCGTGTCAGGACTTTCCTGCGTTACCGGCTTTACGTCTTTAGTATAGTTAAGTACGGAGAGGCCTATTTCTTTCGCCTCAGCATTGTGCTGTTCTGTACCATTACAAATACCAACCGGATTCAGTGCCAGCTCTGCAAGAATGCGTTTTAAATCGCTGAGGACAATACTCTGTTCCTGGACGTCGGCGAGATTGATGACGATAGGTGCTCCTTTAAAAAACTTAGGAGCCTGGGAAATCTTATCGCTCAGTTGTTGTTTTACATTGCCAAGGTCGGCGTCGAAGAGATGTAAAACTGAGAGTGTAAACAAGTTTCCCTTCAATTCAAAAGACTGTGTAGACATAAGCGCTCAATACCAGTGCGAACTCTGATTAATATTGTTCTGACCCCGTACTCTGTACGTTTGAGAGTCGCAAAACTTTCCAAATAGTATATAGGTCATGGTATAGTGCTGCTCTAAGATTAGCAAGATTTTATAGGGTTATAATGCTAGCCGCAGTATATAAAAGTAGTAAAAAAGCCGATACTTATCTTTTTATTGAAAAACGAGACGATTTTAGCAAAGTCCCTGACCCTTTAATGGCGACTTTTGGCACGCCTATATTCGTAATCATTGTGGATTTAGCAAAACGCACAAAACTTGGGGTTGCTGATTTAAGTAACGTTAAGCAAAAATTAATTGATGATGGGTTTTATTTGCAGCTGCCACCTCCACAAGAAAATCTTCTGGACGAATTAAAAAGACAAAACGGAGTAAAAAGTGACTAAAACACTATCCGCATTATTAGTATCTTTATGTCTGGCGTCGCAAACCGTGAAAGCGGATGACCAGGCGCGCTTCGATAGTTACGTAGAAGTGCTAAAAGCTGAGGCTCTCGAAAGAGGCTATGAACAAGCTTTGATTGACAGGGCATTCAGCACAGTTAAGTTTAAAAAGAAAGTAATTAAACAGGACAAGAACCAGCCAGAAATAGTAGAGACGCTGGAAACATATTTACCTAAGCGTGTACCAGACTGGAAAGTACAGCGTGCAAGAAAGCTCTATAAAGAAAACAAAGAGTTGCTGGATAAAATAAGCAAAGACTTCGGCGTGCAGGGCCGCTTTATCGTTGCCTTATGGGGGCTCGAAAGTAGCTTTGGTCGCGTACAGGGCGGCTACCCTGTGATCAGCTCACTCGTTACTTTGGCCTTTGATGGTCGTCGTGAAGCCCTTTACAAGCGTCAGTTATGGGCTGCATTGGATATTCTGAAAGATGGTCACGTCAATATCGACAACTTCAAAGGTTCCTGGGCTGGCGCCATGGGCCAGTCTCAATTCATGCCAACCTCATTCAACTCTTATGCCGTTGATTACAACAATGACGGTAAAAAGGATATCTGGACCAGCAAAGAAGATGCATTGGCGTCGATAGCAAACTACCTTAAAAGCGTGGGCTGGAATGACAATCTGACCTGGGGTCGTCAGGTAAAACTGCCAGAGGACTTCCCGAGCCAGTATGTGCTTAAGCGTGGTTCAAAAAACCATAAGCAATGGCTGGAGTTCTGGCGCGATTCTGAGCGCTCACTCGAAGAGTGGCAAAGCCTGGGTGTAAGACGTGCAGATGGCACTGACTTACCTAAGGTAAATATTAGCGCCGCTTTAGTTATGCCCGATGACATGAACGGTCGTATGTATCTGGCTTATAACAACTATAAAGCGCTGATGAACTGGAACCGAAGCTACTATTTCGCAACCAGTGTAGGTTATTTATCTGATCGTATTGGCTATCCGAAAATCTAGTCGTTCAGATAAAATACAACAATAAAAAAGGCAGCGTGCGGGCTGCCTTTTTGGTTGGGCTAATGCAAGTGAAAATCAGTAGTAGCTCAGGTCTTGTGTTTTGCCCCAGAAAACCCGATAAGAAAATAAGGTGTAGCCAATGATTGCCGGCACTACCAGCACCACGCCGTAAAGCATAAAGGTGAGGGCAGACGGATCAGCTAGCGCGTCGAATATGGTGAGCGTACCTGGCACAACATATGGAAAGAAGCTATAAACCAGACCAAAGAAACACAGTAAAAAAATCATCACTGTGATGGCAAAAGGTAACCAGCAACCATAGCTTGGATTTTGGTTTAGTTTTACCAGCACTCTGTCCTGTATGATAAAGAGTACCATGCAGATCAATGGCAGTGGCAGCATTAGCAGGCTAATCTCGGTACCAAACCAACGTGTCTGAACGTAGGCGTTAATCAGCGGGTTAACCATGGAGACGGCCAACACGCCCAGCAAAGCAATGAGGTTACTCAGGCGACACCAGCGAATAGCAGAGTTTTGTATCTCACCTTCACACTTCATGATCAACCAGCCTGCCCCTATTAAGGTGTAAGCGGCAATTACACCGACGCCGCTGAGTGCCGCGAATAGGTGACTCGCCAGGCTGTGTTCAAAAGACATCACATACAGGCCCAGCATATACCCCTGCGTAAAGGCGGTGATCAGGCTACCCAGTTTGAAACAGCGATCCCAGGTTTGCCGGTAACGAGTTTTTGCTTTGGCACGAAAATCAAAAGCGACCCCTCTTAAAATTAATCCCAGCAACATAAACGCAATGGGCAAATAGAGGGCCTGCAAGATAATCGAGTGGGCGGTAGGAAACGCGATTAATGCAAGGCCTACAGCCAGCACCAGCCAGGTTTCATTGGCATCCCAGAAAGGACCAATTGACGCTATCATGGTATCCGCTGCGGGTTTATTGTTACCCGGTAACAAAATACCGACCCCCAGGTCATAGCCGTCCAGTACAGCGTAAACGATAATCGCCAGTGCCATCAGCGCACTATAAAGCAAAGCAAGATATTCAGCGCTAAACATATTGGCCTCCCTGAACAGGTGTTGTCTGATACTCTTCAACTTGAACGGCATTGCGCGCGGTGTAAAACAAAGTTTTTATGTAAGCCGTCAGTAAAACTGCATATAAAGCCAGGTAACCAATCAATGTTAGTAACACATGTTCGCTGGGAACGGTCGTAACCAGCTCCTCAATTTTAACCAGACCATTGACCATAAATGGCTGGCGACCAATTTCAGTGACATACCAGCCAGCCAGCGTGGCAATCCATCCTGAAAATGTCATGACTACTAAAGCTTTCAGCTGCCAGGTTGGTAGAGTTGAGTGCTTCCATAAGGTATAACGGGCCACTAAGGCGACGAGTATCATCAGAACGCCTATCCCTACCATGATCCGAAAGCCGAAAAACACAGGTTTAACAGGAGGGTGCTCTCCTTTGAACTCATTTAGCCCTTTGATTTCGCCATCTTTATCGTGCGTGAGGATCAGACTAGCCAACTTAGGAATAGCGACTTCAAAGTGATTAGTTCTGGTTTGCTCATCCGGCAAGGCAAAGAGCAACAAAGGCGCACCTTGTTCGGTTTCCCAGACACCTTCCATTGCGGCTACTTTTTGTGGTTGGTGCTCAAAGGTGTTCAGGCCGTGCAGATCGCCGACAAACATCTGCATTGGAGCGAGCAGGGCTGCGACCGTCAGCGATACTTTTAAGGTTAGTTTAGGGGCGTGCTTATGATCCTCTTTAAGCAGTCGATACGCGCTTATTCCAGCCATCAGAAAAGATGCGGTGAGGGCGCTTGCTAACAACATATGAAAAAAGCGATAACCAAATGACGGATTAAAGATGATCTCAAACCAGTCTTTGGGATAGAACACGCCATCTACCAGGGTGTAACCCGTCGGGGTTTGCAGCCAGCTGTTTAAAGACAAGATCCAAAAAGCCGAAAGAGTAGTGCCTATAGCAACGATGAGTGTCGCAAAGGTATGCAGGCGCGGACTGACACGTTTCATGCCAAACAGCATAATGCCTAAAAAGGTGGCTTCCATAAAAAAGGCGGTGAGCACTTCGTAACCAAGTAAGGGTCCTGCTATGTTACCAATGCGCTCCATAAATCCGGGCCAGTTGGTGCCAAACTGAAAAGACATGGTGATACCACTGACGACGCCAAGCGCAAAAGTGAGGGCAAATATTTTTACCCAAAAACGATAGGCCCGAAGCCAAACCGCTTCGCCGGTTTGGTCATAACGGAATTTGAAGAACACCAGAAACCAGGCCAAAGCAATGGTGATGGTAGGAAAAAGAATATGAAAGCTTATATTTGCCGCAAATTGAATACGCGACAACAGTAGGGTATCAAGCATGACGCACCTCGCATATTATATCAGCCTGGTCGAGCCTGAGTCAGGCAAACGGTGACTGATACGAATCAGCGCGCGGGCACGAACCGCGCACAATGAAAAAATCCTTTTCAAAAGCCACTCTTTTAAGATTTTCTGAGTAGCTTGTCCTTCAAATCAATCACCTTGCTAACCGACGAGCCGAGCTTCATCAAGGATTGCAATTGCTCAGGTGTCAAGCGTTGCAGTTCGGCAGACCACTTGGTCACTGTCTCCAGCAAGTCGTGGATAGATTGCATTTGCTCTTGCGCGTATTTTTCTTCTGGTGAATTCGCGCTGTCGAGAATCTGATCGCGCAACAAGGTTAGGGTGGGGTCAATTTCACGCTTACGGCGTTCTTCAAAAACGCGGTTTGCCAGGTCCCAGATACTGCCATTTGGCGAATAGTACTCTTTTCTGTCACCGGGAATATGGTGGACCTTAACCAGTTGCCATGATTGCAGCTCCTTGATCCCCATGCTGACATTGCCCCGCGATATTTTGAGTGCTTCAGCAATCTCATTGGCCGTTAAAGGCTTCTCATTGATGACCAGCAGGCCAACCATTTGGCCAATGGTGCGATTGAAGCCCCAGCGGCTTCCCATCTCTCCGCAATGGAGAACGAAGTTTTCGATTTTAGGTGATAGCTGCATTTTTAAAGTTTCAGTAATTATTGAAACTTTAATATATAGTGCGTTTTGATTTGGATCAAGCCAAATATTCGACTAATTTAGAGGGCAGGTGAAATTAAAAAATGGGAAAGCACAGATGTTTACTTTCCCATCGGTTGAAGGATGTTCTTATCTTGGATATTACACCTTTATAATGCGTGTTTGCCTGTTTCCCAGCGCTCATTCAGCAACGTTTCACCCGCATCAATGGCGCCTGGCTCTAATGTTGTCGCCATAGAGTCGTTCCAGCGATTGAGATAGCCAAACAGGGCGATCACACCAAGAATTTCAACGATTTCCCCGTCATCCCAGTGCGCTTGCATGGCGCTTTCTATCGAGGCGTCTACGGCGTTTGGCACGCTGGATGCGGCCAGGGCAAATTCAAACGCCGCTTTTTCTGCGTCGCTATAGACTTCGCTGTCACGAAACTGCCAGATTTGATCCAATCTTTCGTCAGTACCACCGTAACGTTGTGCCGCAAGAATGGTATGTGCTTCGCAGTATCGACACCCAGTGTTTGCACTGGTGATATACCCTATCAGTCTTTTAAGTTCTGATGTAACCCGGCCATGGTTTTCCATGACTGCCTTGTTCAGGTTGATGAAGGCACGGGCAATGGCTGGTCGAATTTGCATGGTCAGCACACTGTTGGGGCAAAAACCAAGTGTCTCATTAAAAAACTTTGCTAATTCTGCGACTTCCTGATCATGTTCTTGTGACAATGGGTTAACTAAAGGCATACTGTTTTCCTGTTAATGTTTATATGTTGCATATGCAACAACTATATGTGTAGAGGTACAAATTGTCCAGTGACAATGAAATGAAAATTGCTATTGCTAACAGAAAACGTGCTTTGGCAGTAACAAACCCAAAAAAAGACGCACTTGATCTGGCTGCCCATGTGCCTTTTCAGGTTGCTGTTGTAAGTAATCTTTTATCACTAGACCGTGATCCGGTTATTCGTTCCTTGACTGAGCTCAATACTCGGGAGTTGCGCGTGTTGCTCAACGTGGGGTCCTATGGGCCAATCACAGCTGCTGAAGTAAGCTATCAATCTCGGCTAGACCCTTATTCAGTCACGCGGGCGGTGAATGCCTTATTGAAGCTTGGGTTGGTGCAGCCAACGGAAGTAACAGGTAAAAGTAAACCTGTAGTATTAACCGCTGACGGTGAAAATATTTACCACGAAGTCACTGCGCATGTACGAAAGAGGGAGCAGAGGCTTACAGCGCATATGACAGAAGATGAAAAGGCATTACTCGAAACCTTGTTGATTAAACTTGAGCTGACAGCAGAAGAAATATTGGCAAACGAAGTGACAGAGATGGAAGCACAAGGTCAAGTGGTAACCCGCGACCACAAAGAAATGCTACGTTGGCATAAACGTAGCAGATACGGATAAGTTAGAGCACGTCCATGCGGTCGATAACGACATTGCGGTTATTGAATAAACAGCGCACGGAGTCATAGCTGAAGCGGTCAAGGTAGCGGCCGTTGATGACTTTTGTTATTTCTGGCTGAGCTTTGTTCTTTAGTAACAAGATGAAATGTGATTCTGCTTCCAGTTGGTCATCGTTCAGGTAGAATCTCGAAGATGTCATCATATGGATGGTATTGGTGTTGCTACGCGCTTTATCAAAGCGCTCGACTATTTCTGTTTTACCGTCCAGTGCTATATTGAGTTTCTCAACTGTAAAACGGGCACTGTCAGTAAACAAATTAGCGTATTGTGCTGATGTGCCATTATCGCGTATTTCCGGATACGCATAAACAAGTGCCTTGCAGGCGCTTTCCTGTGATGGAGGGGAGAAGGATGCACAACCGCCAATAAATAACAGCGGTAAGAGTAGACGATACATTTGTATGGCCCCTGTTAATTAAGTGTGTGTGGATAATTACACATATTTAATCAGTGGCCAAGGTAGGAATTTAGGTTGCCTTAGTGCTTTTTGTTCGCGTGTTTACTTGCGCTTCTAAAAGCTTCTCGAGCGGCAATCATGCGGTATCCGAGTGCACAGGCAATATAAACTAGCACTAATGCGCTACCTGCGAGTAAGGTCTCTTTATCCTGAACGAACATCCATAACATTGCCAACGCGATACTCGCGAAAGTAAAGTGTGTAACGAGTGGATTCATTCTGGCTTTCTTTTTCATTTCGATAAAACTGACTTGGCTAAATATCGAACATATTATAAATCACATTGTTCTGATGTGATAGTAATTTCCGTTTTTTATTATTTTACCCAATCATAAAGTGCTGTGTTTTTATTCCTTTCTCATCCTTTTCATAATTTCATTTGTATCTGCTTGAACACATAAGTTCCACAAATCGTACATGGAAACGAATTAGGCACAGAGAATTTGACCCAGAATAAGTTCTTCATCCTGCAATATTTTACAATAGTACAGGTCGCAACGATCGTGCTTGAGATAGGGAGGATGTAGTGAAGGTAACCGAACGTAGAAAGCTGGACCTTAAGCAGCTTATCTTATTACTAGTAAGTGCTGGGATTGTTTTGTCCGTTTTTAGTGCACTAATGGCCAGCTATCGTGTGCATGAACGTGCTTTTATTAAAGATACTTTGGCATCGAATCAGGCTTATGCTGAAAAGCTCGCAGAAGTTACCGAGCTGTTCTTGCAGTCCTTGAATAGTCAGTTGCGAGTAAGCGCGGGTCACATTGCAATTCACTTTGAAGATCGTAACGCGATAAATGCAGAGCTAGCAAGGTTGTTAGCTCAGACCAATAGCTTTGATTCTTTGGTGGTCATAGATGCAAAGCGCAAAGTGGTCTCAGCCCAACCTTCAAGTCTTGAGCTAACAGGTCATACCTTAGACTCGTCGTTAGCATTGCCCATTGAGCTCCAGGCGCCCCATATTCTTGACCCATTTATATCACCAGCGGGTAATCTTATGGTCAGTCCGACCTTTCCGATTTTTGCCACCGACGGCACTTATCTCGGGTTTATCGCAGGAGGAATCTACCTGCAAGGCGATACCATCTTAAACCAGCTACTGGGTACTCATCATGTATCGGAGCATTCATATGTGTACGTGATAGACGAGGATAAAAGGCTCATTTACCATAGAGATAATAAGCGAGTTGGCGAGCGAGTCGTCGGTAATCTAGCGGTGAATAAGGTACTAAGAGGTGAATCTGGCGCAACAGAAACCTTAAACAGTCAGGGTATCAATATGCTGGCCGGTTTTGCTCCTATATCCAGCACTGGTTGGGGAATTGTGAGTCAACGTGCGCTGACCAGTATAGTGGCTGAATTGGATCTGACACATAAAAACGTCCTCTATTCAACGTTGCCATTCGCGTTGGCAATCTTATGCGTGACATTAATAGCCGGTTTTGTAATAGCCAGGCCACTTGCCCAGCTGGCGCAAAACGTTAGTTCTTTGAGCCCCCGCAACTTACGCTGTATTGATCAGACGCCAGCGTGGTATTTCGAGGCTGAAAACTTGAAATCTGCGATTCTCAACAGCTCTGAGATGCTCGGTCAGGAGATAAAAGAACTGGAGCAAGACAGAAAAATGGACCCACTAACCAAGCTCAACAACCGTTTTGCTATGCAGCTATGGCTGGACAATGTGAAAACAATGCAATATCAGTTCTCTGTGCTAGCTTTAGACGTGGACCACTTTAAATCTATCAATGACGAGTTTGGTCATGCTGTCGGCGACGACGTGTTATGTGCACTTGCAGGAGTCATGAAGAAAAATGCCAGATGTCATGACTTTGTCTGTCGAAGCGGAGGGGAAGAGTTTCTGATTTTTATGCCATTTGTAGATGAAAAGCGGGCTTATAGTATTGCCGAGCGTTTGCGCGTTGCGATAAGTGAGCACCCCATGCCGACTCAGAGGCCGGTAACAGTGTCAATTGGTATTTCCAGTTGGCCGATGAATCGCAAAAGCATAAAGGATACGCTTGAGATGGCAGACAAAGCACTCTATCAGGCAAAACGTAACGGCCGCAACAAAACATGCCAGGCACAAGCCCACAGTGATGCAGCGAACAATGACGTTGCACAACATGCGGTTTAACGCACGTCTGTTATAAACATTGTACTGTTTTATAAAGGAGTGTTTGAACCTCGTTCTGTGTTGTGATATGAATAATATCATATTGCTGGTCAGACGTTATAGTTGATACTCTAATCTGATCACGATAAGCACAGGGATTGACGATGCTCAGAAAAAAGTTCGATTTATTGATCTGTATCGAGAATAAGACTTGCTTTTAATTCTATCATTGCAATTTATTAAAATACCTGTTGATATTGAAAACAATAAAATATAAGAACTTAGCCGAAAAATGACTTTTTCATTCAGTACTTTTTACAATTTGTGCAGCAGCGAAGCGCGCTATGAACTAGCGCTCGATTTGATCTATGAGAAATTCAAACCGGCGCATTGCTTGATTGGCAAATTTATTGATGCCGACACGCGTGTTAAAACGGTCGCTTATTCTGTAGATGGGAAAAGGTCAAATGATATCATTTATGATCTTGAAGGAACGCCCTGCAACGATGCCAAAACCAGCCAGGGAGTGTGCTCTATTAGCTGTAATCTGCAGCAGATGTACGCGGAAGATGAAATCCTAAAAATATTCGATATCGATGGCTATCTGGGCGTTACTTTACGTGCGCTCGACCATAAGCCGATCGGTATTATGGTCTGTTTGTTTGATGAAAAAGTAGAGGTTAGTGACGACGACCGCCATTGGTTTAGAGAATTAAGCTTACTTGTAGGGGCGGAGCTTAACCATAATCTAGAAATTGCGGCACAGCAAATTCTGGTCAAGCAATTGGCAAAAGGCGAACGTATTGCAAAACTGAGTTCCTGGACTTGGAATATCAGCCGGGATAAGCATGTGTTTAGTCACGAAATGCGCCGTTTGCTGCAACACAGAGAAGAAACCCTGACGTTAGATGACTTTACCGATTGTCTAACCGATGCGGATCAAAAACGGCTCAGAGTCATTATCCAAAAGCTTCGGACGGGTCATTTGGACTATATCGATGTCAACGTCACTCATAAAAAACGCACTAACTTAAGAGGCCTATACAGGATTATAGGTCGTGTCGAGCAGTGTGAAGAGCAGCGTGATGAACGTGTATTCAGTGCGACGGTGCAAGATGTTACTTACATCTACTCTTTGAATAAGCAGCTGGAACTAACCAATGTCGTGTTCGAGCATGCTACAGAAGCAATTATGATCACCGATGGCGAAAACAAAATCATCATGGTGAACAAGGCTTTTGAGCGCCTGACAGGGTATACGGGTCATGAATTGATGGGGCGTGATCCTTCTGTACTGTCTTCAGGTCAGCATAGTAACGATTTTTATCATCAAATGTGGAACAGCTTGATGAGTGCTGGTTGCTGGAAAGGTGAAATATTTAACCGGCGAAAAAATGGTCAAATCTTTCCGGAAGAGTTAACACTTAGCCTGGTAAAAGATGAGCAGGGCGAAATACTCAATTATGTTGCTATTTTCCGTGATATTACAGAATGGAAACGTAATGAGGCGCAGCTGACCTTTTATGCAAACCATGAGCCTCTGACGGCACTGCTGAATCGGCGTTGCTTCATCGATATAGTTGAAGAGAAGATATCTGCCAGCCGCAGTCTGCATACACCCTGTTCCCTATTGTTTATTGGTCTTGATCACTTTAAAGAAGTCAACGATATTTATGGCCCGGAAATAGGTGATAAAGTCTTAGTGTCTGTAGCAAAAAGACTGAGGAACGGGATCAGAGAGAATGATACGATATCTCGGTATGGCGGCGATGAATTCGCTATCTTACTTGACAACACAGACGTAAAAAGTGCCCTGCAGGTTGCTAAAAAGCTAAGTGACAAGATTAAACAACCATACGTTTTCAACGATTTGACCGTTGAGCTCAGTGCAAGTACCGGGATCGCACAGCTAGAAAACAGAGGCAGAATCACCGCTGCTAAATTTATACGCAATGCAGCACACGCACTAGAAAGTGCTAAGAAAACTCATCGAGGACATGTTGCTTTACATAATGCAGCCATCCAAAATGCTTATCTGAACAAGATCAAGCTAAAGGACAAACTTAAAGCAGCATTGAAAGCAAATTTACTGACCGTTTACTATCAACCTATAGTCGATGTACAGCGCAGAAAAATCGTCAAATTTGAAGCCCTGGTAAGGTGGTTCGATGACGAACAGGGGATGGTGTCACCCGGTACCTTCATTCCCATCGCGGAGGAATTCGGTTTAATACATATGATAGGCCAGTTTGTTTTGGAAAAAGCCTGCCAGGACCTTAAAGTGTTACATCTTCATGGATATGACGATGTCAGTATTTCTATAAACCGCTCGGTTAATGAGTTTAAGACCAGTAATGATCAGTTCAAACTGGTCACTGAGGCAATCTCCAACGCTGACGTTCCTTTCGAAAAAGTTACGCTTGAAGTCACTGAGTCTATGGCGACAAATCGTTACACCTGGGAGCTATTGTCCAAATTAAGAGAGCAGGGTGTGAAAATTGCGCTTGATGACTTCTGTACTGGTTACTCCTCTCTTAGCCACCTGATAGAAAATCAGGTCGACTACTTAAAAATAGATAAATCGTTTGTGGATAGTCTGATGGCAGACAGAAACAAAAAGGTGATGATCAGCTGTTTGCTTAACCTGGCTGAAGAGCTGGGTATTAAAGTTATCGCTGAAGGGGTCGAGTCTCAGAGTCAGTTGACTATGCTGGAACAACTGGGTTGTCATCATATACAGGGTTTTTACTATAGCCCTGCTCAGCCATTATCTGCATGCTTGAGGTTGCTACAAGAATTTAATTCTGGCCAAGTGTTTAACGACGAACTCATGTATATCAGTAAGTCGTCACAGCAACATTAACGAACAGGGGCCACCAACGGCCCCTTTCCTTTACCTTAAATAAGGTTTTAGTACGTCAAGCAATGCATTGAGATGATCATCTCTGTCGTTTAATGCTGGGATATAATGATAAGTTTCTCCACCGGCTTCCATAAAGTATTCGCGGTTTTCCTCTTCTAACTCTTCGAGTGTCTCAAGACAGTCTGCACTAAAAGCTGGACTTAAGATAGCAACTTCTTTAACGCCTTTTGTTGCCAGTTCTTTCAATGTGACATCAGTATAGGGTTGGAGCCACTCTTCACGTCCGAATCGGCTTTGGAAAGTTGTCATGATTCTGTCTTTATCTAGCTTTAGCTGCTCACAGACCAGACGCGTGGTCTGGTGACAAAAACAATGATACGGGTCCCCACTATCTAAAAAGCGTTTCGGTGTGCCATGGTAAGAAAAGAGTAGCTTCTCAGGTAATCCATGCTTGTCAATATGCTCCTGTACCGAATTAGCTAAAGCCGTAATGTAACTCTGCTGTTTGTGGTATCCATTTATAAAACTCAGGCTTGGGACCCAACGCCATGTTTTGAGTACATTAGCGATTGCATCAAATGTTGACCCCGTTGTCGCGCTTGAATACTGTGGATAGAGAGGAAATACAACGATATTTGTGATCCCTTTTTCTCGGAGTGCTTCCAGACCACTTTTTATAGATGGATTACCATAACGCATGGCCATTACCACTTCGACATGCTCGTAGTTTTGTTGTTTTAATAACGCGCTAAGCTTATTACATTGATCTTGTGTTATCTGAACGAGCGGTGACCCATTCTCTGTCCAAATACTGGCGTAGGCTTTCGCCGAACGGCTTGGCCTGATCCTCAGGATGACACCATGTAAAATTAACCACCAAAGCGCTCTGGGAAGTTCGACGATACGAGGGTCTGACAAAAATTCTCTTAAGTAATTTCTTAATGCAGGGGCAGTTGGCGCGTCGGGGCTCCCCAGGTTGGTTACCAGAACTCCGATTTTTTCATTAAATCTGTTATCATGCGGGTTATCAGTTATTGCAGAAAGCTTTGGCACTCACGGCTCCTTTGGTGTGTTCTTCTAGCCCTGCTATTCTACATAAAAGGCCAGAGTGAAAAAACGATTTTCGCTTATACGCGCGTCGTATCGCATTGGATCTAATTATTTTGTCTTAAAAAACCGGCGAAATATAGATTTGTTGTTGCAAAAACAGCGCATTAGTCGTATTTTCTCGCTCCGCACCAGCAATTTACAGCATAGAATTCGAGTTAAAAATGCGATTAAATCATCCCGTCACGAATCAGGAAAAGCGCTTTTCCGCAGACACCCGGCTTATCTCAGTGACAGATCTGAAAGGGACCATACTGGATTGTAACGAACATTTTGTTGAAGTCAGTGGCTACGCCAAAGAAGAACTGATAGGGCAACCTCATAATCTCGTTCGCCATCCTGATATGCCAGAACTCGCATTTAAGACCATGTGGGATCAGTTAAAGGCAGGCAAGCCCTGGATGGGGTTGGTAAAAAACCGCTGCAAAAATGGCGACCATTATTGGGTAAATGCTTACGTTACTCCGATGACGCAGGATGGGAAAATTATTGGTTACGAATCCGTTCGAAGCTGTCCTGATCGTGCTTCCGTCGAACGAGCAGAAACGTTGTACAAACGTGTTAAATCGGGACAGCGCGAAGGATTTAAGTTGCCTAAGCTACGTTCTATTTGGTCTTCGTTGGCAGTGGTTATTGCAATTTTACTCTACATGTCAATAGGAGAAGCGATCGGGTTTGCTTGGCTGGTTGTTAATACACTCGCATTATTTGCATATAACACGTATCGCGATAATGAGCAGCTTAGTCGAATTGATAAGGTGATGTCCCATAGCTTCTGTGATGATATTGCGACTCAGGTTTACTCTCCCTGGACAGGAAAAATGGCTCAATTGCATGTTAAGTTATTGAGTGAGCGAGCTCACCTGGACACCATAATCACTCGTATTGAGTTTGCTGCAAAAGGGGTTGCCAGTGGAGCGACAATTAGCAACTCCAAGAGTATTGAAACTACAGAGTGCCTAACCAAGCAGCAGCTAGAGACAGAGCAAGTTGCAACTGCTATGAATGAAATGGCTACTACAATCAATGAAGTGTCTCATAGCGTTCAGGCAAGTTCTGAAGACGCAAAAGGGGTGCTTCTTCTCGCGCAGGAAAGCGCACGAAGCTCTGAAGAAACCCGCGCTTCAATCGAGAATCTAGGTGCAACGGTCGTTGATATAAAAGACTCTGTTCTGGGTGTTGCCAAGCAAACCTCTAAAATAGCTGAAGCCGCGCAGATAATTGAACAAATCGCTGAGCAAACAAATCTACTGGCGCTGAATGCAGCAATAGAAGCTGCTCGGGCAGGGGAACAGGGTCGTGGCTTTGCGGTTGTTGCAGATGAAGTGCGCCACCTTGCGCAAAGAACACAAGAGTCCACGAAAGAGATCCATTCTATAATCGAGCAGTTGACGCAAAGCACTCAAAACGCAGAGTTTATAGCGCAGCGAGGTGAGGATGAATCTCGTCAGGGGATAGAGCAACTCTCTCAGTCTTCAATGAAGCTGGAAGGTATTTATCAGCTGATAGAGAAAATCAGTGCGAGTAGTATGCAAATTGCTACTTCCGTAGAAGAGCAAGCAGCTGTTTCTGAAGATATTAACCAGCAAGTTGTCAACATTGCCACATTGGCGAATACGAGTGTTAGCAGTTCTAATGAAATGCACGTGATCAGCGAGGAGCTGACCACAGTTGCAAATGATATGTATGAGCTGGTTGTGCGTTTTAAACGCTAGGCTTTAATCAGGATCCTAAAGGGAGTAGGTTTTTGTGTTTCCAACTGCTGCAGTTTTGCGACAGTTACATCGGTAAAAATATGCCCCTTTGGCAACAGCATGATCCCTTTATGGCTATGGATAGCCAGTCCAAGTTCCATACCCGGTTTAAGTGCTTGAGCATTGATGATGTTCATTGACCCAACCTGGTGTGTAGTGGACCTGTCGGCTTGTATCGCTTGTTCCAGTGCTAAGACCACTTTGGGGTGGTAGAACGACCCGCTATACATTTTAATAATTTCAAGTGCATGCGCACGTCTGGTCTCTTTATCTCCCTGGTTTTTTAAAAGGTTCTCTACATAATCTCTTGCTGCGGCGAGTATTTGTGCGCCAATAGGAATTTGTTTGCCTTTCAGTCCTTTTGGGATCCCCTGACCGTTATATTTTTCAAATTGATGATAAATCGCTTCGCCGACATCGCTGAGGTGCTGAGCTGGCATAAGCATAAGTTGTGCTGTGGCAGGATGTGTAAAGAATAGCTTTCGTTGTTCCGAACTCAGCTGCTCGAGCGGCTTATCGTATAGTACTGGGTCCATCGCCAGTAGTCCGACCTGTGCCAGGTAACCAGCCATTTTTGTCAGCTGTACCACTTTGTCTCCCAGGCCAAGATTTTGTGCAACTAACCCACTAAGGCTGGCAATCTGCTTTGCCATGTTTGCATCAATGTAAGGGTTGGCATTGATGAAGTTGTAAAGTAGTTCTACTGTAGCTCTGTGTTCATCCTGCTCGTGCTTGTTTGCGGTTTCTAATTGACGAAGTACTGTGCGGATCTGAGCGGTTCGCTTTTCGACTAATTCTTCCAGATTTTCGTTTAATTCTTTTAACTGTTCATTTTGATTGCTTATCGCAATCTGAAGCTCGGTATTGTACTGTTTGAGGCGATACTTCTCCGCCGCATCTTTGATAACATGAATGAGCGCGTCATTTTGCCAGGGTTTTTGAAGAAAATTATGGATTCCACCTTCATTGATAGCCGCTATAGTGGAGTCCATATCTGCATAGCCAGACAGTAATATACGCTGTGATTGGGGAGAAGCTTTCCTAGCTTTTGTCAAAAACTCCACACCATCCATTTCAGGCATACGCATGTCCGAAATAATAACCTCATAGTCTTTCTCAGTAAGTGCCTGTAACGCTTGTTCGCCACACTCAAACAAAGAGACCTCCATGCCTGCATATCCGAGCGTTCTTCTGAGCACTTTTAATACGCTAGGCTCATCATCGAGGCATAATACTCGTATAGGACCCTCGGGTGGCGTGATTGTTACTTGTTCAAGATTGTGTTCAACCATAAATCAATAAGGTAAAGCAATAGATAATATAAAAATTAGTCTAAACTTTGTTTTATAACAATTGCTGCAGCGAGTTTGCTGTTAAATTACTTCAGCTAAGGAGCAAACAATGAAAGGCATAATATTTCGTAGTTTAGAGGAGCTGGTTATCGAAAATCTGGGTATGGGCGAATGGAATGCGTTATTGGATAAGCATAGTCCGGCGCACCGTAGCTATGTGTCAGCTGTATCCTACCCCGATGAAGAGCTTTTTGCGTTGGCAAATGGTGTTGCAGAGAAAATGGCTGTGCCATTACCGGATGTGCTTGGCGTGTTTGGACGGTTTCTGTTTGGCTCGCTGGCTGCCAAGCACCATGCAGTACTTGAGCCGTTGAATACATTTGAGAAGTTAATCCTTGCCATAGATAGCGTGATTCACGTTGAGGTTGCAAAACTCTACGATGAACCCAACTTACCCAAAATTGATGCCAAGGTCATCGATGAAGGACAAATTCTCGTAGATTATCGTTCTCCAAGAAAATTGTGTTTTTGCGCAGAAGGGCTCATTTACGGAGCTGCGGACCATTACAACAAAAAAATTGAAATATCCCACGCCAGTTGCATGCACGAAGGGCATGATCACTGTCGTTTTGTGATCAGTATATTGTCTTAACCGGCTAATAATGGGAAAGCTCAGAACAAGTGGTGTAACGCAGGCGGCCGCGAGAAAACTATGTGTATATTAGCTCATGAGTGATCCGGAGGGGTTAGTATGTCGAACGAAAGCAACGAGTACTACAAAGCATATCTCAGAGAGAAGCAGGCCCGCGACGAACTTGAAACCCTGCTTGAAGACAAGACTCGCTCTTTATACTTAGCAAATCAAGAGTTGGAAGCAAATCTTGCGCAACTAAAGCGGCAACATGCAGCAATTTTACAAAGTGAAAAAATGGCCACACTTGGCGTAATGTCTGCCGGCGTCGCCCATGAAATCAATAACCCGCTAGCTTACATAAACGGTAACATAGGCACACTTGGACAAGTTGCAAAAGGGGTTGCTGATTTAATCAAGGCCAGTGAGTCTTTCTCGATGAATGCTTCAGATCAGGACGAATTTAAAGAAACATTTACGCGACTGGAATCGCAGTATCAGCTGTGTTTTTTTGCCGAAGATGCACAAGATTTAATTGATGATTGTCGGGATGGTTGCCAGCGAATAGCAACTATAGTTGCCAGCTTGCTTGATTTTGCCAGACCCAAAAACAACGAATTTGTCATGGCTGATATGACTGAGGCCATCGACAGCGCTCTGGGTTTGCTTGCAAATCAGCTTAAACATATAGAGTTGAATGTAAAGAAATCCGATATTCCAATGAGCTACTGCAATTTGGCTGCGCTCAATCAGGTCATTATTAATCTGTTAATGAATGCAAAATACGCCTGTGAACAGGCTAAGTCTGATGGTGTGTGTTCTGCTCCTGCAATTGAGCTGCAGATCAAAGAAGCTAACGAGCAAATTATGATAAATGTGATGGACAACGGTACTGGTATAGGTCAAGACACCTTAGAGCATATTTTCGAACCATTTTTTACTACTAAACCAGTGGGACAGGGCACGGGCATGGGATTGGCTGTTGCATATGGTATCGTTTCTGAACACAGTGGTACTATCAATGTCGAAAGCAAAGAAGGTGAAGGCACGACGGTGACCATTTCTATCCCCATAAAGCATACCACTTAAACTGATTCGTGTTCCCACATCCTGAACTATGACTCTGTGCACGCATTAGTTGTCCCTAAAAAGTGTATATTTGTAAGGCCTTTTAAGGGGTTAACCTTTACGTTAACTAGATGTGTACGAACTGATCTTGTTCGGTTTTCATATAACTAATAAATATAAGATATTCCCTACTGAACTCTGTTTTTTCGAAGTCTTGAGATAAGAAAAACTTATCCGAATACATAAGTTTTTCTTTTTCATGTTTCTATTTTGAGCTTAACTGATTGTTCTTATAGCAATAGAAGTAAATATACGAACTGTCATATATGAATTTAACTCACTTAATATAGATTTAAGGTCGCCCATAAAAAGTCCATTCATTTGAATAATTGCTAGTGAAAAAGGATGGGGTCAACCGTTTGGTAGATTAAAAAGTAGTCATGCTTACGTTGACGTACTCAAATTCTATGTTAGCTTTACTTTAAAAATGTTAATCACTAAAACGGTAAAGGTTGAAGAAAGTATGAAAACGAGAAACAAATTCAAGATGGCAATGCAGCTCAGTGCAATAGCCATTGCGATCGGCTCAACACAGGCTAACGCATACGATTGTACCGGGCTTAATCCATGGGAATCAGGTAAAGCATACACAGGCGGTCAGCAAGTTGAGCAGAACAATAATGCCTATGAGGCAAATTGGTGGACACGCTCGGAGCCAGCGGCTAATTCAGGTGACTGGCAAGAATGGACTTGGTTGGGCCAGTGTGACAGCGTTGTCGAAAATAAGTCGCCTGTCGCCAGTAACTTACAGCCGATTTCTGGTTCTGAATTTGCTGAAAATGACAGCGTTGCCATCAGTGTGAAAGCGGTCGATCCTGATGGCACTGTGAGCAAAGTTGAATTCTTTGTCGATGGTGCTTTGGTTGCCACTGACGTAAGCGGCACCGCAGATATGTTTGACGCACAGTGGAATGCCAGTGTTGGTACCCACGACATTAGTGCAACGGCGTTTGATGATAAGGGGGCTGCGTCTAATGTATTGACTAGCCAAATCCTTGTTAAGCCAGCTGATACAGGTAATAAAGCGCCAGAAGCTCAGTTAGTAATAAAGAGCCAGCCAGCAGAACTGGTTGTCGGTTCACAGGTTGTTTTTGGTCTATCCGGAAGCGATGTAGACGGTCAGGTGACTAAGTTGACGTTTACGGTAGATGGTGTGGACGTTGTTACTACAAATGGCACCGCAATCGATCACACCTGGACCGCACAACAACTTGGTCCGGTGAGCTTTACACTAACTGTGACAGATGACAAAGGGGCAACTTCAAGTGTGTCTCAGACACTGACAGTTGTTGAGCAGGGGCAGGGGGGTCGTGATGACTGTAAACCAGAAGGCTTGTTCCAGACTCCAGGCGTTAATACGCCTTACTGTACTATTTACGACGTAAACGGACGAGAAAAAATGGGCAATGACCATCCTCGTCGCGTGATCGGCTACTTTACCAGCTGGAGAAATGGTGCAAATGGCCAACCGTCATACCTGGTTAATGACATTCCTTGGGACAAGATAACGCATATTAACTACGCCTTCGCGCACGTTGATGCAAACAACAAGGTATCCATTGGCGACCCAACGGCTGCGGGTAATCCGGCAACGAATATGGAATGGCCTGGAGAGGCTGGCGCAGAAATGGATCCCGCACTGCCATACAAAGGTCACTTTAACCTGCTGAACAAATACAAAAAGCAATATCCTGACGTAAAAACACTGATCTCTGTTGGCGGCTGGGCTGAAACTGGTGGCTACTTCGGCAGTGATGGTAAGCGTGTCAACAGTGGTGGTTTTTACACCATGACGACCAATGCCGATGGCAGTGTGAATCAGGCTGGTATTGACGCATTTGCAGCAAGTGCTGTGGAGTTTATCCGTACGTATGGTTTTGACGGTGTTGATATTGATTATGAATACCCAACTTCAATGAACGATGCAGGCCATCCGGATGACTTCCCAATCTCTAACGCATTACGCGCAGGATTGAATGCCTCATATCAGGTGCTGATGAAGCGTTTACGTGAAGAGCTTGATAAAGCAGGTCAACAAGATGGTAAGCACTATATGTTAACTATTGCGTCACCTTCTTCAGGCTACTTGCTACGTGGTATGGAGACATTCCAGGTCACTAAATATCTGGATTACGTCAATATCATGTCTTACGACTTACATGGAGCATGGAACCAGCATGTAGGCCACAATGCTTCTTTGTTTGACACTGGGGAAGACTCTGAGCTCAAAGCATGGAATGTCTATGGCACAGCGGAATTCGAAGGTATTGGTTATCTGAACACAGACTGGGCAGTAAAATACTTCCGAGGAGCTTTGTCTGGTGGTCGTATCAATATCGGTATTCCTTACTACACCCGTGGTTTCCAGAATGTACAAGGTGGTACAAACGGGCTTTGGGGTCAGGCGGCATTCCCGGACCAGGCGAACTGTCCACCTGGTACCGGAAAAGGTGAAAAGAATAAATGTGGTAACGGCGCTGTTGGTATCGACAACCTTTGGCATGACAAAAATGACGTAGGCCTTGAAGTGCCGGCTGGCTCTAACCCGTTGTGGCATGTTAAGAACCTGCAATCAGGTATTGTTGCAAGCTATCTGGCTGATTACGGCCTGACACCGGACACAGATCCTGCAGACCGCTTGACTGGTACCTATGCCCGTCATTATGACTCTGTAGCTGTTGCCCCCTGGTTGTGGAATGCCGAGAAGAAAGTATTTTTGTCGATTGAAGATGAACAGTCTATGGGTACCAAGGTTGATTATGTCATCAACAATGGACTTGGCGGCATCATGTTCTGGGAGCTGGCCGGCGATTTCGATTACGACGCGGCAAAGGGTGAGTACTTTATGGGTTCAAGCCTGACCACGTTAGCCTATAACAAGTTTAACCAATCCGGCGCGCCATACGATATCCACCCAGGTGATGTGAGCTTCCAGGTGCCAGCGGAATCAGTCGACGTTAGTTTTACAGCAAAAGACTTCCCGCTGGGCGATGACAACTATCCAATCGCGCCAACGTTCTCATTTACCAATAACTCGGCCATTGATCTGTCAGGGGCTAAGATCACCTTCGATGTACCAGTTGCTACTTCTGCAATCTTCAAGTCTAACTGGAATGCACAGGAAAAACTTGGTATGGCAGTTGAAGTGAATCGCTCCAACGCTGCTGGTAACAACATCGGTGGATTTGAAAACGAGTTCCATCGCTTTTCAATCACACTGGTAGATGAGTGGGGGAATATTCCTAAGTCCTTTGCACCAGGTGAAACCGTAAATGCACAAGTGATGTACTACATGCCAATCACAGGTCCGGTTAACTTCGTCGCGGAAAAAGATGGTAAGCGTTACGCGTTTAAGTTCGAGTATCCGAAACTGCCGGATGCAAAACCGGGTGACGGTAACGGTGGACCAATCACAAGCTGTGAAGGCGTGCCTATCTCACAGATCAGTGTTTACCCTGAGTTTCCAAAGGGAAGCCACGCAGCTCAGGGAGACCTCATCATCGATGGTAACGGTGTATACAAAGCTAAGTGGTGGAGCAATAAGCAACCATCAGTCAGTGCTGATTACACCAAGGTTTGTAGTTTGTAACCGATTAATTAATAAGGATAAGGGGCTTCGGCCCCTGTGAAAGAGGCAAACTATGAAGACGAGTACATCTTTTTCAAAACAGACCGCCATCAGTGCACTAGCTTTGGCTGCTTTAGGCTACAGCGCGCTGGCTGCAAGTCACGGCTATATGGATTTTCCGATGGCGAGACAAGCTATCTGTGAAGACCAGGGCGGTTATTGGTGGCCAGAAGATGGTTCCAATATTCCCAACGCGGCTTGTCGTGCAGCTTACCTGGAGTCTGGTTATGTCCAGTTTATTCAGGAGCATGAATTCGCGGTTAACACACCCGATTACAACAACCAACAGGCGGTCGAGAAAAACATTCCAGATGGCACCTTATGTGCAGCAGGTTCACACGAAAAACGCGGCATGAACTTGCCTTCTGCAGATTGGCAGACGACTCAAGTCAGGCCAAACGCTGCCGGGGAGCTGGCCATACGATTCCATGCCACTACACCTCACAACCCTAGTTTCTGGAAATTTTATCTTACCAAGCCGGGATTTAATCCCGCGACAGACGTGATGACCTGGGGCAGTCTGGATCTTATCACAGAAGTTGGCAACGTCGATTTCGTCAAAGACCCCGATGGAAAGCGCATATATGAGATGACCATACAGATCCCGCAGGGGCGAAGTGGAAATGCGATTCTGTATACTCGCTGGCAGCGAAATGATGTCGTTGGTGAGGGATTCTATAACTGTAGCGACATTAGTATCGTCACAGATACACAACCGAACGACTGGTTTTCAGCAGGCTACTTTGTTTCCAGAGGTCAGTCAGCCAATGTTGGCGATCTGATCTGGGCAAGGGTGTTCGACCAAAATGGCCAGGAGTTAGTAAAGCATTCTTTGGCTGTGACAGCGCAAAACCAGGCAACTTGGGCGAGCGTTTTGGCAGGTCAGCTTAATACCACGTATGCAAGTGATGTTCAGGTGGGAGTGAAACAAACGAACGGTGACGTGGTATTTGATGAAGCTAATTTACTGGGTAACGAAGTGTTCGTAACAGATGCAGCATTTACCTATAACTTAACAATCGTGCCCAAAGCACCGAATACACCGCCAACGGTTCATCAGCCGGATCCGATTGTAATGGATGAAAATAGCCAAGTTCAGGTTCATGTGCATGCCTTTGATGATGAGCAAACTGAGCTGACCTACAACTGGTCACTGCCATCCGAGCTTACGATGACAGGCAGTGGTGCAACCGTCACGCTGCAAAGTGGTGAGGTATCGGCAGACAGTCAGTACACGGTTTCAATTGCCGTATCTGATGGCGAGCTAACCACATCCAGAGATCTAAGCGTAACGGTTAAAGATATTCCTGTGTCGACGTATCCAAAGTGGCAAGCCTCTGACACCTATGTAGGTGGGGATAAAGTCACGCACAAGGGCAAAAATTATGAAGCTAAGTGGTGGACCCGTGGTGAAGAGCCCGGCAAAGCCCAGGTCTGGAAAGCACTTTAGCCAGACCAGTCAGTTTTAAGCAGTACCAATAAATCACCCTCAGGGGTTTGGATATAACATGTAAATAAGGTTGAGAAAGTAATGAAGATTAAACAGATCAGTACGGCAATAGGCCTTGCACTAATGAGTGGCTCAGTTCTAGCTGCGCCTTCAACACCTAGCTTGAGCTGGGAACCTCAGGTCTATTCTTTTGTAGATGTTTTGCTTGATGGTAATGGGTCATACAAAGACCTGGTAACCGCTAAAGACAAGGTAGATATTCAGATTAAATGGAATGCCTGGAGTGGTACCGGTGGTGACAGCTACAAAGTGTATTTCGACAATCAGCTCGTAAATGAGGGCGTATTGGACGCTGGGACTAAAAGTGGCACAATCACTTTCCCTTACACTCAGTCTGGTCGCCATACTTTGTATGTTGAACTGTGCGATAGTACCGGCTGTGCGAGAAGTGCAGGCAAAGAGATCGTTATAGCAGACACAGACGGTGGTCACTTAGAGCCTTTGCCTATGGATGTTAACCCTAACAACCGTAACAACGGCACTATCCCGGGCAAGGTTACTGGTGCGTACTTTGTGGAATGGGGCATCTATGGCCGCGACTTTGACGTGACTAACATCCCGGCACAGAACCTAAGCCACCTGCTATATGGTTTTATTCCAATTTGTGGTGCCAATGAATCACTGAAAGAAATTGAGAATGGCAACAGCTGGCGTGCTTTGCAAAAAGCGTGTGCAGGAACACCTGATTATGAAGTGGTGATCCACGATCCATGGGCTGCAATTCAAAAAACATTGCCAGGCGTAAGTCAAAATGACCCAATTCGTGGTACATATGCCCAGCTAATGGCACTCAAACAGCGCTACCCGGATCTGAAAATCTTACCATCGGTGGGGGGTTGGACGCTCTCGGACCCATTCCATGGATTCACCAACAAAGCAAATCGTGACGTATTTGTCGCATCGATGAAAAAGTTCTTAAAAACCTGGAAGTTCTACGACGGGGTAGACATCGACTGGGAATTCCCCGGTGGTGACGGTCCAAACCCTGACTTGGGCGACCCTGTTAATGACGGCCCAGCTTATATAGCACTGATGGCAGAGCTACGCGCCATGCTGGATGAGCTTGAAGCCGAAACGGGTCGTACATACGAGCTGACGTCCGCCATTGGTTCTGGCTACGATAAAATTGAAGACGTAGATTATCAGGCTGCACAGCAATATATGGACTACATCTTCGCGATGACCTATGACTTTTATGGCGGCTGGAACAATGTAACAGGCCACCAGACAGGGTTGTATTGTGGTTCACACCTAAGCCAGGATGAGTGTAACGGCACCGGTGTTGACGACAATGGGGAACCACGTAAAGGCCCGGCTTACACGGCGCATAACGCGGTACAGTTGTTATTACAGCAAGGCGTAAACTCGAAGAAAATCGTCATGGGCGCAGCTATGTATGGCCGTGGCTGGGAAGGTGTGATGGATCAGAACACCACGATTCCGGGCAATCCAATGACAGCGCCAGGTAATGGTAAATACTCAGGCTCTACCTCGGAAGGCGTATGGGAGCCGGGTATCATGGATTACAAGGCAATCGCTGCTAATTTGGTGGGACCAAATGGCACAGGCCTCAATGGGTTTGAGGTTGGCTACGACGAGCAGGCAGAAGCCGCTTATGTTTGGAACCGTAGCAATGGTAAATTACTGACCTTTGATAGTGCTCGTTCTGTTGAAGCAAAAGGACGTTACGTAAATCTGCACGACCTGGGCGGCTTATTTGCCTGGGAAATCGATGCTGATAACGGCGACATTCTAAATGCTATGTATGATGGTTTGACAGGAGGCGTACCAGTTAATAAGCCGCCTGTTGTGTCTGTTGAGAGCAATGTTACCGTTCAGTCAGGTGGTTCAGTGAATGTAACAGCAACGGCGTCTGACCCCGACAATCAACCGTTGACGTTCGCCTGGAGCGCGCCAAGTGCACTAACCCTGACAAATACTACCAGTGCGACTGTGGGCGTTGCTGCACCATTAGTAACACAAGACACAGAGTACACATTAACTATTGCCGTATCTGATGGTGAAGCGACAACAACGCGTAATGTAAAAGTGCTTGTTAAGCGCCCGTCGACTGGTAATGATGCGCCAGTGGTAACGCCTGTCTCTGCTGTTACACTTGCTGAGAACACCAGTACATCGGTACAGGTTAATGCCACAGACCCTAACGGCGATGCATTAACTTACAGCTGGACGGCGAGCAACGGTTTGAGCGTAAGTGGTCAGGGTGCCAGTGCGACGATTACTGCGCCAGAAGTCACTCAGGACACGACCTATCAGGTGACTGTTGCGGTGTCGGACGGTGTTGCAACTACAACAGTCTCGTTCGATGTTAACGTCACGGATTCTGCAGTAGGCGCTGATCCTTGGGACCGCAGCAAAGTGTATGTCGGCGGTGACCGTGTTAGCTATCAAGGCAAGTTATATGAAGCTAAGTGGTGGACACGCGGCGAAGAACCTGGAAAAGCGATGGTGTGGAAGGCACTTTAAGGTATGTTGATATCAGAAGTGGGAGTTTTTGCTTCTGATTGACCAAGGGACTGGCCAACAATAACGAACAAAGGCGTTAGCGCGCCTTTGTTTTCTTGCCGATATACTTCATAATCTAGCTAATATCAATGATTGCTAGACGCTGTGCATTTAATACTTCTGTTAATTCTCCTACCCGTTACGGTGTTTGCGAACACCCAGTGTGATACACGCTACAAAGTTGGCGTGGGCACCAGCTGGCCACCTTATGTAATGTATCGGGAGTCCGTTCCCTATGGTCTTGATATTGAAATAACCCGCAGGGTTTTCAGTAAGGCAAAGTTATGTATAGATTTCGTTCAGCTGCCTTCTTCGGCAAGAGGTATCACCGAGCTCTCGAAAGGGTTTATAGATATTCTTCCTTCAGCTAGCTTTAACACACAAAGAGCCGAACTTGCTTATTTTAGCCAAGCTTATCGGCGGGAAAGAATGCGCTTATTTACAAGAAGCAAAGCGCTTAACGATGTGAGAAGCCTGACGGAGCTATTTGCAGCGGAGCGCACATTTGTTGCAAACCCTGGTGCCTATTATGGCAGAGAGCTGGAACAAATTCTTAAGATTGCGTGGTACAGAGAGCGTTTACTTGAAGTGCCCAGTATTAGTCAACGAATGCAGCTGGTGAATCGTGGGCGAGTCGACTTTTTAATTGAAGATGAATTCTCCGGTTATCATTACATTGAGAAGCTGGGGTTTAGCGATATGAAAATACATCCTTATGTTGTTAACGATAACGCCATTCATTTTATGTTAAGTCGTAAATCTTTTAATAAACAAGAAATAGAAGAAATAAACTCAGCCATCGACTCGTTGCGAGACGAGATAGCAGAGTTGGTAAGCCAATATGGAATTGAAACCAGTAGAGGTTAAAACTTTTGGCCTTGCGGTTTTTTTATGGAGTTTAAGTTATGCGAAAAATGAGGCTGGCGATTGTCGCGTTAATCGTTGTTTCTGCATCTGCAGCAGCAAAGGAACAAAAGCCATATCGTTTTGACACCATGCAGATGACACTGGATACGTTTTTATTCGACCGTAACGATAGAATAAGGCCCGCCAAAAGTGACTTTAAAATTAATCGCAGTGTGGCAATGTCGAATGACGATGGTTATAGAGCGGTGCTATTAAGCCTTGAAAACTTGTCATCAGGTAGACGAATTTTGGAGCCCGAGCAACTGATGGTCATTTATGCCGACGGTACTGCGCAACAGGTCAATGCTTTGCCGCACAAAGTAATGTTAGAAGGCTATGAAAAGCGCAATTTTACACTAGAGCTCGGCGCGAATGACTACCCCGTTGTCGCAGTTGTAACTGCCAATAACTCTGGGTATTAGGTAATGGGTATTAAGCAAATAAATCAACTGAGTGCCATTGCGAACAAGCCCTCTCGTATAATTTTGGGTTTGATGAGTGGCACCTCATTAGACGGACTCGATCTGGCCTTGTGTCAGGTGAGTGGGGCAGGCACAAAGACGCGTTGTGAGTTACTCAAATTTACAACCGCGCCTTACGATAGTGAGTTCAAAGAAAAAGTGCGTAAGGTCTTTGCTCAAGACACTGTGGACTTTGAATATCTAACGCTACTGAATCCATGGATTGGCTCCTATCATGCGAAAATCATTAATCAAACATTGACCCATTGGCAGTTAAAATCGCAAGATATAGACTTGATAGCGAGCCATGGGCAAACTGTTTACCATTGTCCGCATCATCAGCATTCACACGCGGAATTTGGAAACGGCACTTTACAACTCGGCGACGGTGATCACGTTGCGACTCACACTCAGATCATTACCATTTCGGATTTCAGACAAAAGCACATTGCCAAAGGTGGTGAAGGTGCGCCCCTTGCTCAATACGGTGACTTTTTATTATATCAAAACTCAGACGTACACCGAATCTTGTTGAATTTAGGCGGCATAGCAAATTTCACTGTGCTAAAAGCGGGGGGAAAAATAGATGACATTCAGTGTACTGACATTGGCCCCGGCAACACTCTGATGGATGCATACTGTCAGCAGTATTTCAATGTACCCTATGATGAGGCTGGTGCGTTTGCTGCTCAGGGGATTGTTTCGGACGAGCTTCTGGGTTTGCTTAAGTCTGTTCCTTTTTTTCATTACGCTCTGCCGAAAACAACTGGACCTGAAGTATTCAGTTTGATGATGCTTGAAGACAAGCTGATGCGCCTTAGCATTGTTCCGTCTCATTACGATGTATTGGCAACATTGAACGAGTTAACTGCCTGGTGTGTTCTTGAACAGATCAACCGTTTGGGGTTACATGGGCCCGCAGAGTTATTGTTAAGTGGCGGAGGTGCGCACAATACCCTGCTGATATCAAAGTTAAAATCCCGTTTATCTGAGCAGTTTGACGTCACCAAACTATCGAGTGATGGAGTAGGAGTAGATTCCAAAGAAGCAGCACTATTTGCGGTCCTGGCAAATGAATGCGTAGCGGGAAATGGACTATTTTCTTTCGGTAAGATAAGCCTGCCGGGATGAACCAAACAAGCTGTTGAACTCGGTACGGATGTATTTTGCAACCGTGTGTAAAACGCCAGATGTTGAACCAGCTGACGCCACGTTTGATTTGTACTGCGTATCTGGACCGCGAACCTCACGAGGCAAATAAGCCATGTAGTCCATACTGTTTTTAACGCGTTCTTTGTGGCCCAGTAAACTCAACTGTAAGTTGTATGAGCCGCATTTACCTGCACCGCTAAGGCGTAACTCTACTGAACCTTTGATAATATCATGCTCTTGTAATCGCAGCTGACCTACAAAATCGACACTGCGGTTATCCTGGTGGTTAGCAGTTGCCCGGATCTGGTTTTCAACTATGGCGTCCTTAGGGAGCTGACAGGAAACAATAAGCTCGTCTTGTTCAATGTAAAACTCAAGCTGATCAAACGGTGAGCCATGCTCAAGAAAAAACAGTTGCTGTGCCTGGTCCTTTATATCAAAAGTCAAAGACCGTTTACGTGTATTCATGATTTTGCCGAAAAATTAAACTGAGCGAATTATGCAGGTTTAATATGTCAAAATTATTAAAAAGGGCTCTTAGCTGAGCCCTTTTTTACCATATTCTGACGTGTTGTGACGTCAGATTTATCTCATCACTTGATGGCTAGCATCAATAGACCTGGCAGGACGAAGAAAGAGCCCAGCACGTAACCAAATGCCGCTGATTTATTACGAGTACCAATTTGAGCTAGCTTTTCAGCAAGTTGCAGTGGGATTTCGCGTAGTAGCGGAAGACCGTATATCAGACCAACTGCGAATACGTTAAACATAACGTGTACCAGGGCAATTGTCAGTGCGACTTCAGCGTTAGGGCCCGTGATTGAGGTAGCTGCAAGTAGCGCAGTGATAGTCGTACCGATGTTAGCACCCAGTGTGAAAGGATAAATCTGACGCGTGTTGAACACGCCGCTACCTGCAAGAGGGATCATCAAACTAGTTGTGGTTGAAGAAGACTGAACCATGACAGTCACCACTGCACCTGAACTGATACCAGCTACAGGGCCACGACCAATTGCACTGTGCAATAGTTCTTTCGCGCGGCCAACCAACGCTTTCTTAAGCAGTTTACCAAGGGTTGTAACCGCGAACAGGATCATGGCAATACCAACGATAACCATAGCGACACCCACAGCTTTACCATCCAGGAAGCTGACCGCATCTTTTACCAATCCTACAGCTGGTTTCACAAGCGGCTTGATGAAATTGTAGCTCTTAAGAGACAGATCAGCATCGCCTACGAACAGGTGAGACAGCGCTGCAGAGAATTTCTCCAGCAAGCCAAACATAATCTCTAGCGGCAGGAAAATAGCCACTGCAAACAGGTTGAAGAAGTCATGAACCGTAGAAGCGGCGAAAGCACGCTGGAATTCTTCTTTATCACGGATATGACCAATCGATACTAAGGTATTGGTAATAGTAGTACCAATGTTTGCACCCATAATCATCGGAATGGCGATACCCAAGGGCAGGCCACCAGCCACAAGGCCGACAATAACTGATGTAACTGTAGATGAAGATTGAACGAGAGCGGTTGCAAATGCACCCAGCATTAATGCGACAAATGGGTTAGTTGCAAATGCGAAAATTTCTTTTGCGCCTTCCGTGCCGCCTGAAGCCAGCTTGAAACCGCCGCTGACTGTACCAACAGCAACTAATACGAGGTAGACCAGTAAAGCAATAGCAGTCCAGTTTAAGATCTTTGCAAAAAGAGAGGTTTGATTTTGTTCACTCATGATTTTACTCAGTTATGTCTTGCCATGTTATGTGGCATTTTAATGACGTTTTTATTTCAGGGCGGATTAAAACAAAGTTATATGACAGAAATATTTCAATGCGATTGTCATTTAACCAGGTATTCAAAGATTAAACGACAAGTTTGGCATTTGGGCCATGAAGGAATTGTGGAAGTTTTTTTAAGTTTCTAATAAATAGTACTATTTTGTAATTCGCAACAGTGTTACATTGGTTTACATACATGAAGTGCGAGAAATTTATTTCGTCCGTAATCCACATTTCCTACACGATTTAGACCTATGATAGTTACAAATGGTTACCGAGTCTTGTTCATGCGTTTTATCTTATTGCTTTTAATGGGGTATTTTTTGTTCGCTGGTAAAGCTGTCAGCGCGAATCAACAGCAAAGTACCCTGCTAGGGGACAGTACAACGCAGCGCTCGCTGAATGATGCCGTTTTTTTCTTTGACTATGACAATCAAATTAACAAAGCTGAAGATGTTCACAGGCATTCAGAGCAGTTTTTACCTTTAGATAGAATAGAGAAACGACCCCAGCACGCACTTTATTCAAAATGGGTGAGATTGACGTTCGACAATAGAAGTAAAAACACTGACTGGGTACTATCGTTTGGGTTTGCAAGACTGCCTAAACTCGCAGTATATCAGCTCGATGAGGATACGCTTCGGCTGGTGCACAGGCAGGATGCGCACGCGAGTTTTAATCAGCGTCCTATTCAGGACCCTCAAATGTACCTGCCCCTAAACATTAAATCTGGCAAAAGTGAATTTCTGATTGAGTACCAGACTTTTGCAAATGCGCCCGCCAATTTACGTTTGCATTCTCATGCAAATTACCTGTCGACCTCACAGCTTAGCATCCTAACAAACGCCAGCCTGGCTGGGGTGGTTGCAGCCATTTTACTTATTGTCATTGTAAACCTGGCTTTTAACCGCAATACAACAAATGTCTTCTATGCTCTGTGGACCTTACTTTTCTTACTTATTGTCATAGATATGGCCGGGTTTTCTTTCCAGTACTTCTGGCCTAATCATGGCTTCTTCAGTGGTCAGTTTTCAATCGCACTGATGGCGATAGTGCCGATATTTCATTTATTATTCGTTCGCGGTTTCTTGCAGCTTAAGCACTATCATCCAACACTTAACTCTGTCTATGTCGCAGCAACCTGGCTTTACATTGTTTTGGTTCCTACCGCGTTGTATCTGGAAAGCGTTTATTACAACTTACTGGCCAGTACTTTCGTGATCCCGCTGTTCGTCTATACCTGTATATGGAGTTTCAGGCAGCGGGGACCGGGTATGAGAACCTTTACTTATAGTCTGATCAACCACCTGGTGTTTCTAAACCTGTTAACCATAGTGGGTGCAAGCTACGGCAATCTTATTGATGTTTTTGATATCACGTCATTTATCAAGATAGGTTACCTCATTGAAGTACTCTTGTTTACCGTTGCACTGGCATTACAGCATAAGTCACTTCAAGGCCAGCTGGTTAAGCACTTAGAGCAACAGGTGAACGCACTCAATCGCACTGTGGATAGCGAACGCCAGGTGGTAAACGACCAGGTTAATCAGCTTAAGGCTAAAGAAGAACGGCTATTTACTGACTTATCTCATGAATTGCGTACACCGCTTACCGTCATGAAGATTCAGGTAGAGTCTTTACAGTGCAACATTGTTGACAACGTTGAAGACTCCTATGCCAAGTTGATGGCTAAAATTGATGAATTACATAAATTCATAGATCAGCTGATGTTGGTAACCGGCGATAAAGAAGTTGCTAATATTTTGAAAAAAGAAGAGGTTAAAGTCGCACATTTTATGAATGAAACCTTCCAAACATGCATGACCTATGTCGATCCAAAGAAGGCCAGGCTCGAAATCATCAATCGCCTGGACCCACATTTTTCGATGCAGTTTGACAAACGGTCTATTGGCAATGCGATTTTGGAAGTGGTGAAAAATGCACTCAAATATGGGGGGGACGGCGTCGACATCAAAATGAGTGCGCTGGTGATTGAGCGGCACTTAGTTTTGCGAATAGAAGATTCCGGTATGCCGTTGTCATACGATGCCCACCGACAATTGTTCCAACCGTTGTTTAGAGAAGAAGCGTCGCGAAGTTCACTCAGTGGCGGTAAAGGAATGGGACTGGCTGTATGCAAGAAAATAATAGAGTGTCACGGCGGAAAAATTGACTCACACAATAGTCTGCTGGGTGGACTGTGTATCGAAATTATCCTGCCAACATCTGAAGTTGATCTGGCATTGGCATAGAAAACAGTTGTAATCTGTTTGATGTCTGTCAGACTGCCTCGGATTATTTAAGAGTAAGGTTACAGACATGATAAGAAAAACAATGATCGCGCTCGTTGTTGGTTTAACAATGACTGGATGTGAAATGACTTCCACAAACGTTCACACCCAACAGGCAAGCGCAGAAAAGGCAGACGCAAACGCACAAATGATGGAACTTGCAGAGGCCTACTTTAATGAGAGCGTTACATTAAGCCCACTGTCAGCAACCTTCTTTGGCATGTCCGAATATAATGATAAATTTGAATCACCACTGGGCTACAAAAGCCGTCAAAAACTGCATGCCTTTACCGCTAAATACCTTGGCATGCTCGATAAAATTGATAGCGCAAGACTTTCCGGGCAGGCGAAGCTGTCTTTTGACATTCTTCAATACGAATTGACACAACAACAAGCTGCGGAGCGGTTCGATGGTCATTTTCTGCCAATCGATCAAATGTATGGCGCACATCACGTATTCGCCTCACTAGGCTCAGGGGAAAGTGCCCAGCCTTTCGAAACGGTAGAAGATTATGGTAATTTTCTTAAACGCGCCGATGGATTTGTGGTTTGGCTGAAATCCGCTCAGGCGATGATGTCTAAGGGCATTGAACATCAGGTAGTTTTACCAAAGTCTATCACGGTTAAAGTTATCCCCCAATTTAAAACACATGTGGTTGAGCAAGCAGAGGACTCTATTTTCTGGGGGCCTGTAAAAAATTTGCCAGAATCTTTTACGGAACAAGAGAAACACCAGATAACTCAGTCTTACAAAAACTACATCGAACGTACCTTGGTCCCCGCTTATAGTGATATGGTGCAGTTCCTTGAAACTAAGTATTTACCAGCATCCAGAGAGACTGTTGGATACAGTGCTCTGCCTAATGGACAAGCCTGGTACCAGCATTACATAAAAGAAAACACGACGCTGGACATGAGTGCAGAAGAGATCCATGGGCTTGGCCTGAGTGAAGTAAAGCGTATTCGCGATGAGATGGACAGGGTAAAGGAAACCGTTGGGTTTAAGGGGGATCTGCAGCAATTCTTCCAACACTTACGTGATAGTGACGAATTTTACTTTTCGTCAGAAGCTGAACTGATTAAAGCTTACGAAGAAGTAAAAAAGAAAATTGACGCGCGTGTGCCCTTACTATTTGATATTCAACCAAAGGCTGATTACGTAGTAAAGCCCGTAGAGGCATTTCGAGCTGCTTCGGCAGCCGGCGCATCGTATGAGAGTCCTGCACCGGATGGATCTCGCCCGGGCGTGTTCTATATCAACAGTCATAACCTAAAGGCACAACCAAAATTCATTGTTGAAACCTTGTCGATACATGAAGCTGCGCCTGGTCACCATTTTCAACTGGCATTGCAACAGGAAATAGAAGATCTGCCAAAGTTCAGAAAGTTTGGCGGTTCAACGGTGTTTGTTGAAGGTTGGGCCCTGTATGCTGAGAGCCTGGGTAAAGAACTTGGTTTGTTTACCGACCCTTATCAATGGTATGGGCGGCTGGCGGATGAACAACTGAGAGCGATGCGTCTGGTTGTTGATACAGGACTGCATGCCAAAGGCTGGAGTCGTGAGCAGGCGATAGAGTTTATGTTGAATAACTCATCAATGGCGAAAAGTGATGTGGAAGCTGAAGTAGAGCGTTATATTGCGTGGCCGGGTCAGGCTGTATCATATAAAGTTGGCCAGTTTAAAATCCGCCAACTACGCGAATATGCTGAACAGGCCTTGGGTGAACGATTTGATATTCGTGCTTTCCACAACCAGGTGTTAATTGACGGCGCCGTACCTATGCCTGTATTACAGGATAAAATTGAGCACTGGGTAAAATCTCAGCAGTAGTACCCTAGGGTTTAAGGCCAGTTTTGCGCTGGTCTTATTCTTTTAGTACAATCTGCGGCCCTTTAGTTTGTGGTAAGTGCGAAGTTATGAGTACAACTCCTTTTTGGATCGAAAAATCACTGGAAGAAATGAACCAGCAGGAGTGGGAAGCCATTTGTGATGGCTGCGCAAAGTGCTGTTTGCATTCCTTTATAGATTCTGACGAAGAAGAGGACGAACAATTTAGTAGCACAGATGTGCTTCGGGAAGGGGAAGAGCTTCTGTATACCGATGTTGTATGTCAATACAGTGATCAACAGACTTGCGTATGTACTCGCTACACAGAAAGACAAACATTAGTTCCTTCATGTGTCCAACTAACCAAAGACAATCTGAAAGACATTTTCTTCATGCCTCAGTCATGCAGTTATCGCAGGTTACATGAAGGTCGTGGCCTTGCTAGTTGGCACCCTCTGCATCATGGCGGTTCGAAACAGGCTATGCATAATGCAGGGATCAGTATTTTGGGCAAAGCGATTAATGAAAACGACGTGGACCTAGAGCATGATTTTGAGGACCACATCGTTACTTGGCCTGAGCTGGATGTCGACTAGACAAGTGCGCATTTAAAAGCTGACACTTTCTCCTTCGTTGAGAATATAGAGTGGTCGTTGTGGTGCAATTGTCTGCTTGACATGTAATAGCCTGAATAAGGCTGAGTGAGATGTCAGATCACCCATTTTCCAGCTCATGTTACCGTATCCCCAAGGCACTACCTGTTTACAGTTTAGGTCGTCAGCGGCTGCGAGCATATCCTCCGGCGTTAAATGTACATTTCGGTACCACTTAGCATATTCTTCATGGTGATAAGAGGCGATTGGTAATAGGCAAACGTCTATGTCGCCGTAACGTTGCTGTATGTCGCGAAAGTGTGGGGAGTAACCTGTATCACCTGCGTAAAACAACGTTTTTCCTTCAAATTCAAAAAGCCAGCCTCCCCAAAGTGTGGCGTCGTTGTCTTCTGTGATGTAAGGCACGATGATTCTGCTACTAAAGTGGTGTGCCGGCACGAAGTGAACAGTAAGCCCTTGGTTTTGCGCACTCGCATACCAGGCCATTTCCTGAATTTTGTAACCGCCATCTGAAAAATAGTCAGCAAATCCCAGCGGTGTATAATAAGTTGGTTTGGTCCCCAGCGTGTCGATGTCTGATTTATTGAAGTGATCATAATGTATATGGGAATAAACAACGGTGCTTAGCTGTGTCAGCTCAGGCTCTGAAGGCCAGTCTGGCTCAGTTCGGTAAAAGCCACCTGTCAGCTTGAATCCTACATCTATGGGCCAGTCAAATTGTTCGCTTACCGGGTCAACTAATACTTGCTGGCCATCGGGCATGGTAAGTAGAAAGCTAGCGTGACCCAGCCATTTTACGTTAAAACCGAGTTGAGACGATATATCCGGACGCTCGCCTATGTACTGACATTGCTCCATGTCTTCCTGGCACTGAATAAGAGGAGTATCCGGGTAACACGTTTCTTCACAGGTATAGGGGTATGTTTCGGGTTGCTTGTAGAGGTTCGCAAATCGGTCAGTGTACCCCTCTGAAGTCTTATATTTAACAACGGTTTGATCAGACTGCTCCACAGCTACCTTATTGGCAGTACATGCACTAAGAAAAATAGTAAATGGAAAGAGTAGGTAGGTTTTGCTCATATTTTGGTTCTTTTTTAGTTCTTCTAATATGTTAGGCTATGTATAGTACAAGTGCTGGGCATAATATCAAACACTCAGATGTAAACAGGTATGTAGTTGACTGAGTGTCGTTTTCAGAGGTGTGTAGTGGATAGAGTAGCGCCAGAGACCTGGTATGCAGTGGGCTTTTTTTTCTCTCTTATTTTAGGGCCATTTATTATTGGCCTGTGTACTATGAAACTTTATCGGTTTTATCGTCCCAAGAATATACCTGAGTCTGATAAGAGCTCAGTGTCAGTTGTATCCCAGATAAGTGCACAGAGAGATGGCTTTTTTAAAATATATCTGCTCGGTCTGGTACTGTGCTCACCCGGGTTTTACTACATTTATATGCGCTATTTGGTACACATTTAATGCTCAGGCGTGTAAAGGCACATCCTTGTACCTTCTCTCACAAAGTCTTATTCAACATCTTCAAAACTGGGTAATGAATCAAATGCGCCGTAGCGTGTGACGGCATAGGCGCCACAGCGACTGGCATAAGAGATGGCACTGCTCACCGCAGATTGGCTTGTCAAAAACGCATCAATGCTTTGCTCATTTTGAGCACGAATAATCGCGGCCAGTAGTCCACCAACGAATGCATCTCCTGCGGCGGTGGTATCAACAGCATTTACGTCTGGGACATTAATGGTGTTGTGATAAGACTGACCATAAAAGTGAATGGGGTTTTTCCCGTCGGTGACGATTAGTAACTTCACATTAGCCGCTATGATGGCTTCAATAGTGTGGGACAGTGAGTGAGCCGAATGGCTTTGTTGGTTGAGGAATAACAGCTCTTCATGGGAGAGTTTAACGATATCTGAGAGTGAAATAACGTGCCAGATGCGTTTAATACAGTGGTTCAGTGACGTCCACAGGTTTTCTCTCAAATTCATATCGAAGCTGGTGTGCATGCCGTGCTCTCGAGCTTGAGTTAACGCATAAGTTGTTGTTTTATAGATACTGTTTTCGGTCAGGCTGTTGCTACAGACGTGTAACAGCGAATGGGCATCAAACATTGCCTCGGCAAAATCTTCGGCTTTAAATAACAAGTCTGCGGCGGGCGGGCGGTAGAAACTAAAGCTTCGCTCCCCCGTGTCGTCTAACGAAACAAACGCCAACGCGGTTTTTGCTTTGTCCGTCATTTTTACGTAATCACAGTTGACATTGTATTGCGCTAAAGCGCTTTTGATAAAATGACCAAACATGTCGTCGCCAACCATACCACAAAAGCTTGCATCGACGCCTTGACGTGCAGCAGCGACCGCTACATTTGCGGGGGCGCCACCAGCATATTTCGTAAAAGATTCAGGCTCTTTGCCATCTGAAAGGAAATCTATCAGGGCTTCGCCAAAACACACCAGACTCATTGTGCCTCCTGTCTGAGTTGTTGGGCTCTGAGTACTTCGTAGCAGGCACCCATTGTATGGTAATCGGTTTTACCGGCCGGGCTTTTTTCATTGCTGTAAGCTTGATTTTTACAGTCCAGGATCCGATACCAGGCGCCGTGTTCATGATCAATCATGTGCTCCCAGCAATACTGCCATATTTTGTCATACCACTGCCAGTAACGAGTTTCGCCCGTTGCATCGGCAAGTAGGGCCGCCGCTGCGAAACTTTCTGCTTGTACCCAGAAATATTTATCAGCGTCACAAATGTTGCCATCCGGCGCAAAACCATAGAATATCCCGCCATTTTCTCCATCCCAGGCGATGTCCAACGCCTTGTCAAATAAAGACCGAGCGCGCTCCAGCATCCAGTCTTGTGGGTTATGGCGATAGAGGATCAGGAGCAACTTACTCCATTCGGTTTGGTGCCCGGGCTGAAAGCCCCATGGACGAAAAAGATGTTTAGGGTTATCCAGATTATACTGCCAGTTAATTTGCCAGTCGGTTGTGTAGTGCTCCCAGATCATACCGTCAGCCAATTCAGCCTGCTGAACCGTTATCGTAAAAGCAAGTGAACGGGCACGCTCCAGAAACTTGTTATCAGATGTTGCTTCAAAGCACATTAATAATGCTTCACACATGTGCATATTGGCGTTTTGGCCTCGATAAGGATCAGCACAGCTAAAATCGCCGTCATACTCATCTAAATAAAGTTGAAATTCAGGCTGATAGTATTTTTCTTCCAGCAATGTCCAGACGGATTCTATGGTCGCCGCAGCCGATGCGATACCCGCTTTGAGCGCGACGGCATTGGCCAGCAAAACAAATGCGAGCCCATAGCAGTGGTTCGTGTCGTCTTCAATCTGATTTTTACTCAGTACCCAGGCGTATCCGCCGTTTGCTTGTCTGTGTGAACGCTCCAGAAAGTCCAGCCCGTGTTTTACTTGTGTCAGATAGTCGGGACTGGGCGTCTGCAAATAAGCCATGGCATAGTTAAAAACAAAACGTGTACTTGAAACTAGATGGCGTACATGCGCATTGTAAACCGTGCCGTCATCCAGAAAATGGTGAAAGAACCCGCCTTGAGGGTCTATGCATCTGGGGTGATAGAACGCCATTGTTCGTTCAATATGTTTACGTAGAAAGTGATCGCTTCTAAAGTTTATTGACATAACCTTTCCAGTCTGTGGTTATTCCGCCAGAGTAAATTGACTCGGCATTGCTTGCTTTTGAACTCACTTTAGCACTATCAAAAATAAATTGGAACGGTCCAATAAAACATTTGTGATTTTTCTGTAACAGTGTGTAGAATCTCTAAATCCTTTAACACGGAGTATTCCAAGTGAGTGAAATCAACACTAACCAAAGTTATGTTGCCAGTGGAGATGCAAAAAACAACAACTATTTGTTGCCATTGACAGCAATGACGACCCTGTTTTTCTTGTGGGGATTTATTACTGTATTAAACGACGTGCTTATTCCGCGTCTCAAAGCAGTGTTCGACCTGAGCTATACCGAAGCAATGCTTGTCCAATTTTGTTTCTTCAGTGCCTATTTTATCGTGTCTTTACCTGCTGGAGCGTTTTTGAAGCGCTTTGGTTATAAAAATGGCGTATTGACGGGTCTTGTGGTCGCAGCCGGCGGATGTTTGTTGTTTTACCCGGCCGTAGTGGTCCATGAATACTGGCTTTTCTTGACGGCGTTGTTTGTGCTGGCGTCAGGTATTACTGTATTGCAAGTATCTGCAAACCCGTACGTGGCAGCCCTGGGGCCAGAAAAAACGGCCTCAAGTCGACTAAATCTGGCACAGGCGCTTAACTCATTGGGTACTACAGTAGGCCCAGCAGTTGGCGGTATGTTATTGTTTGGCGCAGGTGCCAGTATGGCAACGGATGCAGCCAGTGCTGACTCGGTTAAAGTACCTTATCTGATGCTCGCTGGTGCACTACTACTCATCGCGGCTGTATTTGCTTTTCTAAAACTACCTACCATTGAAGCGCACACTGAAGAGGGTGACTGTAAGGCTCGCGGCCACAAGCTGACTGAAGCACCGCACCTGGTGATGGGGGTTGTAGCCATTTTTTGCTACGTCGGCGCTGAAGTGGCAATTGGTAGCTTTTTGGTAAATTACTTTGCAGAGCCTTCAATTGCAGGTATGGAAGAGCATACCGCAGCGAAATACATCTCCTACTACTGGGGTGGCGCTATGGTAGGGCGGTTCATTGGCTCGGCCGCACTTCAGAAGGTTGCACCTTCAAAAGCCCTGATGTTTAATGCAATTGCAATTATTGCACTGTTACTGCTAACTATGTCTACCGATGGTAAGCTGGCCATGTTTGCGGTGCTAGCCGTAGGTCTGTTTAACTCAATTATGTTCCCGACTATCTTTTCCATCGCCATCGAAGGTCTGGGATCTTTGACCAGTAAAGGGTCAGGCTGGTTATGTCTGGCTATTGTTGGTGGCGCGCTAGTTCCTCTGGTGCAGGGTTTTGTAGCAGATAATGCAGGGATCCAGATTAGCTTCATTGTACCTATGGTGTGCTACATTTTTATCGCCTGGTATGGCCTGAATGTCGTGTCGCTTTATAAGCAGTGGCAGCAAAAAGTCGAGAATTAAAATTTATCACGTCAAGCCGGCCCCAGAGCCGGCTTTGTTACTATAGCGTTAGCCATTTCTTTTACCTCTTCTCATAGCTCAATAAACCAGTCTATATTTCTTGCCTTGTTTCTATTGAATACGTATTCATATGCGGTGTAAGATAGTTGTTATTGGAACGGTCCAAATAATAACAATTTAAAATAGGAGAGGTGCATGCTTCGCATCATATCAGCAGCCACCGTGGCTGCCTTGATATCTGTCTCATCGTCAGGGGTGGCGCAGGAGTCTAATACGCAGTGGGTAGATCCATTTATTGGTACTGGCGGAGACGGTCACACGTTTCCCGGCGCGGTTGTGCCTTTTGGCATGGTACAACTCAGCCCGGATACAGATAATCCAATGCGAGGCGTGTCACCGCAGCCTGAAATATACAAGCGCTGCGCCGGATATCATTACGACGACACCACGATAGTCGGTTTCTCTCATACTCATTTTTCAGGCACCGGTCATTCAGACTTAGGGGATCTGCTGGTTATGCCGATCAGTGGAGAGGTAAAAACTAGCCCCGGTACTGCAGAAAACCCGGATTCAGGGTATCGTTCACGGTTTTCTCATCAGCAGGAATGGGCAGAAGCGGGTTACTATGGGGTAGAGTTACAAGATTACAACATAAAGGCTGAGCTCACCGCGAGTCCCAGAGTTGGTATGCATCAGTACACCTTCAAAAACGGCGGCCAGGGCCATGTTTTGTTTGATCTGACCAGTGCTATATACAACTTCGAGAACAAGGTTATCTGGAGTGATATTCGTAAAATCAATGATACTACATTGGTTGCTTATCGAGCCACCAATGGCTGGGCGCGTAACCGTCAAATGTACTTTGCGATAGAGTTCTCTCAACCTATAGACAATTACCGTTTTATCAATGAAGACAACATGCGTTATCGTTGTATGGGATGCCTGGGAAAAGAAAAACACTCTACGATTGAAAATAAAGCGGTGAAAATGACCGCTGGGAAAGCGGTCAAATTCGTTGCAAGCTTCGATGACGTCGAAAACAAACCGTTAAAGATTAAAGTGGCGCTTTCAGCGGTTAGTCGCAGCAATGCACTCGAAAACCTCAAAACCGAGATCCCTCACTGGGACTTCAACAAGGTTCGCGAAGACGCAAACGCTCAATGGGCCAGCTATCTGGACAAGGTTGATGTTGAGGGCACCCGCTCCGAAAAGCGTCAATTTTATACCGCGCTCTACCATGCGTTACAGGCGCCAAGCTTATATCAGGACGTCAATGGACAATATCGCGGCGTAGACGGCGAAATTCATGATGGTAAAGGGTTTGAGCATTATACTTTGTACTCGCTTTGGGATACCTACCGAGCGTTACACCCGCTGTTGACCTATATCGACCCAGACAGAGTGTCAGGCATGATACAGTCTATGCTGGTTCACTATCAGCAAAGCTATGAAAAAATGCTGCCTATCTGGTCATTCCATGCACATGAGACCTGGACCATGATCGGTTATCATGCGGTATCCGTTATCGCCGATGCATATCTTAAAGGGATCCGGGGCTATGATGTAGAGCTGGCTGTAGAAGCCATTATAAATACCGCCAACAACCCAGTTTATGACGCCATTCCTGAGTACAAGAAGTTTGGTTATGTGCCTATGGATGTATTGCCAGAATCCGTGTCTATTACACTGGAATATGCCTATGACGATTTTGCGATTGCCAGAATGTTTGAAGCGATGGGCAAAAGCGAGCAGGCGAAACAATATTATGCACGCGCCATGAGCTATAATAATGTATTCGATCCTCAAAGTGGTTTTATGCGCGGGCGTGACAGCCAGGGTCGTTGGGATCCTGAGTTTAACCCTTTTAAAGCTAAATATATGGGGCCTTTTACAGAAGGAAACGCCATGCAGTACAGTTTTTATGTGCCTCAGGATGTAGCCGGGCTCATTGATTTGATGGGAGGAGATGACGCCTTTACGAAGCGACTTGATGATTTATTTGATACGCCTTTGTCTCAAGAAATGATTAAAGAACATGAAGACATTGCAGGACTGATTGGTAATTATGCTCATGGTAATGAACCAAGCCATCATATCGCCTACTTATATAATTACGCAGGTAAACCCTGGAAGACCCAGGAACGAATTCGTCAGATCATGGATACTCTGAGCTCGGATAAGCCTGACGGACTTGCTGGTAATGATGATGTTGGTCAGATGTCTGCCTGGTATATTTTCTCTGCAATGGGCTTTTATCCCGTAGCACCTGGCGATCTGGCTTACGCAATTGGCGCACCTCAAACGCCAAAAGTCACACTTAAACTGTCAAACGGTAAGCAGTTTACGACTACTGCTGTGGGGCTCAGCGAAACACATAAATACATTCAGTCGGTGACTTTAAACGGTAAAGCTCTGGATCGTAGTTACCTGACACACGATGACATCATGGCTGGTGGTGAGCTTAAATATGTGATGAGCGATAAACCAAATAAAAATTGGGGTAAAGGCCTGACGGCAAGACCGCCAGCTTTATCTGAATATAAGTAGACTCGTATGTCGACCAGATGATCACATAACAAGCCCGGATGAGTTGAATCAGGATGCAGGTAAAAACTGTGCCGGATGAAATAAAGACAAGTTTGTGATGATCATTGTAAGTAATAAAAAAGGTGGGATTTGTCCCGCCTTTTTTCATTTTCAATCGTGAAGCCTGAACAATAACTAATCAGTTGAAAAATAAATCGTGAAAACAAGTGTATAATTAACTTTAGGCAACAAAAGTTTCGCCGATAAGGTAAGACAAACTCGTTAAGATTTGGTAAAACAAATTTGTATTAGTAAAATTAAGACAGGGCTTCCCATGTTCAGTGCGCTCAAATTTACAACTAAAATAACACTGGCCGCTTCATTGGTGCTGGTGATCGTACTTTCCCTCTTTACTGTGAACAACTTTATCCTGATGCGCTCACAAACGCAGGCCCAGTTAACCCTGGTGTTACAGGAAATCTCTGAGTCGGTTTCACAAAATATTGCGAACTGGCTGAATGACAGGCTGGATATAGTAAGCGCTGTTGCCAGTGGCCACCGAGGTAATGACGCTTACTCAGATATACTAAGGCGTGTTCAGACAGCGCATGAAGCCGGTCACTTCAAGAATACCTTTATTGGTACACCCGACGGTCAGTTTGTACTAAATGATACAACAGTGGTGTTGCCGAGCGATTTCGATGCTACGCAAAGGCCTTGGTACAAATTGGCGGAGCGAAAGCAGGACACTGCGTTTACCACGCCTTATATAGACGTGACAAGTAATGAGCTGACCATTACTGCGGTTGTGCCTATTATGAGTAGTGGGCGTTTCTCTGGGGTAGCCGGAGGAGACATTGATATGGCAACCATCACAGACATAGTCAATGAAATCGACTTTCTTGGCTATGGGTATGGTTTCCTGTTAGATGCTGAGGGTCGTATCCTGAGCCATCCAGATACCCAGCTCAACGACAAGCCCATGACAGAATTGTTCGGCACTAAGCTGGCACTATCCGAGACGTTTGCTGATCTGACCATTGACGGTAAAGAAAAGCTGGTGTCATTCGTTAAAATGCGCGGTATTAAAAATGTCGACTGGTACCTCGGCGTGGTGATCGATAAAGAAATAGCCTACAGCTCAGTGGCGTCATTTCGTAATATGGCACTGATCTATATGCTGGTGGGCGTTGTGGTAATTGTTGTAATGCTACAGCTACTACTTAAATATCTGATGAGGCCTATGGCGCATTTAAACGAAGCCATCAAAGATATTGCTCAGGGAGAAGGCGATCTGACCCGCAGACTTGACGTCGAAAACAACGATGAGTTTGGTGAGCTGTCCAACTACTTCAACCTGTTTGTAGACAAAATCCATGAGAGTATCTCGAAAGTGAAAGAAACCACACTGGCACTCGAGCAGGTGATGGAGGGGCTACAATCGCAAACACAGGGGGCACTCGATATCTACACAGAGCAAACCAAACGTACCGACAGTGTCGCGACGGCCATCAATGAACTGTCGTCCAGTGCTGTAGAGATTTCAAATAATGCCAAACACGCCTCTGAGTTGGCGACTGAGGCTAATAGTTTGTCCAGTCAGGGTCAGGTGGCTTTGAATGCCAACATTGAAGAAATCGGCTCTCTGAGCGCCAAAATGCAGGAAGCGCAATCGACGATTGATGGTCTTGATAAACTCACCGCCAGTATAGGTCAGGTATTGGAAGTCATTAAAGGTGTCAGTGAACAAACTAACTTACTGGCTCTAAATGCCGCGATAGAAGCTGCACGTGCAGGCGAAGCCGGACGCGGGTTCGCAGTCGTGGCCGATGAAGTTAGACAACTAGCTCAGCGTACTCAGGAATCGACCCAGGAAATTGAAAATACGATAGGCGAATTGCAGCAAGGCTCGTCATCTGCCGTCGCGGTAATGAAGTCAAGCATTGATGACTCCAGTAATAGCGCCCAGCAAGCACAATCTGCAGGGACTAAAATGCAGGAAGTCACCCATGCCATCGACTCTATCGATGGTGTAAACCATGCCGTAGCCAGCGCAACACAAGAGCAGAATGCGGTGATTCAGTCGTTAGACAGTGATATTCATGGGATCAGTGATTTGTGTGTAGAAGGCAGTGATAGTCTGACAAAAACACTACAAGAATGTCAGACGTTAAAATTGCAATTTGATGAACTCGAAAACATGCTCGCCAAATTTAAAGTGTAATCTTTCTCAAGGCTGCGAATATGCAGCCTTTTTTAATTTATTGCATAAGTATAAATAAACCCCTCCATGACCAATATATGACAGCTGTAACCTAAATGTATTTTTAGCGCAACATGGATGTCATTTAGGCACATTAGACTGCACGCAATTCCAATATAGCAACAAGCAAATATTAAAAGGTGTATGCGATGAAGTGCGTTAACCACTTGCTATTAGCAGGTATGGTCGCCGTTGCGGCTAATGCTCAGGCAAATGATCTGGACAAAGTCATTGATTCAAGTTCGGCTATTAACCAGTCAGCCCTCCAATCTCAAAACAAAATCAATTCTATTGCAGACGACATGCAGTCAAGACTGCAAAAGTTCAGAACACTGAATAAAGAAATTGATGGCCTGGTTGTTTACAACAGCCAGTTAGACAAGCAGATCAAAAATCAACTAGAAGAAATGGCTGCGATTAATGAGTCTATGGATCAGGTGTCTGTGATTGAACGTCAGATCACGCCACTAATGATGCGTATGATCACAGGTCTTGAGCAGTTCGTTGCACTGGATGTTCCTTTCCTAAAAGAAGAGCGTGCAGAGCGTATTGCTAAATTACAAGCAATGATGGACCGCGCCGATGTGTCTTCAAGCGAAAAGTTCCGTCGCGTACTTGAGGCCTACCAGGTAGAAGTTGAGTACGGACGTACTATCGAAGCTTACTCCGCTTTGCTGACGGTAGACGGTCAGGAACGAGAAGTGGATATGCTACGCATTGGTCGCCTTGAACTGCTTTACGTGACTAAAGATGGCAGCAAAGCGGGCAGCTGGAACAAAGACAGCAAGTCATTTGCAGCACTGCCAGACACCAACATCAGTCAAATCAACAAAGGTATCCGCATCGCTCGTAAGCAACTGGCACCGGATATGTTAACTCTGCCAATTCAGGCTGCAGAATAAGAGGTATATGATGAACTTTTTTAAATCTTTCAGCCTAAAAACCGTAATGGCAGCAACGTTTGCATTGTCTAGCTCTGCGTTTGCAGCTGAACAAGCAATGGACCTGGATACTCTGTTAAAGCAACTTGAACAGGGACAGAGCGCACAAAATGCACAAAATGCACAGCGTGAAGCCCAGTTTAAAGCGCAGCAGAGCGAGCAGGTCAGAATGTTACGTGAATTGACCGCTAACCGCGATGGCGAACTCAATCGCTCAGAGCGTCTCGAAACTCAGTTTGAAGAAAACGAAATCAAGCTAGGTAATTTAGGTGACACACTTTCAAAGCGTATGGGTTCACTTAAGGAACTGTTTGGTGTACTTCAGCAAGTAGCTGGCGATTCGAGTAACAAGTTCCGTACCTCAGTCGTATCTGCAGAAATACCAAATCGTAGCGCGTTTATGGATGATATGGCTAAACGCATGGGCTCAAGTACTAAACTGGCGTCTATTGAAGACATCGAAAAAGTATGGGTTGAGCTACAACGTGAAATGACAGAACAGGGTAAAGTGTCTCGCTATACTTCGGATGTGATTGTTGCGGGTGGTGCGAAAGAGCAAAAAGAAGTTTTGCGTGTTGGCGCGTTTAACCTGATTGCTGATGGCAAATACCTGTCTTACAACCCAGAAACCAATACACTGTCTGAGTTGACTCGCCAGCCTACGGCACGCTTCATGGCAAGTGCCGCTGAGCTGCAATCGGCGCAATCTGGTGCCGTTGACTTTGCACTGGACCCGACAGGTGGTTCAATTCTGGGTCTGTTAGTTCAGGCGCCAAACACCAAAGAGCAAGTGGAGCAGGGCGGACCCGTTGGTTACGTTATTCTTGGCGTTGGTCTGATTGCATTATTAATTGCCCTTGAGCGCTTTATTTCTTTGATGATTATGGGGGCGAAAATCAATCGTCAGCTAAAAGATTCAGTTGCACGCGAAGACAACCCACTTGGCCGCGTAATGAAAGTCAAAGAGCAATATCCAGATGTTGCGTATGACACACTAGAGCTTAAGTTAAGTGAAGCAATCTTGCGTGAAATGCCGAAGATTACACGTAACCTGACTCTGATTAAGATTATCTCTGTGGTTGCCCCACTATTAGGTCTACTTGGTACTGTAACCGGTATGATTAATACCTTCCAGGCCATTACCCTGTTTGGTACAGGCGACCCTAAACTGATGGCCGGTGGTATCTCAACAGCACTTGTTACAACCGTACTGGGTCTGGTGGTCGCGATTCCTACGGTATTCCTTTACACCTTACTTAACACGCGCTCTCGTAATTTGTTGCTTATTCTTCAAGAGCAAAGTGCAGGGATCATTGCTGAGCGCAGCGAGAAAGGAGCGTAATTGTGGTTCTTTTAGTAGATGCAATTAATGCGCTACGTGAGTTCCTAGATACAGGTGGCCAGGTTCTCCTGGTCATCGGACTGGTCACATTTGTGATGTGGCTGTTGATCCTCGAACGTTTTATGTTTGTGTTTGGTAAATTCAGAACTTATCGCAAGGATTTACTGAATAGTTGGACAAGCCGCGAGGAAAGAAACAGCTGGAACGCAGAACAGATACGTCAGGCCATGATCTCACGAGCCGGAATTCAGCTTAACTCTAATCTGCCTTATATCAATGTCATGGTCGCCCTGTGTCCCCTACTTGGGCTACTAGGGACGGTAACCGGTATGATTGAAGTATTTAATGTGATGGCAATCACAGGTTCGGGAAGCGCCCGTTCTATGGCTGCCGGTGTTTCTAAAGCAACGATCCCAACCATGGCTGGTATGGTTGGCGCGCTGTCCGGAGTATTTGCCTCTACCTTTTTACAACGTAAGGCAAAGCGCGAAGTAGAACTGTTAGAAGACAAGCTGTTGCTTGATCACTAGAAAAGAATTTGAGGAAACGTAATGAGAGCTCCATTAGCAAAGGTTTTTCAGGAAGAAGAAGCCGAAGAAATTAACATGACGCCCATGTTGGACGTTGTATTCATCATGCTTATATTTTTCATTGTAACTGCATCATTCGTAAAAGAAGCGGGTATTGATGTGAACCGGCCAGAAGCTGCGACAGCAGTTAAAAAGCAGCGCGCAAATATACTCGTTGCCATTTCGGATAAAGGTGAAATTTGGATCAACAAGCGCCAAGTTGATATCCGTGCAGTGCAGGCAAACATTGAGCGCCTTAAAGCCGAAAACCCACAAGGTAGCGTCGTGATTCAAGCCGACAAGAAAGCAACGACTGATACCTTAATCAAGGTAATGGATGCATCTCGTGCCGCAGGCGCATTCGATGTATCAATTGCAGCTCAGGAATCATAGGAATAGAAAAGATGCGTTACTTACTAGCACTCGTTATTGCAGGTATTGTGACTTTTTTCTTGTTTCTTGGTATGCAGGCACTGATCACAGGCGGCGAAGGCAAGATGGATGAGCCTGTTAAGGGCAACGTGCTTGATTTTGTCCGCCTGAAAAAAGAAGAAACTGTTGAGAAAAAAGAACGCAAACCACAAAAACCGCCTACACCAAAAGAGCCGCCCCCGCCAATGGATGCGCCTCAAATGCAAAGCAACAACCTGGATGCTGCCGGAGCTGATTTTAACTTCAGTGCAGATGTAGCTGCTGACGTCGACCTCGCTGGCGGTCTGGCTTTGGAATCCAGTGATGGAGAATATTTGCCTATCGTGAAGGTGGCGCCTGTCTATCCAAGGCGTGCACTTTCAAGAGGAATTGAAGGCTATGTCATCGTAGAGTTTGTCGTAACAAAACAAGGCACAGTTAGAAATCCGGTTGTGGTGAAAGCCGAACCAGAGAATATTTTTGACCGGGCAGCAATGGACGCAGCGTTGAAGTTCAAATACAAGCCGAGAGTTGTGAATGGTGAGGCCGTTGAGGTCGCCGGGGTTCAGAACAAGATCTCATTCCAGATTAACGGCTAGAGTTAAAAGGTGCGATTATGAAAACGTTTAAAAAGCTATTACTTGTTAGTGCGTTGAGTTGTACGGGACTAGTAGCTCCAAGTCTGTTATCCGTTTTGCCTGGCGTTGATCTGGCTGTTGCAAACGCTGAGACTAAAACTAAGCGCGTGCCTGCATTGCGTGAAAAAGTATACAGTCAGCTTGCGAGAGCGCAAAAGCTAGCCGACGAAGGAGATGTTAAAGGTGGTCTTGAAGTACTTGATACCATTAAGAAACGTGCCGGCAGCATGAACTCTTATGAAGTTGCAATGATGTATAACTTCTATGGATTCATCTATTACAACGAAAACCAGCTGGACAAAGCTATTGCCTCTTTTGAGCAGGTGGTGGCTGAAGAGGCTATCCCTGAGTCATTACGATTATCTACTACATTTAGTCTTGCGCAGCTGGCAATGGCTAATGGTGATTATAAAGCAACAGTAGAATATCTGGATAGCTGGAAGAAGATAAATACACAGCCAGTTAAAAGCAATTACTATGTCTTGAAAGCGCAAGCGCTTTATCAGGATAAGAATTATCCAGCGGCCGTAGAAAATATTAATCTGGCAATATCGTTAACTGAAAGTGAAAATAAAGTGCCAAAAGAAAACTGGTTGGTTTTGCAAAGGGCTTTATATTACTCTCTAAATCAGCCAAAAAAAGTTGCTGAAGTATTAGAGAAAATGATTAAGCTGTTTGATAAACCCGAATATTGGGTTCAGCTTGCAGGCATGTTTGGAGAGTTAGGAGCTGAGAAAAAGCAACTTGCTATTCTCGAAACCGCGCAACAGCGTGGGTTTATAAAGAAACGCAGTGATATAATCCAGCTTTCTCAGGTTTATCTATTTAATGGCTTACCTTATAAGGCTGCAGTTGCATTAGAAGAAGGCATAAAAAGTGGAGTGGTTAAAGGGAATGCAAAGAACTATGCATTCATCGCAGAAGCTTATGTCCAGTCTAAAGACGAAGATAAGTCTATCGACTTTTTCGCTAAGGCTGACAAAGAAGTCGAACATGGTAATTATCTGCAGCGTATTGCGGAAGTCTATATCAATCTGGAGAAGTTTGATGAGGCCGCGGATGCTGCCAGGGCCGCGCTGGAAAAAGGCGCTTTAACGTTTGAGTCAAATGCGTATGTTGCACTGGGTATGGCTCAATATAACCTTAAAAATTTCGACGCTTCTATACTCGCATTTGAGCAGGCAGAAAAGCACAAAAAGTCTGCAAATCTTGCGAAGCAATGGATTAAGTACGTGAAGCGAGAAAAAATACACGCTGAAACGTTAAAACAAGCACTGCTATGATTTTATAATCGCAACACCAAAGCCGCCTTCGGGCGGTTTTTTTATTTTTAAAAGTCAAATGTCATCTTTATTTACCAAAACTGTAACCTTATCGTCACGCAGTGGTTCTATTATTTGCCCAAGCTTTTTATTGCGCTTATAACTAATACTTTTTCGGAGATATAAAATGAAACTTGCTGGGTTATTTAAAGTAAGCCTTATCACTTCTGCTTTGGTTCTTGCTGGCTGTGGCGGTGATGTCAATATAACACCAACTACAAATGACAATCGCGTAGATAACTCTCAGGATGTTGTTGCCCCAGATACTGGCAATGGTAATGGAAATGGCGGTGATGTCGATAAAGATGCCGGTGGCGATACTGATACTCTTGTCTGCGCTAGCTACACAATGGGTGGTAAAGAATTTAAGGGTGAGCTAGACGCAGTAAAGAAAAACTGTGTTTACAATACTGAATTTGCAAATAACGCTAAAGACATCACTTCATCTTTCGAAATTAAAGCGCTGTCTTCCGGTGGCGCACACATATTTCAAGGTGCTCTTTTCATTGGTGAAGATGTTGATACCTCAAAAGGTGGAGTAGTTAATACTGACGGCCCAACTTTAACAATCGAAGCGGGTGCAACAATTGCTTTCACTAAAGCTGAAAACTTTGTTCGTATTGCGCGTGGTGCACAAATTAGTGCTGTGGGTGAGGTTGATAAGCCAATTACCTTTACTTCAATCAAGGAAATTGATGGCGATGCGACAACCGTACCTGCAATGCAGGATTGGGGTGGTATCCAGATCAACGGTATGGCTCAGACTGTAGAATGTTCAAAGACTGAAGCAGAGCAAAACCAATGTAACGTAGATGCTGAAGGTGTTGTTTCTTACTACGGTGGTAATAATAATGAAGACAGCAGTGGTTCGCTTCAACATGTTGTCGTTAAATATGCTGGTTTCGGCGTTGAAGGCGACGAATTAAACTCTATTACCCTAAACGCGGTTGGCTCTGGCACAACTGTTGACTATGTACACATCCACAATGGTTACGATGACGGTATCGAGCTATTCGGCGGTACAGTTAATATCAAACATATTGTTGTTACTGAAACAGCAGATGACGGTATCGACTGGGATACAGGCTGGAAAGGTAAAGGACAGTTCATTCTGGTACAAACCCTAACTCAGGGTAACCATGGTTTTGAAACTGACGGCGGTAAAAAGGATCCATCAACTGCAGACGGTCAGGATCGTGCTACGACTGTATCTTACCCAACTATCGCTAACGCAACGGTTGTTAGTAATGGCGTACAAGGTCCTCGTGGTTATGGCGCAGGTATGGAAATGAAAGAGTGGGGTAAAGCTCAGCTTCATAACATGCTGTTTGTTAACGCGGGTACAGAAGCTGGTACAGGGTGTTTTGACCTTTACAATGAAAAAGATAAGTCTACCTCTATGGGTGTCCATGCGAATGCCAATGCCGGCGAAATCGCGTTCAAGAACTCAGTATTCGCTTGCGGCCTGAACTTCGAAGAGGTTGAAGTACCACTCACTGACGACCTAGCTAATTTTGACATTGAAGCATGGTTCACTAAGCCAGAAAACGGTAATAAACTAATCGGCTTTAAAGATTTCGCTAGTGTACTGGGCGACAACGGTGTCGCAACCAAAGGGTCAATGCTTGATAAAGATGGCAACACTGTGGCTGTTGAAAGCAGCAAACTAAGCCAACAAGATTCATTCTTTGAAGATGTTGCTTACATTGGTGCAATCGGTGAAAGTGAAACTGACACTACTTGGGCAAAATTTGTTGCTATGTCTTTAGAGCGTACGAAGTAATCTAATCCATTTCTAGCTTTTAACAGGGCGCATTCATGCGCCCTTTGTGAATCCGGTTTTGGTTTAGAGGAACGACAAATGAAACCAATCAAAAAGTTTAAAACCAATTTGATCACGCTTTCTTTGCTTTCTCTTACTTCCCCTTTGGCTGTACATTCGGTTTCAGCAGAAGAGACAGCGCAAGAGATAGAAGAAGTAGTTGCGGTAGGTAGCCGCCTTAAAGGCAGTGCCAGCGCAGTTATTGAAGAAAGGAAAAATCAAGCTTTCGTAGCTGATATCATGGGTGCAGAGCAGATTTCGCGTACCGGTGATAGTGATGCAGCATCTGCACTTCGCCGTGTAACAGGTCTGAGTTTGGTAAACGATAAGTTTATTTATGTGCGAGGCCTGGGCGAACGATATTCAAGTGTACGATTAAATGGCGCTCAGGTTCCAAGCCCTGACTTAACGCGTAACGTCATTCCATTGGATATCTTTCCGTCCAGCATTATTGAATCTCTCGCTGTACAGAAAGCATATTCGCCAAACATGCCCGCAGCGTTTGGTGGTGGTGATGTAAATATTCGTACCAAAAGTATCCCGAGTGATCGCGTCCTTAAGTTAGAGATTGGTGTTGCACACAAAGACACTAACAGCAATGGCTTTGTTTATAACGGCAGCGATGATGACTGGTTAGGCGAAGATGACGGCTTGCGTAGCATGCCAGTTTCGGTAACTAACGCCCTGAGCAAATATGTAAACGGCATATCGGATATCTCACGTCTAAATATTCGTGCTGTAGAAGCACAAGACCGAGGTGAAGCGGTAACACAACAGCAGGCAATCGAGCTTAACAAAGACATTACCAAAGCACTACATCGTGATTTTGGAATGGTTGAAAAAGACCTAGACCCTGATGTTGGCGGTAAATTTGTCTATGGTGACCGTTTTGACGACTTGTTCGGTTTGGGCGGTCAGTTTGGCTTTTTAGCGTCTTTGGCGTACGATCATGAGTGGTCACACAGCAAAGGCTATACTGCAGTACTCGCTTCGGTAGACAATGCCGATTCTAACTGTGGCGAAAGCCCATTAGCCTGTTATTCTGCTCGTGATGACAAAGAGTCAACTAAGAAAAATGTTAAGTTAAACAGTTCACTGAGCCTCGGATATAAAATCGATGACCATGATCTGACAGCGAGCTTTATGAAGCTTCGCGACACTGAAGATGAAGCGTCCGTGTCCATTTACCAGGAGCCTTCTAAGTCTTTAAGTAAAGAAGACGGTGAAGTTCAGCGCAAGCATTTGACCTCTTTCGAACAACGCGAATTGGAAATAGTTCAACTGCGTGGTACACATAATTTAAATTATGATTTTCTCAAGAGCGTGAACCTGGATGGCCTCGGTTTTGACTGGCATTATACGGACTCTACGGCAACAACTAATATCCCTAGCGAATTGGAAATTACAGCCAGAGACCGTTATCAGGATGGGTCGTACGTCGAGACCTATACCAGCGGCGCATTAGGTGGTGATCCCTTCTTGTATCGCTTTGTTGACATGGAAGATAAAGTCGAGAACTACGGGTGGAACTTATCAAAAGCCTTTTATTTCGACAATTCAGAGCTTGAAGTTAAAGGCGGTGGGTATTTTGTAGAGAAAACACGTGACTATCGTACTGATTTCTTTAAATATCGCTTTGGCCCTAATGAAGTGATCAGCCTCGCAAGTACTAACAGTCAGGCACTGGGTATGGGCAGCTACTTCAAAGATGATGCTGTAGTCGATAGTGTCGATGTAGAGTTGTTATTTCAGGAACCAACTGCAGATGACTATCTTGCTGCACAAAAAATCGATGCTTACTTTGGTGCATTCGACTACGTATTTAACAACGACTGGCGATTCTCAGGCGGTTTGAGATACGAAGATTTCAGACAAGTTGCACTGGCATTTTCACGTTCTGCTTATGACCCATCATTACTGCAAGATAAGTTAGGTGAAGAAGCGGTTAAAGATGCAACTGTGATGGAAGATGAAACATTTGGCTCATTATCCATGACATACAGTCAGGAAGGCTATCAGGTTCGTTTTGGTTGGGGTGAAACCATTGTTCGACCAGATTTGCGTGAACTTACACCTGTTCAGTATCAAGATCCTTTGACGGATTACAGAACGCTGGGTAATCCAACTTTGCAGTCAAGTTATCTTGATAACTTCGACGCGCGAATCGAGTTCTATTTTGACGGTGGTGATAACTTCTCCGTTGGCGCCTTCTATAAAGACATCGATAAGCCGATTGAAGCGCAACTTACTGAGCGTGATGGTCGTTTCACTCTCGAGTTTGAAAATGCTGATAGTGCTTATGTATACGGCCTGGAAGCTGAATGGCTAGTCGAATTGTCTGCGGATATGCTAGGCGGTGCTTTCTTTACGTCGGGTAACCTGACTGTCAGCGATTCAGAAGTTGAAATCTTAGAAAGTGCTCGCGGTGATTTAACTAACATTAAACGCCGGATGAGTGGTCACTCTAAATACGTAGCAAACTTCCAGTTGAACTACGATTCGCATGATGGTAACCACCAGGGCTCGCTAATATACAATGTATTTGGTGACCGTATTCTGGCTGCAGGTGTAAACGGGTTCGATGATGCGTATGAGCAGCCAATCAATTCGTTGGACCTTGTGTATAGTTACTATCCAACATTTAACACAACGATTACTGTAAAAGCAAAGAACCTGCTTGGTCAGGACTTTGAAGTTCAGCAAAACGATGTCGTTATTCGTTCTCGTGAGAATGCACAGCAAATCAGCCTAGATGTATCAGTTGAGTTTTAATAGTTAACATCTGGAATAATAGAAGTCTGGCCAGCGGCCAGGCTTTTTTTATTCCGACATCGAACTATCTTAAGTCGGGTGGTTGGCTTTGGCATCAATTGCTAAAACGGTGTTGCTTTGACTCTTACCTTAGGCATGCGGTTTTACTTTTTCAATAATCATTCTTTGCAAATAGCCCTTAGCGAAAATCAGTATGAACTGCAAATCTACATGTTAAGTAGCCCCTAAAATGGCTGCGATGATCGCTATCTACGAAAGAGTAAACTAGCAGTGTAATGTAAATAAGACGTAAGTCAGTTCTAAGTTACAAATTATTTTCTTAAATTTCAGATTGTTGTAATCAAAATTACTTGAATAACCGATAAACTTAAGCCATACTTTGTTCTAATTTAGTACTGCAATTTTATGATAATTTGACCGGAGCGCAAATTATCAACAACCTGGTTCTAAACTGTTGCTTAGGTGACAGTGTGGGACACAACCTTTACATGTTGTATCCAAACCCCGCTTTCGCGGGGTTTTTTATGATTAATGTTCAATTTTGACGCTAAAAGTATAGTTTCTTGTGGCAATGTTTGCTATTTTTAGACGTCTAGACATACCTCTCACGCAAAATACTCAATGATTCAAAAAAAGGTAATACCATGAAAAAAGTAGGACTAATTGGTTGGCGTGGAATGGTCGGCTCTGTGTTGATGCAACGTATGCACGAAGAAAATGACTTTTCTGACATTGAACCTTATTTCTTTACCACATCACAAGCCGGTCAACCGGGGCCAGAAGTAAAGTCTCAGTCCAAGGCGTTGTTAGATGCATATGATCTCGATAGTCTCTCTGGGATGGACATTATTTTGTCATGCCAGGGCGGCGATTATACAAAAGCAGTGTTTGAAAAATTAAAAGAAACTGGCTGGAATGGTTACTGGATTGACGCGGCTTCAGCACTGCGAATGTCGTCTGACAGCATTATTGTTCTGGATCCGGTGAACAGAGATGTAATAGAGCAGGGTCTTGAACAGGGCGTGAAGACCTTCGTTGGTGGTAACTGCACCGTTTCGCTGATGTTATTGGCCCTGGGTGGGTTGTTTGAACAGGATCTTATCGAATGGGTCAGTCCTATGACATATCAGGCGGCATCGGGAGCTGGCGCCAGAAATATGAAAGAACTGATCACCCAGATGGGCGAAATACATGATTCGGTGAAAACACAACTCAATGATCCGGGTTCAGCAATACTCGAAATTGATAAACTTGTTGCCGAGAAACTTAAGTCACAAAGTTTGCCGACAGATCAGTTTGGTGTACCACTGGCCGGCAGCCTGATCCCCTGGATAGACGTGCCTATGGAAAGTGGCCAGAGTAAGGAAGAATGGAAGGCACAGGTCGAAGCAAATAAGATCCTGGGTTCGAGTAAGCAACCGATCCCGGTTGATGGTATTTGCGTACGTATCGGCGCAATGCGTTGCCATGCGCAGGCCTTAACAATTAAGTTAAGAGAGGATGTTTCCGTTGAGAAAATTGAGGAAATATTGGAAGCGCACAACGAATGGGTAACCGTCATTCCCAATGATAGAAAAGTAACTGAACAGGAACTGACACCCGTTAAAGTGACCGGAACTTTGAATATTCCAATTGGCAGAATACGTAAACTTACCATGGGCCCGGAATATATCAGTGCATTCACTGTAGGAGATCAGCTTCTATGGGGCGCGGCCGAGCCACTGCGCCGTATGCTCAGGATCATTGTTGAGCAATAAGTTTTGCTTTCACGACACACCTCAGAACAAACAAAGCACGTACTCGAAAAGCGTGCTTTGTTTATCTAAAATCCACGTTAAAGCTTGAACTACGAGCGATTACACTGATAATAGTCATACGACCACCCACATAATAGCCCTGCACTATATATCCTATAATATATATTATGTTAAATACGCTGTTTTCTAAATTAGCTTCACCATGAGCCCTATCTATCTTGTATTACGAGCTTGAGACATGCTTAGTTGAGGATACCAGGCAACGCCGGAATTATTAGTTGAACCGTTTTCTATTCAGCAAACGCAAAAAATGATGACCGGCTCTCGATGTTATTTATCATGAGTGAATGCGGCATTTTGGCTTAGCTAATTCTACATCTGTTTTTCGAAAATCTTGAGTAAGATTTTCACTCGACGTTCTGAGATGATAAGCACTTTCGTCAGATGTGAAATTAAAGGATATCTGGCGCACTTTAAAGACCGATACTAAACAGTATCGGTCTTTACTGATTTTTGAATCAGACCAGCTAAATATCATACAAATAAGCGCGCTCAAAAAGATAAATCCAAGCAAAAGCTACGGCGTCTTTTCTTTTGGTGCGGCCAATACTTTTAACGACTTGAGCACGCTGAATGAATAATTGAATTGATTTGATTATGTCGGCTCTGCCATTCGTTTGAATATGATGCTGGCTTGTTTGCCAGATGCTCGGTAGCTTCTGCAAACAACTTCATGCATGAAATCGCGTGTATAGTTTTTGCCGCGAAATCAGCATAGCCCGCTGCTGAAAAGAATTTGGCTGCAGTTGCAGGTGCATTTGCCGAATGTCTGTAAAGACGTTGATATCAGACATGTGGGCTCCGCTGAACCATATAAGATTTCCTGATATATTGAGAATTTAGTTAAAAGGAGTTTAAAGATGTCCTGGAAAGCACTTACAAAAGGTCTTAAAAAAGACCCTTATAGCATGCACTTTATCATTCCTCTCTTATTAGCTGTCGCCATTATCCTTATTGAGTACTTTGATAAGTTTGGGTTCGACCCCAACAACAGAAATATCAAGGACTGGGTAGATGGCGCTGTGTACCTAAACAATATGCTAACTCCTATATTGTTGTTGGCCACCATCTATCTGCTATACCGTACGTGGCTAACAAGCAAACAAGAACTAGCCCAGACTCAGGATATTCTGAGAAAAAAGAAGATTTAGAACTTTTAAGATCAAGGATACAACTGTTGAACAAAAATCTCGATGTAACGCCTTCAGCCTATTTAGACTTTAATGCTAGTGTACAAGTTTTAAAAAACATTCCAATCCCGTGTAATACGTTTTACACCTAAATTCCTGCTCCATAATTTTTACATTCGCTCCCACAGTAACCGACGAGCAATGAAAAACTGTGGAGCAATTATCCCTACCAACCCCACCTAAATCCTGCGTTTTCCGGCTGATACCGAACAGCCTGGTGCATGTCAGCAAGGGCAACAACGCGTCAAAGGTCTGTGACCATGAAGGCGCACACCGGGAATTTGCACTCGAACTAACCAATGTCCGTAAGGGTGACGCATTGGCCCTGGATGCGTTCCTGGCCAAACACCCTGGTCAGATGGGCAAGTTTGTCATACAAGACTTCCAATCTGGGAAAAGCCCTGCTCTTGAGCGAACTTGTTACAACCCAAACCTGTCGTTTGTATCGCTAACATTAGCATTAAAAACAAGCCATTAACCTACTTCCTGACGTGCCCGCCCTGCTTCACTAAAATAACAATTATGCAAAATGTTAAATTATACTGTATACAATATAATATTGTTGGTGTAAGTTACACAAAGCTTTCGTAACGTTCAAAAGTCCACTGTATCTTTATGGGTTTTAGTTAGGTGGCTGATATAAATGCACTTTTATGCAGTTCCAGGAAAATAAAATAGTACCAATAAAGGTACTTGCAACAACACTACAAGTTAACTTATGGCATAAGAAAACAGGTTCTTAAGATCCATATGTTAACAAATAAAAACAACAGGAGAACACTATGCCTTTTTCTAAACGTGTGTTGGCAAAAACACCGACCAGAAAAACACTCAGCCAGGCTACGGCTATTTTGCTGACTACGCTGTCCCCCGTCACTGTATTTGCAGGCGAGCCTGTCAGGGTAAATCAAACTGCACTTGATAATAGGATACAATCCGTATTTGCGAATTCCACCAGCCATAAACATGCAGGACAGATCTGTGGTACTGATCACAATTCACAGGACTGGTCGGCTATCCAAAAAGAGAATGCCAGACAACGGTCTTTGAGTTCTAGTTTTGCAACGCACATTATGTCTGAGCTTACGAGTCAGGACGATCTCGCAGCAGAAAATGGCAATGGTGTTCCCGGGCGTTACTATATTCCTGTGGTTGTGCACATTTACGGTGACAGATACAACTGTGAAACAGGCACCTACTGCTTAACCGAGCAAAAAGTCATAGATGGACTGAACAAATCTAACCAGGATTTTCTTGGTTTGATCACTGATGATGGGCCTATTGCGCCCGAGTTTCAGGCAATCAGACAAAATCTTAACATTGAATTTGTCTTGGCAAAAAAAGATCCAAACGGCCAACCAACAAATGGTATTGTCCGCCACCCAGAAAAAGCAGGATATGGTAAAGGCAGTGGTTTTGACGACCAAATTTCAGCCGATGCCTGGGACAACTTTAAGTATATGAATATCTATATTCAGCAAGACTTATATGATGATGGCTCAACCAATAATTCCGGTGTTGCCTGGTATCCGCAATTGAGTATGTCTCAAAATGGCTTATCACGAGTTGTTTATAATGGTGATTATGTTGGCGCTAACACCAATGAAAACTTCCGCTCTGTTTTGACCCATGAGTTTGGTCACTGGCTAAACCTGCCCCATACCTTTGATGGCGATGTCTGTACAATTCATTCTGAGGCTTTTTGTAATGCGACTGGCGACGGCTCGTGCGATACGCCGCAAATGAGTAGCAGCATATTACAGAACAACGCAAAAAACTGCCTGGGCCAGCCCACAAACACAGAAAACTTTATGCACTACTCTGATAACTATGCCATGTTCACCAGTGATCAGGTAGACAGAATGACCGCTGCTCTTCATGGGCCTGCAAGGGCAACGCTTTGGTCTAATGCAAACCTAATCGCCACTGGCCTTGATGAGTATACCAGCAATGCTGATCATCCATGGGATGGCACGTCCGGCGCGGTTACGCCGCCAAAGGGCGATGTTATTCAGTCGTTTACAGATCTGTCAGGTCAAAAAGGCGAAGTGGATAACTACGAGATCTCGGTGCCGGCTGGTACGCAGGCTGTTGCATTTTATCTGGATGGTTACGATGAAGATCCTGATATGTATGTCTCTAAGGGCAAAGCACCGGTTAAAAATGGCGACAACTGGGACGCTGATTTTATCTCATTCAGAAGTGCAGGCTCTCCGGAGCTGGTGACGATTTCTGCTCCATCCAGTACAGTGCCCTATCACACTGCAATTGACGCTTTTAGTGCCTATTCAAATGCGACGCTCAGTGTCATTTCTGGCACTGACAATACGCTGTGCAATGGCTGTGAGCGCGTATTCTTAGCCGAGATTAATAACCTGGAGTCTGCTAAAGGTGCCGATCCAAAAACCTATCAGTTTGAAATCCCATCTGATGCAGTACGCACGGTTGCGGTAATACCTGGCGGGTATCAGGGTGACCCGGATGCCTATGTTAGTATGAACTCAGTGCCAACGGCTGATAACCATGACTGCGGGCCATTCAGTGCACCAAGACACAGCGAGTACTGTGAATTTGCAGCTGGTGGCGGCCAGTTAAATATCATGATTGACCCTTTCCTTGAGTATAGCGGCGCTTCGTTAGTTGTTTATTATGAACGAGCTGGTGACTCTGACTTACCTATCGCACAAGCGAATGGCCCTTATAGCACCACTATTGGCGAGTCTATTCAGTTTAGCAGTGCGGGCTCAAACGATGCTAACGGGAGTATTGTTAGTTATTACTGGGAATTTGGTGATGGTGAAACCTCTACAGCTGTAAGTCCTGTGCATACCTACCAAAATGCAGGGTTATATACCGTGAAACTGACCGTAACAGATAATGACGGTAACACGGCAACAGATACTGCAACTGCAGAGGTAAAATCAGAACTTGTGGCCCCGACTGCACAAGCCAATGGCCCCTACTCTGCGATGTCAGGACAAGCCGTCGCATTCAGCAGTGAAGGCTCTGAAGATGCGGATGGCAATATTGTTACCTACCTGTGGGAGTTTGGCGACGGTAACTCAAGCAATGAGCTGAATCCCAGCCATACCTACACTCAGGCTGGTGACTATACGGCAACATTAACAGTCACAGATAATGATGGACTGAGCCACAGCGCGCAAGCCGCCGTAAGCATTTCCGGCATTGAATACTGTACAGCCAGTGGCAACACCCGATATGAATGGATCGCAAATGTACAAAACGGATCGTTCAGTAACCCTTCTCAGGCAGACGGATACGGTGATTTTTCTAATCAGACTATTAAGCTTACAGAGGGAGCTAACCTGTTTACCTTCACGCCGGGTGGAAATTACACCGAACATTGGGTTGCTTGGATAGATTTTAATAACAATGGTCAGTTCGAAGAATCTGAGCAGGTTATGTCAGACGTGTCTGGTAAAGGCGAAGTGACAGGCTCAATTAATGTTCCTGAAAATATGGTGGCTTCTAAAGCGAGATTACGTATTGCTATGAAGTACAACGGCGCTGCTGCCAGTGCCTGTGGCTCGCTAGGTGATGGAGAAGTTGAGGACTATACCGTTGAGATCATGCCCAAAGATATCAGTGGCTCGGTACCTGATGCATGTGCGACTCAGCAGCCAGTAACCGGCGGTCGACTGGTGGCGGGCGAAGCGGCCTGTCTGGGAGAAGATGGTACTTTATGGTTATCTATTGGAGATATTACCTCTACACAAAGCCTGGCTATTACAACAGCCCATGGCAGTGGAAGTCTGAACATCTTGTACAAAAATGGTGGCTGGCCAAGTGATAACGATAAGGACGCACAATCTAATTCTGGTGGCACATCGGAATGCATACAAATCGAAGCTGGAAGCGAGTATTGGTCTTACCTAAAGATCTCTGGTAATGCAGAAAACACCAGCATAATTGTCGACTTTGACGCACAGCAATGTCGTAAACATTAGTCGATAATAAGCTTAAGCCAAAAAACAGCACCTGAAAAGTGTGCTGCTTTTTGGCTATTACTCTTTTCTAAGGTGTTTTTGCAGGAACATATCTGCGTTTACAAAGTTAAAAGAAAACTGCCCGCCCATAACTCAAGATAGTCAGAATTTACAAAACCTACTGGAACTTCTTAATGCAGATCATGTGTTTATTAAAGGGTCAAACAGATGTGAATCACTCATAATTTATCACTAGTTGTTTACATTCATTTACATGAAAAATATATCATCACACCCCTTAAAAATATGAATTAAATATTACAAAACAACTAGCTGTGTGAAATCTGTTCAATGCTTATAACCCAAATCACATGTAATATAAGTAAACGGAATTTAAATTAAAAGTAACCTCGTGTTTACATTCAAGTGCCTTCTGTACGCATTGCTGAACGGAAGGAACAACAACTAAATCTAGGGAAAAACTATTATGACAACTAATAATTTAAAAATTGGTGCCGTTGCGCTGGCTATTTCAGGCATGTTCGCTGCAACTCAAGCTGTGGCAAATAACGCTGAAGCGTTCAATAGCGTTGCAAGTATGGCGCAGCTGAGCAAGAAAATTGAAGGCCAAAACACTGCAGGCACGCAGTTTATTATTAAATATAAGGACAATAGCAATCAGCTTATGTCCATCTCTGAGGCCGAGATGTCTCCGGCGATGATGAATTCACGAGCGCAAAGTTTTGTTAAGAGCTTCAAGAGTAAAAAGAAAGCCTCGTTACAAACAAAATATGTCCGTCAAATGGCACTAAGCAACCATCACGTTATGCGCGTTGACCAAACGCTTTCAGCAGCGGATGCGCATAGCCTAATGCAGGAAATGGTAGCGACAGGCAATATTGAATACATTGAAATCGATCAGATGTTGCAACCTTTCGCTACACCAAATGATCCACAGTATTCAAGCCAGTGGCACTACTTTGAGTCTGCCGGTGGTATCAATGCACCTGCGGCATGGAATAAGGCAACAGGTAATGGGGTGGTAGTGGCTGTGCTGGACACTGGTTACCGCCCTCACTCAGATCTGAACGCAAACATCCTGCAAGGTTACGACATGATCTCTAACTTGTCGGTAGCAAACGACGGCGGTGGTCGTGACAGCGATGCTCGTGACCCGGGTGATGCAGTATCTGCGAACGAGTGTGGCTATACACACAGCGCACGCAGTTCGAGCTGGCACGGCACACATGTAGCGGGCACAGTTGCGGCGGTTTCAAACAACGGTCAGGGGGTTGCCGGTGTTGCATATGACGCCAAAGTCGTACCTGTACGTGTACTCGGTAAATGTGGTGGTCTGACTTCAGATATCGCAGACGGTATCATCTGGGCATCAGGTGGTTCAGTATCTGGCGTACCATCTAACGCAAACCCGGCTGACGTAATTAACATGAGCTTAGGTGGCAGCGGTGCTTGTAGCTCAACGACACAGAGCGCTATTAACACGGCGCGTGCTAACGGCACGACCATCGTAATTGCAGCGGGTAACGATAACTCAAATTCTGCCAATTTCAATCCAGGTAACTGCTCTGGCATCATCAATGTTGCTTCTGTAGGTCGTAACGGTGGCCGTGCTTACTACTCAAACTACGGTTCAAACATCGACGTTGCAGCACCCGGTGGCGCGCAAAGTTTTGCCAATGACCCGGAAGGTATTTTGTCTACTTACAACTCTGGCAGTAACGGGCCTTCAAGCGATAGCTATGCATACTCACAAGGTACGTCAATGGCAGCGCCTCACGTTGCGGGTGTGGCTGCGCTCATTAAACAAGCAAAACCTTCAGCAAGTCCGGACGAAGTTGAAAGTATCCTGAAGAGCACGGCTCGTAGCTTCCCTGCCACATGTAGCAGTTGTGGTAGCGGTATCATCGATGCTTCTGCCGCGGTAGATGCAGCTTTAAATGGCACTGGTGGCAACGAGCTGCAAGATGGCGTAACCAAATCTAGCCTGAGTGGAGGTTCGGGCAGTGAAACCTTTTACACATTTAACGTTGGTAACGGGGTAAGCAAAGTGACGTTTACAATGAGCGGCGGCTCAGGCGATGCTGACCTGTATGTACGTGCAAACGCACAGCCTACTCGCACTACTTATGACTGTCGACCTTTTAAGGATGGCAATAACGAAGTGTGTACCGTTAATAACCCATCGGCCGGCACTTTCCACATCATGTTACGAGGCTACTCGTCTTATAGCGGCGTTAGCCTTAAAGCTCAAACAAACTAAGCGTTTGCTGTAAGCCGGTTGACTTTTCTACTGACTTACACAGAGTTTGTCTATAGCCGATTCAGTTAAAGCTGAACTACCAATTGGGCATTGTGTTACCTTTGGCGCACTGCCCTTTCATTTTCCCATGTATGCCAGCGTAGCAACCATACTTCTTTGCATTCGCCATTACTGTACACATACACAGTCTCAGAAATCGCTTTATTTTGGCGATGAACTCATCAAAAATTTAACCGTTAGTGAAATTAAAATGAGCGTGTCCGGTCTTCTTGGTACATTCATTTGCATAGGACCATTATGTCACACTCAACAAATTATAAGGTGATTGCTTTTACCGTCGCCCTAAGCCTGATGTTACTCGGTAGCTCGTTTATTCTTGGGGGGAATCTCGGTTATGTAGAAAAAGCCTTGGGTTTTTATTCGCTCAACGATTTATATTCAATGCAGAGCCTTATTCAAGTATTTGGGCTATTTTTCTTAATGACGGGCATAAGCGTTGGCGCTGCGCTTTTTATAACTCAGTTGCGAAGACCGCAATTTGCTTTGCTCGTTGTATTGAGTGGTATTATGTTACTAACCCTGTTCGATGCTGGTCGCTGGATTGCATCACACGGCGGGTTTCCGGTTATTGGTTCAGGTCAGGGTATTATTAAGTATTTTGCTCTGTTACCTTTGGCGTTTTATTTATGTTTCACTAAGCGGGTCTCAGCACGCCAGCATGCAATATTAAATTATATTCCCGTGGCTATCGTACTTTTCTGGATTGGTGGAATGAAGTTTCTTGAATTGGAAGCCAAGGCCATAGTGCCTTTAGTCGAAACCTCCCCTTTTATGGCATGGCTATATCAGGTTTTTACAATCCAGCAAGCGTCAGATTTAATCGGTATTTATGACCTGGGATTTGCAATATTACTTGGCACTGGCATTTGGCTTGGCCGACGTAATCTTGTTTTGATTGGTATAGCCGGTACAGGTGCCGTGTTTACCATGACACAGACATTTTTGTTTTCAGCCGACGGCGGGTTTTCGCCGACTACCCTGATAGATGGCCTGGGGTTATTCATAATCAAAGATCTCTGGTTCATTTGTAATCTTGCCATCATCTTTGATTACGCGCGTAAATTGCGTACTCCAAAAGTTGAAAATTGAGCTTTCACATTTTTTGTGCTCGCGACTTTAAGCGCGAGCTCGGTTTTCCGTTGCAATCTTGCTGAGCTTAGTTCAGAATAAACCACTGTTTATATAATCAGTGTTACACACCTACAATGACGCCATTAGTTGATACGCTTAAGCAGCTCAGGTACTTAGTCGCACATCTTGAGGACAATACACTCAAGACAGAATATCCAGATATTGCCAACTTCCTGGCCAATGAGGTATTTGATCCACATTGTTGTAAAAGCGATTTGGCTTTTTTATATCAGTTCCTGTATGTATATGGCCGTAAATCAGAAGCCACATTCAACCGATTTCGTAATGAAATAGAGCGCTTTTATCTGTGGTCCTGGACAATCAAGAAAGCCTCTGTATTTTCACTGAAACGTGAAGACATTGAGGCATATGTTGAGTTCGTCGTTGAGACCAGTGATGACTGGGTTGCTCAATCAGTGCAATGGCGTTTTAAGGATAGTAATGGCTTAAGGGTAGTTAATTCAAACTGGCGACCCTTTGTTTACAAGGCTAATGGTGTTAGTCAGCAAACACTTGCATCCATGTTCACCGCATTAAATGTTTTTTATAAGTTCGCTATTTTGGAGGAAAAATCATTCGCTAACTTTGTTCCTGTGGTGAAAAAGAACTGTCCTTATCTTGTTGTGCAGTCACAAATTAAGATGCCAGACACACTGAGCGACCTGCAGTGGGAGTATGTGTTTGGTGTTACAAAAGACCGTTGTGATAAAGACCCAAAGCTTGAAAGAAACCTGTTCACATTAGCCTGTCTAAAAGGCTTATATTTACGGATCTCCGAATTGTCTGACCGCCCGCAATGGGCACCGGTAATGAGCCATTTCTGGCAAGATCAGGATGGTTTTTGGTTTTTGCGTATTATGGGCAAAGGAAACAAGCTTCGTGATGTGACATTAAGCGAAGAATTCATCGAGTATTTAAAGCGTTATCGTATAAGCAGAGGGCTGACTTCCTTACCTCGGGTCGATGAACCCCACCCCATCATTCACAAACTTCGCGGTAATGGGGGGATGAATGTAAGGCAAATTCGCAGAATTGTGCAGGAGAGTTTTGACCTGGCAATTAAAAAGCTGAATGAAGACGGGTTTCATGAGGAAGCTGAAAACTTACAAGCTGCTACATCACATTGGTTACGTCACACTGGTGCCACGCACGATGCGCAGCACCGCCCTCTTAAACATTTATCGGAAGATTTAGGTCACTCAAAAATAGCGACGACCGATCAGATATATATCCAGACCAATATTAAAGAAAGAGCCAAGTCTGGGATCAAGAGAAAACTTTAGGAGTCAATTGAAGTTTTTAAGATGTAAGAACACATCATACCATAAAAGCGAACATCGTCAGTCAGCAATAAAGTATTTTAGTATATAGGCTTGTCAACTAGCAGATGTGCCTGAAATTTTTTATTTGCTACCCTTAAAATATTAAAATCCAAAGTGCGCAAGCTATATTATTTTATTTTCTATGCTTTAGTCTTATGATTAGAATACGGGGACGTAAAGTATAAAGTGGCTGAAGTGATTTCGTTATTCGTAAGTTCACCATCATAATCCACTGTGCCCGGGCGCAGCTGCTCAATGTCTGCCTATGCAGTGTTATCTGATCTCGAAGCAGGTTTTTTGACAAAGTGAAAGCGTTTTTTTCGCCCAAGATCAGTGAGTTGTTTTAGTTCTATACTACTTTGTGTTTTCCTATAACAATTACATGCGCCGAATCAATGCAATATGAATCATTAATCTTAACTCCCAATAAACTATGAAATTATAGGAGATTGCATTTTGTTGATTAACAAAGGTAAAGCAAACGATACAAAGAAATGTCGAAAACTAACGACTTCATCCATCGGGTAATTGCCTATATCTAGTTATTGTGGTACTAAGATGTTATCACTTTTAATAGTTGGCAACCTCTTCTACTTACACTCTTGAATCGTAAAATTAATATTTTAAATCAGTACTTTTCCATAACTTTATGACGTAGTAATAGTTTGTAGAAAAAATAGTCTGAGCAATCTTATTAAAATTTACTACAATAACTAAATAATTTAACTTTTTTGGAGCCGTTATGTTTTCTATTTTGAAATCACTTTTTAAAGTTGATGCAAAAAGTATGGGAGTTAAGCTTAAAAAAAATATTGAAGAAGCTGCAGGCAACGAAAAATGGTTTAGCAACTATTTTCCATCACAAGAGTGTTTATATGACCCAGATCAGTGTAACGAGTATCGTGACTACACTTATATGTTAGGTTGTCAAGTGAGAAACTCGATTATAAAAGGGTTTTTAACAGAAAAAGATTATTTGTCCAAGCTTTGCAGCAAACAGGAGCAGTTAATTTATATGGATGATTACGGTGATCTTGTTTTTGATGATTGGCATCGAGAGTTAAAAAGATTCACTAAGAAACGAGACTGCGAAATAATCAGCGATTTAAAGTCAAAAACGCCACAAGCTTTGGTAGATGCACTCATAAAAACAGAACGTTGGGATAATTATGTATTTGAAGATGAGTTCTTAACAGACGAAATTTGGAGTTGTATCGATCAAATAGTCAATGATGAGATTTATAATACAGAAAACTTCGATGATTAGTTCGAGTTAGACTTTTAAGGGACGATAGGGCCAGAGCATGTTGCTAGCAATCACCTATTCAAAAATTGTATTTAAATATTATTGTCCATTTAAGTTGGCTCTTTCTTACCACTTATTTAGGTATACATATTTCTATAGATGTTTAATGTAAACATATTCGCTAGTTAGTAGGAAAGCACACAGTAAGAACAGTACATAAAGAATACATCTTACATATTTAAAATCTAAAAAACTGCTAAGCACCCGTGAAAACACAAAACAAACTATTATCAGTGGTAGTCCAGAATTAGGACTATAAATAGTTATGTTAAATAAAGTGTTTCTTGGAGATGGTTAGGTGAGTTGGTGTGAATTGTAAAACAGCGACACCTATTTGTGTCGCTGTTTCTTTATCTAAATGTTTTTAGCAATGTACTCTATCGGGTGCATTGGCTTTTTATTTTCATACCGCTTAACCTGGCAGCGACAAGAAAATCCTGTAGCAAGTACCGTTTCATTTTCCATATTGGTCGTATGTGTTTGCCAGGACATTTCATATAGCGAACGGGAGTTTTCTTGATGATCGGTTTCATGGCCATATGTGCCTGCCATTCCACAGCACCCAGTAGCGGGTGTATGTAGTTCCACACCCAATTGTTTAAAAATATTTTTCCAAACAGTTTTACTTTCCGGCATTGCACTAGTTTCTGTACAGTGGCTGAGTAATTTGACAACAGAGTGGCCGTTGGTATTTGATAATTTACCTACAGAATTCCAATCCTGATTTGATAGCCATTCATGTGCCAGGTGAACTTCAAATGCTAGTTTATCCTTATTTAGAATTTTAAGGTACTCGTCTCTGTAACACAGTACTAAAGAAGCATCCAGTCCAACAAGTGGTCTGCCATAACTTGCTATACGTGATAAGAATTCATTAGCAGACTTAGCCGTCGACTTAAACTCTTTCAGGAAACCTTTAACATGCTGAGCTTTTCCGTTCGGAACAAAAGGTAGAAGCACTGGTTTTTTTCCGAGTTTAGTAATTAATTGCATAAATGCTTCTACCAACTCTGCTTCATAGAAACTGGTAAAGGGATCCTGAACGATAAAAATAATATCGGACATTTGCTCTTTCGAAAGTGCTGCAAGTTTTGCCTCGTCGTACTTGAAATCATTTTTAGTGCGACTTGCCAAAGTTGGAACGCTTAATGTTGGCGTATCTACATAACCTACGATATTCTTCAATGCAGATTTGACTGGAGCAAAGTTCACAACAAAGTTAGTAAGCCTGGGCAGTTTGGCCATTAAAGGTGTTGTTTGTTCGACATTTGCAACGAGGTGATCCTTCAATGGGCGGTTGTACTTACTGTAATACAGATTTAAAAAGCGAGCTCTAAAACTAGGGACATCAACTTTAATTGGGCAGGCCGTGGTACATGCCTTACAAGCAAGGCATTCATCCATTGATTCTTTGACTTCATGTGAAAAGTCATAGATGCCCTGTTGTTTCTTTCGGTTGTTTCTAAAGCGCTCCCACCAGGTGGTATCGTTTTCTTTTTCTATCAGGGTTTTCTCTGAAGATAGTAAATCGACCCCCTGCTCTTCTTGTAGGCGGAACCACTCTCTTATTAAAGAAGCCCTACCTTTAGGTGAATGACGGCGATCTTTAGTGACTTTATATGACGGGCACATTGGCGAAGCTTCATCATAATTAAAGCAAAGTCCATTACCGTTACAGTTCATGGCGTTTTCAAAACTTTCTTTGACTTCAATATTAATAGCTCTGTCAAACCATGCGCGTTTTTGCCCGTCAACACTAACCAGACTGTCGTTACTTTCTAGTGGCGTGCAGATCTTCCCCGGGTTGAGGCGGTTATTTTTATCAAACGCAGATTTTATTTTTCTCAGTTCAGTGAAAAGTTTGTCACCGAAAAACTCAGGCCCGTATTCACTTCTATATCCTTTACCATGCTCCCCCCACATAAGACCACGATATTTAGCGGTTAATGCAACAACCTGGTCTGAGATTTCTCGCAGTAATTTTTCTTGCTCAGGGTCACACATGTCCAGGGCGGGTCGAACATGAAGTACGCCTGCGTCAACATGACCAAACATGCCATAGTGCAGGCCTTTGCTATCCAAAAGAGCCCTGAACTCCAAAATAAAATCAGCCAGATTTTCCGGTGGTACTGCAGTATCTTCCGCAAATGCAAGCGGCTTCTGTTTTCCTTTTGTGTTGCCAAGCAAGCCCACTGCTTTTTTTCGCATAGCGTAAATTTTTAATATCTCAGCCTTATCGTTAGTTAGTTGGTAGCCAACAACCCCAGCTTCCTGGTTTGCGATAAGTTGGTCAAGTTGACTGCATAGAGATGAGACTTTCCCTTCAATTTCTCCCGGAGTCTCGCCATTAAACTCGACCATGTTAAGGCCCTGGACATCCACCCCTGGGATATCAGAAATTAAGTCCGATACTGAATGCCAAATAATATCCTGTTTAGCAAGGTTTAGAACTTTGCTATCTACCGTTTCTACAGAAGTCGCGTTAGCCGCAACCAAAAACGGGGAGTTTCTTAACGCAGACTCAAAAGAGTCATATTTGATATTGATGAGAGTTTTAAAGGGTTGTATACGGGTTACATTTAGCTTCGCTTCTGTCACTATCCCTAACGACCCCTCCGATCCTGTAATAACACGACTTAAGTCAAAGGTTTTCATCTCATTATCGAAAACATTTTCAAGGTCATAGCCTGTTAGGAATCGATTTAGCCTCGGAAACTTTTTAAGCACCAGCTCTCTATTTTCCCGGCAGCTGGTTAATACCGTCTTGTATACTTCACCGACTCTATTGGTTTGCTCGGCAAGTAACTCGGCTTTTTCAAGTTCAAGCTTATTGGTATTAAGCTCAGTACCATCTACAAGAATGGTTTTGAGTTCTAAAACGTGGTCACTGGTCTTACCGTAAACCAAAGAACCCTGACCAGAGGCATCTGTATTGATCATACCACCGATAGTTGCGCGATTGCTGGTAGATAGATCAGGCGCAAAAAAGAATCCGTAAGGTCTCAGAAAATCATTTAGTTGATCTTTTATTACACCAGTTTGTACTCTTACCCAGCCTTCTTTTTCATTTATTTCAAGAATTTCACGCATGTAGCGAGACAGGTCGATCACTATTCCGGGTGTGAGAGATTGCCCGTTAGTACCTGTTCCCCCGCCTCTTGGACCAAAGCTTAAAGACAAGAAAGGATCTAAAGATGCCACTTGCATTGCAACTTGTACATCCTTAGAGTTTTTCGGGTAGATTACGGCTTGTGGTATTTCTTGATAGATACTGTTATCTGTAGCGGTAACGATACGGGTCGCATAGCTTGCATCCGTATCTCCGCTAAAGCCTTGGGCACAAATTTTACTAATATAGTCGTTTAATAATGTACTGGCAGAATTCTGTTGGGTAATTTCGGCAATCATGACGGTAATAATTTATTGCTTTGTACTTATTGTACCATGTTGTGTCACGTTAAAAATCGGGAAATTTTTGTTTTGTTACACTTTGAAAAGGATTAATCAGATGATATGGAGTAAATTTAATATTGATATATAAAGAGAGAGAACACTATGAAAAAATTTGCGATGAATTTACTCGCTGGACTGTGCGCTTTGTTGGCGATAGTGTTTATTGTAGTACCCGGCCCGTCTATTTTGTTTCTGTTGGGCGCATTACTTTGTTTGTCTATTAATTATCCATGGGCAAGAGCTTGGTTGAAAAAGGGCCAAATTTGCTTCAAAACGGCTTGTGTTCAACTAGACAAGCGTTTTAGGAAAACTTTTTAAAAAGGCCCGTATGCGGGCCTTTTCAATCTATATCTAAGCTTTGTTCTGCTCAGCAAGATATAGCCAAGTTTCAAGGACTGTATCTGGGTTGAGTGACACTGAGTCGATACCCTGATCAACTAGCCATGCAGCAAAGTCTTCATGATCCGAAGGTCCTTGTCCACAAATGCCTACATATTTACCTTTTGCTTTGGCTGTTTGAATTGCCATTGAAAGCAATTTCTTGATTGCCGGGTTACGCTCATCGAATAAGTGCGCAATTAGACCTGAGTCCCGGTCTAGACCAAGAGTAAGCTGAGTTAGGTCATTCGAACCGATTGAGAAGCCGTCGAAGTATTCAAGGAACTCTTCTGCTAATAAGGCATTAGAAGGCAATTCACACATCATGATAACCTTCAGTCCATTTTCGCCTCGTTTAAGACCGTGCTCCTCAAGCAGCTGTATAACTTTTGCAGCTTCTTCAAGTGTACGAACAAATGGGATCATGATTTCTACGTTATCGAGACCCATTTCGTTACGTACGCGCTTGATTGCTTCACACTCAAGCGCAAAACACTCGCGGAAATCTTCCGAAATGTAACGAGATGCGCCACGGAAACCAATCATTGGGTTTTCTTCTTCCGGCTCATATTGCTGACCGCCAACGAGATTTGCATATTCGTTTGACTTGAAGTCAGACATACGAACGATAACGCGCTCAGGTGCGAACGCTGCACCTAAGGTTGAAATACCTTCAACCAGCTTTGCGATATAGAACTCTACCGGTGAGTCATAGCCCGCAATAATTTCTTTAATTTCAGCTTGTAGATCAGCAGACTGAGTGTCGAAATTAATCAATGCTTTTGGATGTACACCAATCATGCGGTTAATAATAAACTCAAGGCGAGCAAGGCCAATACCGGCATGCGGCAGTTTTGCAAAATCAAATGCGCGATCCGGGTTACCGACATTCATCATGATTTTCATCGGAATGTCAGGCATCGAGTCGATACGTGATGAAATGACTTCAAAGTCTAGCTTGCCCTGGTAGATATAACCTGTGTCACCTTCTGCACAAGACACAGTTACTTCATCACCATGCTTAATGGTGTCAGTTGCATTACCGCAACCAACAACTGCTGGGATACCTAGTTCACGAGCAATAATTGCAGCGTGACAAGTACGACCACCACGGTTAGTGACGATAGCAGCAGCACGCTTCATGATAGGTTCCCAGTCTGGGTCTGTCATGTCGGTAACCAAGATATCGCCCTGCTCAACTTTATCCATCTCATCTATGGAGTTAAGTACGCGTACTACACCGCTTCCAATTTTATGCCCGATTGCACGACCTTCGCATACGATGTCAGACTTTTCTTTAAGCTGATAACGCTCCATAACGTTAGCGTCTTCGTTAGAGCGAACTGTTTCTGGACGAGCTTGTACAATGTACAACTTGCCATCGTTACCATCTTTGGCCCATTCAATATCCATCGGACGACCATAGTGTTTTTCGATGATGACGGCTTGTTTGGCCAGTTCCTGCACTTCGCTGTCTGTGATAGAGAATTTGTTAGACAGCTCAGGGTCCATATCAACAATCTCTACTTGTTTACCGTGAGATTCATCGCTTGAATAGACCATTTGAATAGCTTTGGAGCCAATGTTACGTCTTACAACTGCTGGCAAGCCTTTCGCTAGTGTTGGTTTGTGAACATAGAATTCGTCTGGGTTAACAGCACCCTGAACGACCATTTCACCAAGACCATAGCTTGAGGTGACGAAAACTACATCTTCGAAACCTGATTCTGTATCAATAGTAAACATAACACCAGAAGATGCTTTGTCTGAGCGAACCATACGCTGAATACCAGCAGATAACGCGACGCCGCGATGGTCGTAACCTTGGTGAACACGATAAGAAATTGCGCGGTCGTTGAACAAAGAGGCAAAAACGTGCTTGATAGCGACCATTACTGCGTCAATACCTTTAACGTTAAGGAAAGTCTCTTGTTGTCCTGCAAATGAAGCGTCTGGCATATCTTCGGCTGTTGCTGAGGAACGAACAGCAAAGGAGACATCGTTGCTTTCATCGCCGTGTAGTGAGGCGTATGCGTCGCGGATGGCTTGGTCTAATTCTGGCTGGAAAGGAGTATCAATAACCCATTGGCGGATTTGTGCGCCGACTTTGGCAAGTTCGTTGACGTCGTCAACATCGAGGGAATCGAGAATAGTGTGAATTTTCTCATTCAGGCCTGATTGCTCGAGGAATTCATTAAAGGCGTCTGCCGTTGTTGCGAATCCACCGGGTACTTGTACACCTGCATTGGCAAGATTAGATATCATTTCACCCAGAGAGGCATTTTTACCACCAACCCTAGGTACGTCTTGCATACCTAATTCTTGATACCAGAGAACGTAGTCTTGCACGGAACTGTCTCCAAAAACAAATTGTATTTAATGTGAGAGAAAAATTGACCTTCCTATAGGTCGAAGGCATTCTACAACTTAATGCATAGCGGCGTAAACCGCGACACGAAAAAATACTAAAAAAGTAATTGAAAGGTTAAAATGAGAACTGCATTTTATATATCTGATGGAACAGCGATTACATCAGAGGTATTCGGGCATGCGACGCTGTCGATGTTTCCCGTAGACTTTAATCATAAGACGATCCCTTTTGTTGAGACTGTCGATAAAGCTCAAAAAATCAAAGAACTAATTAATTCTACTGCGCAAACAAGTGGCGAGAAGCCGTTGGTGTTTTTCACCTTCGTAAACCCCGAATTGTCCGATATTATTCTTGCATCAGACGGGGTTTGTTATGATTTCTTGTCTTACTCTAGCGAAATCGTAAAAAGAGAGCTGAAAGTCGCTCCCGTACCAAAAGTTCACCGGACACACAGCATTCATGAAGCCACATATGACTTCAGAATTGATGCAGTCAATTACGCGCTGGCTAACGATGATGGCGCAAATATAAAAGATTACGAAAAAGCTGACATTATTTTGGTTGGCGTTAGTCGCAGCGGCAAAACACCGACGAGTTTGTACCTGGCTCTTCAATACGGGATTAAAGCAGCAAATTATCCAATGACAGAAGATGACCTTGAAAAAGGTGCTTTACCCAAGTGTTTAATGCCTTACAAACAAAAGATATTTGGTCTAACGATTGACCCAGAGCGCTTGTCGGCTATCAGACAGGAGCGTATGGCAAACTCAAGATACGCATCAATACGGCAATGTCGGATTGAGGTCAGAGAGGTAGAAATGTTGTTTAAGAAAAATAAAATTCCTTACCTGAACTCTACTAAATTCTCAGTCGAAGAGATATCAGCCAAGATTATATCAGAGACTGATCTTGAAAGACGAAAATACTAAAAAAGGGCCAAAGGCCCTTTTATCTTCTTCTATACTCGGTTTCGAGCATCTTTAAGCAGGTCTGCAACCAAGAATCCGAGCTCCAACACCTGATCAGCGTTTAAACGCGGATCGCACTGCGTGCGGTAACGCTGAGCAAGGTCTTCATCTGAGAGTCCATATGCCCCGCCAATACACTCAGTGACGTGTTGTCCGGTCATTTCTAAGTGTACACCACCTGGGTATGAACCTTCAGCTTTATGTACGGCGAAAAACTGGCTTATTTCACGCAAAATATTATTAAAGCTACGAGTTTTATAGCCTGTGCTGGCCTTTTCAGTATTACCGTGCATCGGATCAGAACTCCACACGACCTTGCGACCTTCTTCCTGAACTTTTCTGACTAAAGCTGGCAGCTTTTCGGGTAAAACATCAGCCCCCATTCTCGTGATCAGCGTAAGGCGTCCTGGTATATTTTCTGGATTCAAAGCGTCGATCAATTCGATAAGCTCGTCAGGTTTCATGCCTGGACCAACTTTTACACCTATAGGGTTTTTTATGCCCCTGAAGAATTCTATATGTGCATGATCTAGTTGCCTTGTGCGTTCACCGATCCAAACAAAGTGGGCTGAACAATCATACCAGTCACCACTTAAATGGTCTCTTCGAGTCAGGGCTTGCTCATAACCAAGTAGCAGTGCTTCATGTGATGTATATAAGTGAGTTTCTTTAAGGCTTGGCGCGACTGTAGAGTCGATACCGCATACTTCCATAAACTCAAGCGCTTCTTGAATTCGGTTAGCCAGTTGTTGAAACTTTTCTTTCATCGGGTTTGCTGCAACGAAGCTCATATTCCAACGGCTTACTTGGTGAAGGTCTGCTAGTCCCCCTTGAGCAAAAGCTCGAAGTAAGTTGAGTGTTGAAGCGCTGTGATGATAGGCTGTTAGTAACCTTTTCGGGTCTGGTATGCGTGCGTCTTCGGTAAACTCAAAACTATTAACTATGTCACCACGATACGAAGGCAATGCTACTCCGTTGATTGTTTCAAAGTCGGAAGATCTTGGCTTTGCATATTGGCCTGCCATTCTTGCAATTTTTACAACAGGACATTTTCCACCATAGGTCAGTACTACTGCCATTTGTAGAAGTGTTTTAAATGTATCTCTTATACTCGTGGCGCTAAAATCTGCAAATGACTCAGCACAATCACCACCTTGCAGTAAAAAAGCCTTTCCTTCACACACATCTGCCAAACTCTTATACAGACTGCGAGTTTCTTCAGCGAATACCAAAGGCGGTGCCGCATTTATCTGTTTTTCTACGGATTCAAGCTCTAATTTATCCGGATATTCGGGTTGTTGAACTATCGGATGTTCTCTCCAGCTATCTGGGCTCCAAGGTTTCATATTTTCCTCATTCCTCATTAGTTACCTCAAAGGCAAGGTACCTTATAGACGCTACAGCTTCAAGGATATTTCGAAGAATTTAAAGGATTAAATACCATAAAGAACACATCATACAATAAAGAGTTTTTGTACTACGCAGCATCTACGTCTTATAACAGTATGTATCCAGGGAATTAAGTTATATCAGTCAGTCTGTTTAATGTGCTTACGGGTAATTCTTCATATCAAATAATTATGTTAAATTGACTCACTATCAAGAAGTTTGCGTATATTTTCTAAGATAACTTATGATCGCAATGTCCTGCGGCATAGCAATCATAAGATGATGACCCTTGTATCCGCGCAAAATATCGTATCATGGTTATTTCAAGGGGTTATTGCCACAATCTGCATCATGTCTGGAACTAGTCAAAGATTAACGGCGGCGCTCATTTAGCAGCTGTCTAACTCAGCCTTAATACCATGACACACTACAATCTCGAATAAGATACTTGCGATAAACACTTTTGACCCAAAAGCATGTCCTTATTTTAACGCACAGATTGCGAGCCCTTCCATGCCAGGTTTCTGTCTAAATCAATCAATGTGTAAATATGCCCATCACACGTGATGCCTAATTAACCACGACATATTTTAACTGAAGTATCATGCAGCCTGGAAAGCCAACGATCGTTTATTACTAAAGAAATCGGCTAACCATTCACTGAAGTATTAAAAAATTCAACTGCAAGATTTAAGTGGTAGTTAAAGCTACACCGCCTAAAGGGTCATAAAGTGATTAGTTGGATAAGTTATATTGTGAGCGCTCATTATTGTAATATTAGAGAAACAAGCAGTGGCTCTTTGGTGCGACAACGGCGCCGACTTTTAGCTCATCATAAGTTCAACTTCGGGGTTAGCCAGGTAACCGTCTATCGAGAATATTTAGATGAGAAAGTATCAAAGCAGTTAGAGCTAACAACCGCTATCAATCACCGATTTCAGCAAGCCAGATTGATGATAAATTTAGTACCAGAATTCAAGCGCCAAGATAGGTAATCGAGATTTGTTGCCTATAGACAATTAAATTTGATCTATTTGGCACACCATTGATGCATTTTTAGAAGACTAAGATTTGCGGCTCAGTCACACATAAACAAGGTTTCTAAAAAAACTGTTTTCCGCCGAAGTTGACCTTAGCAAATTTGAATATTCTAAGCATTTCAGGCTATCAATTCTTGAGATCTGATTAACGCCCTTATATTGAAATGAAACAATAGATTACCAAGAAAATATATGTTCCAGTATTTTTTGACTACAACAAATGTTCATTTAGACCCACAAAGACCAAGTAACGTAATTTTATTTTAGCCCCTGCTCTTGAAGTTACGTGTAACTCTCTATATTTCAAAATGAGTTTAGCTCCTACAAAATTAACAACGACTCCAGATCCAGTTGTAAAAAAAAGCAAGCTAGTCTAAAATTAAAGGAACACATCATACATTTAATGCATTGAATCTTTATCTCAGCAAAACTGAGCTTGTAACAAATTTTATCAAGAAAATAGAAAGTAAGTGTATAATCACTTCTGTTTTTAAATTGTTTTGATTGGGCATCTAATGAAAAGTAAACTGTCTATAAGGTCACATTTTGATTATCTTTTTGAACAAATATCTTTGTTCTGTGAGGAGATACAAACAGCAGATATTACACAAGCTGTCTATTTTAAGCTTCCTGCTGTTGAAAAAAAGGACGAGACTTCGGCTCCTGAAAGTATTCCTGTAGAAAAATTGACGGGAGATGTAGCTCTTTCACATTGTATTACATCATTTAAAGACCTTTTTCTTGATAAGAAAGAAAGTGGCAAAGTACTTACACGCCATCCAGGATTGCTTTTAGTTAACGACCCAAAAAGTGAAATTCGAAATCGCCTAGTCGAAATTAACTTAGCTAAAGATGCCTTTAAAGAACTAGTTCTAGAAATTGCAAATAATGACGCAAGATTTGAAGCAGTGCATAGTGCAGTGCCAGGGTTAGTAACATTGGCAGCTTATAGAAAGATACACTTTGAACACACAGTGCCATATTCAGTCCGCTTTACCTGGATGACCAAACACTCAACAAAAACATTGTCTAAAAAGGCCGCTTTAGACATACTCCAACGCTCATCTCAATATACTAATCCAAGAGCAATTGACCAAAGTAATTGGCAATCAATTGTAGAACAAGAACGACTTAGGGTTTCAAGTTTATCATCATCAGCAAAGTTACGGATTAGGCGCCCTACCAGAGTTAGCCCAGAGGTGAATGTCCGTTTTAGTGCAAAGAATCGATATCATGTAAGCGGTGCACTTCCATTCGTTCTTTTAAATCCACAAAAAGAAACAAAGATTGGTGAGTTAAAAAATTACATTCGAGAAGATACTGATCCACGAAAGAAGGAATATAATTATTTGATAGAAAGAATTTATCTAGAAAAAATTAGCGAGGATCACAAGTAGAAGCTGAATTAACACATCACACAGTACCTGCAAAGTCGAAAGTACAAACACTGAGTGAGTATCTATTCCTTTTTAGTTATTTCCGCTCGAAAGGTTAGTTTGATGAACTGCTAATACACTTGAGTTAAAAAATTTAGTGTTCATATATTTTTATATTATTTAAGGATCATTAATTTTTTTAACTAGTTTAGGTTATGTGTCTGTTCTTGAAATTATTATCTTCGTTGCTCTTCTCACGTAATCCGTTTCATTATAACGTTGAAGTCAAATCAAAAACATGATAGTAAGCGCTTACATTGCTCACTATTCTTTTAGTGAGCATTGGCTTTGTCGGTAAAGTGATATATAACACCAACACAATATATCCAGCGCCATGTTGAAAACATGAAATTTTATTTTCTTTAATAAAGCGACCAAGTTCAAATCAGGTATATCTAACAACATCAATCCATATTGAACATTTTTCAAAATACACTGAAGTACGTCAGCCTTTATGATCTATATCCGAATACTGTCACTAGATCTATTTTTACAACTAATAAGAGCACTCGTAAGCTGGCTAACCATTATACTCCTCGCCCAAAAAATATGGGAACCCCCAAGTAAAGAACACATCATAGATATTTAATAAAAGTATCACGTTGAAATTACCCAATACTGTATAATTCACCCAGCTATCAATGTACGTCAGAATATGGAGGGTGCTTTATAAAGTCGAAAATCAACGAATATTTCACCACCCGTAAGAACACTTCATTATTAAAGGGTGAAATCACATAATTCATTGCTACTTTACTGACATTTTAACCCAAAACAGACAACTGTACCTAAACCTTGATCCGCATCAGATTTTTAAGTTGGTACCCTCTTTTGAAGAACACTTCATAAAGAAAGTTATAGAACACCGGAATCATCGCGGCCTTGTGCCGATACAGATAACACAATAGTCAGTATCTTACCCTCAAATACCCTCCAAGTCAGAACACCGACCGCAAGCCTGCTTAGTTTTGATCCATATGGGCGCTTGTCCTCGCCATATTTAGAAGCTGAGCCTCCCCTTAAGAACACATCATAAAGTAACTGATAGAACACACATTACATCACTACCTTACTTTTCTATTCTCCTAAAACAACCACCAATACCCAAGCCATACCAGATTTTTAAGTGGAGTACCTACTCATGGAGAACACATCATAAATTAAGTGATAAATCACATAATCATCGCAGCCTTCTGACGATACAGATAACACAATAGTCAGTATCTTACCCTCAAATACCCTCCAAGTCAGAACACCGACCGCAAGCCTGCTTAGTTTTGATCCATATGGGCGCTTGTCCTCGCCATATTTAGAAGCTGAGCCTCCCCTTAAGAACACATCATAAAATAACTGATAGAACACACATTACATCACTACCTTACTTTTCTATTCTCCTAAAACAACCACCAATACCCAAGCCATACCAGATTTTTAAGTGGAGTACCTACTTATGGAGAACACATCATAATTTAGATGATAAATCACATAAATCATCGCAGCCACTACCTCATCCTTTTTATCGGATACGTCGGAACACCGACTGCTAACTGACAAGTTTGAGATTAGTCCACATGACCGCCCAGTCCATCCAGGTTCACGCTAAGTACTATTCCATAAAGAACACATCATAAATTAAGTGATAAATCACATAAATCGTCGCAGCCTTGTGCCCCCGTCATCTAACACCGTAATCAGTATCTTACTCTCCATGTCAGAACACCGACCGCAAACCAGCTTAGTTTTGATCCATATGGATACTTGTCCTCGCCATATGTAGAAGCTAAGCCTCCCCTAAAGAACACATCATAAATTAGCTGATGAATACATAAATCATCGCGGCCTTGTGCCCCCGTCATCTAACACCGCAATCAGTATCTCACCCTCCATGTCGGAACACCGATTGCAAACCAGCTTTGTTTTGATCCATATGAGTGCTCGTCCACACCATATTTTGAAACTGGGCAACCTTTAAGAACACATCATAAATTAGCTAATGAACACATAAATCATCTCGGCCTTGTGCCCCCGTCATCTAACACCGTAATCAGTATCTTACTATCCATGTCAGAACACCGACCGCAAACCAGCTTAGTTTTGATCCATATGGATACTTGTCCTCGCCATATGTAGAAGCTAAGCCTCCCCTAAAGAACACATCATAAATTAGGTGATAGATCATATAAATCATCGCAGCCTTGCGAGCCATTCTGCTAAAACAGTAAGCAGCCACTATCTTATCCTTGATACCGGATACGTCGGAACACCGACTGCTAACTGACAAGTTTGAGATTAGTCCACATGACCGCCCAGTCCATCCAGATTCACGCTAAGTACTATCCCATAAAGAACACATCATTAAGAAGTGATAGATCACACATAGCACTCCTACCTTACTACTCCGCCCTCTTAAAACAGTCATCAATACTTGAGCCGCCCCAGATTTTTAAGTGGAGTGCCTACTCATGGAGAACACATCATAAATTAGCTGATGAATACATAAATCGTCGCAGCCTTGTGCCCCCGTCATCTAACACCTCAATCAGTATCTTACTCTCCATGTCAGAACACCGACCGCAAACCAGCTTAGTTTTGATCCATATGGATATTTGTCCTCGCCATATGTAGAAGCTAAGCCTCCCATAAAGAACACATCATAAATTAAGTAACGAATACATAAATCATCGCGGCCTTGTGCAGATGACACAATAGTCAGTATCTTACCGTCCATGTCAGAACACCGGCAGCAAACCAGCTTAGTTTTGATCCATATGGGCACTTGTCCTCACCATATGTAGAAGCTGAGCCTCCCCTTAGAACACATCATAAATTAAGGTGTGAAAATTCTTCCTTAAAGATTAGCTGTACTGAAACCATTTACCCTGCTATCAATATATGCCTGAACAAAGAGGTTACTTCAAAGGTCGGATATCAGGGAACGTTTTACCATCAAAAGAACACAATATATGTAAATACGAAATATGATTCTATGTGTTATTAAATCTGGTTTTTCTATCAACATTATGCAATTCAGGAAGACACATTGTCCATTTATAAATATCAAAACTCTGCGTTTGACATGTCGAAAATACAATGTCACTTATAATTTAACATAATAATGGTTGGTTCTTCGTATGAAAAAAACCAAACTCAATTGTTACCAATCAAGTTATTTTTTCACGATTTCTTCCAACGTGTCTTCGTCTATCACTTCAACATTTTCAACAATGCGCTTGCCGCCCTGAATTTCAATCCGTTTATTATGTTTATTTAATGCTAATATTTCATCACAGAACTGCGCAGAAGGATGCATTTCGTATACATAGTCTACAATTTTGCCGCTTTTATCATCTTTTACATTAGAAATATGGTATTCCGAGATAGCCCCTTTTTCGATGAGGTCTTTCATTGTCGTAGTCATATCCCGTCGTAATGCTTTTAATTTATTGTCAGTAATCTCATCATCAGGGTAGATAGAACCATATTTTTCCATAATGGATAACAGGCGGAAATGGTAAGTTTTTCCTGGAGCCGCATATCTCCATAGGTGATATAAGCGCAGCATCATCCAACGAGAAAGGCCACGTTTAAGTTCTTGCGCGCTGTTAAAGTAGTATCCTTTATACTCTAAATTGTCGATCATGTTATGAACAAAAGCATTCAGACAGGCTACACACTTAACGTTACCGCCCTGCCCTTTTTTACCACTGAAGTGAAGTGACGATAAAAAGTTCATATTAGACTCATAAAATGAGTCATCTATATCTGTACTCTTTGTGTCTGTTGCACGATATTTGAACGACAGCTTTGAACCTTGTAAAGCCTCTAAAGATTCTTTAATTTGCGGATAAGGCATTGATTGACCAACAGCTTTTAGCTCCTGGGCCAGTTCATTCATAGAGAAAATCACAGCATATTGAATACCGGACTTAAAATTGATTTTTACAATCTTACCTTTTGAAGCCAGACGAATTAGAGCACGCTCAACTTTTTCCTCTCGGTCCGATGGCCATACAAGAAATTCAGCTTCCTCACCGTCTTTTTTACTACTTACAACAGCCGGCGTGATTTTTAACTCTCCGTCGTAAACAATACCGTCAACTTTCTCCGAAATTCTTCTGGAAATAATGGTTTTCTTTGGCGCTTCTTCTAGGGGCAGTTTTTTATAGCCAGAACGTACAAACCGACCCCAAAGGTCGTAATGATTGAAAGTGTTCGAATAAGCTCGCAAACCATGACTAGCACTTTCCAATGACACCCGAACATCTTTGTTATCAGTGAACAACGCTAAACTCTCGTTATCGGTTGCGCTTTCAACACCATGGATCTGACCTCTAAGGGAATCAGGTAAATTATCAACGGAGATGTTTACCTTACGGCTCATTTTATTACTTCCAGAATTTTGCGACGGTTAATGACAACACATTCACGATCAAAAGTTAATTGTTTAAGTTAGTAAAAAAGTGATCTGCACTAAAAAATCAGTTTCGGATCACTTTTTTACTAAGATTCGACATTTTGAGATCCAGTTTATACCAACTGACATAAAAATCATCATCAAAAAAGCCCATAAGCGCTCAAAAGAAGCCCGTAAATCCGGTTTTCTCAGATCAGTTGTGGATAAATTGAGATCGAGATGGTAAGGATCCGATCTATTCTAAGTACAGATCAGATCTATACCTATTAAAACCTTAGCATCCGCTCGATTAAGTGTATAACTTACTGAATTAACTTGGTAAAATATAGATCCGCGACCATAAAACAGTGGACAAGAATGTGCATAAGTTGTGCATATTGGCAAAATCAAAAACCCTGTTAGTAAAAGACCGATCTAGGAGTATAGAAAGATCTGATCTTAACCAAGTATTTTTCTGATCCAGAAGTTTTATATATTCTACATATAAAACAATAGGATAGAATGTAAAAATGAACACTTAGCCTTTAATACCTATAGATCTAACCACTTTTAAACTTATTTATTTATACCTTAGGTGGGTTATAAATATAGATGTCTTTGTTTTTTTATGTTTACTGCAAAAGTAATGGACATTATAATTATAGCTATCATTTGAAGGAAATAACGTATGTCTATCAATAGTAATGCGCTCTCAACGTACAGGCTGCTTAAAGCAACCGCAGAAGTCGCTGAAAAATCCCTCGAAGGTCGAATTCAGCATTATCGCGCACATCTTAAAAGCGAGGATAAAGAACTTCGAACCTATACACAAAAAGCTGCTGCAGATCTGCTGGGTGTTAATAATAGAACACTCAAGCGACGTCATGATCAAGGTGACTTTGATCACTTGGCCATCCAGAAAGGTGCGAACGGCCATTATGCTTATACGTTGGCCAACATCTTCTCAATGGCAGAAATATTAGGTATTGAAGCTGATCATAGAAAGCCAAGCGATAAATTGCAGGTTATTGTTATAAATAGCCTTAAAGGTGGATGTGGTAAAACTACCAGTTTGGTGAATATTGCAGCAGCCCTTGCTACAACAAACATAAAAAGATATCGCATAGGGATCATTGATCTGGATCCTCAAGGATCATCTTCAAGCTTTTTCCCATCGCAGGATCCAGAACCGATCACAGTCGGAGATCTTATGCGTGATTGTATTGAGCTGGACGAAGGTGAAACCTGGCAGCAGTTGGTATCAGACGCATTCAGAGAAACGCATATTCCTAATATACGCGTATTGCCATCTGGAATGGACGATTTCTACTTCGAGCATGAAACCGCGACAGAATTAAAAGAATCATCCAGTTACGCACAAACACGTCACTATCACAAATTGAAAGAGAAGGTCATAGAGCCAGTCTCAGAGCAGTTTGATATTATTTTGATAGATACCGCACCTTCGCTTAACTTTATGTTCTACAACGCCCTGATGGCGTCTACGGCAATGCTAATCCCCGTACACCCAGAAGCTGTAGATTTTGATGCTAACAACAAGTATTTAAAAAGACTTGGGGAGATTTACCATACAGTGGCGGCACTTGGACATGAAGGCTGGGATTTCATGCAGTTTTTGGTTACTAATTACGTTAAAGGTAATCATTCACAACGTGATATTGTTAAAGATGTCCGCAGTGCTTTTGGTCGTCAGGTTATGAGTTATCCTATAAATCACAGTTCTGCGATCACCGCGAGTTCTTCATCATTTAATACTATTTTTGATCAGAAAACCTCTGATTCACTTGCAAGCAGAGAGTCTTTGATTAAATCGCAGGAAAATATAAAAGATGTTGTGGATGAACTAGAAATGTTAGTTCGGTCAAATTGGCCATCAACTCAGTCATCACTCGATCAGTAAGCAGGTAAACAATTTCATGGCTAGAAAACGCAAGAACGACACACGCATAGATCCATTCGCAACACCCGTGGAAGGAAGTAGTTTAGACGATCTATTGGATCAGGCAAAAGTAGGCGATGTGGTGACCATGCCTGCTCCCAGCGATCCTAACAGATTGATCACTTTGATCTGCAAAGTAATAAAGCATGATGAGATCGCTCAGGTCACTCAGGTATATGGCGACAACAGACGCGACCAGACACTGCTAAATGAACGTTCAGTGTCTGATATTTTACCTGCTATTGAAGCTGACAAGCGCAATTTACACCCTGCGTTATGCTGGGATAAAGGCGCAGTGCATGAAGTGTTGTCAGGCTCCAGACGGCGAAAAGCTTGCCTGCTCGGTGGCGCTGACTATGTCATTTTAACTTCTGCTGATTTTACAGATGAAGATGCGAAAGTCCTTTCGGTTTCATCCGACCAATACATCGCACCTAGCTTGTGGGAACAGGGAAAAGCCTTCTCCCAAACCAAGCAGGCACTTATTCAACAAGGTAAAAAAGGCTCTTATCGCGAGATTGCAGCTATTGAGGGGTTATCACATACTGCTATTGCAGATTCGTTAAAAGCATTTGAGCAAATCCCGCTCGAGGTTGTCAGTCTATATCCCACGGCAAACCATTTGGGTCGTGAAGCTGCTAAAAAACTCATCACCGCTATCCAGGAACATAGCGAGGGGTTCAAACAAAAGGTGGCTGAGTATGCACCAGAGAAGCTAACATCTGAGACTGTTAGTGACGAGAAACGAGCAGTATTACTTACCAATTACCTGACCACTTTTTCGAAGGCAGAATCCAGGAACGTTGCATTACTCGAAAACGACTACATTAAAGTTCAAAAGAACATTAAAAGTGGTGCTATCACAGTTAAGATAGATGATCGTGTTATGACTGAGAAGCGCCTGGAGCAACTAGAGAAATTGCTTGCAAGTTTCAATTAATCTTTATCGGCCGGGTTTACCGGCCGTTATTCGTACTTTTTCGACATTGTTGTCATCCAACCAGTCAAATTTTCCCTATTTATCGCCGTTTGCCTCTTTAGCTCAAATACGTAATTTCATATACTGCTCTTTTACGTCTTTTTTATTGTAAACGAATGTCTTCGCAGTTATCTAAAGAGCAACTTCTAGCACTATTTGAGGAAATTAAACAAGAACAGTCGACCCAGTTTCCGCTGTCCGAACGTTTTCTCAAGCAGTATTTCAACGCTGCCTTATTGAGTAAGGCCAAGCAATATTTGCATGATGAACAAATTAGCTTTTTGGAGCACTCTGAGGACTTCACAAAGATAGACGCTCAGGTGATGGGCAACTTTGGCAATACCTTCACTCAACACATCAAAATAGAGCAGATAAAAGGGACGCCTTCTGTCGAAGCCCAATGTACTTGTTCGAACAATCCTAAATGCCGCCACATCGCGGCTGTCTTGTTGAAACTGAAAATAGACCATTCGGGTGGTTTTGGTGAGTCCTATCTGGTCAATGATTGGTTTAATGAGCTCGCGCAATTACAACAAGCGAATGATCTGGATGTGACGAATGTTTTGTTATTTGTGCTTGAGTCTCGTGGTAACGAACTGCTGGTCAATCCAAAAACCACGCCGCAAAAGCCCGATGGTGTTTACCCTCTTGGCCGTGCACTGACTGAGCACCAGCTCAATAGTCAGGTGCCGCCAAAGGATATTCTTGAGAGCGACTTCAGGTTGTTTTCTTGGATCCGCTCGCAAAATACGCCAGGTCACTTTGAGCTATCGGGAAGTTGGGGATTTTCAGCTTTACAACAGCTTGTGCAGAGCAAGCGCTGTTTTTACCAAAATAGCCGCAGACCGCTTGCTTTTGGACATAAGCAACACCTGGAGTTTAGTTGGGAGAAAGAGCGTGATGAATACCGCTTAACCAGTCATTTAAGCGGGGTTGAGCAATGGCAGCTGATCAAAACGGATCCGCCTGTCTATCTCGATACTGAAAATATGCTACTTGGTCGGATCGAATCTGAGCTGAGTGCGCAGGAAATCGCTCACCTGCACACGATGCCTTTGATCAACGCGAGTAAGATTGAAGCGGTGATTAAACGTTTCCAGGATGTGTTTGCCGACAATATAGTTCCGCCACCTCATGGACACGAGCACCTTGTAAATAAGGATAAGCTCGTTGCTAAACTGAGTATCGAGCCCGGTTCCCCCCTGAAATTGGCCTTATCCTTATTAGATAAGGAAGGTCGTTACTCCAAAGCGAAACAACTTAATCGATGCGAGAAGATGCTCAATGGACTTGGCTTCTCAGCTCAGCAAAATCACTTTGTGCTTCCGCACGATGATGATGTTACCTATCACTGGTTTAATTGCGAAGTTCGCCCTTACCTACAAAGTAAACTCTGGCAGGTAGATGAATTACAAGGTGGCCGGGCAGTACTGACGCCAAAGGTGACTTTGGTACTAAAACGAGACAAAAAACACCACGTCATTGGCCGAGTAATGTTTGATGATAAGTTGGTTACGCTCGACTGGGATAAAGTGCCTTCCCATGAAGTCAATTCCCTGGCTAATGTTTATCAGTACATTAATATCGCAGAGCAGTTCTATGCCATACCCAAGGCCGTCTACGACGAGTTGCTCCTGTTAAAAACAAGATTTAGCTATTACCTCTCCAGTTCGCAGTTCAAGTTTCCATTGTCATATGCCAGCAAACTATTTGAGCTGAATGCAGTTGAGAGCGTGTCTGATGACAGGCGCCTGTTGGATTACCTTGATGAATTGAGCAAGCCTGAACAAAACCATGCTTCAGGTGTAACTGATTCTGCTGAGCATTTTACGCTCCGTGATTATCAGGTGCAGGGGGTCGACTGGCTACGTTTTCTGAATCGCCATCAACTTGGTGGTATTCTAGCGGATGATATGGGGTTAGGTAAGACGCTACAGGTTATCGCTTATTTTATTTCTCAACATAACACTTTGGTGACTAAGCCTTCGTTGATTGTTTGTCCGACTAGTCTGGTTGGTAACTGGCAGAACGAATTCCGTCGTTTTGCGCCACACCTTCCGCTGTTGACGGTACATGGCGCACAGCGTGATAAGCAGCTCAGTCAGGTCGCAAATGCTCGCTTTATTATCACCACTTACCCGTTACTAAAACGTGATTTAGCGCACTACTCTGAACTGGAGTTTGATTCAATTGTGCTTGATGAAGCACAGTACATTAAGAATGAAACCGCGCAAATTTCTAAATGTGTAAAGCAGTTATCTGCTGAATTTAAACTATGCCTGAGTGGAACACCGGTCGAAAATAACCTCCTTGAGTTAAAATCTTTGCTCGACTTTGTGATGCCTGATGTACTGGGCACCAAGCAACAATTTAAGCACTACTTTCAGCAACCTATCGAGAAAGAAAGCGATACTCGGCGTGCCAAAGAATTACAGTCTTTAATTGCGCCTTTCATTCTGCGTCGAACTAAGTCTGAAGTTGTGCGCGAGCTCCCGGCAAAAACAGAGTTGGTTAAAAAGCTAGAATTCAGTGGTGCTCAAGCTGATATGTACCATCAGGTACAAGCTAAAATCGAATCTAATTTGGTTGATTTATTTAAAGAGCAAGGCGTAGAGCGCAGCAAGCTGGCTTTTTTAGATGCCCTGCTGAGGCTACGCCAAATCTGTTGTCATCCCAGCTTGGTTGATAAAACTCAGACGTTCAACAGCGCAAAGTTTGATTGGTTAGCTGATCACTTACCTACTTTCCTCGAGGAAGGTCGTAAGGTGATTATTTTCAGTCAGTTCACCAGTGTACTGGACATGATCGCCAGCCATTGTGACGGCTTGAATATCCCTTTCACTATGCTGACAGGTCAAACACGTCAACGGGACAAAGTAATTACCCGCTTCACAGAGGGTGAGGTTGATGTCTTCCTGATCAGTCTCAAAGCAGGCGGAACGGGTCTGAATCTGACTCAGGCTGATACTGTGATCCATTTTGATCCCTGGTGGAACCCGGCAGTTGAAAACCAGGCGACCGACAGGGCTTATCGGATTGGCCAGGATAAGCCTGTGTTTGTTTATAAGCTGATCATCGCCAATTCTATTGAGCAGAAAGTTTATCAGATGCAAAAAGATAAGCAGGCATTGGTAGACGCCTTGTTTGCTGATGCAGGCGTGAATTTGACTCAGTTTAATGAAGCGCAAATGCTCGAAATGATAAAAAACTAATTTTTTTCTGAACTTTTTAGAACAGGAGGGGGTCTATCATTATGCTTGTTGTTAACGCCGAGTTTGTAGTAAGCATATTGTTGATTTCCCCCTATTAAATACAAGTTTTGTATCGAGCCGGTTAACTGTTAACCGGCTTTTTTTTGTGCGTTTTTAAGCTGTTCCATATTTGATCCACATTGTTCGACTTTAATAACCATATTGGCGAATTAGGACGCGATGGACTCAAGGGGCGAGCTATGTTGTGCTACGAAAACGCAATTTCACAGTTAAACTTTATTGAACCTCAGTCACAGTGTGATTATGATCTACTAAACGAGGTTGCCAGTTCAGATGATCTGGCCAGCATTCTGACCATGTTGCTGTTTGATGAAACCTTGTCGGATAAGCTTAAGGGTCAGGTTAAAAAGCAGCTTTCACAACTAAAGGCTAAATCGAGAGGCTAAATGACATCGAAGCACCATATTCTTATCGTTGAGGATGATTACGATATTGCAGAGCAGGTAATGCTGTTTTTTAAAGCTTCTGGATTCGAAATTTCCCACATTGCAGATGGTGCTTTGGTGGTCGACTGGGTGAGAGAAAATAACCCTGAAGCCATTTTAATGGACATCATGCTACCAAATCAGGATGGTGTTGAATGCATGCGCCAGATCCGAGAATTCTCAATGGTGCCTATTGTGATGCTGACGGCAAAGGTATCTGAGGCTGACCGTTTAAAGGGGTTGGAGTTTGGCGCCGATGATTACGTCTGTAAGCCATTTAGTGCCGCCGAACTGGTGATGCGTATCAAAGCGATTTTGCGTCGTTGTCAGGCTGCCCCCAGCGCGCCCCAGGAAGCCGCTGTTGTAGTGGATGTCGATCAGTTAATCGTTTCTATCAAAGGTAACACTTTGTCTTTGACTAAAGTTGAGTTTGACGTATTTGCCATGTTGTATCAGGCGCCTAACCGGGTTTTCTCCCGTCAGCAAATTCTGGATCATATTCAGCCTGATAACTTTGATATTTCCGACCGTGTTATCGACAGTCATATCAAAAACATCCGTAAAAAAATCAAGCAAATCGAGTGCTCGCCCAAAATTGTTGAATCGGTTTATGGTGCTGGTTATCGTTTCAATGAACAGCAGCTTGACGCTTAAATGACGGCGCATATGCGCCGCTTGCTCGCCATAACAAACTTCAAGAAAGTCACAATATAATAGGCATTTAGGCTGTGTAGTTGATATTATCTATACATAGTTACATCAAGAGAATGCCTATGTTTTTGTCCAGTTTAACCACTCTCTCTCCTGCTCAAATTTTGACATTGCTCAGTACTGGTGCCGTGTTATCTTCATGTGTTTTTGCCCCCATGTATTATTTGATTCGGCAAAAGAACCAAACTGCCAGACAACAATTGATGGTACAAAACGAACAGTTACAGAGTCAGCTGGCGCAATTATCTGATGAATTGAAACAGGTACAGAACCAACACTGGCAATTACATGGTGATTGTCAGCAGTTGCAGGCTCGGCTGGATGAAAAGCAACGTCAAAGCAGTGAGTTACAGAATCGCTGGCAAAAAGCAGAAGATATGGCCCAGGATACGCAAGCGTATGCTCACCGTCTGGAGTTGGAGCTGACCGATGTGAAAACCACCTTGGCACAAAAGCAGCAATCTTTTGATGCACAACTGGCCCAGCTTGAGCAGTCAAAGGTCGTGTTAAAGCAAGAGTTTGAAAACCTGGCGACACAAATTTTTGAGGATAAAAGCGAAAAGTTTGCCCGTCACAGTCAGGATAAAATTTCTCAGCTGTTACAACCGGTTCAGGGCGAGCTCAAAGGCTTTCGCGATAAAATGGAGGCCATTCACAGCGAAGAACTCAAACAAAGGGCTGCGCTACGCACTGAACTGCTGCATTTACAGGCCAATAATCAGGCCATTACAGAGCAGGCGCATAAGTTGACAAATGCCTTGCAGGGGCAAAAGAAAACCCAAGGTAACTGGGGGGAACTGATGCTGGAGAATGTGCTCGATAGTGCGGGGTTGCGTCCCGGTAATGATTATCAGCGTGAGGTTAGTTTTTCGACCGAAGAAGGTAAATATCGTCCCGATGTCATTGTGTATCTGCCTCAAGAGCGCCACCTGGTGGTGGATGCAAAAACCTCTTTGAATGCTTATACCCGTTATGTAAACGCCGAGCAGGATAGTGAGGCCAATCAAGCCATTGTGGCGCATGTTGAAGCAGTAAAAGCACGGGTTAAAGAGCTGGGCGATAAATCTTATGAGCGACTACCCGGACTGAACTCTCCGGAAGTGGTGATTATGTTTATTCCGGTGGAATCTGCGTTTGTTGAAGCCATTAAGTATGCACCTGATTTATATCAGTATGCCCTTGAGAACAAAGTATTGATTGCGACGCCTACGACATTACTGACGAGTCTGAATATCGTCAAACAGTTATGGCGTTTTGAGGAACAGAGTAAACACAGCAAAGAGCTGGCGTTGCGTGCTGAAAAGTTCTACAGCAAGTTGAATGCTTTTTTACACAGCCTGGAGGGAGTAGGTAAACAACTTGATAAAGCTCGCGAAGGTTACGACAAAGCAATGGCTCAGCTCTACAGTGGTAAAGGTAATTTGATCAAACAAGCTTCTGAGTTTAAAGAATTGGGTGTTTCTGTGTCTCGTGAGCTACCGAGTGAGTTAACTGAAAAAGCAAAGCTCGAGTTAGAGTGATACTCAACCTCCGACGTAGAATTTAGACATCTTTGGCAGGAAACGTTTTATACGAGTTGTTTGTTACCAACAACTCTGTCTGCGAGTCGCAATACTCACTTCTGAGCTTGCGACTCTTTACTTTGCGACCTAACGATCTTTGTAAATTTCATTGGCCTTGAAGGCTTCAACTTCCAATGGTGAATTATCATAACCATATTCAGCCAGGTCAGAAAAGTGCTGTGTCACGATAGCCTGAAGACCGGAGCGTTCAATCTGCAGAACATGGACAAGTTCATGTGCCAGTTTAGGTGTTGTGAGTTCAAAGCCGTGACGAACGTAGATGGAATAACCAAATACCTGAGCGTTATTAATAATGCCCTCACCTACAAAACCAAGTGCTTCTCCCAGCGCTTTCAAGGCTAAATTGTCATGAGGAAAAGGGACTTCGTCAACATAGACTATCCTCACCTTTTCCGGTGACTGTATACCTATCTCTTTTGCAATTGCTAAGTGTTTTGAATCTAAGGGCTTGCCAATCTGATGACCTTGCTTATCAGTTTCTTCAGCCCAGCTAATATATTGGGGCAAAAGCACTGAGGATATCAGTGTCTTATGAAAGAAAATGATACTCAGGGCTATAGCAAACGTGATGGCTTGGAGCAATTTTATTATTTTCATTGTTGGTTACTCATTTATTATTATTGATTTTCCTTAATTCATAATAACTGGGTGAGCTGGAAAGCAAACTCATAATACGCCAGTCAATAAAGATTATCATTTTTAACAGAAAAGAGATAAGTATTTCGAAAGTGGTGGGGTTATAAGTGTGTCGCAGGTAATAAAAAAGGGCCGTCAGGCCCCTTTACTATTTTTAGTATGATCAGCTATTACACAGGGCATATTTGCCTCTGCGTGGCATGTCGGTATACAGGTAAATATACATGTCGTTATTTTGCACGTCCTGCCAAACGCGGCTACTGGCTGTTGGACACAGAGAGTTACGAATATACTCTTTCACCTCGCTTTCAGACATAGCCAACTTAGTTGGGATCTGAATAAAGACATTGAGCTCGCCGCTTTTAAAGTCAATATTGTTAAACTTCCAGCTGCCCATCATGAACTGCTTAGAAAAGTAGCGTGTAATGCGTTTTTGGGCGCTTGAATCAATCGCTGCAACCTGAACGTCTTCAGATGAGCTATCAACAAAGTAGGTCCATGCAGCTGAAAGTATGATAAAGCCGCCCAACAACATAGACCAGATTGGTAAAGTGGTTTTTACTGTCGTATTTTGCTTTTTCTGACGATGTCTGGATTCAACAATTTTTACCCATTCATTGTGTTTCATAGTTCGCTGTGTCATAGACCATTCCTCCCGTGTATATTGCTTATTAAAACCAATCATTGTGGAAAGAAAATGGAGGGAAACACCCATTACACCTGATCGGATCAGTTATGAGGAGATTTTTATTGAGGTCGGATCTGTGAAGGGGAGAGTGGGTTTAGCTACACGACAAATGTTAATATACGAATGGCTTTATATAACCAGACTTTAGTACTATGCGAGTGTTTTTTTAACCTTACCGGTTTTTAAAAAGAGCGATGAGTATGATTAAATAAAGTGCTAAAAAAATGCCTGATATTATGTCAGGCATGTTGAGTACTAAATCTGTGATGCAGTCTGTGGCACTTTCACTTTTGGTGTGGCTGAGGCTTCATATAGTGTCACCCGCACAGAGAGGCCCCCTAACCTGCTATCTCTTAATTCAATATCTCCCGACATGGATTCTACCAGGCTTTTACATAAGGATAAGCCCAGACCTGACCCCCCTGTTGCCCGGCTACGCGAACTTTCTACCCGGTATAATCGTTCAAATAAGCGCGGTTTTTCATTATCTGACACGCCCGGTGATGAGTCTTCCAGCTGAATGATCAGCCCTTCACAACTTTGCCGGATTTTCAGGCGTACCTGACCTGGTTTATCGGTGTACAGACAGGCGTTTTTCGCCAGATTATCTATTACCCTGTCGAGTTTAGGCTTGTCTATCAACACACTGGCATTGGTAGGTATAGAAACATCGGCACTAAAGTGCAGATCATTGCTTTGCACCATCCGCTTGATGTCGTAGCAATAACTGTCAGCTAAGGTACGGGTGCAGTATGGTTGATTGTTGACTACCATTGCCTGATTATCAGCCTGAGAGAGTTGATAAACATCTGAGATGAGATGATTTAGCTGGGATATTTTTTCATTGATCTTGCTGTATGCCAGAGTGTCGTCTTCCAGCAGATTATATTCTAGTGCCTCAATATGTAGCTTGAGCACGCTCAGCGGCGTTCTCAATTCATGAGAAATATCTGCAAGCATCTGATCCTTTTGCTTGAGGTTTTGCTGATAAAGGTTGGCTTTTAGGCGCGCTGTTCGGTTTTTACTGAACAAAATATAAGTGATCAAAATACCCAGCAACAGGCAAGTCAGGGCAACAAATAGCCACATGCGTTGCATCAATTGTGCATTGCGCAGCTGGCTTTCTGTTAGCTTGCGATGATGCTCTGAGTCATCCAGGCGTTGCTGTTGCATGACGGTATCTATGGTGCGTTTGTGCGTCAGTGCCTGCTCTGAGTTGGCTTTTTCTATATTCTGGGCAAAGAAGGTATTGGCCTTGCTTAGCGCCTCGTACGCTTCCTGGTGGTTGCCTTGCTGAAAGTCGTACTTGGCCTTGAGGTTATAATAGAGCTGAGACAGGTAAGCGTTCTCCTCTTCTTCTGCCATAAAGCGTGTTAGCCACTCGTAGTGGGGCTGCGCTTGCTCGGGGTTATGCTGATACAGATAAGCGCGAGCCATGATAATATGGGCGTGAAAACGCTGTAGCTGGTTGTCAGTTTGAGCGGCGTAGTGCATCGACAACCTGGCATGCTCCTCGGCCTTTACTCCTTTTTCCAGCTTGAGATAGGCCTGGCTGATTAACTGATGGGCACGTGCCAGGCTGACATTAGCCGGAATTTGTTCTAGCAGCTCAATGGCCTCGGTGGTTTTCTCCACTACCTGTAAGTAGTTTTTACGCTTAAATGTGACCTGAGCCAGTCTCAAGGCGGTGCCGGCAATATTGCTCAGCTCACCCGATTTCTTGTCTGCTACCAGGGCTTTGGTAAAAAAGAACTCGGCCTGCTCCAGGTCGTTAAAGCGCATGGCCATATCGCCCAGATTATAAAAGTTGTTGGCGACCACTCCATGAAGCTGGCTGTCTTTTAGCGCATCTCTGGCTTTAAGCTGAAACTGCATGGCCATCGCCATTTCATTTTTGGTGTCATACAAGGTGCCGAGATTAGAATAACTTTGACCAACAAAATCATTATTATTCATTGCTTTAGCGGTTTTTAAAGCGTGTCTGTAGTTGCCTTCAGCGTCATCCAGCTTGCCCATGCGGCGGTAATTTATCCCCAACTCCTTATATAGACGGTACTGTTTATTGGTATCCAGCTGAAATTGCTTGGGTAATCTGCCTAACGCATCAATCGCTTGCTGATGCTTACCTTGCTTACGATAGATTAGTGCTTCGACAAAGCGTGCTTCGAGTTGCTTCTTCAGATCGCTATGGCTATAAAATGGGGTCAGACTACTGAGTGCCTGCTCGTAATTGCCCGACAACTCGAGCTTCTTTATTTCATGTAATGTTAACGTCGAGCTGGTTGCCTGAGCATTAACAGTGACTATACTGAGTAACGCAAAAGCAGATGGAAGCAGTATTTTTTTCATAATTTCTTCGTGGCACATCAGACTTTTTTCAGAGTATGCAATAATTGTGGTGCAATTATGGATCTGTAAAGGGGGTTTACAGGATGATGAGTTGGTAAAATAATGATTTGATGGCCATCTAGTTAGTAAAATTCTGTTTTATCGGGCTGCTGACTTAGTAAAATTTTGGTTTATTGACCCCAGAGTTAGTAAAAATGTGGCCTGGGAAGTGTTTATTATTGCAACTAGTCGAATTTTTAAGCCAATCGCTGGCAGATTTTTCCGAATTTTAAGCCAAAGTCTTGTTGTCGTCCTCTTTTTTTGCCGCTCACGCCCCTTGTCCGTCATCAAAAGCACTTTAGCTGATAAAATCCTGATCTGACACTCGCAGGCGGGTAAAATCGTGATCCAGAACTAATCTGGCTGAGATTAAAGTGGTAGAGTCTGTTAGGGCTTTTAGCAGGCCATCGACTTTGTAGATTGGGTTGTGTGTTGCCGGTATTGTGCTGGTAAAAAACTGATCTAAAAAGGGCCCGCAGGCCCTCGCTTGATTAAGGAATCATATGACAATTAAAACTGGTTCATGGTGTTGGCTTCACCACCTGCTTTTAAAGCGTTTTCACCGCTGAAATATTCTTTATGTGTATCACCAATGTTGGAGCCGGCCAGGTCCTGGTGTTTTACAGAAGCCTGCTCACGGCGGATTTCTTGTCTCTGAACATCTCGTACGTAGGCAAGCATACCCAGGTCGCCAAAGTAACCTTCCGCCAAAATATCAGTGCTCAGCGCAGCAGTGTGATAAGTCGGTAAGGTGATCAGGTGGTGGAAAATACCTGCCTGAGCGGCACCGTCACGCTGGAAGGTACGTACCTTAGCATCGGCTTCTGCTGCCAGTTCCGATTGATCTAGTTCTGGAGACATTAGCGCTTTAGGATCTTGAGTTGGATCAGGGTACGCCGATAGATCTTTGCCTTGTGCCTGCCACTCTGCATATACCTGCTCACGGAACTTCAGCGTCCAGTTAAATGACGGTGAGTTGTTATATACCAGCTTGGCATTGGGCACCTGCTCACGGACTCGGTTTACCAGTTCCGCTATTTGCTCAACATTGGGCTTTTCAGTTTCAATCCACAACAGATCGGCGCCTGATTGCAAGCTGGTGACACAATCAAGTACAACGCGGTCCTTTTCAGTGCCTTCTCTGAACTGATATAGACCATTATCGAGGCGCACTGGCTTACACAGCTCACCATTTTGTTTAATGGCCATGTCACCTTCGTTCAGATCCGCAGCGCCAGAGATAACGGTGGTGTCGAGGAAGGCGTTGTATTGGCTGGCCAAATCACCGGGGGTTTTAGAGACTGGTATTTTCTGCGTCAGGCTGGCACCCAGAGAGTCGGTACGAGCGACAATAATGCCATCTTCTACGCCCAGCTCCAGGAATGCATAACGCACCGCATTGATCTTGGCTAAAAAGTCTTCATGAGGCACGGTGACTTTACCAGCCTGGTGACCACACTGCTTGGCATCCGATACCTGGTTTTCAATCTGAATGGCGCACGCACCCGCCTCAATCATTTGTTTTGCCAGCAGGTAGGTGGCTTCCTCGTTACCAAAGCCGGCATCGATGTCGGCGATGATCGGTACCACATGAGTTTCGAAGTTATCTATCTGTGCAGTGATTGCCTGTACGTCACCACCTTGCGCTTTGGCCTCGTCCAGCGCTTTGTAGAGATGGTCGAGCTCACGTGCATCTGCCTGTTTTAAGAAAGTGTAGATCTCTTCAATCAACTTAGGTACCGCGGTTTTTTCGTGCATACTCTGATCTGGCAGCGGACCAAATTCAGAGCGAAGCGCTGCAACCATCCAGCCGCTCAGGTAAACGTAAGAGCGCTTTGTGGTCTTGTTATGACGCTTAATGGCCATCATCATTTGCTGAGCCGTGAAGCCATGCCAGCAACCCAGCGACTGTGTATACTGGCTGCTGTCGGCATCATACGCGGCCATGTCTTCACGCATTACCTTCGCGGTGTATTTGGCGATATCCAGACCCGTTTTAAAGCGGTTTTGTAAATGCATTCTGGTTGCAAATTCGGGGTTGATCCCCTGCCATGTATCGCCCTGAGACTGGCACAATGTAGTAAAACGGTCAATTTGAGAGGTATAACTGCTCATAACAAAATTCCTTCGAACGGGTTTAAGCTAACTGGTTTATGTTTGTCTGCCAGGTTGCGAGTGTGAGAGTGCTTGCTGGCGTTTAAATAAACACTAGACCGACCAGTTCAATTTTTTAAATTTATAGTTGTTATTGTCAGTATATTTACTGTGAATGGAATAAGGGGTTTGCTTTTACTGAAATTGGCTTATTTTAAAGTGACCCGTTCAAACCCGATCAAGGATCACTCACATGAGTTCTCACATTTTACAGGCCGGATTGCGTATCGATACTCGCCTGTTTGACTTTGTCGATCAGGAGCTGCTGCCTGGCACCCAAATTAATGCAGACGACTTCTGGTCTGGTTTTTCGACTATTATCCACACTCTCACACCCAAAAACCGGGCGCTGCTTGCCAAGCGCGATCTATTACAAAAGCAAATTGATGACTACCATTTAGCTAACCCAAGCTGGGATGCTGATAAGTATCGGACATTTTTAACTGAAATTGGTTATCTGGTGCCTGGCGTTGCTGCGCAGCCTATTACTACCGAGCAGGTTGAGCCCGAAATTGCCCGCATTGCAGGCCCACAGTTAGTGGTGCCGGTTAGTAATGCGCGATTTGCACTCAATGCAGCCAACGCCCGCTGGGGTTCACTCTATGATGCGTTGTATGGCACCGATGTGTTGCCAGAGGAAGACGGCGCTGAGCGTGCTAGCGGCTATAATCCGGTGCGGGGCTTTAAAGTGATGGCCTATGCTCGCCAGCTACTGGACCGTATTTTGCCGCTGGCACATGGCTCTCATATCGAAAGCACTAACTATGCGGTGGTTCAGGGTGAACTGATCATTACGCTTAACGATTCAAGTCAGATGTCACTGGCGGATCCCGCGCAATTTGCCGGATATAACGGGCAGCCACAGAACCCGTCGGCATTATTGTTTAAACACCATGATCTGCATTTTGAGATCCTGATCGATCCCCAGGATCCGATCGGCCAGGCAGATAAGGCCGGGATCAAAGACGTGATCCTGGAATCTGCGCTGACCACCATTATGGATTGTGAAGACTCAGTTGCAGCCGTGGATGCCGAAGATAAAGTACAGGTTTACCGCAACTGGCTGGGTCTGATGCAGGGGACACTCAAAGAGCAGTTTGAAAAAGCGGGTAAAACCGTAACCCGTTCATTGAATGCTGATAAAACTTACCTGACACCTGATGGCCAGCCGCTGAGCCTCAAAGGACGCGCTATGATGTTTGTGCGTAACGTTGGCCATTTGATGACCACACCTGCCATTTTGGATGAGCATGGTGAAGAGGTGTTCGAAGGAATAGTCGATGCGGTGATCACCGCAACCGCCGCGCTGCACGATCTGCAAGGTGATGGTGTGCTTAAAAACTCCACGGCGCAGAGCGTGAATATCGTCAAACCCAAAATGCATGGTCCGGAAGAAGTGGCCTTTACCGGCGAGTTGTTTAGTGCGGTAGAGCAGTTACTAAAAATACCTGAAAACACGCTAAAAATGGGCATTATGGATGAAGAACGCCGTACATCTGTAAACTTACAGGCCTGTATCAATGCGGCACGCGCCCGCGTCGTATTCATTAATACCGGGTTCCTGGACAGAACCGGTGACGAGATCCACACGTCTATGCTGGCAGGCCCGGTATTACCCAAAGGCGAGATAAAAGCACAGCCCTGGATTGCGGCGTATGAGGATCGTAACGTAGACACCGGTCTGGCTTCGGGCTTTGCGGGTAAGGCGCAGATAGGTAAAGGCATGTGGCCGATGCCTGACAAAATGGCGTTAATGATGGAGCAAAAGCTGGCTCATCCTAAGTCAGGTGCCAATACCGCCTGGGTGCCCTCTCCTACCGCGGCCACTTTGCATGCCATGCATTATCACGAAGTTGAAGTGGCGACATTGCAGCAGCAAATTGCCCAGCGGCAGATGGCAAGCCTCGACGACCTGCTGACACCGCCGTTACTGGGCGCACGTCAGTTAAGCGATGATGAAGTTCAAACCGAGCTGGACAATAATGCCCAGGGGATTCTGGGTTATGTGGTGCGCTGGATAGATCAGGGCATTGGTTGCTCGAAAGTACCCGATATCAATCATGTTGGCCTGATGGAAGACAGAGCAACTTTACGCATCTCAAGCCAGCACATTGCTAACTGGTTGCACCATGGTATTTGCACTGAAGAGCAGGTTAAGCGCACTTTTGTGCGTATGGCAAAAATCGTCGATGAGCAAAATCGCCATGACGCGCAATACCAGCCAATGAGTGGTGAAAACATCGAAGACAACCTGGCCTTCTCGGCGGCTTTGGCATTAGTGCTGCAAGGCAAGGCGCAGCCAAATGGCTACACTGAGCCTCTGCTGCATGCGTATCGACGTCAATACAAGGACCATACTCAGTAGTTTCTCCGATTAGTCTGGGCAACAGAGTGTAAAGGGGCTTTACGCTCTGTTGCCCTGCTAAATGTCAGCGGATGTAAGTTTACGTCAGATTTATGTAGTATCCCGTTGTATTCTTTAAGCGCCCAGCATACCCTTATCTAAAGTAATAAATACGGATAATAATGACTATGTTGTCAGGGAAATATACATTACTTGGGAGCAGCACCTTGCTGTTGACGGGGTGTGTTTTTGTGCCGCACACTGAAGTCAGTTTTGATGAATACTGCGGCGTTTACAAAGAATCGACCAGTATCGACATGGCTCCCCGCGCTGCCAGCAACCTGGTGTTTCATGAACTCGAACTGGTTGGTGGCCTGGCACTGGCCTTGTCCAACGGGGTTGTAAAAGCCCAACAACATCAAGCCTACAAAGAAGCCTGTCTGGCGAACGGTATTGATATTGATGCCGAAGCAAAACTAAGTGCCGACAGTGTTAGATCTCAGGTCAAACAGTCACATTACTGCGCCAGCCAGGCGTCTGATCTCTGCGAGATTGAACGGCGCCGTTGATTACCCTTGTTCTTTTGCACACTCAGCTCTCTGAGTAATAGGATGTAATAGGAATTTCTTTTTTTGTGAACTACCTTTTATGAGCACTGCTGCTGTGAAGCAAACCACAGGCAGTAGTTTACCGTCACGAAGGAGCAAGTTCATGAATGAACCAATTAACAAAGACGTATTGAACGGGTTGAAAGAAATCATTAAGCCCGAACTCAGAATTTCAAAGCAACAAGAGCAAGAGATAAAAGCACGTAGCGTTGATTACAAGGCTGCTGATATCTCGTGTGTGAAAGCCATCGCGCAGGCGGCTATCAATGTTGAGCTATTTACCATTCCCCTGTATATGACCGGCCTATACTCCATTTATGGGATGCACCAGATTGGTGACAACTCCGGGTTATATCCGGGACGTTGGTGGCCTGGTTTGGCAGCAACAGCTGGTACGGTGCCAAAGGGGCGATTCGATGAATATGACGCCGTAGTGAAGCCGACACCGACGGATGTCTTAACAGTCAACGAGCAAGTATTCAATGGTGTATACAGTGTGTTTGTTGAAGAAATGCTGCACCTGCAACTGGCTTCTAACATGGCCAGCAAGATCGGACTTACACCGACTTTTACCAGTGAGGCACTGATCGATAAGAAATATGGCTGGCAGTGTTACAACAATCAGACCATGATCCCGCACATTCTGGATTTTAATGACTGCGACAGCGATCTGAATAAGCTTAGTCCTGAAGTCAGGGATTACTTTAAAGCCCACTTTAAGGGTGAAAGTTTGCAGGACCTCAGGGTGAATGCGACGGAGCTTAACAAAGAGCAGGCGCTGCTGTTTTTATTGATTGAAGAAACCGAAGAAGACGCGCAAAAAATTATTGCGCCCCAGTACCTCAAGCCCGGTGCAGATGGTCGTCCCAAGTACTTTGAAAATGCCCCGTTTGACTGGTGGCAACCCAGCTACACTGAAACCGACCTGCCGCTGTTTGGCTCTATCGGCCATATGTACCTGTGCTACTGGAACTATCTGCAAATCCAGTATGACGATGGCACGTCTTTGCTTGATGCGCTGTTAGGGTCAACGCCGGTGCAAAGAGACTACTTTAACGTACGTCCCGGCGATGACGCGTACCAGGCACAATTTCCTGGCGTTGACGGGTCTTTGAATTCACCAGAGCTGGATGATACTCGCCACGACGAGCTCAAAGTTAAACTTATCAACAACATCAATGCCATTACCGATCAGGGCGAAGGTCAGGGCGTGGTTGAAACAATCTGTCAAAAATGGAGTCATGAAGCGTGGGCACAAAAAGCCCTGAGCACTTTATTTGCCCAAAAGGCCGAAGATACGCATACCGTGCAAGAGAAGTATCAGCCTGATGAGAACGCACTTAAAGCGGATTACCCGGGTACACCTATCTCAGGATCGGCGTGTGCACGGATCATGAATAAGCGCAAAGATCATTTCCTGATCTTTAAGCAAACACTGGAATTGATCGTTAAATACAGTGATCCCAGTCGCTCAGAAGAAGAGAGATACCTAACCTGGAAAGACTGGCATGCCGAAGGCAAGCGTTGGAACAGGGAAATGCTGAACCCGGGTGCCTGTGATAAAGCAAAAGAGCAGCACCCAGACTTACCTGGGGTTGATGAGATCGTTGCTGCACTGAACAATCTCAGCAGCACAGAAAAAAGCAAGGTGGAAACCCACCTGCTGTTCAGCCAGTCGGCAGTCGGAACCATTAAAGGCCTGACAACCGCGCTGGACCGCTACTGGTCAGGGAAAACCGATGAGTTCCCCGGGCCTGCAATGGGTGGCTCTGGTGACCGTGTCTCAATTTGCTGGGCCACGACTGGGATGGCACCGGATCTGGTGACTGGCATTGCACCGCAGGAAGAAGGCGTGTTGTACCATGCCTGCCAGGGGATGAGTTACACCTCTGATAATGTTGGTTTGCCGCCGGCTCAGGTATTCCATAGCTGTAAAGGTTCAAATGATTGTAAAGCCCAGGGCGGCTGTGGTTTTGTTCATAGCACCACACCGGGTGGCAGCTGTGGTGCCAGTGGCGCTAAAGGCATAAAGAGTGCGCCGGCCGACAACAAGTGTAATAACCTGGGTGGGTGTGCTGTGCCTATTTCGGCGTCGCAGTTATTCCCATCCTTACCTGCCGACGACAGCGACGGCTATAAAATGCAGCTGTTTAGTTTTGATAAACACAACAACTTTACACCTATCAGCTACATCACGCCTGATGGCGGCGACCCACAGCAGGATTGCGACTCATCTGATGACACTACGCCAATGCCCTATAAAGAAGGGGACGCGGTATACAAGATTGCCTGGCAGGCGTATTGTAATGCCAACAATCTGGTTAATGAGCAGACCGGTGAAATCCCTGCGCCACCAGAAGTGGATGATATTCGTCTGGCACTGCCGCCTTCAACATAAGGAAGCGCCATGTCAGATAACCATACTGAGGAGGCGCGGCGCGATGCTGCGGCCTCTTTTTCTCATACCGGGAACTTAGGATTTGGGGTTGGCTTGCGCAGTCAGCATTATCCTGAGCTGATGAGCATTGACCACAACACGGTAAAAAAGCCGGTGGACTGGTTTGAGATCATCAGCGAAAACTACATAGACAATTTTGGCTATGGCCGTCACGTGCTGGAAACACTCAGAGCACACTACCCTATGGTGATGCATGGCGTGTCGATGAACATTGGCAGCACAGATCCGCTTGATTTTACCTATCTGAATAAGCTCAAAGCACTGAGCGACTTTGTGCAGCCAGCGTGGGTGTCGGATCATCTGTGCTGGACTGGCGTGGCCGGGGTAAATAGCCACGACCTTTTACCTATGCCCCTGACGGACGAAAGTCTCCATCATGTTATCCGCCGGGTTAAGCAAGTGCAGGAAGTGCTGGAGCGCCCGATTGTGCTGGAAAACCCGTCTACCTACCTGGAGTATTGTCATTCCAGCCTGAGCGAACCGGCTTTCTTTACCGAGCTGGTGAATGCCACCGGTTGTGGTATTTTGCTCGACGTCAATAATGTGTTTGTCAGTGCGTTTAATCATGGTTTTGATCCTGAGGCGTATATTCGTGCCCTGCCCCACCAGCAGATCGTGCAGATCCATTTGGCGGGCCCCAGCGATTGCGGCGACTGCCTGATTGATACCCACGACCAGCCTGTACCGCAGCAAGTCTGGACGCTTTATGCGCTGGCGCAACAGCTGACCGGCGGCGTGTCGACTTTACTGGAATGGGACGCCAATATTCCGCCATTTGACACCCTGGTGGCGGAGTTGAATAAGGCAAAGCAGGTTCTCAAGGGCGAGATGCCCGCGCAGGCCGTGCACCAGAGCGATATGGCGAAATTTTCAACGCCTGTGGTACGGGAAATGCATCAAAATACAGACCTGGCACACAGCTTAAAACCGGTAGCAAAATGACGTACTCAACCCCACAACTCAGCCAATTGCAGCACTGGTTGTCTCACGTTTTAATTTCTCGTGGCGACTTACCCGAAAAGTTGCTCACAGCAGGTCAGCGTGATGGCCTGACACTTGAACAGTGTGTTAAATCGACCCCACAGTTGCCTGCCGAGCGTCGGGTGGATATCTATGCCGCTGGCTACGTTATGCGACTGGTAGAGTGCCTTAAAGGGGAATTTGCCCTGCTCTGCGCTTTTATGGGCGATGACGTCTTTGAGGTGTTTGCCAAGGCGTATATCGTGACCTTACCGTCGCGGTCATTCACTTTGCATACGCTGGGTAAATCGTTTGTCAGTTTTCTGGCTAATACCCGGCCGCAGGGGGAGTTCGACGACAAACAGCGCGCTATGTTCGATGTGCCCGTGGAGCTGGCCCGGTTCGAGCGTGCCAAAGCGGAGGTGCTGCTGGCCGAAGGACTGGAAAACACCCCCCCAGCCGAATTGGTATTGAATGAATTTGAACTGCTGGGCGGCGGCGCTTCGCTCAATCTGGTGGTGCCACCGTGCCTGCGTTTGCTGGTCAGTGATTATGATTTGCTGCCCCTGGTTGAGCAGTTAGAAAATGCTCAGCCGCACACTCTGCCTGGCAGAGAAACCCGCTATATCGCCCTGACCCGGCAAAACTACCGGCTGATCACCCAGCCGCTCACCCACTGGCAGGCGGATTTACTCAGTCATTGTGGTCAGGCGATGTCGTTTGAACAGGCACTCATGCACAGCGCCCGCCGTCAGGGCATGGAACCCGCGCTACTCAGAGCCCGGCTGGCCATGTGGCTACCTGCCGCCGTCGCTTGTGGTTTGCTGGTGGTCGAACGTGCCAAACGCCCGACTACAAACACCGAAGATGCCTCGCACTATTTATAAGCGCAGCGCGAGGGGTGAATATCCAGCTTTGTAGAAAATTTACTGGCTAATTGGTGGCGCCAGTACGGTGCCATCATCTCTTTGTTGGGCGCTTTGGGGCCGAGCGTCACGTACTCAATCGGCGCCAGATGATCGTCTCTGTGTAGTTCCAGATATAAGCGTGGCGCAGTGCCGTTGGCAAAGTCGGGGTCTTCGCTCTTAATTTCTTTTGCACCATAGTCCAGATGCGTGACGATTACTCTGTGTTCCTGCTCATCCTTATAATGGGCGTCTTTTAGCAGGTAGGGCAATGGGCCGAGCAGCCAGGCAAGCGTTTGTAATTTTTCAGGTTCGGTTTCTTGCCAACAAATTTATCGACCTCTTTTTTAAGATCTTTGAAGTAAGTTCGCAGCTCTTGGATTCCTTTTAAACTGCTTAACCCCGCAAAAGTCTGGTATGGGGCTTTATGCCCTTATTAAACGGTATTTTATGATGGCTGACAATGGGATGGATTTTACCCAGTGAGTGCCGGATGTTTGTACGAGGGAGAAAGCCCTAAATCAGTATTGGTGTTAGCGAAGTGAAAAGTGATACGGAAAAATGGTCCACCGACTCGTCAGTGGGTGGACCTGTGGGTCACCCTCGCGGGTTATTTAATTGGGGTCTGGAAACCTTTAGGTTTAATGGCCAGTACCGAGCACTGGGTTTGTTCCAGAATGGACTCGGCGGTGTTGCCGATTATCAAACCCGGAATACCGACACGCCCTACGGTGCCCATCACGATTAAGTCAATCTGGTGTTTTTGGGCCAGCAGGGGGATCTCTTTGCTGGCTTTGCCTTTGACCTGGTGTAGTTTGGGTTGAAGGTACTGAACGGCTGACTTGTCAAACAGTGCGTCCATTTTTGTCACCAGCCGGGCCAGCTTAGTGGCACAGTCTCTGCGCCCCTGCTCTACATAGTCATCCACCTGTTCGTCCGACTGATGTGCAAAGGTGCCGTAGCGCAGCCAGTCTTCGGCATAAGCATCCCAGGCGCTGCCCACATGCAGCTCAGACAGCTCAGGCAGGCTTAACGATACGCTGTACTCCATCACGGCCTGATTGAGTTTGTCCTGCACCTGTTCATCATCCAGCTCTCTGAAGCTGTCGTTCACGTCGACCGTAGCCAGAATTTTACCAAAGGCATCGAGCTGGCCGGGTTTAAGCATCAGCACCGGACAGGGGCATTTACGTAGTAAGTGCATGTCTTCACTGCCCAGCATGCGATCCATCCAGTCTGCGTCTTCGGCGCATTTGACCACCAGGTCGTACTGATCATCCACCGCGCGCTTGATGATCTCAATAAAGCCGATCCCGGTGCACACTATGATGGCGGGATCCTGGTTTGAGTCCAGCGCTTTGATCTTGGCTTCAATGGCGGCCCGCTTATTGGCGATCAGCTCTTCTAGCTGGCTGGCGTACTCTTCTTTGCTGGTAAAGAAGGCGCGCCAGTGCTTGGCCTCCTTTAATACCGAGATAAAGGTAACGTCGGCCTGGTTATCGCGCGCCAGCTTGAGGGTTTGCACCACAGCGGTGTCCATGGTTGCTTCCGGGTCCACCACACATAATATCTTGTTAAATCGTCTCATTATTTACCTCTAACTGGGCGCTGGCTGGTGTTGCCGCCTTTACCCGCTCTACCGCCCGCTCGGCGGCATCATGAAATGGCATCAGTACCAGTGTAGCGCCTTTTTCTTCCAGCAGTGGCTGGTCGTGCTGGTGCTGGGTAGAAATGGCAATGCCGCCGCTATAGTGTTGTTGTTTCAGGCCGTCTATCAGTGCCAGGCGCGGATCTTCATGGGTTACGCCCAAATCATGCTGTGGCATGGCCGACACCACCCACTTTACGCCCTGCAGCGGCAGGTCGTTCACAAACGCCGGATCGCTGGCATCGCCATACATCACTAAGTGGCCGTCGTTACGCCAGCGCCTGACTTCGTCGGGGTTAAAGTCTACTGCCAGCAACTTGAAGCCTTCTTTTTGCAGGTAGTGGGCCAGCGCCTTGCCGTAGCGGCCAAGCCCAAACAGGATCACATCATAGGCTTGCTCTGATGATGGCTGGCTTTCGAGCGTTTCTTCTCGGAATGGTTTTTCGCGCTCAAACACGCCCAGCCAGCGCTCCAGCTTGTTATACAATCCATGAGAGTAAGTGATCATATACACCGACATGGCAATGGTAATAAGTCCCACCAGCGTGACCAGCCCCAGAGAGTCGGCCGAAACATGGCCAAGCGTCAATCCCATGGCCATCAAAATAAGAGAAAACTCACTGATCTGCGCCACGGTTAACCCGGCCAGAAAGCCGGTGCGTTTGCGATAGCCCATCAGCCCCATGATCACCATCACAATGATAGGGTTACCAATGAGTACAAACAGCGACAATATCAGCGCCGGGAACACCTGAGAGCCAAGTAGGCTCAGATCCAGTTGGGTGCCCAAGGCAATAAAGAAAAACAGCAGCAGAAAGTCGCGCAGCGAGGCAAGGCGCGCAACAATGGCCTCTCTGAATGGAGTAGATGCCAAAGATATTCCTGCCAGCAAGCCGCCCAGCTCTTTACTAAAGCCCAGCTGGCTGCCAATTGCCGCCAGTAACGTCGCCCAGCCGATGGCAAAGGTGATCAATAATTCCTTAGAGCGGGCGATGCGGCTGACCAGTGGAGTGGCCATATAACGGATAAACACCAGCACGAACGCAAGCATGATCAACCCATACAGCATTACGCTGCCTATTTGCGCCAGCGCCGAGTGTGTGCCACCCGACTGTGCGCCTATGCCCAGGGCTGAGAGCACCATCATCGCCAGCACCACCACTAAGTCCTGGACTATCAAAAAGCCCACGGCGATACGCCCATGGAGAGAGTCTACTTCGCGTTTATCCGACAGCAGTTTGACGATAATAATAGTACTGGAAAAGGTCAGCGCAACGGCAACATACAAGGAGGTAACGGTATCCAGCCCCAGCATTTTACCGAGTAAAAAGCCAATGGCGGAGGTAAATGCAACCTGCCCCAGCCCGGTAGCCAGTGCCACCGGCCCAAGTGTACGAATGAGTTTCAGATCGAGCTTAAGGCCTACCAGGAATAACAATACTGCAATGCCCAGTTCGGCCAGCAGCTCAATGTGTTCATGAGACTGAACGATGTTTAAAGCCGAAGGCCCGGCAACCACCCCCACGGCAATAAAGCTCACAATCATGGGCTGGCGAAGTAACACGCCAATAAACCCCAACGTGGCGGCCAATACCACCAGCGCAGTGAGCTCATAAAAAGCCGACAGATGGATAAAACTTAGGTCGAGCATTGCACCTCCTTCTTCACGTTCAATGGCTTACAGCTTTACCTTAGTGGTCGCCAGCATCACAACTCCCTACGCAAAAATCAATCTAAGTTCTGTGGATCGTCGCTGACCATGTTCTACATCAAAATAGCAGCGAAAAGACGCCGTGGCATGCGTTTTATAGTATGAATTTACCGTATTTATAGGCAGTTATACTCGAAGTGTCGCGTAATTAGCAGACACAAAAAAGCCGCCCTCTCGGGCGGCTGATGGGAAATTAACAATGTAATACAAGGAAAAAAGGGTGAGTAATTACTACTCTTCAGGTGTTAGCCTTCAATTAGTTTTCCGGTGCCAATCTCAATTTTTCTTGGCTTTAACGCTTCCGGTACTTCGCGCTCCAGGTCAATCAGTAACAAGCCATTCTCAAGCTCTGCGCCAATCACTTTGACGTGGTCGCCCAGCTGGAATTTGCGCTCAAAGTTGCGCTCGGCAATGCCCTGGTGAATAAACTTACGGTCGGTTTTGTCTTCTTTGTTTTGCTTCTCGCCTTTAACGGTCAGCGTGTTATTTTCCGACTCAAGCGATAGCTCCTGCTCCGTAAAGCCGGCCACCGCCATGGTAATTTGGTACTTGTCTTCAGCTAACGCTTCGATGTTGTATGGCGGGTAGCTTGGTTGTTTCTCGCTGCTACGCTGCGCCGCATCCATCATAGATGCCAGGTGGTCAAAGCCGATGAATGAACGGTAAAGGGGTGATAAATCTACTGTACGCATAATCGTATCCTCATAAAGCGATAATTAAGCCATTTACTCTTTGCAATAAACCAGTAAACAGCGGGTTTTTAATTCTAATGTTACTTAAATAAAGACTTTTAAAACAAAGTCTTAGTTTGGTTTGAGACCCTTCCGGCGTCCTCACAAACCTATCTATGGCCGGGGTAAACGCTTTTCAAGGAAGTTTTTTGAAAAAAGTTTGAGATCTCTCCTATCTATCTGATTTTAATTGGTTTTGTTTTTTAGCTTTGAACTGGACATGCAACACCTGAGTTGCGCCCATTTGTGCTCGAGATACACACACCGTCACCCCGGTCAGCGAGCCGGGGTCTGATTAAAAGCAACGCGAATGCTTAGGGTTGGTGCAGGCGTGAAGTACGTCCCTGTAGTTGCGTCCATCGCGCATCTCGACAATATGCTCCTGCATTGTTCTACTTCCCTACGTCCATGTAGGTCCATGCGCTCATCTCCTCAAGCGGGGACGCCGAGCCTGCGACGATACTTAATCGTCGGTTTAGGGTAGGTTATGAGTAAAGTACGTCCTTGTAGTGCAGGTCCGGCTCGCCCGTCCGGGGCTCGCGTCCACTGACAAAAGGCGATACTTAATCGCCTTTTGTAGTGGACCCCCAAACATTTGTGCGGGATTTTAGGCCTGCGCCTGTGCTGGCGTCCGGGGTGATGAATAGCTGGCTTGGGCGAGCTGTTGGGTCTTGCCAGTTGTGGTAGAGCGGGATCAGACGCTCCTTGATCATATTTTCCAGCGAATGATTCACAAACAGGTTGTTGCCCGGGAAAGCCGGGAATTCGACTTCGTTTTCATCGTGGCGCAGCGCTGAGGACGAAATGGGGTCATAGTCGGTGCGGAAGTTGATCACATTACGCAGACGCATGGTGTTGGCGAAATAACGGGCGTAAGTGTCGATGATCTTAGTGCCGGGGGAAGCAAAAACCCGGGTCTGAATGCCAGTGCGCACGCCGGAGTCGACTGCCGTATAACCGCCCAGGCTGTGGCCAGTTAAAACTACATTGTGGCTGGTTGACGCTTCGGGTACCTGATAACCAGGCGCAACAGATGCCTGATTGGCTGGATATTGTTCCAAAATGCGCTGGCAAAATTCAAAGGCGGTGCGCTGCCAGGCGATGTCGGTTTCGGCCAGGTTGGCAAAAAACAGTTTAACGTCTTCGTACAGGTCGCCGGTGTTAAAGGGGTTGGTGCCCTTGTAGGCAATGATCACTTCTTCTTCTAGGCCTTCAGAGGCAATGGCGGGTACTTTAACGGCAAAGGCATAGACGCCGTCTACATTCAGTAATGTATCTATGATCTCGAGTTTACCATTGGTAAGCATTAACTTCTGGTATAGCGGTTCATCATTGTAAGCAAAGGTGCCACCGGGTTCCAGACTGTACGCATAAGCTGAGGCAAACGCATAGCGCAGTACCTTGTTGTAGGCTATTACATCCAGGCTGGTGCTGATCTCTTTGGCCTGTGCTGGGGTGAGTATGGGGTATTCCCAGCCGACACTGCGGTCAGAGGCAAAAAAGCTGATGTTATTGCTATACTGCGGGCCAATTTGCTGCGCCAGTGTTACCCGGCTCAACTCCTCAAGTGTAGCCAGTGCCTGGGCATCGCTAACCTCAACGCCGTTAATTTTTTCTACCACAAAATAGTTGCCATAAATGGCAGTAAGCGCGTTATCGTGCCAGTGTCCCTGCAATTTGGCATAGTCATCGCCTGCAAGCATCCAGTTTTTCTTTATCAGTTGAGAGCGTGGTACAAAGCCCGTGTGTATGCCATAGCTTTGCACAAAGGTGGTGTCTTGTTTGGTGGTTTGTGGGGTTGAGTCCAGCATAATTATCCTCCCGGATTATGGTTTCCGAGAGCAAGTATGGAACACATTTCACGGTGTGCCAGTTACACATGCTTACAGAGTGTGGTGCTACTGATACAACATACAAAAAAGCCGCCCTTGCGGGCGGCGAGTGGGAATTCAACAATGTAATACAAGGAAAAGGGAGTGAGTGTTTTATTTGCTCTCTAGCAACTTACCGGTGCCAATCTCAATTTTTCTTGGCTTTAACGCTTCCGGTACTTCGCGCTCCAGGTCAATCAATAACAAGCCGTTCTCAAGCTCTGCGCCTATCACTTTTACGTGGTCGCCCAGCTGGAATTTGCGCTCAAAGTTGCGCTCGGCAATGCCCTGGTGAATAAACTTACGGTCGGTTTTGTCTTCTTTGTTTTGCTTCTCGCCCTTGACGGTCAGCGTGTTATTTTCCGATTCAAGCGACAACTCCTGCTCCGTAAAGCCGGCCACCGCCATGGTAATTTGGTATTTATCTTCAGCTAAGGCTTCGATGTTGTATGGCGGATAGCTTGGTTGTTTCTCGCTGCTACGCTGCGCCGCATCCATCATAGATGCCAGGTGGTCAAAGCCGATGAATGAACGATAAAGGGGTGATAAATCTACTGTACGCATAATCATATCCTCATAAAGCGATAATTAAGCCATTTACTCTTTGCAATAAACCAGTAAACAGCGGATTTTTAATTCTAACATTACTTCAATAAAGACTTTTAAAACAAAGTCTTAGTTTGGTTTGAGACCCTTCCGGCGTCCTCACAAACCTATCTATGGCCGGGGTAAACGCTTTTCAAGGAAGTTTTTTGAAAAAAGTTTGAGGTTTGTTGTATGTCTATGATTTTTAGTTTTTTTTGTTTTTTGTTTTTTGTTTTGGAGCTTTGCTCCGGTCAGTCACCGTTTTGCTGTCGGTGGTTCCCGGCTCAAGGCCGGGATGACGAAGGTGAGACCTGGATGACGAAGGTGAGGCCGGAATGACGGAGATGTGAGTAAAGTTGAGTGAAAATATGAATTTGCCAAAGGTTCAATAAAGCCTTACTTAAGACACAACTGCCATTTATCGTGCATGGGGACTAAGCGAGTAACGCACAAACTAGCAAACACAACCAGTCATCCGCACTTGATGCGGGATCTACTTGAATACACTGCCATACCAGCAAGTGGAACGTGAAGCATGCGTCGCTTGGTAGTATATGACTCAGGCGCAAAGCCGGATAAGGCCACAAAGTGGCACTGATGCTACCTGATAACGCAAAAGTGCCACTTGTGATGCGATTAAACCAGCTTGGCTTTGCCGGCCTTGACGGTAAAGCGCTTGCCAATGTGCGACTGATCATTCTTAAAGCCGACGAACGGCACGTGGTGCCAGCTGGCGTTTAGTTCATCCTGAGTGATGTCCAGGGTTACAAAACCGCGATTGGCCAGGTCGATATAGCGGATGTGGGGATTCTCCGGGATCAGAATTTTACCAACATCGCCTACCAGCTGTTGCAGGCCCGGCACCGGAATTGATGGTGACGTGACCGACGAGGTGACGATCTCTACCGCAATGGCCCCTTCGTGGGTAAAGCGGTTGTATTCGTGCCAGTCATAGGGGTTTTTACAGATGTTTGCGGCCCACGAAGAGTGCACATCTCCGGTTAAGAATACCACGTTATCTATCTGGTTTTGTTCAATAAAATCAAGTAAACGATGACGTGCAGCCGGGTAACCATCCCAGGCGTCGCCATTGATGGGTTTGCCCAGCATCTGAATTTGCATCATCTGTACCTGTTGGCCCAGCAGCTTCCACTGCACGCCGTTTTGCTTGGCCTCAAACAGGTTGTCGTACAGCCACTGTTCCTGTTCGTAGCCCAGCAAAGTGCGTGACTCATCCAGGCGCGCCGGATCTTTGATCTCAACTTGCTGATCGCGGCCGATCAAACGGGTGTCGAGCATATTCAGATCCAGCAAAGATCCAAACTGGAAGCGGCGATACGATCGCTCTCGGTTGTTGTCACTCGGTTCACGGATCGGCATCCACTCATAATAGGCTTTAATTGCGGCGGCTTTACGGGTTTGCCAGTCGCCCTCGTCGTCATTGTGGTTTTCTGCCCCGCCCGACCAGGTGTCGTTGGTAAATTCATGGTCATCCCAGATACAGATCATCGGGTGGGTCTGATGCAGGGTTTGCAGATCTTCGTCGGTTTTATAGCAGGCATGGCGAATCCGGTAGTCGTCCAGCGTCACCATTTCGTGAGCTGGCTGAACTTTGCGGTTCCAAAGGAACGGATTACGGTAGACATCTTTATTACCGTATTCGTACAAGTAGTCACCCAGGTGTAGCACCGCATCCAGGTCGTCAATTTCTGAGATGCGGGCATACACATTAAAATACCCATAGCTAAAGTGCGAGCACGACGTCATGGCCAGTTTTACCTGGCTAACATCGTAGGCCGGCAGAGTTTTGGTGCGCCCTGTCGGCGAGGTGATGGGCTTATCCAGCTCATCGATGATAAAGCGATAATAATAGCGGGTATCGGGTGCAAGTCCGCTGGCATCAACCTTAACGGTGAAATCGCGCTGTCCGTCGGTGATCTCAAAGCCCTCTGCAACAAGTTCAGAAAACTGCGGATCTTCTGAGACCTGCCAGAGCACTTTGACGCTGAGCGTGGCCATATCAACCCGCTCCTGCACCTCGGGCGGAATGGTAATGCGGGTCCATAAGATCACCCGATCATCTAACGGGTCGCCACTGGCTACACCATGGCTGAATGGACTTTGGGAAAAGGTACAGCCACTCAATCCCAGAGTGAGGGGAACGGTGGACAGCATCATACTGGTTTTAAAGAATTCGCGACGGGATAGGCTCATAAGTAAATACTCTAATTATCATTTTTGGGCGGTATTTAAACGCGTTTGTGTTAATTTTATATAACAAAAATATTACATTGAATACGCATTGCGGCCAAACTTGCCCCTTTGATTTAAAACTGCCGCGATAATGGCTATAACTAAAAGACCAAGGTCAGTGAATAAGCAGGCGAGAGTGATTGGTATCAGGTTGTATCTCAGAGTGTGGTGCTTTCTTGTTTTGGGGGGGGTGTTTTATGGGTCGCAGGTTCATGCGCAGCAGTCATGTGCCAGCGAAGTGAAAATTGGTGTTGTTGCAGACTGGCCGCCGCTTACTGCTGTTGATGAGCGCGGTGCATATGGGCTGGATGTAGAGATTGCCCGCAAAGTGTTTGCCGAACTGAATATCTGTCCGCGCTTTTTGCGTCTGCCCACATCTGCCCGTAGTTTAGATCAACTGGGTAAGGGAACCGTCGATGTATTGCTGATGGTTAGCTATGTGCAGGAGCGTGCCGAATTGGGGGTGTTTTCAGCCCCCTATCGGTGGGAAAAAATGCGGCTCTTTTCTCTTCGTCAGCCTCGTATGGCCATAGATTTAAAAGCGCTGTTGCGTCTGGGGTACCGGATAGGTTTAAGTATTGGCTCTTACTATGGCGAAGAGCTTAAAAACCTCGCCGAAAGCCCCAGTTTTGGGCATCTGCTGGTGGGGATTTCTGGCAGCACTCAGCGTGTCGAGATGCTGGCTAAACAGCGCGTCGATTTCATTGTTGAAGACGAGATCCTTGGGCGGTTTATGGCGCGTAAACTTGGCATAAAGAACGTCTATATATGGGACTATCCGGTCCACAACAATCAGGTTCACTTTTTGTTGCGCAAGGGGTTGTTTGATGCGGTACAACTGGCACGTTTTAATGGGGTGATAGAAAGATTGCGCCCTGGTATCGACCAACTGGTGGAGCGCTACACACACCATAATGTACCTCGCTAAACTAACTGAAACAGGCGGTAATATAATTACCGCCTTAATGTGGTCTACACTAAGGGAGCTAACGGAGCCGCAATAAAGGAAAAACAATGCGCAAACATATTCTCCCTTTGTTTGTTTTACTCTCAGGGTGTATGGGCACTGCAGACAGTGCCGCTAATGACCCGCAAGTCTATGCTGCTTATACCATGCTCGCGCCCACGCAAAAAGGTGATGTGCAAATCTATGCCAGAGCCATAGTCGATGGTGCACACATCACAGATCAGCAATGCCCGCAATTGCTGCCCTCAGGTGGGGAGGCGATAAAAGCCCGGGCCAGACGATTAAATCCGGATCCAGATAATTTTCCGGTGACGGTCTGTGAAGCCGTGATCAATCCGGATACTCAGTATCGCCTCTCTTTTGGTGATATTGAACTGGCGCCAGTTACCCTGGCACCAGAGCATGTCCAGGTGTTTGGTGATTCGGGCTGTAAAAGCTCTGTGTGTGAAGGGGCAAGTGCTGCACAGCCTTTTGCTCAACTAGCAGAGCTTGGAGCACAGCAAACTAAGCAGTTAATCCTGCATATGGGAGACTTCAACTATCGCGGTACGTCAGGCAGTATCAGCAAAGACATTTATGCTTATGATGCGGGAGATGGCGGCTATGGTGGCCCTTCATGCGGTCTAACCGAAACCTATTACTCGCAAAATGCCAGCGGCAGTCCAAAGCCAGATACCTGGCAGAGCTGGTATGCCGATTTATTCGCCCCCGCTAAGTCTTTGCTGGCCAGCGCTCCCTGGGTATTTGCCCGAGGCAATCATGAACTATGCAGCCGCGCAGGTCCGGGCTGGTTTTATTTTCTGGGACCAGGTTCAGACTTACCCGGCGGCATTGCACAGCTGTCTTGTCCTTATCAGGGCGAGTTCAGCCAGCCGCCCAGTGAGGCAAGCGAGCATATTGTGATGATAGACCCTTACCTGCTTGAACTGGACTCTCTGGCTTTGTGGGTGATGGATTCGGCCAATGCCTGCGACTCACGCTCGCCGCAAACCCTTACGCGCCAGTATCGCGACCAGTATTCGCAATTACAACACCTCGCGTCGCGGGTCAAAACCCCGTTATGGATGATGACGCACAGACCGCTGTGGGGACAAAGCGGGCCGGTTGGCACACCCTCGATTACGGATATGCTGCAAACAGCATTAAAAACCACCCTGTCACAGCAGTTGCCGCCCGAGGTCAGCTTGTCCCTGTCGGGGCATATGCATATTTACCAGTCTCTGGCTTTTGGCAAGGGTAGCGGCCGTCCGCCTCAGTTGGTGGTCGGTAACAGTGGCGTCAGCCTGAGTTCAACCGGCGCAAATAGCGGGTTCAGTGCTCAGATTGATGGCAAGCGAGCACAAGGCAATACTCAGGGCGAATTCGGTTATATCACGATTAAGCTGGAAAAAGACAACCAATGGCAGGGACAGTTTTATAACACTCAGGGTCAGGTGTTTCTGGATTGTGGCAGCAAGCAGGCTGAGCAAGGTAAAGCGCTTTGTCAGATTGCACGCTAAGATAACAGGTCGCCACGGGATGAAAGCGTGGCGACAAAAAAGCCTTGTTTATCAGAGCAACTGCCAGCTCAGTTGTGAGCGCCTTGTTTTGGTTGATGCTCATCTCTGGTAAGTCAGCTCGGGCGCCAGGTTGATCGGGTCCAGCTGTGCAAAATGCTGGTTGCCCTGACGCCGCACACTGGCCAGATATTAATACTAACCTTGAAATTAAACCTGGTTGTGACTGGGTCATGCTTTCGTAATGTAGAAAGGGAGATTGTACTGGTATTCAAAGGGAACATGTTTTTTTCGATGAAAAAATCCTCCCCTACTTTAGCGCGATTGGTGCTAAAAAATGCTTGGTTACTTAGAAAAATTCACCCACAACCAGCCATCAGCGCCGTTAAAGTGCAAAGTGTGGACCGTGTCCTGTGTTTTGAAGTTGACCATGTTGACCTGTTCTGACCAGACATCCCTAAGCGCATCATGACGCATTTGCAGGCGATTCAACACATCGGGCATGGGTGCACGTTGGGTGACCCAGAAAAACTGTCCGTCTATGCTACCGCTGTACAAGGCAAGGGGTATGGTTCTACCGTTTTCATCTTTAAGCGCCACAGTATTATGCACATACTCGGCAAAGCGGGCTCTGTCTGATGCGTTTTGAAATAGGTTAGCCTTTTCACCAAATAGTTTCTCAACCGCATGTTCTGTATCGTGCAAATAAAATCGATGCATGAGTTCGAGCTGCTCACTATTTGGGTCAATCAGTACTGTTGTCATCGCGGCTTTTATCTGGTGCGCTATTGCGGTGTTTGCCCAAATTAATGCCAGTGCGGCAATCAGCCGATCCTTCATGTGGTCCCCCTTGGTTGTCTTTGGGTTCTATCATATCGCGAATTGGTTCCGATTATTGTTATTTTACTGCTGCCCTTGTTATCCAGATTAAAATAATCAGTATGCAGTGAACGCATTTAGTTTTGCATTGGTTAAGCTTGTGATGCAATTGAATGAAAGTGCTGAGGGCTTTATAAGGTCTGCATTCTTGGCATGTAAAAGTGACATGGTCAGTGTGTCAAAATGACAATAAATTTTCGTGCCAAGTTCCCATTTTGCAAATTTATTGTCTCTATTTTACAAATAAATTAAAAAAGCCAAATTCAATGGTTGAAATCGGAACTAAATTCCCAGTAAAATCGCGGACTTTTCAATCGGCGAGTAAAACTGGCGTTGGTTTTGCTCTGTACTAAGTACCCGTTTAGCTTAAAATGTGGTGAGCAGTATGGATTTCTACATACTAAAAAAACATGAGAAACTCGTTGCCATACCGGCAGACGAACAGAACTGTAAAGAGTATCTAGATAACGGCTATTTTTACGTTGATAAAGTGGCCGCGTGTAACGAAAAATCGGCACTGAAACGATTACATGGCAAACACAATCGTTATCTAAGAGCACTTTGGTTACTGGTGATTCCTGTCGTGATTTACGCCTGGCGTCAACTCAGCCATTAACCTCTTCGCCTAAGCAGTGTATATTAACCGACATTAAGGTTAAGGAACGCTGCATGAAGGTTTTACACACATCCGACTGGCATTTGGGTCAACAGTTTTACGAGCACAGCCGTCACGCTGAACATCAGTTTTTTCTCGACTGGCTGTGCGACACACTCACCTCTTATCAAATCAATGTTTTAATTGTCAGTGGCGATATCTATCATAGTGCTACGCCCTCCGCTATGGCAGAGCAGCAGCTATATACGTTCATAAAGCGTGTAAAAATGAGCAACCCCGGCCTGCATATTGTGATCACTGCAGGCAATCATGATTCTGCTAATCGAATAGAAACAGCCAAGCCGTTACTGAGTCAGTTTGATACCCATGTGGTGGGTCGCTTTGATAAGCATAATCCTCAGGATGTGATCAAAACCCTCGCAACCGAACAGGGCACTTTACAAGTTGTGGCCATGCCTTTTTTGCGCAGTGCCGATCTGGACAGCCAACCCGACGACCCGCTGGCGTATCAGCAGGGCGTAGAGCGTGCTTATCATGCTGCATATCAAAGCCTGGATGACCAACATCCGGTTCTGGCTATGGGCCATTTACATGCAAAAGGGGGCAGTATTTCAGGTGACTCTGAGCGCAACATCACGATAGGTGGATTCGATGCCATAACTGCGAGTGTGTTTGGTGAGCGCCCCGATTATGTGGCGCTGGGGCATTTGCATAAAGCACAAAAAGTTGCGGGCAGTGAATCCATTCGATACTGTGGGACACCCTTACCCATGTCATTTTCGGAGCGCAACTATCGACATCAGGTGTTGCTGGTGGAGTTTTCCGACAATGCCCTCAGTGGTGTAAAGCCCCTTGACGTTCCTCGCCTTAAGCCGGTTATTTTGCTCCCTGAGCGCGGCGGCGCCACCTTGGATGAATTACTTGATTTGCTAAGTGAGCTGGACCTCTCTGATTATCAAGACAAGCCCGAAGCGACGCCTTACCTAAGACTGCGACTTAATGCCAGTGACACGGATAGCCAGTTCCGCATTAAGATTGAGCAGGCGCTGACTGACAAACGTGTCCACTTTTGTGGTATCGAGCGGATCAGTACAACACAACAGTCTATGGATACCCCTTACTTCGAAGACTTGGGTCAGGTCGAGAAGCTTGAGCCTATGCGCTTATTGGAATTGGCGTATGAGGCACACATTGACAGTGAGCAACCGGTTCCTGATGCGTTGCAAAATTGCCTGATGCAGGTACTGGCCAGTGTGCAGGAGCAGGAAGTATGAAGTTATTAGGGATCCAAGTACAGAATCTGGCATCGCTGGCTGATGCTGAAATCGATTTTACTCAACCCCCGCTCAAAGATACCGGCTTGTTTGCCATCACGGGAGACACCGGCGCAGGTAAAAGCACCCTGCTGGATGCCATTTGCCTGGCGCTCTATGGTAAAACGGCGCGCTTAAAAGCAGATGCCAAAAACAAAGTGTTACTTAATGGCGATGAGCTAAAGCTCAATGATCCGCGTAACCTATTGCGTCGTGGTTGTGTCTGTGCCCTGGCTGAAGTGACTTTTTGTGGTCAGGATGGTGAACAATACCGCGCCAGCTGGCGTGTCAGCCGTGCTCGCAATAAGCTCAACGGGCGAGTGAAAGAAGCTGAACACCAGGTTGTACGAGTAAGTGATGACACCATACTTGCCACTAAAACCACCGAAGCCAAACAGCTTCTGGAGCAACTGCTGGGATTGAACTTTGAGCAGTTTTCCCGGGCAGTCTTACTTGCGCAGCATGAGTTTGCCGCCTTTTTAAAAGCGAACAGTGATGAGCGGGCACAGCTGCTGGAGACCCTGACCGGAACGGCCAAGTTCAGTGTGATAGGTAAGGCAATTTTTGAACACCATAAAGCGAAACAGGACGCGCTGGAGCAGCGTAAACAGGCGCTGAATCACGTAACGCTACTCAGTGATGAGGTGCTTGCTGAGCACCAGGCCAAAGCTGCCGGATTGACGACATCTATTGCGGATGCCCGACAGGAAGAAAAAAACCTTGAGCAAGGGATCTCCTGGTATCAAACCTGTGAAAAGCTGACTCAACAGTGCCATCAGGCCGAGCAAGAGCAGGTAAAGTATCAGCAGCGTCTGGCGGAGCAACAGGATGACTACAATAGAGCCAGGCGTGCGCAGACGGTAGAAGTGATAGCGGACAACCGGATTCAGGCCAGAGAAATTGCCGCCCGGTTAACACAGTTAGATGTGGATATCAGCACACTGCAACAGCAAGATTACACGCCGCAGATCCGCGCTGCACAGAGTGCCGAGCAAGATGCTCAGGCTCGACTTACACAGGCAAAACAGCAGGTACAGACTGCCGCGCCGGCCCTGCATGCTTTGCGTGAATTAGATCAACAGCGCGAAGCCAATAAACAGCTGCTGGCACAAAGCACTGCGGCGCTCAATGAACTGCAAGCGCAGTACGATACCTTGATTCAACGCGGTGAAAAATTAAGTGCGCAACTGAAGACTGACCGACAGGAAATGACGCAATTGCAGCTTTGCTGTGAAGCCGAACCTGAGCTTACCCATTTGAGTGCGCATTGGTCGCAGACCAGTAATACGTTGACACACTGGCAGAGCTGTCAGCAGCAACGCCTTAAACTGATGGCTGAACAACAGCAAACTCAGATCAGTGTTGATAAAGACAGAGCGGCACAGCAAGGGCTAACACCCAAACTGGCTGAGTTAAAGCAACAGCTGACAGATGTTCAGGCTAGCTTGAGTGCCACTCAATCTGAGCTAAGCGGACTCGATTATGAGACGTTGCAATTTCAGCGGACTCAATTATTACAGGCGCAACAAAGTCAGCAACAGCGCAAAGAGCTGGAGCAGGAGCAGGGGGAACACCGTGTTCATATTGACCGCCTGAGGCACCAGCATCATAGTCTGCAGCAGCAGCTCAAAGATACAGAGCAGCAGGACGAACTGACCAGACAACGCGTGTTACTGACTCAGGAGAATCTCCAGCAGGTGCGCTTTCGGGCCAGTGACAGTGTCAGCAGCTTAAGAGCTCAGCTGGTTGCTGGTCAGGAATGTATGGTGTGTGGCTCTACAGAGCATCCCTATGGTGTGGATCATATCGACAGTCACTGGCAGACGCTGATAGCCGATTTTGAATCGCAATATCAGGCCGCAGAAAAGGCCCGTGAGCAGACACAGCAGCGGTATCATGATTTGGTAGGCCAGGCTGAAAAGTGTAATGGTCAGCTACAGGCCGCGCTTCAGCATGAAGCGCAACTCAGCAGAAAGCTCGCTCAGGTTGCAGATATTTTAGCGCAACTGCCAGCAGAGTTGCGTGATACAGACGACCCTCAGACATATCTGGCCCGGCTGGACCAAAAGTTACACACCTACAGTCAGCTGAGCAAGAAACAGCAACAGCTGTGGCAACAACAACAGATATGCCAGCGAGAATTACAGCAACAGGAAGAACAGCTGCGATTGTTGCAAAACCAGATCGAACGCGCCGAGCAGTCGCTGGCTTATGCGCAGAGCAGGCTGACAGACATTCAAACTGAACAGCACGATGCCTTAGCAGAGGTAAAACAGTTATATCCAGTGTCGCTATGGTGGCAGCAGTTTGAACAAGCACCTGATGATGCTATAGCAACGCTGGCTGAGCAGGTGCAACAGAGGCTGCGCCAGCAAGCATTACTGGCAGAGCTACAACAAAAAGTCAGTAACGATGAACAACAAGCGAAGCTCCTGGATCAACAGCGTGATGATAAACAGGTGCAACTCGAAAAAGCGGTGCGCTCAGGTCAGCAACTGGCTGAGCAAGGTGATGCTCTGACGCGGGAGCGTACTGCGATACAACCTCTTGAAATCAGTGCAGACAACTGGCACCAGTCATTGCTGGACGCGCAGCAAAGCGCTGAAGCGGCGCTCACTCAGGCTACACAACATGCAGCCGAGTTGCGTCAGGCACAGGAGTCTCAGGCACTGACACTGGCACACAAACAACAGTCGCAACAACAGCAGCACGAAGCGCTCGAAAAAATCCAGGCACGTTATCAAACTTGGTTTACTGAGGTAAAAGCGCAATTTGAGACACTGACTGAGGACGAAGTCGAGGCACTGCTGCAATGGGATAAAACGCAGTGGCAAACTCAGTTGCACACGTATGAAGAGCTGCATAAGGCCTTTCAGAGTGCTCAAAGCAAGCATGCGCACCTGAGTGAAGAGCTTCTGCTACTGCGCGCTCACCCCGCAACTGAGCAAAGTCTGGAGCAGCTTAATGCAAGGCTGGCACAGTTGCAGCAGGAACGAGACGAAAGCCAGGCAAAGTTGGTCAGCATCAATGCTGTGCTAAAACAGCACGAAGACAATAAAACGTATCTGGCCGAACAGTATGAGCAACTTCAGGCTCAGCAAGCTGAGTATGAACACTGGCATTTGCTAAATCGCTTGCTCGGTGATGCCACGGGTAAAACCATGCGTAATCTGGCTCAGGCGCAGACGCTGCGGATCTTATTGCAGTATGCAAACCACCATCTTTGCAGCCTGAGTAATCGCTACCGTCTGACGGTGATAGGTCAGTCTCTGGAGATTGCCATTATTGACCGGGATATGGCTGATGAACAGCGCAGCGTAAACACGCTCTCCGGTGGGGAGTCGTTTTTAGTGTCACTGGCACTGGCGCTGGGCCTGGCTTCCCTGTCATCAAATCAGGTTCAGATTAATTCATTGTTTATCGATGAAGGGTTTGGCACTTTGGATCCACACACCCTCAGTGTGGCGCTGGATGCGCTTGATGCTTTGCAGTCGCAGGGACGTAAAGTGGGTGTGATCTCCCATGTGGCCGAAATGACCGAACGCGTTGCGACGCAGATCAAAGTACAAAAACAGGCCGGCGGTTATTCGTCAGTCACCATCAGCGAACGATAAGGAGGCCTCATGCCCAGTTTTACGCAGGATGAAGCAACTCATTACGACAGTCGTATTGAGCGCCTGGTGCCAGGCTATCAGTTGCTACATGAGCTGGTTCAGGCACAGTTACAGACAGTATTACCCGAGCAGGCTGAGATCCTGATTGTGGGCGCCGGGACCGGAAAAGAAGTACTGCAGCTGGCAGAGAGTAATCCGAGCTGGACATTCATTGTCCAGGATGTATCTGACGATATGCTGGTCATCGCAGATCAAAATTTTACTAACTGCGGATTGTCATCACGTGTGACCATACATGCTGGACCGCTGGTGCCGGGCCAGTATCAGGCTGATGTTGCACTGTGTCTGCTGGTGATGCATTTTGTGGCAGACGATGGTGGTAAGCTGGCACTACTGGAATCGATTCATAGTAACCTCAAGCCGGGAAAACAGCTGTTACTGGCGGATCTGATGAGGCCCGAGACCCAGTTCGAACGCGAGTCTCAGCTGAAACACTGCCGCGCGATGGGTCTGACTCACATCGGCGAAGAACGTATGCGTCATAACCTGGAGCACGAATTTTACCCACTCGATAGGATCAGGCTGGCTGAGCTGCTGGATGAAAGCGGTTTTTCTTCCGCTCACATGTTCTTTAAAGCGCTAGGATTCAGTGGCTTAAGCTGTGTCAGACAATAACTTTGGCATGCTCCGTCAGGATCAGCTCAGCCAGCTTTGAGATCTTTATATTACTAAGCTGGCGATAATCCAAATAAGGGCAGATCAGTAACTTATTGACGGGGTCGATGGCAAATTCTTCATCTATCCAGTGCAAAGAGTTAGTAAAAATATGATCTCGGAGTAAAGCTTTTGCATAAGTGCGCCCCGCTATGATGTGCCAGTCATAGCGATTTGCCGCCAAATCTGGCACAGAAAACAGTAAAGCCTCCTGACATCCCTGCTGTAACAGCCGTTTATCCCGATACTTTTGCCAGCTTGGATAGTGTTTTGATTGGTTAGTAAAATCGTGATCTGGGTGGCTGAGTTCTGCTATAAACTTGGCATACACATTAAACACTTTGCGCCAGCCATTACCACATTGCTGGTTGATGTAGTCGACTTCCCCTTCCTGTAAGGCTATGACTTTATTTAATTTTTGAAACTCAGAAAGTGCTGGCGGATGTTCGATGTAAATGGCCAGTAACCCCTGCTCTGCGCCAAATCCGTAAGTTGGTAAATTCATGATCTCACTAAAAGGTATTTGCTAATCTCTGAGTATTATATCTGTTTTTGTTCTGCTCTTTCGAGTTATCAGCTGTAAACCCCCTTTACACTGAGCTTTCGCTCTAACTTTCCAGGTTGTCTTTTCTTTGACTTATAACTGACTGAAAACCTTAATATTTAAGCAATGTATCTGTAACCGGTTCGGCCCAACCTATTGTGCGCTTTATAACAATAACTGTAGCAATCGTAGCAACTAACTCGGAGTAACTAATGAAGCGCATAGCATATTCGTTGATCGCCGCAGCCGTCACAGTGGCATTAACCGCCTGTGATGGTGATGATGGTAAACAAGGCCCTCAGGGCGAGCAAGGTGTTCAGGGTGAGCAAGGTGTTCAGGGAGAGCAAGGCACTAACGGTACTAATGGCAAAGATGGTGCGAGTGCCGCCAAAGGTAATGATGGTGCAGACGGCACAAATGGTGCTGATGGCCAAGATGGTGCGAATGGACAGGATGGTGCGAATGGACAGGATGGCCAAAATGGTGGCTCTGGTCTAATTCGTATCGCCACTGTGCCGGCTGGCGCTGAGGTAACAGGGTTGTTCCTGACTGAGCAAGGCGATCTGTTCTTTAATGTACAGCACCCGAACGATGCTAACACATTGGTTGATGGTAACGGACGCCCATACAATGGCGGTACTGTGGGTGTATTGACAGGTGTTAACTTCAACGAGTTGCCTCGCAATATTGTGAGCTCACCTGTACCTGCGTCAGATCTCGAGATGCAAACGGTTATGACTGCGATTGGTCAATATCAGATTCTGGGTCAGACTGGTGATATGTATGCAGACCTGGGTGAAAAAGGTCTGGCCGGCGGCTTAGGCGTTCATTACGGAATCACTTCAGGTGACAAGATCATTGAAAACGATAACCCGGACTTCAATGGCTTTATTCCAAGTGCTGGTGAAGAAAATACAGGTTACTTGTTTACTAACTGGGAATCATACCCTGGTGGTATGAGTCGCCTTAAAATGAGTAAGAGCGACGCGGGTACATGGAATATCGAAGAAGCCATGATGCTCGACTTTGATGCTGTTAAAGGTACGGCTGCGAACTGTTTTGGGTCTGTCTCTCCATGGGGGACGCCTTTGACTTCTGAAGAGTGGATTGTATGGTCTGAAGAAGATTCTACTCAGGATCCAGAGTGGAATAATCCAGCTGAAGCGGGTAATGACAATATAGAAGCACTTGTTGCACCTGAATTCCCTAACCCTTATCGCTATGGCTATATTGCTGAAGTTCAGAACCCGCTTTCTGATACACCAGATGTAGTTAAGCATTTCACCATCGGTCGTTACGAGCACGAAAACTCAGTAGTGATGCCGGATGAGCGCACTGTGTACTCCTCTCAGGATGATACCGGCGGCGTACTGTTTAAGTTTATTGCGGATCAGCCTAAAGACCTGAGCTCAGGTACGCTTTATGGCGCGAAATTGACGCAGGATAAAGGCCTGAACGATCCTGCTGTGACTGGCTTTGATGTTGAATGGGTTGAGCTGGCGTCTGGTACCAATGCAGAAATTGAAGCCTGGGTTGCTGAGTACGATGAAATCGGTACTGAAGATTTCGTTGCAGGTCAAACAAGCTACCTGTCTGTGGCTGACGTAAAAGCCTGGGCTGAAGGTAAAGCAACTTACCCAACTCTTGCAGAGGGAGGTGGTCTGGTTACGGCGGGTAAGCCTATGGATAACCGTGCCGCATTCCTTGAGTCTCGCCAGGCGGCAAAACAATTAGGCGCAACGGCAGAATGGCGTAAGCTGGAAGGGATCAGCATCAACTATGACCGTGTAGTTGAAGCGGTAACAGGTCAGGACCGAGTACCAGGCGAAGTGGTTGAGCAGGCTTACATGTATATCGGTGTTGCTGACATTGATAAAACTATGATTGATGGTGAAGGTGATATTCAGCTTTCTGCCCGTGTTAAAGATTGTGGTGGTGTTTACCGTGCGCACATCGACAACAGCTACAACCTGACTCGCATTGAGCCAGTTGTGATGGGTGGTACATATCGTTCAAGCCTGACAGGCGCAGAAAAATGTGATGTGAATCAGCTTTCTCAGCCAGATAACGTGATCGTTATGCAGGACGGCCGCATCATCATTGGTGAAGATGGTATCCAGGAAAACAACACCTTGTGGTTGTACGATCCAAAATCTAAGTAATAACTAGACTCAGCGGTGCCCGTTCGTGGCACCGCATTTTTTTATCTAAAAATGGGCGTCATAAAAATGAAATACCAAGTAATCGGCCTGGCGGTACTCACTGGCCTGGCACTGACCGGCTGCGAAGAATCACAACATCATAATCAAGCCGCTGAATTGATAGCTGCGCAGACAACGCATAGCGCTGCACCTTATAAGCCAGGTGAAGATATTCCGGCAACCGCTTACATGGAACACGATGAAGTCTATAACCCAGAGTCGGTGATACCGCCTCAGTGTTACACTAAAACCGATGGTGTAAATAACCCGTGTTATGCCTGCCATCAATCTTATAAAGAGGAGCCAGAAAGAGCTAATGCGATGCGCGATGGCCATCTGCAGGGCGTGTATGAATTTTCTGATTTGGGCCTGAAAAACCACTGGAAAAACCTCTTTGTTGACAGGACTGACTTGATCGCAGGCGTGCCAGATAAAGAGATCATGGAATGGATCAATCAGGATAATTACACCCCGTTTATAGAAAAGCTGAAACAAGATAAGCAATGGCAAGGTGAGATCACCCCGTTGGAAAACCTGGCCTACCCGGAAAAAGCCTTTGATGAAATGGGTTTTGCCAAAGATGGCAGTGGCTGGGTGGCGTTTAACTACAAACCCTTCCCATCGACGTTTTGGCCTACTAATGGCTCCACGGGTGATGTGATGATCCGTTTGCCCGAAGCGTTTCGCTCAAAAGGCGGCGTGTATAATCAGGACGTGTACCTGGCAAACCTGAGCCTGGTTGAGCTGGCGTTAAAAGGCCTGGATAAGATCTCAACACCAACAATCTCAGAACAACGCATTGGCCAGGATTTAAATGGCGATAATCGGCTTAGTGAAATCAACGAGATCACGAAGCAATCACATTATGTGGGGGATGCCACAGATGCGTTGGCGCATATGCTTTACCCTCAGGAAACCGAATTCCTGCATACCGTACGTTACATTGGTGTGGACGAACAGGGTGGCATTTACAACGCACCGCGCATGAAAGAAGTGCGTTACATGAAAAAGCACAAGTTTAAAACGCGTCAGTCGTTAAACTCCTCATATTACCGTGAGGCTAAAGAAAAAGCGTTTGAGAATTTGCCGCAAACCCTGTATCTGGGCGATCAGGGTATCAACAACACTTTTGGCTGGACCATCAATGGTTACATTGAGGATAAACAAGGTAACCTGAGACCACAGCACAAGCAGGAGCTGGCATTTTGTAATGGTTGCCACAAAACCATAGGTTCAACCTACGATCAGACCTTCTCGTTTGCCCGCAAAGTAGAAGGCGCGCGCGGCTGGGGCTATATCAACCTCAAAGAAATGAAAGATGTCCCCAACAAGGGTGAAACACTCGGCGAATTCCTGACTTATATGAACCGAGTCGGTGGTGGCGACGAGTTCCGTCAGAACCGAGAAATGCTGCAAAAGTGGTTTAAAGCAGATGGGACGGTAGACAAAGAAAAAGTCGAGTCAGCAGATAACCTGTATGAGCTGATCACCCCTTCGAAAGAGCGCGCACTGGCACTCAACAAAGCGTACAGAACCATAGTTAAAGAGCAAAGCTACCTGTTCGGCCGCGACGCAACGCTGGTTGAAGCAACTAATGTACTGCAGCAAGTAGACGACTCCCAGGCTCCGCTAAAAGAGGAAAATCAACACCAATGGGACATGCAACTTGATTGGGTGAGCAGCGACCGATGATTAAGAATCATCGCAGCGCTGCGAACGCGAGGCATGGACGCCGAGCCGGGCGCCCTCCACATGGACGTGTGCCCACTCGTACCTTATGCGACCGATGATTAATTATCATCGCAGCGCTGCGAACGCTTTTCATGGATGAAAAGCCGGAAGCCCTCCACATGGACGTGTGCCCACTCGTACCTTATGAGAACGACGATTGATAATCGTCGCAGACTCGGCGCCCCCGCTCACTTAGCGCTTTTCATGGATGAAAAGCCGGGCGCCCTCCACATGGACGTGTGCCCACTCGTACCTTATGCGACCGATGATTAATTATCATCGCAGCGCTGCGAACGCTTTTCATGGATGAAAAGCCGGAAGCCCCCTACAGGGACGTGTGCCCACTCGTACCTTATGCAACCGATGATTAAGAATCATCGCAGACTCGGCGTCCCCGCACTGCGAACGCGAGGCATGGAGGTGTGCCCATTCGTACCTCATGAGAACGACGATTGATAATCGTCGCAGGCTCGGCGCCCCCGCTCACTTAGCGCTTTTCATGGATGAAAAGCCGGGAGCCCCCTACAGGGACGTATTACCACTCGTATAAGTTATCAATATCTTTAATATACATTGAAAAATTACTGTCGAGCTGGGCTCTGAACTTGCTTTGATGCACCTGTCTGAATATCATCATCCCGTGCTCGACACGGGATCTATTGGCATACAACACGAATTTACATATAGCCTCAAAGTTGAATACGCCTGAGCAACAGTTCTGTGTAATTGAAAGTTGGATGACTGGATTTTTTATTTATCCTGCTCAGCGTGTCCCTAAATACATTGTGACCAGGATAAATAGCACTGCCCATAGTAGCGGCCATAACCCGATATCATCGCTGCTTTTAAGTCTGGCCTGAGAGCTGTTAATGCCACCAATATCTTCAACCTGGTCAAAGTCAAACTGAGCAATTGATAAAGGGCATCCGACATGAATTTTGCTATCGGCAGAGCCAGCCCCAAGTGCTACTTCTCTGAATGCCCTGACTTCAATCATAGTAAGCCCCCCTTCTATTTTTTCCATTGGGTGTATAACTGTTTTCGGCGTTAGTCGCAGAAATTTACCTTTGTAGAATGTGGAAAACGCATGTTGTAAAATTTTTTCTCCAACATGGAAGTCGGAAAATAACAGCCTGGGATGAGAAAATGGGTTAATGACCTGAATGTCAGGTGACGTGAGCTCATTTGCCTCTTTACCAATGGCTGCAATCACTTTTTTGCCTGATTTTGTCGATTGTAATGCCAGTAAGGGAACATCTTCGTAGATTTGCTTCGTTTTGATATCGGTGATTTTTAACTTGTCTTCCCAAATTTGCACATATAAAACCGGTGCAAACTTTTTTTGAGTCCATTTCAACATATTGAAACCCTTGTAGAGCTGGGCTTCTATATTACCATCAAAACAGGTTTTATGGGTTTGGCTTTGAGTGAGCAGTGAATCACTTGAGTCGCCCTTTTAATGAGCGCTTATATAGCGTGTTCATAGAAGGAAAAATAATACATTCATACGAGTCAAAAAGAGGTTTATATACCCTAACCACCACTAAAAATGTAAACAATGATGAATAGCTGATGTCGTAAAATCTCACTGGTTAACTTATAACTACTTATTTTTTAGATGGTTAGAACGAAGATTTAGCCAATCAGACTCGCCAATCTGTCATAAGTTAATACAACTGAAGGCGTCGGTTTGATGAGAAGCAAGGTATTCACATGCTAAGGTATTCGCGGAAGTCGATATGATAAGTAGCTACAGGAGTGTCATATGCAAACAAAGAAAAACATAAAAATTATGATGTTTATTTGGGCTGAACGACTCCCGCTTATCTTGGCGTTGGTTATCGGCTTGTCGTCTGCAGGACTGTATTACCTGGTACTGTTTGCCAGCATGGCTGATACTGAAAGCGCTCTGGTCTGGCTGCTTGGATTTGGGATTGGAGGTGCCAGTGTCGGATATCTGGCTGGCTTAAGTATCGCGAAGCAAGTAGACAGTGAACAGCAGAGTACTCCGGCATCGATAACTGATGGCTATGAACAATCGAATGAGGGTGAATAGCTTTGATTGGAACGCATATACCAGGCGCTAATGGCCTTATAAAACGGCTAACTGAGTTGTGTGGGTAATAGTTGCCTTTGGTAATTGAAGGAAATGAAATGAAAACAACAAGAAAAATAATGGCTTGTGCCTTTTTTAGCTTGGTTTCTCTGGGAGCACAGGCGAAAGCTGACTGCCCTACTGATTGTCAGCTGAGCAAAGTGAACCAGTATTTTGATGCACTGGATACAGTCTCTTATAAAGGCTCTACGGTTGCAGATATTGATGCCCTGATTGGTCTGATGCACGACGAGGTTAAATACGAGCATATTGAATATCAGGCTAATTTTGACAAACTCGCCTGGCGACGCGCATTTCTACGTAACCTAGAAATTGGTCGCTACGATAGTGCAACCAACCGCGAGATCCGGGTATTACGAACTATCCCGGGTAAAAATCACATGGCTGTAGAGTATGCTTATGGTGTTAACCAGGCTGATGGCAGCTGGAAACAGCAGGAGCCGATGCTGGCCGTATTTGGTTTCAAAGAAGGAAAAATCAGTCTGATCAGAGAGCTGTGGTAGTGATAAGCGGCGTATCCGAGTGATGGATACGCCCGTCGTTTGTTACTACTTATAGATAGTTAAAAGTCATAGCTGATACCGACATATGCCGTACGTGGCATACCAGGTTGAATTCGGGTTCGGCCAAAGCGCTCCTCGTTTTGCAACGCATAGGTTTTGTCGGTGAGATTCGCTATCCGGGCGTGGAGTTTCACGCGCTTGTTGAGCCGGTAGTTGGCCTTGAGATTAAACACCGTGTAGCCCGAGTAAGTGTCGGTATTTTCAACGCTCAGGTAATAATCGCCGATGCTTTTGACTTCCGCAGTTAGCCTGAGTCCCTTGATGGTCTGGCTGGTGTAGTTGAGCCTGAAATTAGCGACATATTCCGGTGCCATGTGGAGGCTGTTGCCCGACAAATCTTGTTCCATCGACTCGCCCGTCTCGCGGTGAACCCGCCCTTCATCACGAATGTAATGACGGAATTCATGATCAGACTGGCTGTATGCCAGCGCGGCAGAAAATGCGCGGTTAAACTGGTAGTTCAGCCCAAGCTCAAAACCTTTATGTCTGACACTGGATGCATTTACGCGGTATGAGGCGCCCAGATCGCTGAATGCCGTAACAATGGCGTCGTCCACATCCATCAGATAGTAGGCCAGCTCAATCGACAACGCATCCAGGTTCGCTTTGTAGCCCAGCTCATAAGTATCGGACGTTTCTTCTTTCAGGCTGCCCAGCTGTGCACTGCTCTGGCGACTTTTCAGGTGATACATTTCAGGGGCTGTGGGTAATCGCATCGCATTGGCAAAGCGCACGTAAACACTGGAGTGTGCGTTAAGCAAATAGTTAAGGCTCAGCTTAGGGCTGAGATGACTAAAGGTGTCTTTACGCGAGGCTATGGAGCGATTACCAAAGCCATCGTCTTTGTATTTAGGCAAGGCATTGTCGAACTCGTATTGGCTGTGGTCAAACCGTGCCCCCAGAGTATAGCTGAGCGCGTCGGTAAGATAGCCGAGGTGCTGGATATAAGGAGATACGCTTTTGAAGGTGGTGGTGTCGTTGTAGAACACATGCCCTTGTGGGTATGTCGCTGCGCCTCGTCCAGTGGTGATTCTGGTGGTGGGCTGAAATGAGTAGGTATCTCCGGAAGTATGTTCTAAGTCAACGCCGAGCGTCGTCAGAGCACTGTTTTGATGAGACCAGCTGGCCAGTGCAAGCAGGCCGAATGTGGTGACTTCCGTTTCTTCTACCGGGAAATTGGGCTGCCAGGTAGCGAGGTGTTCTAATGTGCGGTGACGCGCATAAGGAATAAGGGATACGCTCAGGTTTTTATCCTCATACAGATATTCCGTGCTGAGGCGCATATAATCCGTGGTTCTGCGCGGATCCAGGTCGATCACTTCGTCAGGCAGACCTGACTGGGAGGGATCTTGTTCAAACTGCTCTATGCTGAGTGTGGTCAGGATCTGCTGATCAAGCGACGAGGCTATCAGCGAGGTTGTCAGACTTTGTTTGTCGTCCAGTTGATATTCATGACGTACGTCCAGCTCGGCTTTTTCAACGGCGTTATGATCTCGCCAGCCGTCATTTTCCAGATAGGCCGCCGATACGCGCAATCCACCCTGGTTGTCATCCAGCCATGTCGTGCTGCCATTTATCCTTGAATAACCATGTTCACCCAGTGTCAGACCAAGAGAGTTTTTGTCTGCTGAAACCGGCTTCGACAGTACATTGACGGTGGCTGCTACCGCGCCTGAGCCATGCAGGCTGGTTCCTGCCCCACGCAGTACTTCAAGACGTGACAGACCAATGTTACTGCTGGTCCACCACAGCGCGTTATGAGTGTAAAAGGCTGCTGATTGCAGCGGGATATTATCCTGCAAATATAAGGTGTAGCCATCAAAATTAATCGGCATACGTACGGCTGCGTTGTGCCCTTGTCCACCCGACAGCTGATTGATCAAAACCCCCGGTATGGTTTGCAATGACTCGGAGATATGCTGCGCATTGTCGTCAGCAATGGTTTGCTCGGATACCTGACCCACACTCAGCGCCAGATCGGTATTGGCTTTGGCTGTACGGGTTGATGTAACCGTGATTTTTTCTATCTGGTCGATACCTGCTGTGTCAGCAGCAACCTGTGCTGAATACGCCTGTAGCAAGGCAAACGTTAACGCAGAAACAGTCAAACCGGGTTTCATGAAGACCTCTTTATTCGTTCAGGGAGCTGGATGATAATCCTGCCATGTAAAAATGTACAAATTATGCGGTCGGTATACGGTAAAGGCTTGTATCGTGATCTTTGCTGAGAGAATAAATCAATTTGGGTACATTGGTAAAATATGTGTTAACTTCCGTAGGTTGATGAAGACTTATCGGTGGTGAGTTATGCCCCATACGCCCAATTTTGAAGATATACGCTATTTTATCGAAGTGGCCGGTACGAGAAATTTATCTCGTGCTTCAGAGCGTCTGGGGATCACCCAGCCCAGTGTCAGTGCCGCGATGAAAAGACTGGAACAGAGTTTTGGCACCGATTTGCTGGTTCGACACAAAAACGGTGTGGCATTGACCAAAGCGGGTGAAGTATTGCAGGAACAAGGACAGCGTTTTATGGCTGACTGGAGCCAGCTGAAGTCGAACGTCTACCAGGCAAACAGTGAAATGGTCGGGACCTTCACCCTGGGCTGCCACCCTTCAGTGGCACTCTATACACTGCCTCACATACTTGGGCCCTTACGCACTAAGTACCCTGGTTTGATATTCAATCTGGTCCATGACTTGTCAAGGAAAGTGACTGAGCAAGTGATCAGTCATGAAATCGACTTTGCATTGGTCATTAATCCCGTCAGACACCCTGAGCTGGTGATCCACAGTTTGTTATTTGATAATGTGACACTCTGGTGTGCGCAATCCTCGGATGTCACAGAGCGCGAATCATTGCCTTTGTATTGCGACCCGAATCTCAAGCAAACACAGCAACTGCTTAAGTCTCTGCCTGACTTTCACCATCATCAGATTGCGTCTAACAACCTTGAAGTGATCTCTGCCTTAGTTGCCAATGGGCTGGGTTTGGGGATTTTACCTGAGCGCGTTGCCAGGCGCGCACCGGCGCCCCTGACAACGTATAGCGCAAAAATAAAGCCAGTTCCGGATGAGCTGTGCTTTATTTATCGTGCTGATAAGCAAAATTATGCGGTCAGTTCACAGTTGCATCGCGAGATTAAACAGCTGCTATCTGATTGACGTTTACCTTGTCAGAGGCGTTATATTTGGTCACAGTCAATGGCGCTGACAACGGCATGTACATCCGGGTTATTTGACAGCTTTTCAAACAGTTCGCCAAAGGTTTCGCCGCCTTTGGTGCGTATGGTAACAACTGTGCCATAGTATTGAGTCGTTAGATCGAATGTATAAGTCATCCCGGCGCGTGTTTGTGTGCCCAGGCTCAGCTCTGTAGAACCCTCGCTGTTGGGGTAGTAATTATCGACGACCAGGTTATCGGCCAGGGTTTGATAATTATCGGTGTAGCTGTTGCGTCTGTTGAGAGCAATGCCTATACCACAGTTGCCACCATGCATTTGTGGGTACACTACAAAAAGTTCTGCTGTGTTGGCGTTGTTTTGCAAGGTTGTAAAATTGCCGCTTCGTTTTATCCAGTCGCCTGCATCTGCGAGTGCTGAAGACGCGGCGACCAGCGTAGTTAGAGACAAAGCGCGCAGAGTGTGTTGGATGGTACTATTCATTGTATGATCTCCTGTTTTGTTAGTTCCCCAACTTTAAAAAAGCGAGGCAAATTAATAAAATAGAAGTTATCAATCTGTGTGATAGGCAAACCCAATAGCACCCATGCGTGACCAGTGATTGTGTAACTCACCGGCCAGTTGCTGTGCCTGCATGATTTCATCCAGCGTCATGCGTTGTTCCAGGTAATTTCTTGTCCACTCAACGCGACTATATACCCCACTGTCCTGATAGGTTTGCAAAAAGTAATGACTGTAAGCCAGTGCCTGAATATAGTTTTGTCCGCCAGTATCAGGGTCCAGGTACTGATAGCCACGGATCAATTGTAAGGTCGCTTTCTCCCCACCCAGCAATGCGACTTGTTCAGTCACCTGATATTTTTGTGCCGTGAATGCTTTCATATGAGCAACCTGTTCGTCTCTGGTGAGTGTGCTGAAATTCAGTGCCTGATGCACTTCTGTCGGGGCTAGCCGCCACAGTGTATCGGCTGCTTTATCAGAGCCCATTTGGGCTGCGTTTATTAGCTTCTGCACATAGTTTTCATCGCGGCTTGTATTGTTCAGGCAGCGTTGATATCTGGTTGTCATGGTTTCGATTATCTCGTGCACTTCATCGCGAGATAATGCCTCTTCAAGCCATTGATTGAATGCTTCGTCGTTACGCGGAACGTTGCGACACTGGCGTATTTGCATGGCGTGTTTAAACCATGTTTCAGCTGACTTGGTCTGCACCTGCTCGGGTTGCTGGCGTGTCGTACTGACCATTTTATTCGTCAGGTCTGGATACTGAACTTGTTTGACAATGGAATCTGCACCGTTGATATTCTCGGCGTCATTCTGTTCTTTTGGGTAAAAGAGCTGTGCACAAACAAAAAGACACAGGCCTGTCAGCATGCCAATAAGAGTACTACGCATAAAAAGGCTACCTGTTGATGAAAGGTGCCGCTTCATGGAGGCGGCGCCCGAGATTAAAATCCGTTTTTAAGTGTCTGCTCCCGGTCCACCACTTTGCCCTGATGGATCACGGCGTGAATTTTTTGGGTATTCTGAATATCCTCTATCGGCGAAGCATCGAGGATCACAAAGCTTGCCTGAGCACCGGTTTGCAGTGTGTTATCAATGCCCAGAAAGGAACCTGAGCGTGTGGTGGCTGCTGCCAGTGCTTGCCAGTTTGTCATGCCAGCCTGGGTGAATTTCAGCATTTCTCTGTGCACAGAATAACCCTGAATAGTACCGTAGTTACCGGCGTCAGTGCCTGCTAAAACGGTTACACCGGCTGTTACCAGTGCGGCCAGGTTAGCGGTTCGTTGTGCGTCCTGCTTACGCCATTTGGCCTCCCGGTCGCCCCACTTCTTCATGGTTTCTTCGCTCTGGTAACCTGCAATGATGGCTGGGGTGGTCATGGCTTGCAGCAGCTCTGAGGCGATCACTGTTTTATCGAACAGAAAATCCGTCAAATCGGTGTGAACTGTCATTGTGGGGATCACCACCATCTTTGCCTTGGCTATTTTATCTGCCAGCCCTGTTGGGATGGGGGTACCGGGAATGTGTGTAAAGGCAGTGGCGCCCACTTCGAGGGCATCACTGACCTCCTGCCAGGTTTTAAGGTGAACAATGGTCTTGATCCCCAACTGGTTACTTTGCTGGACGATGGCAGCAAAGGTCGCTTTGTCAATTGAGGGTTGATCGTCACTGGGTTGATATACCACTTTAATCACATCGGGTTTGGCTTTGGCCAGACTTTGTACCTGAGCTATGGCTTCTTCAGGGGTCGACATAGTGCGTGTTTCCAGGCCGTATTCTGTACAATGACCTTTTGGCGCGGTCAAACAAGATAAACTGCTGTATATATCGGCCCCCAAAAATGCACCGGCTCTTTGTTGTTGTCGTGCGGTTATCTGGCCTAGTTCATGTCCAAATAAGTCTAAAAATCCGGTTACTCCGGCATACAGCACGCGTTGGGAGATTTTTTCCGTGCCGGCAAAATCTGATTTAGCATGGGGAGCCCGGTTGCCAAACGCATGAACATGCATGTCGATCAGTCCCGGGATTAGCCAGCGGTTGTTCAGTTCGAGTATTTGACCTTTAAAGTCGGCTGGAGGCACTGAGTATTCAGCGGCTATCCTGCCTTGCTCAATTAACACGGCACCACGGCGGATTTTTTGCTGGTCGACATCGACTATCTGAACCTGAGTGAGTAGCAGTGTATCCGGAGAAGGGGTTGGCATATCAGCTGCGTAACTCATTTGCGTTGCCGAGAGCGTGAGCATGGCACCACTGAGTATGCCTATTAACTTTGTTACTAATGTTTTCATTATCTGGATCCTTGAGCAGAAAAAGTGTTTTTTATTAGTGTTATATCCAACGCCCTAGTGTGCCTATTTAGCAGATACCGCGCAACGTTAAATAGGCCGGATTACGTAATGTAAAGGGGGTTGACACAGCTTAAGCAGGCGCCAGAGCAGGTTCAATAAGACGTATTGTGATATTGTAAGATTTATTTTCATTATACTGTTTTTATATACAGTTTGTTATGATTTACTATATACCTAAATAGGAGACGAACGTGATGCTAGAATTGATACAACAAGTACCCTCTGCCCAGGAATATTGCGATATGCGTGTTAAGGCCGGGCTCTCACCAAAGTCGCTGGAAGCGGCTGAAATTGGCTTACCAAACACACTTTATGGTGTTTCGGTCCGCGATGGTGAAAAACTGATTGCGATGGGTCGGGTGGTTGGTGATGGTGCCTGTAATTTTGAAGTGGTTGACGTGGCAGTCGACCCTGCTTATCAGGGGCAGGGGCTGGGTCGTCGAGTGATGGAGTCGATTGATGCGTATTTGTCGTCTGTTGCACTGCCAGGCTCTTATGTCTCTATGATTGCCGATGAGCCCGTATTCTACGAAAAATTGGGGTATCGCTTGGTCGCACCGAAGAGCCAGGGCATGACCAAAAAGTTCCAGCCTTACAAATAAACGCAAGGGTCACGATGAAACAGAACATTGCGCACATCGCGCTGGTGGTCAACGACTACGACGAAGCGCTCGACTTTTATGTCGGTAAACTCAAGTTTGAGCTTATAGAGGATACCTATCAGGCGGAGCAAGATAAGCGCTGGGTAGTGGTCGCACCGCCTAATTCTCAGGGAGTTGCTTTATTGCTTGCAAAAGCCTCGAAACCAGAACAAAAACGCTTTGTTGGCGACCAGGCGGGCGGCCGTGTGTTTTTGTTTTTAAGCACTGACGACTTTTGGCGAGACTATGAAGCGATGAAAGCTGAGGGGGTTCAGTTTGTGCGTGAGCCCGCTGTGCAGGACTATGGCACAGTCGCTGTATTTGAGGACTTATATGGGAACTTGTGGGATCTAATTGAGTATACCTGCGGGCATCCTATGTCGAAACGGTGCAGATAATATCTGCACACTTAGCTGCTGAGTTTGAATAAATAAGGTACACTCGCGCGACCTTGTTTTTATTTTTTCAGTTGAACCATACGGCAAATGAGATGCTCAAAGAATGAGTGTATGCCGCCTCGTTTGACTCAGATGAGTATTCAGCGTTTATGCAGAACCCAAATCAATATCAGACTACATCTAAGACCAGTCGTAAGCTTCAGTTTATTAAGGAGCGAGTTAAGGTCGTGGGTTATGTGCAGTTACTGGCAGCACTGGTGATGACTATAGTATTGGTGGTCGGTTTTTTTGCTGAGGGAGAGAGCGCACCAGTAACGCTCACTGGACTACCTTTGATTTTCCTGAATGCCATTGCTGGTTACACCGCGATCACGTCGCAGGTAAAGTGGTACTTTTTGTCTATTCTGAATCAGGCCTTGCAGGTTGTCAGTGTTCAGCTCGGTGCATTTGCATATACCTACACCGGAATGGGGGCAATCAATCTGGGTATCAATCGGGATTTGATTGGTGAAACCCAGGTAGGTTTTGGTTTGCTGTTGTCTTCTACATTTGAGCTTGAGATGAAAGCCAGCACAATGAAGTTGAGTGTGGTCGAGGTAGATTTGGTGGCGGTGTCATTTGTGATTGCTATTTTTACAGCGATGAGACGTCGTTAATTCTCTTATTCAAAAAAGCTATTTAATATCTTCAATTGGAATATGTTATTGTATAACTGTTTTTTTCTGGCGGAGATCTTTCTGTCAGTGCCACAGAAAAAGAGTAAATAGATGTTATTTGAGTTAGAAACCTATACCCGCCATGCGAAGTGGCTGGGCCTTGCTGCTATTGGGATATCCGTTCTTGCCTGGACGGTTGAGTTAATGGGGGCCGTTTATGTATGTCCTTATTGTCGCGTGCAACGCACAGTCATTGGTCTGCTTGGCTTGATTTTGTTAACAGGGGCGGCGCGTCACTGGTTAGGTAAATATGCTGCGTTGGTATTTGGTTTCTTTGGGGCTGTTGTTGCTGCAAATCAGCACTTTATGGGCTGGAAAAAGATTTCAGCTGGCAAGTTTGAATTTAATGATACCCTGATTATTGACCCTTTCCTGCTTTCAGGGTTGGCAATGACGGCAATCATAGGGTTAGTCTGGCTGGCCACCACACAGAAAAAATAAGCTGCCTTGTAGGCTATATGCAAAACCTAACAACCCAGCCCGAAGCATTGTGCTCCGGGCCGGGTTGTTTTTAAGCCGGTTTTTCGTCCTTAATAACAGCAACCAGCAGTGCCGGTAAAAAAGTCAGGCTGAGCAGCGTTGAAACCAAAATACCACTGAGTACGATAATTCCCACACCGCGATACAACTCGGTTCCTTCTCCTGGGATAAGCACCAGAGGTGCCAGGCCGAAAATGGTTGTGGTCGTTGACATTAATATTGGTCTGAGACGTTTTGCCACGGCCTGCTGGACCGCTTCTTTGACCTTCATTCCCTGCTCCATCACATAACGACGGGTCTGGTCGACGATCAGGATGGGGTTATTCACCACCGTGCCCAGTAAGATCAAAAAGCCCAGCATAGTGATCATATCAAATGGCTGATGGAAGGCACTGAGCCCTATGGCCGACAAGGTGCTATTAATGCCATTAACGGTCACCAGCCCTAGTAAGCCACCGGCCATGCCTAAAGGAACGGTTGCCAGGATAAACAACGGATAGCGCCAGTGGGTAAAAATGGCCACCAACAGCAGGTAACTCAGCACCAGTGCTATGACGAAGTTGCCAGACAGAGAGGCTTTGGTGGCCTCTAACTGATCTGCGGCACCACTGATGTTGACCTTAATACCCTGAGCAATCTTGCCCTGTTGCCAGAGGTTAGGTAACAGTTGCTGACGCACAATTTGCTCGGCCGTTTCCAGCGCAACGTCTCGCGGTGGGATGATGTATACGGTGACGGTCCGGTTACCATCAACACGACGCACGGAATTACTGTTCTTACTTTCAACCAGATCGGCCAGTGCATTGAGCGGTAGCACCTGTCCGTTGGGGGTGATGATAGGTGTTGTGGAGAGCTGCTCTATGGTCTGGCGATTGCCCGAGCCACTGAACAGGAACATGTCGACTTTATCATCGTTAAGGATGAACTCATCTACATAAGCACCATCACTCATCGCAGCCACGGCATACCCAAAGTCCCGGTTATCCAGCCCCAGCTCAGCCAGTCTTGCCCAGCGAGGCTGGATCTCGATGAGTGGCTGGTCGAGTGTCAGTGATCTGGGGTCAGAGTTGATCTGTGGCTTATCAAACAATTTATCCGCTTCGGCATAGACTGCTTCTGCCGCGCTATAGAGGTCTGTGATGTTTGCACCGGCAATATCGACCGCCACGGCACGTGTACCGCCATCATTGCTGGAAATAATCGAACCTCGGGCAGAGAACGCACGCATGCCCTCGTAACTTCTGAATTTATCCGTAATGGCGTTCATCATCTGATTAATATGCTCAGGTTCAACGGGGGCACTTAAGAACCAGATCCGCCCAACTGACACTGACATGGAGTAGTACTCCAGTGGCGGCATATCAGTCTTCCCTGCCAGAAAATCTGCGTTATCTGCCTGCACAAAGCCATCAAAATAGCCGCGCAGTTCCGTACCAATTTTTTCCATTTCGGTCAGGTTGTAGTTCGGGGGCGCAATCATCATAGAGAACGCCTTGGGCTCTTCACCTTCTGGCAAATATTCGGCAGCTGGCATCAAAGTTGTGGCCAGACCCATAATAACCACGATAAACGCAGCGCTGGCAATGCGTGCCTGGGTGGTCGTGCGGGTGAATAGCTGTGACAACTTCAACCAGTAGGTACCCAATTCAACTTGACGTTTTTCTTCCAGATCTTGCTGCTTACCAAAGTTTGCCAGTGCGACGGGGACGACAAAAATGGCCACAAGCATGGAAGCAATGATGGCGCCAGAAATGGCAATCGCAATGTCTGAGTAGAGTTGGCCAGCTTCCTGTTGCACAAATAAAATCGGTGCGAAAACCAATACTGTGGTGGCGGTTGATGCCAGTACTGCAGGCCAGACTTCCTTCACGCCATTGATGGCAGCTAAGCGTCGGCTGATCCCTTCACGTTTGGCCTGAACGATAGATTCTAACACCACTATGGTGTTGTCCACCGTCATGCCGATAGCAAAGGCGACCCCGGCCAGAGAGATAACATTGATGGTGCGGCCAAAGCTCATCAGGGCAAAAAAGGCTGCGATGGTACATAATGGGATCCCCATCACACCAACCAGCGTCGCGCGGCCAGAACGCAGGAAGAAGTACATCACCAGGGTTGCCAGCAGTGCACCTAACGCCAGATTGGTCCAGACGTTCTCCAGTGAGCTTTTTACATAGCGGACATCGTCGCTCAGTAATTTCAATTCCAGGCCATTTTGCGCGAGCAATTGTTGGTTAATTTCTTCAACTACTGGCAGCATCTGCTCTTTGATATCAAGTACATTGGAGCCACTTTCGCGTCGTACCGACAGGCGTAAAGTACGCTCGCCGTTTGAATAGCTTACACCGCGGGTTTCGAAGTGGTCCAGCGTGACGCTGGCAACATCTTTGAGCAGTACATTGGCATTGCCATCACGTTTGATGATCAGGTTTTCCAGTTCATTAAGTTGCTCAAAGCGGCCAATCACACGCAACAGATAACGGCTTTCGCCACTTTCGATATCACCGCCAGAGGTATCACGGTTCCGGTCGCGGATCACGGTTCTGACGTCGCTCAGACTAATGCCACGTTGAGCCAGACGTGCTGCGTCGACCTTAATCTGGATTTGTCGTTGTGCACCACCGCCAATACGAACTTCTGAGACGCCTGTGACGCTTTCCATGCGTGGCCGAATGTAGTCTTCGGCATAGTCCCGCAGCAAATCCATGTCCAGCTGTAATGGATTGCCGGCTTGCGGTTTAAGCAGGAAGAACATAAAGGCGTTACTAGAGAAAGAACTGGAAAACAGCCGTGGCTGATCGACATTTTCGGGATAAGCGGGCACCTGGCTGAGCGCATTGTTTACTCGGATCAGGGCGTCGTTGACCTCAACGCCAAAAGGGAACTCCAGCTCTATAGTCGCTTCGCCCATTTCGGCAAACGAGATCATGCGCTGCAGGTTCGGTAAGCTGCGCAGGTAACGCTCCTGCTCTATCAGGATCTCTTTTTCCACATCTTGCGGGGTTGCACCGGGCCAGCCCGTTTGTACCGTAATGGTTCTGACTTCCAGGTCCGGGATCATCTGAACGGGAATGTTCAAAGCGGATACCAGACCCAAAATGGTGGTGATCAGCACCACCACGGCCACTAAGGTGCCGCGTTTTACCGCTGATTCAATCATTGTAGATTCCCTGCTCTGGCGCTGATTTGCAGTTGTGTGCCTTCTTTTAATAGCTCGATACCAGTGGTGATCACCGACTCATTACCCGTCAGGCCGGTCACTGCAACATAGTCTGGTCGTGAAGCTGTAATGGTCACTATTTTACGTTTGGCTGTATTGTTGTTGGCAATAAATACGCTGCTACCGCCATCCGGGTGCTGTTTAACCGCCTTTTTAGGGATCCATACGGCACCATCTTGTGCACTCAGGAGCAGGTCAGCTTGGGCCGACATGCCTGGTGTAAATTGAGCATGGACTGACATGGTATCGGTCAAATCTATGTGTGCCGTAAAGGTCCGGCTGGATGGATCTGTGACGGCAACAATGCGACTGATCTCAGCCTTGATGGGCTTAGCTGCATTGATATCGGGCGTCACCATAACTGGTAGCCTGGGGGTTGAGCGTAACAGAGGAAAGTACTCCTGCGGGACATTGACCACAATGCGCAAGTCTGACTCTGCGACCAGTGTAAAGAGCTGATCACCCGGTGTGACCCATTCGCCCATATCCACAGAACGTTGCCCTATTACGCCTGTAAAGGGGGCATACAGCGTATGACGGTTTAGTCTTTCCTGTGCCAGGGCAACCAGAGCTTGTTGTTTTATCTGTTCAGCCTTAGCGTTTGCCAGTGCTGCGGTGCGCTCGCCAATGAGCGTTTGTGCCACACTTTGCTTTTTGGAGAGGGCTGCAACTTCATCCAACAGACGCTGTGCCTCATTGACCGAAACCGTGGCTGCCTGCGCACCGGCCTTTGCCTGTGCCAGATTTAACTCTGCCAGTGTGGCATCCAGCTTTAGCAATGGATCGCCTTTACTGACGGTGTCTCCTGCGTCTACGAGCAAGGTCTGTACTAGCCCTGACTCCTGACTGGCCAATTGTGCGTTGTGTCTGGCTTCGACGGAGCCGCTGAGGGTCATCACCCTGGGTTGCTTTGTGGCACTGGGTGTGTAAACCTCAACCAGTGTAGCTTGCGCTAACCCCGAGTGTGAGTAAAGCAACATTGTGGTGATTAGCATGACGCTTGCGATTACGCGTGCGGAAATATGCATATAAGCCTCTAATGATAATAGTTTTCATTTAATTCTATGGGTCTTTTGACCAATAAGCATGCGATTTGCGACTAAACATGAGATTTTTGCTATTTATGGGATTACTGGCCTCCTTTACGAGCATGGCAGGTGCGGCTGATTGTTCTGCTGCTGACAAACGGTTCGTCTATGAGCAGCTCCTTAGTGCCGATTTTGAAGAAGCCAAAACGAACAGGACGTTTAAGATTCGACCCGAGCAGGTATGTGCTGTGGCCAATAAAGAGGCCTCTGATAGCAGGGGGTATTATTTGTATAAGATAGGGCCCTGGACTCGTTATATTAGTGTGCATAACGGCCTGAACGGACACGTGCAGATGTATGGCCCGTTCAAGTTCTGACAATGGTTTACCAGGTAATTGCTGAACCATCATAGCTATAAAAGCCGCCACTGTCTGATGCTTGCTTACTGTGAATCAGGTCTATCAAGCTTTCTGCCACGAAATCGGCAGTAAACAGCTTGCCTGCAGGAACGTTTTTTTGGAAAGGCACTGACAAGGCGGTATCGGTTGTACCCGGGTGGAATGACAGCACACAGCAATGTGGCAGTTTATAACGCCACTCTATACTAATGGTTTTCAGCGCCATGTTCAGGGCGGCTTTGGCACTTCGATAGCTGATCCAGCCACCCAAACGGTTGTCAGAAATACTGCCGATTCGGGCTGACAATGCAACAAAATAAGTCGGGTGTTTTGCTTTGAGCGCTTTGGCAAAATGTTTGGCTAACAGCAAAGTCGGCACTGTGTTTGCCTGCAGATTCTCATTAAAAAAATCGGGGTCGAATTCCTGAATAGACTTCTCTGGTAGCTTATCCTGGCTATGCAGCAGCCCCGTGGCATTGATGAGTATATCCAGCTGTTGAAGCTGCCCTGCTAAGTCACTGACATCGCTTTCCTTACTCGCATCGACTTGAATCCATCTTACATTGTCCAATGTGATAGTGGGCTGTGCGGTTCTATATGTTGCATAAACCTGAGTATCAGGCAGCGTATTGGCAAAACGCTTAACCAGAGCCTGCCCTATTCCACCTGACCCGCCAACAATTAAGACTTTCACTCGAGCTCCTTTTAACTATCTGTTTTGCTTTACACGTGTATTAAACGGACCAAACAACCGGTTGGATCTGTCTATAGAGATCGGGTTTTTACTAACTCAATCTGAGCGGGCTATGAAACCTCACTAGTCAGCCAATGGATCACAATTTTACTAACTTATGAGTCTGCATAGATCGCGATTTAACTAACTTGGTCAGTATTCAGATCAGTAAATAACTAACTAAGCCGGCTCAGATCAAGAATTTACCAACTCATGAGGTTCCGTGCTTGATTCTGAATAAGGGTTAGGTCGTTGTCTGCGTATTTTGGCGGTATTTGCTCTATAAATGGATGATAAAACATAGCACTGTCAGTTTGGGATCGTATTTTTACTAACTGATAAGACTGCAGGATCGCACCATAGATCACTCATTTACCAACTTCTCATTTCTCAGATCGTATTTTTACCAACTAAAAAGGAGTTCTGGGCGCAGAGATCATTATTTTACTAAGTAACGAGTCCTGAAAGTTGGCATGGATTGGCTTTTTTACTAAGTGTGGGATGTGATTTGGCTGGAGTTGGGATGAAAATCGCTTTGACGTACGTGTGCTTTTTGAGCAACTTGGTAATTTTTTGCTCTGAATTATGTGAGTTGTTCTAGAGGGTTCTTTGCTAACAGTTTGATATATATGATATTTTAAGGGGCTGGAAAAGCTTCAGCCCCTTAACATTTTATACAGCGTGTAGTATTGAAATCAGGAGTATCGCGGCCGGTAGTAGGTAAAATAGTGATCTCATCCACTTTGGTCGAAACGTGAGTAAACAGGCCAGAAACAATACAGAGAAAGCCATCTGGCCGCAAAACATCAGGCTGCCATATCCTGCAGCCTGACTAACATTTATCACCAATGTTAGTAAAAGTATGATCCACGCTATGATCAGGTAGCGCCGACTTAGCGCATGCTCTGGTCGAGTGCCAAACACGGCTTTGTAGTGCGGTGTTTTAGCCAGTGCGAAGGCCATGAAGCTGGTGAAGCACAGTAAGGTCGCGATCAGATACATCATGCAGTACGCTCCCTGCGGACACGCTGTGGCTGCTGTGTAGACTGAAGCTGTTTGCTTTGCCAGAAAAATACCGCAGCGGCCAGCAAGGCCATAGTATCAAACATGGCCAGCGCCCACTGTCCATTACTCACGTAACTAATTAAACTGCCTTGAGTTGTTAGCGCATTGCACAGTGGTAGTGTTAGCCAGGCCAGGGCGTTGATGAGTGCCAGAGTACGCCAGCCTTGCGTGTTACGCCACTTCGTGGCAAACAGAGCTGTGGCCGCCCAGGTCAGGAAAAACATCAACACTTCCTGATCTGCACGGCCACTGTTCGTTACCGGGATCAGGCGATTAGCATAGAAGAATGCTGCGGTTGCCAGCGGTAGTCCCATAATCGCCGCGAGATTGAGAGATTCGACCAACTTAAGACCAAAGCTGGCTGGTTGAGCCGGCTTCTGACGTTCTCTTAATCGCTTTGCCCACATCACACAGCCACTGGCAATCATAGCGCAGCCGGCAAGGCCACATAAAAAGTAGAGCCAACGCAAACCCGGGGAAGCAAGACGACCTGTATGCATGGCTATCATACCGCCATACAATTGGGCTGCTGCACTGTCTTCCAGATGGACTGTATTGAGTAGTTCGCCTGTTTTGCCAGAGTAAAGCCACACCGCTTGTTCATCTTTTATCTCACTGCGATTCGCGCCGTAAATTTTCATCACAGCAGCGGCATCTTTAGGGTGATCTATGATGATGCGTGAAATGGGTTGCTCCGGCCAGTTAGTAAAAAAGTGATCCAGAGACTCGGAAAATGCTGGGCTGGTCAGAGGTTGGTGGCTCAGCTCTGGGCGTTGCCGCTCCGGATAGAATTCTTTTCTGAATTCCTTTACCCCACCTTCATAGACGGTCTGCGCCGGATAGGGGAATAACGTGAATATGAGTGTGATCAGACCTGTGTAGGTGATCATCAAGTGAAATGGTAAGGCCAGAACAGAACTTAGGTTGTGGCCATCCAGCCAGCTTCGGCTGCCTTTGCCGACTCTGAACTGGAACATATCCTTAAAAATACGTTTGTGGATCACTATCCCGGAGATCAGGGCAACTAGCATGAACAAGCTAGCCAGACATACTATCCAGCGTGCTGTGGTCCGATCCATATAATGTAAGTCAAAGTGCAGTCTATAAAAGAAACTGCCTCCTTTGGATTCTCTGGGTGTCACAGGTACCTTGCTGTCTGGCGCCAGATTGTGGTTTACCCAGCTGGCTTTTTCACCAGGCTCCGGGTAAGGTAAGTGAGAAACGCGTAACAGAGCGTTGCGCTCAGAAGGCAGGCTGATCCACCAACGTGCTGCGTCAGGTGCCTCTGTATTCAGGCGTTCGAAGCTATAATCCAGCAGCGTTTGCTGCGAACTTTGTACTTCACTGCTATATGAGTGTAGTTCTGGCTTGCTCCATAAAGAGATTTCCTGGCGGAAAAAACTCAGAGTGCCTGCAAAAAATACTAACCACAGCAGCCAGCAAAAAAGCAGCCCAACCCAGGTATGTAACCAGGTCATAGAGCGGAAAAAACTGTCTTTCATAGTTATCCTTTTAATATCAATAGCAGCATCCATTGCAATGTCGTAAGCAGTAGCAGTCCAGCGAAGAGGAAGCGTAGTGGCTTTATTGCAAATACAGCGATAAAAATAAGGCAGTGAATGAGCACACTCAGGCACACACTGAATAATACGGCGTCAACTTCAGAAACAGGCAGCAACAAGCTCATCACGCTGATGGACAGCGCGGTGAGCACATAGCCGCCGAAAATAGCCGTTGCAAAGCGGGCAACGACGTTCAGTCGATAGGCAGTAAAATAAGCAAAGTAAGACGATATCGGCATACTTGTTCTTTGATCAAAAATAGGGAGGCGAATTATTACTGAATCGCGCTATAAATAACAGTAATTATCATTAGCAAATGCGTTAAATGTACAAATATTAATGCCAGATGGAATATCAAATTCCAAAAATCAGCTGCCAGGTATTTTATGAAATGCAGGTGGGTATTCTTTAAATGGATAGACCCTTGATATACTGGTCTGGTAATAATATGCGGTTAAGGAGATCAGATTTGAATATCATTGAGCGTGTCCGGCAGTGTACTTTATGTCGGGGTGAGCTGCCCTTTGAGCCAAGGCCTGTGATCCAGGGACTGCCGACAGCCAAAATATTGATTGCAGGTCAGGCCCCGAGTATGACTGTGCACAAAACGGGTAAGCCCTTTAATGATGCAAGTGGAAAACGACTCAGAGACTGGCTGGGTGTCACTGAAACTCAGTTTTACGATCCCACCTTGTTTGCAATTGTGCCCATGGCCTTTTGCTACCCGGGTAAGGGTAAATCCGGTGATTTGCCTCCCCCTAAAATCTGTGCGCAAACTTGGCGAGCCCCTTTGCTTGAGATATTTGAGCAAGTTGAATTTTCTATATTGATTGGGCAATATGCACAAGGCTATCATCTAACTGATTTTGTTAACGTGTCACAGGCCGTCTCTGATTGGCAATCGAGTTTACCCAGGCAGCTTGCACTGCCTCATCCAAGTCCTCGAAATCAATTATGGTTGCGAAAACGGCCCTGGTTTGAGACTGATGTGGTACCGGCATTAAGAAATCGTGTTCGGGAAATTTTGGGTGATTATTGAAGGTTCTAAGGCCAAAACATTAAAGGAATTTGGCACTATAATGTAAACTTTTGGAAAATGAATTAACTCATATGGGTTGCTATTTAGTACTGTATCGCTCATAATTTGGTTTGAGTTAGAATTACAAATTTTAACAATTTATATTCAAAGGATTTGAACATGTTATATCGAATTTCGGGTTGGTCAGCCATCGTTCTCTCCCTGTTGGCGTTATACCCTAGTTACCAAACAGGTGCACTGTCGGTCATTGGGTTTTACCTGGGCTTATTTGCTCTGCTCCTCTCTTCTTTTGCAAGCCACACTGGCAACCTAATCTATTACCGCAGCGTATTTGTATTTTCTGTACTGAACGTTTTCTTCGTCAATGATGGCACCTGTGTCATGTTATTGGCAGAGAATAATGATTGGGTGTACATAGGATCTATGTATGGGATTTTTATTGTAATCAGCAGCATCTGTGGCTTTTTGGTCAACAAAGACAGCTTTTTACTTAATATTGCGCCAAAAGTTAAGCGCGCCCGCTAACATCTCGCCTAAGGTAAATATCCAAAAAGACCGTTTACAAAATAGTCGAGCACTTATACACTTGTGGTGGTTTTTGACACAGCCAAACTGATAACGTACGCAAAGAGTGGTATCAAGTGTTTATCGTAAACATAACGTACACAGTTGAATTAGAAGAAATTGATGCGCATTTACCTGCACATATTCAGTTTTTACAACAGTATTATCAGCAAGGTGTTTTTTTAGCGTCTGGTAGGAAAGTGCCCAGAACCGGAGGCATGATTTTCGCCAACGCAAAGAACCAAACTGAGTTAGAAGCAATTCTACACAACGACCCTTTTTATCTCGCCGGACTGGCGAATTACGAGATCACAGAAATTGAAGTAAGCAAGACTGCCAGTGGTTTATCACAACTGCTAACGCTATAAATCAGCTGATATTATACAGGGCTGAACAGAGTACTATGATTGACGTTTATGACTATGAGCGTAATGCATGGTGTATTAGCAGGGTGTCCACACGCCAGTTTTGGTACTTCGATATCATTTCAAGTTATCCCACTTTTGTGCTTTGTATGATATCCCTGCTGCGGCTTTCTTTGTCCGGCTAACTACGACCGAGCGTTGGTTACTCTGCCTTACCTTTTTTGTTTAAAAGGAATCAACTAACGGAGGACATTATGGCCAGATTAGACAATAAAATAGCCCTTGTAACAGGTGCTGCCCGGGGGATTGGTGCGGCGATCGCAAGATGCTTTATTGAACAAGGAGCAATCGTCATTGTTACAGATAGACACGCCGGTGAGGCAATACAACTTTGTGAGAAGTTGGGTGAAAATGCGTATTTCCATCCGCTGGATGTGTCCGAAGAAGCACAATGGCAAAGTATTGAGCGCTTTGTACAAGACCAGTTTGGTCGACTCGACATTCTGGTCAACAACGCAGGGATCACGGGCTTTTTAGAAACGCATGGGCCACATGATCCCGAACATCTGGATTTGAACAGTTGGCATACCGTACAGCAAACCAACAGCGATGGTGTTGCACTGGGTTGTAAGTACGGTATTCGTTTGATGAAAGCGTCCGGTGCGGCCAGTATCGTGAATATTTCTTCCCGCTCAGGACTTGTGGGGATCCCAGCTGCCGCAGCCTATGCAGCAAGCAAAGCTGCGGTGCGCAATCATAGCAAATCGGTTGCGTTGTACTGCGCTCAGCAAAATTACCCTATCCGCTGTAATTCGGTGCATCCGGGCGCCATTTTAACACCTATGTGGGATGCTATGTTGGGAGAAGGAGAAGCCCGCGATGCAGCTATTGCAGGCATTGCTGCCGACATCCCGCTTGGTCATATGGGGCGTGCCATTGATGTTGCTTATGCCGTGTTGTATCTCGCATCAGATGAGTCCGTGTATGTGACAGGGATTGAACTGAATGTAGATGGCGGGATCCTGGCTGGTAGCAGCGCCTCACCTAAATCGAGCTAAGTAATACGCAGTTCCTTTCCAGGTGGCAGTTCTGCTGGTGGAACGGGCATAAAACCAGGCCGGTATATTGCCAATACCGGCTTTAGTCCTGCGAATTAGTTTGCTAAGCTCAAATTAACAGATGTCACAATTACAAGGAGCCAGGCTTATGTACTGGGGTTTGATTGTTGTTTTTATTGTGCTGGCTTTTTGGCTGCATAACCGCTACAGCTCTAGCTCAGAGGATTATCCCGCGCTGGAAACAGATCCGAACGATCCCTTGTTGCTTCAGGCTGTGGCAGACGCTAAAGCGTCATTAGAAGAATTTAAATCACTGTACCGTCAGTTTCCCAAAGATGCGTTTGTCAAATTAGATTTCGAAAGCGATTGTGGCGTTTCGGAACATCTGGGCGCGCATGTTGAAGGCATAAAAGGCGATGAACTCAGCGTGTTTTTGGTTACCCCTCCTGTGACACATCAGGGAAAGTTAGCACATAACTATACCTGCCACTTTGATGACATTGAAGACTGGCAGATCACAGACAAAGACGGCAACATCTACGGTGGCTTCACGCAGCGGGCGATGTTTGCCATCGCCGAGCGTGAAGGTGTAGAGTTGCCTGCCGAGCTTCAGGAAATGCAAGCCAAGTATGTTTAAAGCGATAACTTCTTTGTCGCTGTTGTGACCATTTCATTCAGAAAGTCAGAGACGGTTTGATCCTCAATGTGGTTCGCATCGAGCAGTGACAGTGCCGTATTAAAACTTACAATGGCCTGGCTATATTGAGCCATTTTCATATGTCCCAGCCCCAAGCTTTGATGAGCATACGCTGACTCTGGATAGAGGGTGGTAAAGTAGTTCAGTGTTGCCATAGCCTGCGTGTTGCGGTCATATTCAAACTGCATGTGGGCCAGATCTGCCAGCGTCGATTGAGGCGCAAGGTAGAGTGTTGCATCACGCTTTGACAGCGTGTCGAAATAGGTCTGAATGTTAGCAATTTCGCCGTATTTAGCGGTTTCCTCCAGATCTGGATAAATTAATTCTTGATACAGAAAGGGCAAGCCCGAAAGCATCGACGGAAAGACGATACTGCTGTGATCTTCACCAGGCATTATTTTGAATTGCCAACGCAGGCCCGCAGGTGTGTGACTGTGAAGCTGAGCGCTTAAATTCATCATATACGCATAGTAGCCCTGACTCTCCTGCTCTCCCAGCGTCAAAAATAGATTGGCGTGGCGTGTGGAACCGCTGTTTTTAAATTGCGCAACCAGTTGACTGATTTGCGCCCTACTCCACCACGGTGCCGGACTTGCCAACAGGTAGTTGGCAAACAAAGCGGGCTGGTTAAACAGCAAATGCATGCCAAATACCCCAGCATTCGAGTGGCCAACAAGGGTCCGAGTTGGGTGGACGGTGTAGTTTCGTTCAACCCAGGGGATCAGCTCGTCTTCTAAAAACTGAGCGAACCTGGGCGCGCTGCCAAATTCCGGGAAGTGCTTAGTGATATGAGACTGCATACGCCCCTGAGCAGGGCCTTGAAGAGGAGGCAGATAATCCCTGACTCTGATCTTTGTTTTTACACCAATCAGGATTACATTTGGGATTTTACGTGTGTTGCGCAAGGCGCTTATCACGCCGATAGCTTGTTCAAAGTAATGCTCCGCATCCAGAATATAGAGCGTGTGGTACCGTGTTTGTGCATTATAGTTTTTTGGTAAGTAAATAGTTACTTCTCTTTTTTCATTCAATATATCTGATTCTATTGTGAGTGTCTGTCCTGAAACCAGTGGCGCCAAAGAGACGGCAGTTGCAGCGTGTGACTGGGAAAACAGTCCCAGCAAAATGGCGATAAGTAATATGCGCATAGATGAATAGTCCTTTGTTTTTGTGTACGAAAGCAGCTTAAATGCGAAGTCTGGCGGGGTGAAGCAGCAACGGCTGATTTTTCGCTGAATGTTGGCATTGGCATGCAACTTGATTTGCTTATGCTTTATTTATCAGTATGATTTATATGCTTTTATTCTCTAGTTGGTAAGCAATGGAAAACAAGCAATATAGACTTGGTCGATACTTTGTTGACGTAGCACGCAACGAAATCGTTCATGGTGATAGCACTGCCTCTGTGCCTCCTAAAGCGATGGAGGTGTTGCATGTGCTTATCCAAAATCAGGGCAAAGTGATTGCGTTTTCAACACTGACCGAGCTTGTCTGGCACAACAGGGTCGTGTCACCTAATTCCCTGCAACGATGTATATCTCAGTTACGTCATGCGTTCGGAGAAGACAGTAAATCACAAAGTGTGATCCGAACACACGCGCGACGCGGGTATAGTCTGGAGTTGGCTATTTGCGATGACTCTGTCTGTACGCCAAAGCGACGATATCTGGTTTATGTGTTGGTCTTGGCTGTGCTTATCTTAGCCGGACTGAGTATAGAGGGATGGCGAACCAGCCAAGCGAATCTTGCTAAGATTGAAATTACAGCGAGTACTCCACTGACCAGCAGTGACGGTGCAGAAATGTATGGCAGTTTCTCTGCCGATGGCCGTTTTGTTGTATTTCTGCGCAGCATAGATGCTTGCCACAGTCATGTCTGGGTTAAAGATGTGATACGTGCGCAAACATTCCGGCTTAGCTCGGAACCCGGCGTATATGGGCGTCCAAGATGGTCATTGGATGGCACACACATTGTGGTCTCCGCTCGCGGTCAGTGTCAGTCAGATTCAGAAGCACAGCAGCGATGGTCTATCAAACGCTTTAATATGGTTGCGAAACAGCCCCTGCCACACGGTGGTGACACAGTATTAGATTCAAGTCACCTGCGTATCGGAAAAGTACTTGGCCTAAAACAAGGTGCGGTGGCATTTTTACAGGAATATTCAGACAACCAGGTGCGATTGGCCACTTATAACTCACAAGCCGGGAAAGTTGTGCCTTTGTTCAGCCCTGCGGGGATGTTGATATATGAATATGCTTATCTGTCAAAGCGCGATCAATTTGTTGTGCTTGGTATGGACAGTAAGAACCAGCACGACATGGTGCTGTTATCGAGTTCGGGTGAGAAACTCGCTCAGCATCGTCTTCAGTTTCCACCTGCAGTATCAGCTGTACAAGGCGTTGAAGTAAGCACTCACCCGTCAGAGCGATTCCTGATTGCTGAGATAGCAGGCAAACTCTACCACCTGACCTTAAAGGGGGGATTAAGTGTGTTGCCGACCCCAACTCGTCATAAGGTATCTGCTCCACATTTTCACCCGGGTGGTCAGTCATTATTGGTCACTGAGTCTTATGCCGATACAGATATTCGGATGTTCTCATTCAAAACAAGCTCTGTTGATGAGCCAGCGCTTTACCCTCAACTGCGCTCTAACTTAAGCGATGAGGCGGCACGTTTTCAGCCAGATGGAGAGTTAGTTGCATTTACTTCCACCCGCTCAGGCAAACGTCAGGTTTGGTTGTCCAATGGGCAAACTAGCTATCCTTTGGAGGTGCCAGATGCACCAATAACATCCCGCTTTATAAGCTGGTCGCCTTCGGGGAGTGCCCTTGCGGCTGCGACACAAGATGGCGTAATTGTATACGATCTGGAAGGAGGTGCCCGGCATATCAAAACCCGGTATCCTGTACTGGAAGTCCTGCAATGGTCTGACAAGCAGACTTTGCTGGTTTTGGTACCTGAGTTAGGAGCGCAGCGGCTCTATCAATTACATCTTCAGAATAGTCGATTCATGAAAGTATCAGATCGTGACCTTCTCTGGGCTGTTAGCACACCGAATACAGAGGTCGTTGTACTTGATAAAGCGTACAGGGTATGGATTGGGGATAAAGAAGTGAGTCGCTTGGCTAATAAGCTGGAGCGACCCTATTTTTCATTGTACGAACGCGATCTATATGGTGTTTCCCCTGACAGAAAGCTGTGGCGATACAATTTGGATGATGATGTGCTGCACTATATCGCACAGCTTCCTGTTCGTGCCCGTTATGTCAGTGACGTCAATGGCGAACAGGCGCTGTTGACTTATATGATGCAGCTAAACCGAGAACTGGTTTCTTTTTCCGTTCAGTAAATCACTCCTGCTCGGCAAACGCTCTGAGCTCATCACCTGTCAGGCGATAGATGATCCATTCGTCCTGTGGTTTTGCGCCAATACTGTTATAAAAGTCGATGGCAGGTTTGTTCCAGTCGAGTACGACCCATTCAAAGCGGCCACAGTCTTTTTCCAGAGCCAGCTGGGCCAAAAACTTCATCAGGGCTTTGCCTGCGCCTTGCCCACGCTGATCCTGAGATACATAGAGGTCTTCGAGGTAAAGGCCATATTTACCCAGCCAGGTCGAATAATTGAAAAAATACACAGCAAAGCCAATCGCCTCGCCATTTTGCTCACAGATCAACGCATGGGCACGTACATCGTCACCAAACAGTGTTTGTTCAATATCAGCGACAGTATTGAGCACAGCATCCGGCTCTTTTTCGTAGACGGCTAGTTCATTGATAAAGTGTAAAATGGTTGCGGCGTCGCTTTTCTGTGCGTGGCGAATGGTGATACTCATTAGTAAATGACTTCCAAAGTTGACATGATTGGTGCCCAGTGTAAGCTCAAATTTTAAATGAATAAAGTGCATAGATTGCACGTGCTAAATGTATATTATTAATGAGCCAGCTACCTAATCTAGATCTGAACTTGCTTAAGCTATTTGCTGCTTTGTATCAAAATGGCTCTGTCACGCACACTGCCGAGCAACTCAATCTCAGCCAGTCTGCTTGCAGTCATGCACTGACCCGGCTAAGGGAACGCCTGGGAGATGAGCTGTTTGTGAGGGTAAACAACCGTATGCTTGCAACAGAGCACGCGCACCAGTTGGCTAAAACGGTACTACCCGCTTTGCAGATGCTTGAGCGAGGGTTACAAGAAGCCAGACCCTTTGATGCCAGTGAAGTGCATACATTGACGATCGCTGCCACGGATTATACCGCCTGGTGTTTGCGGCCCTTTATTACCCACCTGATCTGCAAATTTGCAAAACTGAACATACGGTTTGTGCAGCTTGAAGAGCGTATTGCTGAGCAGGCACTGGAAGAAGGTGCTCTGGATCTGGTTTGCGGGTTCGCACATCAGCAGGAGTTTTCTGAGAGCCTGGCACAGCTTAACTGGTTTGAAGATGCTTACGTCACAGTCCGCTGTCAATCTCATCCATGTAGTCAAGCGCTTGAATTGAGCGCTTTCCTGGCGTATCCGCATATTCTGATTGCCCCCTGGAATGAGCGTCGGGGCATTGTTGATAAAGCGCTGGCCAAAATCAAGAAATCCAGAACCATCGCGGTGACCACGCCTCACGTACTGATGGCACCGACTTTGTTACCCGACAGCGATATGCTGCTGACCATGCCACAGCGTTATGCTTTGCAGGTATGTGGCAGGTTGCAGCTCCAACTAGAGCCTCCACCGCTATCGGTCCCCAACTATCAGCTTAAGTTATATTGGCATCGCACCCGTAAAAGCGACCCAAAAATTGAATGGTTTATGTCGCAGTTTTGTGACTTCCATGATTTGGCGCACACTTAGGTATAGTTAGTAAAATATTGATCTGTTGATATCGCTGATATACCCCGCCTTATTTTTCTAAATAACGCAAACAATATATAAAAATCAATTGGTTAGTTTGGATCAGGTTTTTACCATATCGGTCTTGTGTGTGTGCATATACTCGCAGATAAAGTCGACACTGAGCTTTATATTAGGGAGCTGGTACTTGGCGTGCTGGTACACTAAGTTGATTTCCACTGCCGGTGTTTTACCTGGTGACAGAGTGTGGTGCGCCGCGACCGGGGTTACCTTGTCTTCCAGGCGTGGTGGGATCAACCAGTCCGGGGCCAGTAAGAGCCCTTCGCCCTGTTCAAGTGCATCCAGTAAGGTCGCACTGTCATTACTGATCAGCACAGGTTTGGTATCGAGCGACTGCCACTCGTCGCCCTGGCGTACCCACCAGGGAACGAGCGCAGTTTTGCTGCGAAACATAATCGCCGGGCAATCACAAAGTTGCTTTAGCGACCAGTTTGAAGTGCCAAATTCAGCATTGAGTTTCTCAGCCAGCTGGGTTTGAGCCCAGAGCGTAAAGCCGCTGCGGATAAGTGGCCTGGCAATAAGACGTGCGTCATCGACAGGCCCGCCTCTTATCGCCAGATCGACCGAGTCTTGACCAAACAGTGCGTATTCATTGGTGTAGTCCAGATCGAGGAGAATGTTGGGAAACTGTTGTCGGAAACGCCTGAACAGTGGAACCAGCAGCGCCTGCGCCAAACCCGGCGGTGCACTGACTTTTAGTGTGCCGCTTGGATTATCAAAACTCTGTGAGATCAGTTCGTCAGCGTGAGTCAGTTTACTGAGGAGCTCGCTGATATGTTGGTAGTAGATCTGGCCAAGTTCAGTAATGCTGACATGGCGGGTAGTCCGCTTGACCAGCTCTACCCCCAGCGATGCTTCCAGATCTTTAATGCGTCTTGAAACGGAAGACGCGGGTACCGAGCACTCCTCGGCAACCGCACTAAAGCTGTTCAATTCAACGACGCGCTTGAAATAGCGCAGTGCTCTGAGTTTATCCATAGTGATCCGAACGGCCATTCATAGCAGTGAATTTAGTTTATTTTTGCCATAAAGACAAAACTGATTTGTGTTTAACACTCTTTTTCATAGCACACGAAAACACAATAATACATGATATATTTAGTTTTATGTGATTATTTTTATGACAAAACAAGTGCTTATTATAAAGTCTAGTCCGGCAAATGAATTCTCCATTTCGAGTGAAATTGCCGACTACCTGCAGTCACAATTGCAAAATAAGAATGAAAACCTGACCTTTACAGTACGTGACCTTAGCAAAACACCGGCGCCGGTTTATGACAATCAGATCCTCAATAGCTTTTATGGTGATCAGGATGCGTTAACAGCTGAACAAGCCGCAGTGGCACAACCGTCATTACTCTATATTGAAGAGCTGAAACAGGCAGACATCATTGTCTTTGCGTCTCCGATGCATAACTTCAGTGTCACTAGTCTGATGAAAAACTATATTGATCAGATCTGTCGTTTTGGTCTGACATTTTCTTATTCAGAGCAGGGACCATCGGGGCTGTTGCAAGGAAAACAAGCCGTGATAATCGCCAGTGCGGGTGCGGATATGGCAACACCTGAGATGCAAGCTGTCGACTTTCAGGTGCCTTATCTTAAGCAGGTGCTGGGCTTTATTGGCATCGCCGATATTAAGGTGATCACGGCATATGGGATCAGTCTGCCGCACATTGGCAGTGAAATAGCGACTGAGCGGGCAAAAGCACAGGTTGATCAATGGCTGGGGAGCGCCGCCTGAACCGGTCTTAGCCAGCATTTATGTTAAATTAAACATTGCTGGCTAATATCTGGACGTTATGTCGCTTTAAGCGCTTTGAGCCTTAACGTATTTCTTTACCTTTTTCATGGCCATTTGACGTTTTAGCGGAGACAGGTAATCAATGAACAGGTTGCCTGACAAATGATCTATTTCATGTTGCATAACAATGGCCAGAAATTCATCACTGTGCACTGTGATGGGCTTTCCAGTGCGGTCCAGTCCCTTGACAGTAACCTCTGTGTAGCGCTCCACTTTGGCAAAGTAGTCCGGCACTGACAGACACCCTTCTTCACCCATGGCTTTATTACTGCCACTGATCACCTCCGGATTTATTAGGATTAATGGATCATTACGTTCTTCCGATAAGTCGATGATCACAATTGCTTCATCCCGGCCAACCTGAGTTGCAGCCAGGCCAATGCCATTGCTGGTTGCATATAAAGTATCGAGCATATCGTCGATGAGCGGTTGTACTGATGTGATATCACTGACTGGTTTTGCTTTTACCTGCAGTCTTGGATCGGGTGCGGTTAGGATGTCTAAAACGGCCATGTTGTTATTTGTAGTTATCTGAAAACACGAAGTTTAAATCGTAAGGTGCACTAAGGCCAGTGCAACACTCAATGTTGGTGAGCCTGGCGGTATTGGGAAGGAGACAGGAGTTCGTATTGATTCCAGATCCGTCGAAAGTGACGAGCACTGCTGTATCCGCAGGCTTCAGCGATGGCCTCAATCTGTATATTACTCCTGGATAAAAGCGCCTTGGCGTGTGCTACTTTAATACTACTGACATACTCACCCGGTGTGATCCCGAGGGTTTGTTTAAAAAGCCGACTAAGCTGGCGCACTGAGAGATGGACCGAACTTGCCAGGGTTTGCAGGCTATGTGAGCCCCCCACTTCACTGCAGACCAAATCCTGGACCTGGTGTAAAGCTCGATGCATATGGTTGCGATGTCGTAGCCAGGGGCTGAGCTGAGGATCCTGCCCATTGCGACGAAAGTACACTAACATTTCTCTGGCAACCCGGGCGGCAATGTACTCACCAAACTGCACTGAGACAAAGTGCAGTGTCATGTCTATGCCTGAACTGATTCCTGCGCTACTAAATAGCTTACCGTCCTGTACAAAGATACGATTGTCGGCCACCTTGCTGGCTTGGAACGTCCGGCGGAAGCGCTCAATGAGCGCAAAGTGTGTGGTACAGGCTTTGTTATTAATTAGTCCTGCTTTTGCTGCGAGTACTGCGCCTGAGCAGATAGTTAAAATGTAGGGGTCATATCTGGCCTGCTCTTTTAACCACAGCTGGGTAACCAGGCCTGCCGGGCTGTCATAGGTAGCAAACGAGTCGTTACAGCCGGGTAAGATGACCACATCATTGGTATTCAGTTGGCCGGGTAAAGGGCTAAGCTGATGTAGCATCAGCCCGCCATCCATAATTTGTTCACGCTCGGCACTGACATAATGTATCTCAATTGGCTGCCCTGCACGCCTAGCTTCTAGTAGCACCTGCAATGGTCCTGCCAAATCGAGTGGTAGGGTATTGTTTAGCAGAACAAAGTAAAATCGCTGCGGTGCTGGCATATCTTCTCCCAATTCTTAGGCCACAAAGTCCTGTGTTTTGCAGATTGTGGCAAAACGCTCAGCCAATACCAGTTCGGTACGGACTTTGATTTCGTCGGCCCTAAAACGTTGACCGTTTGGCTGATGTTGCATATCAAACGTTAGGGTTGCGTCGGTGACAAATTCGACCTGGAAGCCCAGATCGCTCGCTACACGGGCGGTGGTCTCGCAGCACTGCTCAGTGCGAATACCCGAGATAGCGACACAGTCTATGTTATTTCTTTTCAACCACATAGCAAGCCCTGTATCGGTAAAAGCGTTGTGTACTGATTTATGGAAGGTTTTATCAAACTGCATATCCAAAAATGCCATGGGCTTAACAAACCCAGAGGCAGGATTGAAAGGACTGTCTGGCACGTCGTCACGACTATGAAGAATTTTGATCACTTTGTGTTGATTACGCTGAAATGCTGCTATCAGCTGAGTCAGGTTGTGCTGGAAGTCTGCGACATCGCGAACGGACCAATAAGGAGTGTGGTAGAACGAGTCCTGAGTATCTATTACAAGTAGTGCTTTATTCATGGTGTACTGTCCTGTTTGTGTATTGATGGTGTGTTCTGTGTGCAGTGTAGTGACTTTTATGGCACCGAAAGAGGCCGGTTTGAGACATATAGAGGACGTATATGGCCGTTGATATTGGTTACTCCAAGAAGGTGTAATGACAAAATGTGCTTAAGCGGGTTGACACGCATTTATAATGTATATACGTTGTATATACACAGGGGTGAAAAATACACCTCCGATGCAGGAAGCAGAGCATGGCTAACAACAAAGATGCACAACTGATTGTGCGTATAAACAAAGCGCAAAGAGATGAGTTTGTCGCCTTGTGCAACGAACTTGATACCTCCTCTTCCCGCGAAATTAGAAAGTTTATTAAGCGGTTTGTGAAAAAGCACAAGCCAGAGCAAGAGAAACCGGTCAAAGGAGATCAGGATGGCTAAGAAAGTTGATGTTAAAAAGCTAAAGAAAGAAGTACAGAAACGTACTGGTAAGATCGCAAAACATGAAGCGAAAATCAAAAAGCTGAAAAAAGCGATCAAGAAAGCGAATTAATCGCGAAAAAAGGCAGTCAATGGCTGCCTTTTTCTTTGCTTATCGTGGGCTATCAACCCTTCTCCTCTCTACGTAAACCCCCTTTACACTCTCTGCCCGGCTTATAACGCTGTGTAATTGATGCGCCAACTCAATCAGGTTGTGATCAATATTAAAACGCGCACGCAACTTTCCCTGCGGACCCGTAAGGTAAAGCAAGGTGGAATGGGCAACTTGATAATTGTCTGGTTTAGGGTCAACCTGAAACTGCGTGCCTAGGTTATTCGCCAATGACTTGAGCTGCTCCGGGTGACCGGTAACACTGAAAAATGATGGGCTAAATTGGCTTACATACATGTCGAGCATGGCTATCGAATCGCGCCCTGGGTCGATCGAGACAAACAGGTACGCCAGCGTCTGGTGGTTTGATAACCTCGACATATGAGTTTCAAGAACTGCCAGTCGAGAGAGAGTTGTCGGACAAATATCCGGACAGTGTGTGAAACCGAACATGATCAATGTCCATTTCCCCTGCAATGATTGCATATCAAACTTACCTCCTGCGCCTTGCAGTTCAAATGGCTTCAGACTGCGTTCAGTTTCCTGCATCAGGTTCTGTACTATGGCTGACTGGGACGGTGGGGTGGTAGGTAATACCAGGCCCAGACCTAAACCTGTAAACAGAGTTAATATCAAAGCGTGTCTGCTACTCATCTTCCTCTGCCCTCTTTGCCAGGTAGCACAATCCCAGCGCCAATAACGCGGGTAAAGTAACGCCAGCAAAATCAATTAACAGAAAAATTGGCCCGCAGATCCCGACCAGTACCTCCCAAAAATGAAATAGCGCATGGCTGCTCAACCATAAAGCGGGAAACAGCCACAGCTGAAAACGGTAGCGGACGTAGAAAGCACCATAGCTGAATGCCCCTCCAATCAGCATATACAGCATACCGATATCACGTATAAAGTGCTGGTTGTAAAATCCCCTGTCAGGCACGCCGGGCACACTCCAGTACCACTGTTGCGGGTAAAGCAGCATCAACACGCCATTGGCCAGCGCCGCCAGCCCAAGTAAGACGGCGACGGATGTGATGACTTGATTGCGCATAACATTACCCTGTTACTGAACGGCTTTTGTCAGACGGCGTCAGCGTTTGCTCATTCACGACCACACGGCTGCATGCTTTGCCATACCCTAAGGTATATTTAAGGGCCGGATAGACACGACAAGAGCTGATACTAAACGCGATCGCAATCAGTCCCTGATCTCCCCACATGGCACGGATATGCGGGCGAATGTCATCGGCACTGGGATCATGGGCTAACACCAGATCGGTAAATTCCACTATCTGAGCGAGTTCATCAGGTAATGCAGTGAGGTCTTTGTTGACGATTGCACTGATCTGCGCCGCAGGCACACCCGCTTCCAGTGCCATATTGACCAGCAGCTGAGTGCAGGGGCCACAGTCGTCCCATAAGATGGCGCGTAATCTGGCGGCATATAAAGGTGCCGTAGGCAAATCTCCACGATAACCCGCCATGGACTGAAATTTCAGGTATTTAAAAAAGGCGCTTAGATCCGCGGACAGGATGTCCTGCATATACGCGACGTCGTAGTCATACTTTTTTTGCATCGATATGAGCATTTTGTTCAGTAGATATTTGATCATCGGATACTCCTGGTTGTTTGGTAAGCCTGATCTGAGGGAGCACTTTGCTGTGAGTGTCGCTGAGCGGGGCTTTTTAACGGGCGTTGTAGCAAAAGCAGGCAAAGGGTAAACAGGGCTGCAAAGGTGCACAGCATAGTGGTGTAGATATCGTTGCTTAGTAGCGCCGCACCGAGGAGTGGGCCAGATGCCACGCCTATGCTGGATACCACGACTGCGACGGATGAAAGTTGTCCTGAACTATCCTGCTCTGCGATGAGGGCGAGCAGGTAGGCATGCACGGCGGGCCAGGAAAAAAATAACAGTGCCAGGGCCAGCATATAGACGAGGTTAAAATGCGCATAAATGAGCAGTAAGGCAGCCATAAAAGAGAGTAAAATGCTGCTACATAAATACAGTGTGCGGTGTGTCTGACCTGGTTTCAGAATGGGGAGTAACGCGCCTGCCAGTCCCAGTAAACCGGTCAGTGCAATGATCTGGCTGATCTGGGTTTGAGACTGGCCTGCACTTAGACCCATCTGGCCCGCAAACGCCCAAATCCCGCTGGCCGCGACCAGATAGAGCAGCATCGCCAGCAGCAACCGGGCGCTTTTGGCGGTTAAGCGCAGACGTTTTGAATGCTGTTTGGGGTTATCTGCTGCCGGCAAGGCTGGCAGCAAGGGCAAAAAGAGCATAGCAATAAACACCAGCGCAGCCATGATATAAAACACGGCGTAGTCACCGAGCAGGCGCTCAAGTGCTGGCACGGCATAGATCACCGCAGAGCCGATACTGAACTGAATAAACAGCAAGGTGCCGAAGGCTCTGTCCGGGTTCGTTAAGCGCGCGAGGATGGCAAATGATATACCGACACTAAAGCCGCCCAGTACCCCGGCGATAAATCTCCAAGCCAGCAAACCTGTATAAGTGCTCCATGCTGATGTACTCAGCTCCATAGCGCCTAATGCGATGAAGGTGAACAGTAAAGCGGGTTTCCAGGCAATATGTCGAACCACAAAGATAGCGCAGATGCTGCCCAGTAATGCGCCATACCCATTGCTGGCCACCAAAGTACCGGCCTGTTGCGCGGAAAAACCACCCCCGCCTGCCAGCGCATCCACAACGGCGGGTAAAAAGTTGAGATAGGCCAGTCCGGCCATGGCAACGAATGCCAGGCAAAAATAACGGATCCCTGAGTTTTCTGCATGCTTTGCAGTGTGCTGTCGCATAGTGTGTCGCCTCCTGAGTTATTTTGTCATCACTCTAAGAGGTTCAGAGAGGTGGAAAAACCAGCGGTTTTGCCATTGAGTCGTGAATACTATTCATGAATAATTGCTGATATAGTGTAAATATCGACGCTGTTTACCCAATGCACAGGACTGACTATCATGGATAAACTGAGATCACTGACACTGTTTCTGGCAACCTGTGAGGAACAAAGCTTTGCGGCTGCAGCGCGTGTCTGTAATACAGATCCTTCTACCATCAGTAAAGCCGTAAGTCGCCTCGAAGCTGAGCTGGGGGTAACTTTATTTCAGCGCTCCACCCGGCAATTGAAGATCACCGCCGCCGGGCGGCATTATGCACACACCGTACGTTCGAGCATTCAGGCCCTGTCCAGCTGTGAAGATGAGCTCAGACAACTCAATGACGCACCCAGAGGACGGTTAAAGGTGAACTCCGCCGTGTGTTATGGTCACCTTTACCTGCGCCCGTTACTTAAAGCGTTTTGTCAGCGTTATCCCGAGATCACACTGGAGTTATCTCTAGACGATATGCATGTGGATATTATCGAGCAAGACATTGATGTGGCGTTGCGTACAGGGTTTATCAAAGACAGTCGTTTGGTTGCGCGCTGTCTGAGTCCGATGGATTTTTTAGTATGTGCTTCACCGGATTATCTTGAACAGCATGGCACGCCAGACAGTCGAGGCGATTTCGACAGTCATGCCTGGATAGGCTTTAAGATCAAAGAAACACAGCAGCTACAACCGATTTTTCTGCCAGATGAGCAGGGAAATTATCAGCTCTGTGACCTGCATCGTACCCATATTACCGATGATGGCGAGGCCATGGCACAATTATGTGCCGATGGTCTGGGATTTGCTCAGTTACCGCACTTTTTGGCTAAAGCAGGTTTGGAAACTGGAGCATTGGTGTCACTCTACCCCGCGTTCAGAGCGCCTTTGCCAGAGGGCGGGGTATTTGCGATTTACCCCAAACGTGAATACCTGCCTGCCAGAGTACGGGTTTTTCTGGATTTTTTGGTTGCGGCTTTAGCAGTGCAACAAGAAACGCCAACCCATACCTGGGCCGAGCATTGGCCGGCGCGTATCCGCTTTGACGGATCAGCTGAACAAGGGCGCACAGTTGCCCTGTGAGCGGATCTGTTCAAGCGCAGTGTTCAGGTGAGTGTGCATGCCCTCAAAGGCGAAGTTGCCCATACTGATCCGTTTAACACCTAGCCCGGCCAGGATGTCGATGTCGGGTAAATCAGGCATCGCCATCACATTCAGCGGCAGTGCACACGCATGTGTGATGGCCTGAATATCTGCTGGCTTGACAATGCAGGGCAAGAACAAACCATCAGCCCCAGCCTGCTGGTATTGTTGAGCCCGATGTAATGCTTCCTCGCGCGCGTTTTCCAGACCCAGCAAAAAGGCGTCACAGCGTACATTGATAAAAATGTCTGTCTGCTGTGCAATTAAATGGCCGCGTACTGACGCTAAACATTCAGCAAACTCACCGGCATGGGTTAACGTACGTGTTGAGCCAACCAGGCTGTCTTCAAGGTTAACCCCGACTACGCCCAGTTGTGCAAGTTGCTGAATATGTTTTGCAATTTGTTGTGGGTCACGGCTGTAGCCCGCTTCAATATCCACACTTAGTGGTAAGCTGGTGACACTGGCGATACGGCTGACCATAAAGTGAAGCTCGTCGAAAGGGAGCTGTTCACCGTCCTCGTAGCCCAGCACACTGGCGACGGCGGCACTGGAGGTACCTATGGCCTGATATCCGGCGTGTTGTGCTGCTTTGGCACTGGCAGCATCCCAGACATTCGCCAGTAAAAGAGGGGTTGTTTGTTGATGTAGCTGTGTGAAGTGTTGCATATCGTCTCGCTTTTCCAGATGTTTGTTTTTGTTGGCGACATAGTGCGTTTGCGAGAAATAAAAGACCAACGATAAAAATCGACTTGTATTATAAGCAGAGCTTATAATAAGGCTTTCCAGAAGCTCGGAAGCATCCCTATCGTGTTTAAAAATATGAATCTGCTTGTGACGTTTGAGTGTGCGGCAAGACATCAAAGCTACAGTCTGGCAGCCGCTGAATTGTGCATCTCTCAGGCGGCGGTCAGCCAGCAAATGCGCTTGCTGGAGCAGCAGTTGGCACAGCGGCTGTTTGTCAGGACCGGCCGACACATGCAGCTCACACAGGCGGGTGAAACGTTACACGAACATATTGCACCTGCCTTAACGATGATCGGTCAGGGTATAAATCGTTTACGTCAGGAAGAATTGGCGGGCGAGCTTTGCATCAGTTCTACCCAGGCATTTAATACCCTGTGGCTGATGCCCAGATTGCAGGAATTCGCGAGTTTGTATCCGCAGATCCGCATTCGTCTGCACTCATCCGCCAGCTTTGAAGATTTACAACACGCCCGCATTGATCTGGCGATCCGGTTTGGCACTGAAGTAGAAAAGCACACGCCGACGACGTTAGCGTGTGAATACTTTGGCACATCGCCTGTTTTGCCTGTGTGCTCCGCTCAGCTTGCTGAATCATTGCCACTAGCGGCGCCTGCCGATTTGCTGTCGACCTGGCTGGTCGCCTTAGAGCAGTCTGGTGCTTATGACTGGCCCCAGTGGTTTGAGGCACATAGCGTGCCTGGCTATGCTGAACATCCGCACTGGACCTATGTGAACTCTACAGATATGGCACTCAGTGCCGTCGCTAATGGCCACGGTGTCACGCTGGCAGTGCCTTATCTGTTTCAGCGTCAACTCGATAGTGGCGAGCTGATGATCCCATTTAAACTGCCCCACCCCAATCCGGTAAAACGTTATCTGGTTTATGATCCCAACTCGGCTCGGATCACCCGCCTGAAGATATTTATGGCCTGGTTAAAAGCGCAGGAGATATGACGCGCATAGGGCAAGACTGGTTTTAAATCCCATATTTCTATATTTATGGAAATAATTATTGATCTAAATTTATATTTCCATAATACTAGAAATGTAAATTAAACCGGGAGAGACGTATGTCACCAGAAATGCAGGTCATGCTTGAAGAAGCGGCCGATATGTTTGTGTTCCTCGCTGCGGAATTAACTGTGTTGTTTCTTGTAGTGAGTTATTTAGTGGGTGTGCTGCAGGAATACATCACACCAGAAAAGGTCCGGGAAAACCTGAGTGCACGTAAAGGCAAGGGTTATATGATTGCTGCGCTGCTGGGCGCCATCACGCCGTTTTGTTCCTGTTCAACGATACCCTTTCTCAAAGGCCTGTTGCAGGCACGCGCCGGGTTTGGGCCGGTTACCGTGTTCTTATTTTCCAGCCCGTTGTTAAACCCCATTGTTATCGGGTTATTGATAGTGACATTCGGCCTCGATGTGGCGCTATTTTATTTTGTCGTTGCACTTGTCACGTCTGTGGTGTCTGGCTATGCACTGGAGCGGCTGGGGTTTGAACGTTATGTGCGGGACGAAGCCTACCAGGCTGCGGTCAGCCAATCTGCTTGTAGTGCTAATCAGGCAGACAAACCGGGCTGTGCAGACGTCCCTGCTGACTCACAAACGTCCGTTAACCAGCAGCGCGGTTGTGCAGTGCAAAACTCTAATGAGGCAGCCACGCCTGCAGAAAATCGCTGGTTACGGATCTGGCGGGCCACCTGGAAAGACTTTCGCACTACCCTGCCTTATCTGTTGCTTGGTATCACCATTGGGTCATTTATTTACGGTTTTGTTCCGACGGAGCTCATCGTTGAGTATGCCGGTGAGAATAAATGGTACGCAATCCCCCTTGCGGCCGTGATTGGTATCCCCCTTTACATTCGTGCTTCGGCAGTGATCCCTCTGAGTGCCGGTTTAGTGCAAAAAGGCATGGCACTGGGCTCGGTTATGGCACTGATCATTGGCAGTGCGGGTGCCAGCCTGACCGAAGTCATTCTGCTTAAATCCATCTTCAGAACACAGATGATACTGGCTTTTCTGAGTGTCGTGCTTGGGATGGCGATTACTGCGGGATATCTGTACACGCTTATTTTTTAAATTATGGCACGTCCTTTTTGCGCTGTGAGCCTGAACGACAGCGAGACTTGGACACATTCAATCAAGAGGTAATCTGATATGAAACCAATCAAAGACGTCATTATTATTGGTGCCGGACCTGTCGGACTGGCCGCTGCAGCGAGACTGGTCGAAAAAGGCATACGCCCCACCATCATTGAAAAAGGTAACGCGGCCGGAGCGGCAATGCACCAGTGGGGTCATGTGAGTTTGTTTACGCCCTGGTCCTATATGATTGACGACGCCGTTGTAAGCTTGCTTAATCGACATGGCTGGCCAGGCGTCGATCTTAATGCTATCCCAACTGGTCAGGAGGTGATTGAGCTGTACTTGCAACCTGCGTCGCAGCTGCCTGAGCTTGCTGAAGGGATCCTTTATAACACAGAGGTTTTCGGAGTGTCGAAAGAGGGGATCAGTAAGCACACAACACAAGGTCGCGACCGTGCTCGTTTCGCAGTGCATTGTCGCAATGGACAGGGAATTCAGGTGTTGCATAGCGATGCTGTGATTGATGCTTCCGGCACCTGGTCAACACCTAATCCATTGGGGTTAGACGGCCTGCCTGTGCCGGGTGAGCTGGCAAATCTGGACAGAGTCCATTATGGCATTCCGGATATTTTGGGTGCGCAGCGAGGTGACTTTATGAATAAGCGAACATTGGTCGTAGGTGCGGGTCACTCTGCAATGAATATTGCGCTGGACTTACTGAAACTGCAAACCGCTGAACCGGGCACTGAGGTGATCTGGGGAATGCGAAAAAACAACATAGATAAACTACTGGGCAGAGGTATTAACGATAAAGTGCCGGCTCGCAAGCAGCTGGGGCTGGCAGCAAAACAAGCGATTGAGCGCGGTGCACTAAAACTGCTTCCTCAGTTAGAGATCAGACAAATCACGCGTTCTGACCATGGACTGGATATCGATTCTTTGGTGGCAGGCACCCAGGCTGAGATACAGGCAGATCACATCATCGTTGCCACTGGCTTCAGGCCTGATCTGGATATGTTGCGAGAGTTAAGACTGGATCTGGATCAGATTGTCGAAGCGCCGTCACAGCTTGCGCCTTTGATTGATCCAAACCTGCACAGTTGCGGATCGGTGCGTGCCCATGGTGTCGATGAACTGTCCCATAATGATGCGCACTTTTACATTGCAGGTATGAAGTCTTACGGACGTGCGCCTACCTTCCTGATGCTGACCGGTTATGAGCAGGTCCGCTCGATTGTTGAATCTTTGGCTGGTAATGAAGCCGCGGCCAGACGCGTTCAGGTGAGATTTCCCGGCGCACCTGAAGCTCAGTCTGGCGCTTGTTGTTCTTAGGTAGTGTCGATTTATGTGTTATCGCAGGCAGTATCACAGTCTTGTGATAACACATCATCACAGCCGGGCTCATCGGCCTGATTGGCGCAGCACTCCTCTTGCAAAAATCCGATTAGTCCAATCAGGGCGTCATATTGAGGCACGCAATAAAGCGTCCGGCTTTCTCGGCGTTGCTTAACCAGCCCTACTTTAACCAGACGATTTATATGGTGCGACAAGGTAGAACCAGGTACATTCAGTGCTGCCTGTATTTCTCCAACAGGGACGCCCTGTGTGCCACCTTTCACCAAATATCGGAAAATGCTCAATCGGGTTGTGTGCCCCAGTTCGGCGAGTTTATCTGCCGCTGATGCCAGATCCATAGTGTTGTACTCCTCAGTTATATAATTCCATAGTACTGGAAATATATAACTGAGGCAAAGCAAGCCAGTGAATTTCAGGTCTGTCACCTTTTTCAATCTGGCCTGTTTGATGGAGTTGTGCTCAGGGTCGCGTGCTGATAGGCACTTCCTGTGCATTGCTGTCTCCGGCTATCTCTGGCTGATACATCATTTCAACGCTGGCGGGCGGCGCCAGATAGTTGCCACTGGCCTGTGCCTGTGCCAGATATTCAAACGTTGTCGTCCCGGCGCTGAGATATGCCTGATGCCAGAGCACTTGTTGTGCCCCTTGTGATGTCTGTTGCATAAGCAGACTGGTATCCGGGGAGTCCGCCTTTAACCAGTTTTTATACTGAGTATGGCTGTGTTGCGGGTTGAGCAATCGCAGCCCGCCCGGCAGTGTATCGGTTAACAGGACATGTGCTCGCTTATCAGCCGAAAAGACCTCTAATGTGACTTTGATCAGATCGCCAGGCTTAATTGCCTGACCTGCAAAGAGCTGCCATTTGTCATTGCTGTATATATGATAGCGTCGAGTCACATCCAGACCATTACTCTGCGTCTTGGACAATGACAGAGGCTGACGGGTTTGTACTGTTAACCAGTAGGGCTCTGCCAAAGGTGTCTTTATTTTATATTCGTTGCTCCGAGCATCAGGTGATGCTGTCAATGATACGGGGGCTGCTGCATTATGCTGGTGGTCTTGCAGGGCCAGTGCACAGATCCCATCATTCAGTGTATTGCCAAAATGTCCCTGACGGTGTTGACGACTGATGGCCAGTTTGCTGAGTTGTGCTTTCAATGCCCGGCGCTCAGTGAGCAGCAGAGCAAGACATTGCTCCAACGGACCTGACAGCGCACTGAGGGTTTGATCCTCAAAGCCGGTGTCGAGAACCCGGGTGAGTGCACGCTCCAGTTCAGGCTGTTCGTGTCCGAGCGCTTTCATTGCCAATAGTTGTAACAGATTACTGCGAGTGCCCGTTACACCGAAGGTGTGTCGCCAGGAGAGTACCTGCTCAAGTGTCACCTGTCGGCTTTGCGCCAGCGCCCACCATTGCCAGTCGGCACTGTCATCGTCAAATGCTCGCCGTTGGTGCTCTGCTATATGTAATGCCTCAAGCAAGTCCTGGCTTATGGCTTCTGGTATTGTTTTATCGATAGTCAGATTCAGGGAACTGTTATTGAGCCATTGACTGACGAGCAGCGTGTAGGCGCTCAGCATAGGATCTGGGTAGGTGTGCGGGTAGTAAGCGTATCCCGTACCAAATTGCCAGCTTGAGTTCTCAGTTGCGCCCTTGGTGATCATCTGTTGCAGGGCCTGCTTTCCCTCTGGCCAAAGTTCACTGGCAAGGGGGTTTACACTGTAGCTTAATGCTCTGGAAAGCGTTTGCTCCCAACATTGATGAGGATAATGCTGATGGTGTTGCTGTAGTGCAGACCAATTGGGGGCGAGCTGCTCAATGGAGTGCGCTTCAGCTGATTCGACCTGTACACCCTCCGCCAGTGTCACGGTGTTTTGGCGGGCAGGGTCTAACAGCCATGACTGCTGCACAATACGGCTACTATCGCTGACCCTAAACTCCGAAAGTCGCGGGAATGTCATTCGTTCGCTGTGCAGCTGCAATATGTATTCACCCGGTGGCAGCTCAGGGAGTGTGACATCAAGCAACTGTGGCTCCTGTTCTCGCACCTCAATGGCGTGCTCTGCGAGCGTCTTATCATTGAGGGTGAGCCGCACTTTATCCTGTAATGGTTTACCCAATCGGTTTTCTGCCCGAATGGTGACTATGGCTTTGTCACCCTGGATAAAATGTGCTGCATGAGAGAGGTGATATTCCAGCCCCGCATGACTGGTGATGGTGTTTGTATAAGTCTGTGTGCTCTGTGAATTCAGGGCCACGACAAACACACGCCAGCGCCCAAGTAACTGGGGCAGTTGCAGTGAGACTGTTTTTGTCTGGTTAGCTTTAAGGGGGATGACCGGTTGCCAGATGGTATTTGCCAGAGCCTGAGACAATGTATCGGGTGGGGCGAGTCTTGATCTGGTTACCATCATTGCTTCATATTGAGCTTTAAAAGATTGCTCATCCAGCTGTTGGATAAATTGCGATGCGACCAGTCTGTCACTCAGGTTATAGTCACTGATAAGGCTTTGCTGATACCCTTCACGGTTAAACAATCGATTGAGATGCGTCTCGCCTGCCTGTGCATTGGCAATATTAAACAATGCATCATTGACCAGCCAGAGCTGAATATCCGCGTCCTGATCGCTGGATACCCTGATATCCAGCTGACCACTGGCTGACACTGTTTCTGGGTGCTCTACCCTGATTGACAAAGCGTTAGCGGGGCGCACCTCGACGGAAAGGCTGGCAAACTGGCCGCGCATGTCGGGTTTGGTTGGCAAAGCCGATGCAGAAACCGCCCGTGTAAAACGAGGCAGGGCTTGCCATTCGAGCTGTGCAGTGCTGGCGTCACTCAGCCACTGTTGATGTAGCGCTTCTCGATGGTGGTCCGAGTAAGGCATGACAGCTGTTATCCGAAAGCCGGGTAGCCAGCTGGGCGGTACCTGCAAAGTTAAGTCGTTGCTGCCCTTTTTTACTGTAAAGGTGCGCAGTGACTGGTACTCTCCGGCAGTGATAAAAGCCAGTATTTCGCCGTTTCTGAGGGCGTTTACAGAGAAAGTATATTCCGCTTGGGCCGTTATGTGTTTTTTACCCGTTAAGCCGAATTGGGCAACCGATTCGCTTTCATCTGGTGAAGAGTCACTGCGAAAAACGGTGCGTCTCCACAAGTAACCCTGCTTCCCGCTGTGAATATCCAGATAAAAAAAGTTTGACTCGTTGTCGGGCAGAGCACAGGTTGCGGGTGTCTGGATCTCACAAAGCAACACCTGCTCTTTACGTTGTTGGCCCTGTTCCGTGGTTGAAACTTCCATATGAACAGAGGCCGGCACAGACACCGGATTACCTGAGTGGTCGACGGCTATGATATGTACTTGTCCGTCTTGTTCCCGGACACCAATGTAGTGCTCACGGGATAAGTAGGTCAGTTGCTGATTGAAAAATTGTACTTCGCCTTGTTCTGATACCACTCTGCCAGACAGAGCCAGTTTTACCAGTGGCAAAGTCTCAGTTGGCGTGAAAGTAGCTGAAGACAGCGTGCCATTTGTGCTCAGAGGAATGGCGTTATTACGCTGGCTCGCAGGCTTTTCTCTTCTGCTGCTAAAGTCATACTCTTGTGGCCAGCCACTGGGCAGATCTGAATAACCAAAGCGAATAAACTGGTATTTCAGCTCACCACTGAGGTTGCCAGCATCAAATCCATTCATGGTTTTGCCACTCACAGAGACGTTCAGTGGCCGATCTTTATATGCTGTGTCAGGGTGTTGCCAGGTAAATTCTATCTCAGGTGGAATAAACTCAGAGACATAAATTGAACCCAAAAAGTGAGATGTATTCGCTACCTTGGCGTGCACATGATATCTGCCCTGCTTATCAACGCCTTCGGGGAGGTGAAATTGTCTTAGCCCAAACTCAGACACTGACTGTTGCGCCAGGCGAGCTTTGTGTTCGGAGCCTCTTCTTTGCAATGTGAGCTCGATATTGTTGAGCACAGGTTGCAGGCCGTCGCTGGTGTGACGATACAAAATGACACTTAAGTCGATGGCTGAATTGGGCTGGTAAATGGGCTGGCTTTTAAGCAGCTCGCCACTGATTGCCGCAGTGGATTGGGGTGTGAGCGCCATTATGGCGTGTGTGGTGTCTTTGCTGGCCCATAACCAGCAGTCAGCATTGTTTTGTGGCTGTAAAGACTGCCACTGTTCAGGAGGCAGCGTAAGCAATCCCTGCTGATTACTTTGGCCAAGATATTTGGGCGCGCTAAAAGACGCACAGGCAAGGTAAATATCGACATCAGCGATGGCCTTGTCGGTATCAAATTCTGTGTTGTAAAGGGTAATACCGGAGCCATGATGGACAGACAGGTTAAAGTCTGACGCAGTCAGTGTTTGCTGCTGCTTACGTACTGTTATCTGACTATCATAAACAGAGGACGAACCCGGGCCTTGGAGAGCGTAAAACAGTATGCCACTTCGGTCTTTCAGATGGTCACTGACAGGCAAGTTAGTTTGATGTATTTGGTTATCCATATGACGCGGCATATCCGACAAGGGCATAAGGAGTTCTGATTTATCTTTTGTCTGTAGCCAGTGATGCAGCTGCGCTAGTTCAAATACGGGGTAAAATTGAATTGAGAGATCTGCTGTATTACGTGTGCTCAGAGACAGTGCCGCGGGGGTACGTGCCCGATATGCACTGCCTGATTGCTCGCTGATATGCCAGTAAGGGCTACTGGGCCCTGTACTCAGTGTCAGCATACCTGCTTTTTTAAACGGATGCCCCGTTGAGTCTGAACGTAGTGCGCTGAGATCCAGTTGGTAGTCCGTTTCCCCTTTGAGTGCGATGGGATAATAGTACAGGTCACTTTCGTGGCTTTCACGCGCGTTGCCTTTGATTATCACAGGTTGCGTGGCAACCGATGCTGACAGGACAGACTCCATTAGCCAAAACTTCTCTACCCTGTGGGTAAAGCCCAGTGCCAGTGCTTCTGGGGCACAGGAGCCTGCCTCTTCAGGGGGAAGCGCTTTAAAAGCGTTTTGCCAGAATGACGCTCGCGGGAAAGGCTTTACACAAAAGAGCCCCTTAAACTCGGCCTCAACCTCTGGCTCTGGGCGTTGCTCCGGGGAGTGAATAGGTTGTGAGGCCGGTAATGCAATGTGCGTTTCTGTTGGCTGAAAACCGGCAGGCAATGCAACCTCCAGCTTGCCGTTATCTATCGACTCAGCAAAGTCAAATGTGAGCTGATAGCTTTGTCTTGAATCGGGTATCTCATAATGTCGCGCTGTTGGAACAATAGACTGATCATTGAGCTTAAAGGTCAGCGAGTGCGTGATATCCCATACAACGCGTTTGTCTGTTTCTGTGTCAGCAGAGTAAACCAGCTGAAGCTGCGTTTCTTCACGCTCTCCTATGTAAACGGGCCAGTTGGCACTGTGCCACTTTGCTGCACGGTCATTTTGTAACTGAGAGTGCAGGCCAGGAAATCCGGCTTCAACACGCACTTTTACTGGTTTATAGGCACTTGTTTTTGTGTGTATATCACAACTGAGCTTATTGAATGCCACATAGCGCCAACGGCACTGCTGCTTGTATTGATCAGTGAGTGTGATATGCGCTAATTGTGCGTGGCTCGGTACTTGTCCCGGCTGAGCAATATCCTGGTCAAATTGGATCAGAATTTGTTTGAGGGTGTTTTTTTGAGTATGAAAGCGAATATCCGCGACCTCTAACGCCTGAGTAGCCCAGGTTAAGCCGGTGAGCAGTAACAGCACGCCTCTGAGTAACATATTGAGTCCTTGTATTGGAGTATCTGGTGACTTTAGCAAATTTATAACGTTGGTCAGTAGAGAAAGGGGTTAAAGGCGCATTATTTAGCAAGATTATCATTTTTTTATTGATAATATTTCAATCTTTAGCCAATTTATCGTCAGGTCAATAGGGGCTACCATGACACGCATTGCTTATTAATTTTGCGCTTGCTTTGGGAGGCCGATAACCGTGGTAAATCTCAACACTCTCAACAGCCTGTTGGCTGGGATCTTTTTTATTCCGTTTGCTTTGCCGGCTATTGGTGCACAAAGTACTAAAGACAAGGTCAAAGTGATCAGCACTGAGCAAATTGAATGGGGTTACCTTAACCCTGCCCGGGGTGATAAAAGCCCAAGAGCGGCAAACCTGTGGGGTGACAGAACAGGTTCTGGTGCCACCGGAATGCTGGTCAGATTTGAACCCGGCTTCTCATCGCCGCCACATATTCACAATGTGTCTTACCGTGGGATTGTGATTGAGGGATCACTACATAACGACGACCCTACTGCCAAAGCCATGTGGATGCCATCGGGCTCTTTCTGGACCCAACCCGCAGGTGAAGACCACATTACGTCAGCCAATGCGCCAGCGAATATGATTTATCTGGAGATAGACAGCGGTCCTTATCTGGTGAAGCCCTCTGCTCAGCAGTTCGACAATGGTGAGCGCCCCGTTAACCTTCACTATAGTAACCTGACCTGGCTGGATCAGAGCACCTCGACTCAGCTGGTCGGTAACGGAATAGAAATGGCTAATTTGTGGCAAAAAAATGGTTTGTCAGGTGTGCTGTTGCGCTTACCTGCTAATACAAAAATGACGTTGTCGAGCGAGGGCACCGAGTTTAAGGCGGTGGTGATACAGGGGAAACTTACTGTCGAGCGGGAAAATGCTCGACAGATGCTGCACGCAGGCAGCTTTGTGGCAGCGCACTTGCCTGTAGACATGTCTTTTTCAGCGGACCAGCAAGTGTTGTTGTATGTACGTACTAATGCTGCGTTTAAGGCAACGGGAGAATAGCCATAGGGTCACAAAAGCAGGCTGAGTAAAGCCTGCTCTTTATATCAGGTGTTATGGACGGTAAATAGTACGCAGATAGTCTTTGACACCATCGTCACAACGCGCACCATCTTCTTCCCCTTTTGCTTCAACAGGGTAAAGGCGAACCTTGTAGCGGTATTTTTGCGCATCCAGAGCACGCATATAGATGCCGCCGAAGTTGCTGTCGTCGTAATCTTTGTGCATGACATCTAGTGTTCGGCCGTCGTAAGCGCTGGTTGAATAGACTGTAATGCCCATTGAGTTTGGTACTACACGCTCGATAAAGGCTTCACACCAGTGCGCGGCATTCGCGCTTGCAGATAAAACAAGTGCTGCTGATGCAGCTAATAGAGATAGTTTTTTCATGATATTTCCTTATGATGATTTCCGACTCCGATTGAAGTCGCATCAAATATAGGAACTAACAATGAATCTTAGATGTGATTTTTGTGTATTTTTCATACACTAAATATGTCACGACGCAATGCCTGGTGACCAGTAAAAAAGCTCAGTCAGACCAAGCTTTTCGCTTGCACCGGCCAGTAAACCACAGCTGCTTTAGCTGGGGTTGATCTCGGCGGCAATCACTGAAATTTCTACTAACAGAGCGTCTCGCGCCATTGCGGCTTCCACACAGGCGCGCGCAGGTGCATGGCCTTCAGGAACCCAGGCGTCCCACACTTCGTTCATGTCACTAAAGTACTTCATGTCTTTAATGTAAATCGTTGCAGACAGGATATGCTGACGATCACTGCCTGCCTGTTGCAACAGCTCATCAACTTTCTCAAGCATGGTGGCGGTTTGCTCTTTAATGCCCTGCTCAGCGTCTTTGCACACCTGACCACATAAATAAATTGTGCCGTTGTGTTTTACGATGCGACTCATGCGTTGTTTGGTATCAATTCTCTGTATCACGGGTGGTCCCTTATTGAATGAATTGTGGAACAAAAGAGGTACTCATGGTACCACTGCTTAATTCACAGAGTAACCACTTTGGCCCTGAATGCGATTTAAGGACATGCGCAAAGCATCAAAGCCGATAAGGTGATGAGAAATAAACCTTATCGGCACGACTTGTGTGCAGCTTATAGTCAGGTTAAGACTGGACTGCCGGATATGTATTATGCGCCCGGGCCACACTCCATACAGTGCTGGACAATATCCGGACCAAATTTAAGTTTGGCGTTAAGATTGCGCAGTGCTGTACGCAAGCCTTCCTCGATGACTGGGTGGTAAAAAGGCATGTCCAGCATTTGAGGTACCGTCATCTTATTTTGTACCGCCCAGGCGAGCAAGTGCGCCATATGCTCGGCGGCAGGACCGATGAACTCCGCACCTAAAAACAAACCACTGCCCTGCTCTGCATACAGGTGCATATAGCCCTTATTCTTGTGCATAACCCGGCTACGGCCCTGGTTTTCAAAACTCACTTCACCGATTGCGAAGCAGCCACATTTGCCATATCGCTCGTTCAGCTGTTTAAAACTTTCTCCTACCATGGCGATTTGCGGATCACTAAATACGGCTGCAATCGGTGCACGTCGCAGACCATTGCGCACATCCGGAAAACGTCCGGCATTTTGACCAGCAATGGTGCCCTGATCGGCGGCTTCATGCAGTAATGGGATCTGGTTACTGGCATCACCGGCAATGAATATATGGCTTTCACCGCATTGCATTGTATGTGAATCAGCCAGTGGCACACCGCGCTCATCCAATTCTATACCGGTATTTTCAAGGCCCAGTTTGTCGACATTCGGCACCCTGCCCGTTGCAGCCAGCACATAATCAAACTGCTCTGTTTGCGGTTTGCCATCACGGTCAATGTAGGTGAGCTGAGCTTTGTCACCGACTTGTTTCATATCAGACACTTTGGCATCACTGTCAACGTAAAACTCTTCTGCAAACACAGTATTGGCATAATCCTGAATTTGTGGATCTGTGAGAGGTCCAATGTTACCCCCTACTCCAAAGAGCTTCACCTTAACGCCCAGTCGATGTAGTGCCTGACCCAGCTCAAGACCTATCACTCCGGGACCAAACACCGCAACAGACTCTGGCAAGTCCTGCCAGTCGAAGACATCGTCGTTAATAATAAGGCGATCGCCAAATGCTTGAAAGAATCCTGGTACATTCGGTCTTGAGCCGGTTGCAATCACAAATCGCTTTGCTGTTATCACGGTATGGTCATCGATCTGAACTCGATGCGCATCCAAAAAGCGTGCATACCCTTTGATCCTGTCTTGTTCGGGCAGTTCATCCACAGCTTCCAGTACAAAGCCAACAAACCGATCTCGTTCACTGCGCACCCTTGCCATCACGGCTTTACCATCGATGTCGGGGGGCGTGGTATTGACTCCGAATTTTGGCGCTTCAGTGACGCTGTGGGCTGCTTCTGCTGCTGCAATCAACAACTTGCTGGGCATACAGCCGACACGTGCGCAAGTAGTGCCATATGCACCGGCTTCGATCATTAACACATTATCAGTAGATTGTTTGGCATTACGATAGGCGCTGAGCCCAGCTGTGCCCGCACCAATGACGACGACGTCAGTTTCAAGTTGTTTCATGTTTTACCTCTGAGCAAGGGGGAGTATTGAGGGGCTGTAACGCCCCTTTACAGATGTGTTACTAGGCTTGTAATTAAGCCTGCACAGACATTAAGCGAAGTGCGCCGCTAAGTCGTCGGAGCCACCAATGTGCTTGCCGCCGATGAATACCTGAGGGACCGTTTCGCGGCCAGACAGGGCTTTAAGGCTAGTCAATGTCGCTTGCTGACCCAATACCAATTCTTCATAAACCAAGCCTTTTTCATCCAGCAGTGCTTTTGCTTTGGCACAGAAAGGACAACCAGGCTTAGTGATAATAGAGACAGGCTCAGGTTTAACTTGCTCTGGGTTTATGTACTCAAGCATAGTGTCTGCGTCTGATACTTCAAACGGGTCGCCCGGTACGTCTGGCTCGATGAACATTTTTGCAATCACACCGTCTTTGACCAGCATAGAATAACGCCAGCTACGTTTGCCAAAGCCTAACTCTTTTTTGTCAACCAGCATGCCCATACCTTCAGAAAACTCGCCGTTTCCGTCCGGGATAAGGGTGACGTTTTCGGCTTCCTGATCTTTGGCCCAGGCGTTCATCACAAAGGTATCGTTAACCGAGATACAGACGATCTCATCAACCCCATTTTGTTTAAACACGCCAGCCAGCTCGTTGTAACGTGGTAAGTGAGTTGAGGAACAGGTCGGTGTAAACGCACCAGGTAATGAGAAAACTACAACAGTTTTACCTTTGAACAGGTCGTCTGTGCTGATGTTCTTCCATTCGTCGTTTTCACGTACCGGAAAAGTAACCTGAGGAACTGTCTGACCTTCGATATTGTTTAGCATAATGTGTGTCTCCTTTGATTTCGATGGAGCCATTATCAGCCACACCGATTCATTTGTATAATGGGTTAAATTAATTGGTTCGATTGAAAAAATGGAACAAACACTTTGTCAGATGCGTATTGCACTCTGACGATGATGTTTTTCAAGGTAGTATGAATTACTCAAAAGTAAAACTGTACGAAAGGGAAGTTGACCAGCTGCTGATGAGCGAGGCGTTGTACCAATCAACTTAATTAAGTATTCAGGGGAAGGGTGAGTGTTACCCTAAGTCCGCCCAGTTCACTGTGCGATAAGGACAGTGTGCCCTGATGTAATTCGGTGAGTTTCTGACAGATAGAGAGTCCGAGTCCTGAACCACCAAGGTCACGACTGCGAGATTTATCGCACCGATAAAGGCGTTCGGTGAGGCGAGGCAGGTCCTCATCACTGACGCCGGGACTGGAGTCGTCAAAGTGGCACACCAACAGGCTCTCTTGTCGGGCTATTATCACGCTGACGCGTCCTGGCTTGTTGCTGTAATGACAGCTGTTGCGTGCCAGATTATTGAAAATCTGATGCATCCGGTTGCTGTCGCAGACAATGAGGTCGGTGTCTGCCAGACGGTTGTCTGTCGTCAGAGTTAAGTCATCTTGTTCTATTAAGGGTTTGATACTGCTGAGTAATTCATCAAATAGCACGCGCGCTGGCCTGGTCTGCAAATCGAGTTGTAAACTATGGGTATCTGCCTGCGCCAGCTCATAAATATCGGCGATAAGTGTGTTGAGCATTGACAGGCGACTTTGCATCAACTGATAGGTGGCATCCGGATCAGTAATCAAATTGTGTTGCAGCGCCTCAATATTGAGCTTAAGCACGGTCAGGGGCGTTCGCAGCTCATGTGATACATCCGCAAGCAGCTGCTGTTTGAGTGTCAGTGCCTGATTCAGCACTGTGGCTTCTTTCTCCATCACTTTGCGTTTTTTCAGATGATACAGGTAAAACATCAGGAAAAAGTTCAGCAGCACGATGATGGCGGCTGCGAGCACAACACTCTGCATTCTGCTCTGACGCTTTTGTTCATCTAGTCCACTTTGCAGCTGGTTGACTTTGAGTGTTTCTAAATTGAGCTCGGCATCGCGCTTTTTCGCTGCCAGCCGGGTCAGTCTGGATTGCTCTGTTTGTTGTTTGAGCAGTGTAGTGGCATGTGTCTGATAGGTCAGGGCTGCTTTAAAGTTCTGCTGTTGCTGATGAGCAAACGCCAGCACTTTGGCTGCCTCAATCATAGTATCAGTTGCACTAGCGGTGAAATAAGGCGTCAGTTGTTCAATGGCCTGAACAGGGCTTTGATGGCTCAAAGCGCTGGCATACCAGACGAGATTGTTCAGGTACAGGGCTCGGCTGGTGTCTGGGTTGATTAATGCCAGACCCTGGCCAATTAAACTGGCCGCCTGTGGGTAATCTGCTTTGGCTAATTGCACACGACCTAAGCCGGCAATGGCCCAGCCGAGGTTGCGCTTATGGTTAATTTCCTCGTTGAGTGTTTTGGCTTGCTCAAACGCTTTTTCCGCGGCATCCAGGTCATTCAGTTGCAAATATTGTTCTGCGATCCGGATCTGATTCTGCCCCATATAGAGGCGATCGTTGACTTGTGCATCAAAGCTGTAGGATTGTAAAAATCCATCCAGTGCCGCCTGATGATCGCCAAAATCAACGAATATATCAGCAAGGCCATAGTACGTGGCTGACAACATGGCCGGGTCTGGGGTTGCTTGCTTCTTAAGCCAGGTGAGCTGGTCCTGACGACTCTCCAGCGCTCTGTCTAACTGGCCAAAGAGCTTATATATGCGGGCTTCGGTATCAAATGCAGCATTGTGCAGTGGAATGTTGTTGTCTAATTCAGCATAGTGCTTGGCGAGTGTGATATGTTCAATTGCATTTAGGTCTGGGCTGCCTTTTGCGACGGCATTGGCGACCATGCGATGGGCATGACTGAGCATGCGCCAGTCCTGAGTGCGCGAAAAGAACTCGCTGGCTTTCAGAAAGTGCGTTTGAGCGGTTTGGCTGTCGCTCAGGCGATATGCCAGGTCACCGCGTACCCAGTGATATTTCCCCAGCATAGAGTTATCAGGGTGGGCGGTTAAATGCGACTCTAACGCATCCAACCTGATCTGAGCGCGGTCATAATCGTCGAGCCGCACCAGATGCAAAGCGGTTCTGTGCAGGACAAAGGTGCGTTGCTCTGGGGTCAGAGTAGATTCTGCGAGGAGCGCTTCGCCTTCTTCAAGTGCTGTGCGGAAGTCTTTTTTCCCTTTTAATGGAAACTGTTGCGCATAGGATGCAAAATCCGCGCTGTGTGAGACTGAGGGCCAGAGTGCACAAAGTTGAGCAGCAAAGGTTAAGGCGAATAAGTTCTTCAAAGTTAACGTCCGATAGTGTGACGTTAAATTTTATGTGTTATCGGAATAAACGCCTATCCAACTTTTCTATTAAATTGAATAATCCTTATTAGCACCCGCTTCATTCTGATGCCTAAACTGACCTGGGGGCATGCCATGCCACTGACTAAATGCCCGGATAAACGTATTGGCGTCACTAAAGCCGAGTAAAAAGGCGATCTCTTGCAACGACATACTGGAGCGGCGCAGATATTGGCGGGCCAGATCAGAGCGCAATGTGCTTAACAAAGACTGAAAGTTGGCAGATTCACCATCCAGTTTGCGCTGTAAAGTACGCTTGCTAATCGCCAGTTTTCCGGCTACCTGCTCGGCACTCACCTGCCCTGATGGCAATAGCTCCATCAGCAGGGCTTTGACTTTCTGCGTCATACTGGCAGAGGCATCGAGCTCAGCCAGTCGACGAGCAAGATCATTTTCAAAGAACGACCACATGGCGGCGTTTTCAGTCAGAAATGGACGCTGTGCATCCTCCGTGCTGAAGCGCAGTGCAACCTGGTGGCTGAGTGTAAGTTCGATGCCAAAATACTCATTAAATTCTGTGGCGTTGTCGGGAAGCTGTGTAACGTATAACGCACTGGGTATGATTTGAGTGCGGGTTGCAAGACGGGCGAGTTGGGTGAAAAATGCCAGCTCACACAGTTCAACCGATTTAGGTAAAGGCTTATCGTAGCCATAACAATCCAGGCTGAGTAATAAGCCCTGAGCGTCTTCATGAACATCCAGGGTAAGCGGTCCAATCAGCGGTTTATAACTGCTGAGACGACGCATCGCTGCACTCAGGTTGGCACTACAAAGACAAGCGAAAATGGCCGGATCGAAGGCCTCAACGTTGAGATGTTGTGCCAGTTTAAGTGGCAGCGTTTCACCAATTTGCCCTTCCATGGCGTGCCACAGGTCAAAATACTGTGCGGCGCTCAATGACGTGGGCAAGCTCTGCCACAGGTCGGCTGGTAATTGTGCCTGCTTTAACAGTTGCTCCTGATCCAGACCAAGATCTTTAAACAAGATCAGGCAATGGGGCGACAGGGTAAATTTGGAGGTACGCTTCATTACTTTTCCATTGTGCGGCGAGACATAGACAATACCAGAGAGCGAGGTAACAGAGGTACTATCCAGTTTAGCAAGAAGTTTAACACAGGCTCATTAAACGCCAATAGTTTGCCTTTTTGCATGGCCTGATAACCACATTTGGCCACAGAGGTAGCGCTTTTACCTTGCTTGAATACTGCCAGCTCTTCCAGGTTGCCTGTCTTGGCAAACTCCGTGGCTACGGCACCCGGGCATAGCGCTGTGACGCTGATCCCCTGCTCCTTCAGCTCTTCTGCCAGGGCTTGAGAAAACGAGGTAACAAAAGCTTTGGTTGCATAATAAGTGGCTTGTAGCGGGCCCGGGATAAACGATGCGGTGGAAGACACGTTAAGGATTTTGCCGCTTTTACGCGCCGTCATGTCCTGAACAAACAAGTGAGTTAGCGCAATCAGGCTACTGATGTTCACCTGGATCATTTCGAGGTCCGCTTGCAGTTCACGTTCATGAAAAAAGCCATGGCCACCGAAGCCGGCATTGTTGATCAGGATATCGACTTCAATCCCCTGCTGCCTGGTTGCTGTGTAAATCTGTTGTGCTGAGTCAGGATCAGTCAGGTCGGCAGTAATAACACAGGCGTTGACACCATAAGCTTGCTCCAGTTCATTTTTCAGCGTATTGAGTTTACCTTCTGAGCGGGCAACCAGAACCAGATCGCCTCCTTGCTGAGCATGTAAGCGAGCGAGTTCCAAACCAATACCTGAAGACGCGCCTGTAATGAGTGCTGTGTTTGTGTAAGTCATGATGTCACCTTGTTACCTGAGTTGATGATGCCATTGTAGAAGCTGACATCAAGAAGTGCACTGGCAAAAGGTGACGCTTTACTTGCAAAAAGTGTCGTTCTTTTTCTAATAATGTGGACTGGTATTACATCGCACTAGTCGCGAATGTTGACCTCGCCCCGGACTTTTTCAATGCGCTGGCCACCCGAAGTGTCACCTGTGATGGTGAGGCCACCTGCTTCAATCACTTCGATGTCGCCAGAGTCATCATCTATGGTAACGTGGCCTTTGATGTTTTGTACTACCAGGTTACCACTGCCATCGTTTATGTTGGCACTACCCTGTAAGTTCTGAACTCTGATAAAGCCGGAGTCATCGCGTAAGTCCAGCGAGTTGCCGCCACGGATCTCGAGATTACCGGAACCATCGACTATGGTCAGGTCGCCACTGAGATCGGTCAGGCTAATGTTGCCCGAGTCATCGTCCAGATTAAGCGCGCGGCCACCAATGATTTGCAGGTCGCCCGAGCCATCTTCGATGTCCATATCACCACGTATGTCAGTGATATAAATCTGTCCTGAACCATCGTCGAGTTTTAGCTGACTGCCGCCCTGAATACTGATGTCACCAGAGCCATCTTCGATATCCAGCATGCCGCTGACACCACGGATAAGCATTTGTCCTGAGCCATCATCAATTTTGACATTGGCTGCGCCATTGATACTGATGTCCCCGGAACCGTCTTCCAGCTCAATATCACCTGTCATTCCTGTAATGGCAATGTCACCAGAGCTATCGTCAATATCCAATGCCAGGTGTTTAGGCACACGAACAGTGAGATCGATTCTGGGGCTATTGCCGCTGTACCAGACAATGCCAACTCGGGTGTTTTGTTTTGCGACCAGCCGAGCGTTATTGCCGTCCTGTTCAAGACTGAGCTGATAGCTATGCTCTTTGTCGGTTAGAATCTTGGCATCGACTTCAATGTGTGTAAGGTTCTCGTCACCAACGATATCCAGTGAACCTGCACTGGTATCTGCGACCAGGCTGGAGAGGTGTGCTGCATCCAGTGTCAGGCTTTTTTGCAGCTCTACATCCGCTACTGTTTTGCTGTGGCCATCAATATGGATCACACAACCACTGAGTGCTAATGCTGCGAATAAAGGAGAGAGTGTTTTTATCATGGTGAGTTTCCATTTTGTTCTTTTTGATATGTACAGGAGTTAGCAAAACAAGTGCCAAAGAGGTAAAGTTTAATAATATCATGTTGTTACATAATAATGTGGGCCTTGGCGCTAGACGTATAGTGACTTACTTTAGTTAAATTGACCAAATATTAGTGTAACTAATTATGTGTGTTGTTTGAGTATGTCACTGAATTGTCAATTATTGCATCTAGCATTGGACGTGTACCGAGTGACTTTCTTTGATGAGCAGACGAATGTTACAGTCGATAGTAACCCGGCCGACACAGGACAATACGAGTGATAAACAGGTGCCGGCAAGAATCCCGGATTGCGCCTTGTTTCTCGGAGTCGGGGCGGCCAGTGCAGCGGAACTTGGAAATTCAGCGTGTGTTATCTGTTGTAATGATTCCCCCTGGTTACTGATCGACTGCGGTCACGATACCCTGTTGCGATTCAAGCGGGTTTTTGGCAGTCAGCCCCTTCCTCAGGCGGTATTTATTACGCACCTGCATTACGATCATATTGGCGGGCTGGAACAGCTCTACTTTAAAGCGGCATTGAGTGAGCAAAAAGTTCGCTTGTATGTGCCCGTGCAACTTATTCAGTCATTGTGTGCCATGCTTGCGTATACTGGGCTGGCAGAGCAACGTGAAGATATCTGGCACACCTTTGAGTTACATCCGGTTGGTGAGTACTTTTTTCATCAGCAGGTCCGGTTAAATTGTTACCCGGTGCGTCATCAGGCGCCTGGCAGCGCTTTCTCCCTGCATCTTCCCGGACGGTTTTTCTATAGTGGCGATACCCGACCCATCCCTGAACTATTAATACACCAGATAGGTCAGGGAGAGATCATATTTCACGACTGTGTGGCGTCGGGCAACCCAAGTCATGCCGGTCTGGATGAGCTATTAAGAGAATATCCGCCAGCCATACTGGCCAGGTTATGCGCATACCACTATCACGGGGAGGACGACGTACGTGCGTTTGAAAGCGCAGGTATTGGGTATGCCAAACCACAGCAAATTATTCCTTTTTGTTAAGCCCCTTTACAGAGCGCACCCTGGTCAGTTCGACTAATACGGATCTCAGCCAACATTTCCTCTTCCTCCTCATCAAAGCCGGTTTCAATGAACCCAAAACTGGCATAAAAGTCCTTTGCGACTGGGTTGTCTGGCACGTAACAGATGGCGATTTCTGTTACTTCCGGGAGGCTACGGATCTCCTCCAGTGCGGCACTAAGGGCTTGTCTGCCTATGCCCTGCTGCTGATAGGCTTTGTCTACCATTAATCGCCAGATTGAGACCCGGTGAGGCTTTTCAAATACCCACATGATAAGGCCGACCTGCTCACCCCGATAATTGATTGCGCGTATCTCATATTCCGGGTTATAGGCCGCTTCCAGCAGGGTCCAGTCGTTGGGTGCCACCAGTGGCTTTTGCTTTTCGTGTAGTTGCAGATCACTCAGGTGCTCAAAATTTTCATGCCAAATGGTACTCAGAAACACCTCCGGGTGTTGAGATGTCCGATGCCATTCCATCAGGCAGGCATTGTCGTTCCAGCGTCCTTTGAATTCAAATGAGAGTTGGCTGAGAAGTGCTCTCATTCGCTCATTACCTTGCACATAGACAGCGGAAATGACCTGGCAATCCGACTTAGCTTGGAGTTGGGTAAGTAATGCCCGCAAAGCCTGAGTTGCAAATCCCTGGCGTCGATAACGCTTGTCTATGAGCAGTTGCGTGATTGTATATTCATGTTTGGTGCCTTCGGGTTCCATGGGATGATATTGCATAAACCCGACCAGTGTTTGCTGATGATAGATGAGCAGGTTGCGGTAATATGGAAAGAATACCGACTCGGCGAGCGCTTCGGCTGGTGAGGCAATATAGTTCAGGTCTTCACTGAGCAGTTGCAGCGCAAATACGTCACTGTAGTTGTCTTTAGTGGCTGATTTTAGTGTGATCATGGCGACTCCTTTTTTCCTTATATAGGTCCGTGTTGGCAAAATCCAAGCCATTTGTGTGTTTTTTAATGCTCTCTGTAGGTGATGCGTAAGTGTTTGGTTTGCAATAATATCTTTTATTACTACGAGATTTAGTGACATTAATAGGATAATAATTGCACTATTTCCTGGTCTTTTGGGTAATTTTTTGCTATCAATGTTACTACTTTTGGTTGTATTGCTTGCTCTCTTATTAATACTTTTGTGGTTTTTAAGAGTTAGAGAAAGAAGCGGGGGGTTAATCATGTTGTTTTCTCAGTCAGGTCGCACAAGTCATAATCAGTGTTCTTTATTTTTCATCACGATTGCCACCGTCATTCTGTTAGCTATTACTCTGTTACTCGCCTAGCTGGTCGACATCCATGGATGGCCAACACGGCTTGGCTTAATGACTTAAACATATAAAGCATTGTGCTCGTTAATCATATGCTGCAACTTGTTTCATCACTACAATATCTGAATATATTTAGTTATATTTCCCGCAAAATACGTTAAAATACGCCTTTACGATGTTGTGCAGGTCCTGTCCCTTAGTCTGGCATGCCATAATGCAAAAGGGCGCAGAACTGTGCTCGGAATGTAACCGCTCTGTTCAAAGGAAAATTATGCAACTAGTTGATTTAAAAAACGATGATCCCAGTGTGAGAGAACTATTTGCAGAAATTGACCGACTTATGAATACCCTCTATCCCATTGCCAGTGACCAATCTCTGGCATTGGAAGAGCTCAATCAACCTAATGTCCGGGCTGTTGGCCTTCGCAACGAAGAAGGGATTGTGGCTTGTGGCGCTATAGTCAAGCAATTCGACAAAACCTTGTACGGTGAAATTAAGCGTCTGTATGTTAAACCTCAGTATCGCGGCAAGGGATTGTCCAAACGTATCATGCAAATCCTGCTGCATTATGCCGGCGATGCGCAAATCCCCCTGATCCGTCTGGAGACCGGGGTTAAGCAAGAAAAAGCTATTAACCTCTATGAAAGCCTGGGGTTTGAGCGTTGCGAACGATTTGGTTTGTACCGTGACAATCCACTCAGTGTGTTTATGTCCTTGTCGCTAAACAAAGAATCAAACGAGTAGTGTTGAAATCCCGGTTCCTCCAGTCGATTTTATCGCCATCTTAGGCTAGATTTTTAATCTGACAATCGCGAAGTTAAGGAGGAGCGGGTGAAAATTCTGGTTGTCGATGACATGACCTCAATGCGCCACGTGATGATAGGTATGCTGCGTCGACTTGGTTTTACAGACATAGATGAAGCCACCGATGGTTTGCGTGCTCTGCAGTTGTTGAGCAATAAAGACTATGATCTGGTGATATCAGATCTGAACATGCCACATATGGATGGATTAGCACTCCTTAATGAAATTCGTTCCAGGCCTGAGCTTAAAAACCTCAGGTTGGTTATGGTAACTTGTGAAAATGGTCGCGAACGTGTGCAGCAGGTGCTACTGCATAAGGTTGATGGTTTTATTATCAAACCCTTCTGTCTTGCCACATTAGAAAAGCACTTAAAGCGTATCACAGCACTTGCGATTAGCAATTAGCAAGTTATTCCTAGCTCTCTGATAAGTATAAAAAGCCCCATTTATTGGGGCTTTTTCAGTGCTAATTATTTATCCGAAGTAACCGGGAAGCCTCGGTCCAGCATCAGGGCTTCTACTGCAGCATCGCGACCGCGGAACTTGCGATAGGCTTCTGCCGGGTCCATAGCGTTACGAACAGAGAACAGGTAGTTCACCAGGCGTTGTGCAACCTCTTCATCGTAAAAACCACCAGGCGCACTGGCAAATGCTTGTGCTGCGTCTGATGTCAGTACTTCTGCCCACAGGTAACCATAATAACCGGCTGAATAACCTTCACCGGAGAAAACGTGGCCAAAATGGGTGGTACGGTGGCGCATCACAATTTCGGATGGCATGCCAATCGCCGCCAGCTGAGTTTTTTCGAATTCAACCGGATCGCCAATTTTAGCAGGATCTGTGGTGTGGAACTTCATGTCCATGATGGCAGATGCCAGATATTCAGTGGTGGCGAAGCCCTGGTTGAAGTTGGCTGCCTGTTTGATTTTGTTTACCAAAGATTTTGGCATTGGTTTGCCCGTCTCATGGTGTACCAGGAAGCGATCAATCACCTCATCGGTCACTAGCCAACGCTCTAACAGCTGAGACTGGAATTCCGTGTAATCACGCACACCTGAGTTTGAACCAGGGTATTTCACTTTAGAAGACAAAGAGTGCAACGCGTGACCAAACTCGTGGAAGTAGGTCTCAGCATCATTCCATGAGATTAGACTAGCCTGACCCTCTGGTGCTTTCACAAAGTTAGAGTTGTTTGAGCTGAGTACATTGGTTTTGCCATCAAACGTGGTGTGACTACGGTAGGACGTTGCCCATGCACCAGAGCGCTTACCCTGACGTGCAAACGGGTCGAGATACCATAAACCGATATGTTCGCCGCTGGTTTTGTCGGTTACTTCCCAAACACGTACATCTTCATGGAAGACAGGCACTGAACCTTCTGGTACTTCGGTAAACTCGAAGTTGAACAGGCGTCCGGCAACGTAGAACATAGCCTCACGCAGCTTATCCAGTTGCAGGTATTGCTTTACTTCGTTGGAATCGAGATCATACTTGGCTTTACGTACTTTCTCTGAGTAGAAACGATAGTCCCATGGTTCAATCTTGATGTTTGCGCCTTCTTGGTCTGCCAGTGCCTGCATGTCCGCAACTTCTTCTTTCACGCGAGCGATCGCAGCCGGCCAGACTTTGTTCATCAACTCCATGGCGTTCTTAGGATCTTTGGCCATACGATCTTCCAGACGCCATTGTGCGTAGTTCTCATACCCCAGCAGCTGCACGCGTTCATGACGCAGAGTCAGAATTTCATTGATGATGGCTTTGTTATTGTGTTCACCCGCATTGTTACCGCGGCTATAGTAGTTTTGCCAAACCTGTTTACGTAACTCACGTTCTGTGGAGTACATCAGGAATGGGTCCATAGATGAACGGGTGTTGGTGACAGCGTACATGCCAGGCTTACCACGTTCTTCAGCAGCAGCCGCCGCAGATGTGATGTATGACTCAGGCAGACCAGAAAGCTGATCTTTTGTCAGGTACACCACGTAGCCTTCTTCATCGGCCAGTACGTTATTAGCGAAATCGGCATGCAGCTTTGACAATGCCAGATTAATCTCGGCGTAGCGTTTTGCTTCTTCTCCTTCGAGTGTCGCACCATTACGGGCAAAGCTGTTGTACTGTAACCAGGTAATACGTTGTTCTTCAGCTGTGAGCTTTTTAAATTCAGGGCTCTCGTACACTGTTTTTACACGTTCAAACAGGGCTTTATTTTGGGTGATTTTAGAACGGTATTTGGCAAACTTTGCCATCAGACCACCCTGCATCTGACGAAACTCTGGCGATGAGTTATTCGCGCTCCAGATACCGAAGTAGGTAAAAAGGCGATCCAGTGCAGCACCTGAACGTTCCATTGCCACAATGGTGTTCTCAAATGTTGCAGGGGCAGTGTTGCCTGCAATCTGATCAATTTCACTCAGGTGATCTGCCAGCGCGATATCCAATGCTGGCTCAAGGTCTTTCAGTTGGACTTTATCAAACTGAGGCACGCCCTGGTAAGGACCTGAAAAAGGTTGCAATAGTGGATTTTGGTATTGTTTTTCGGCGATTGCAGGTGCTGCTGAGCTGTTTTCTTGTGTGCTGCTGCACCCTGCCAGTCCGATCATGACGGCTGCGCTGAGTAGTGTTAGTTTCATTTTCAACATAGTTGGCTTTCGCTTGTTGGTATTTTAGTGTCAGCATACTAAAAGACTATTTCATCAAAGTGCAATAAGGATTCGATTAATAGCCAAAATCAAAGTGTAAAAAGATATGAATGGCTAAGATCTGCGCTAAACTAAGAGAGCTCAAAAACTTCCTTATTCTGGATCATTCAATGGAAATCGGTATCTTTATTTACGATGGCGTTGAGGTGCTAGACTTTAGCGGCCCATTTGAAGTGTTCAGTACGGCAGCACGTTTTGTCGACGAGCCCGTAAACATTAGCCTTATCGCTCCCAGCCATGCGCCGGTCAGTTGTCGTGGCGGCCTGTCTGTGAACCCGCACTACAGCATCCATGGTCATCCCCGATTTGATTTATTGGTTGTTGCAGGGGGGCAACATCAGCATGTCGTTAACAACACGTCAGTGCTGGCATGGCTGGCTGAAACCGCGACCCACACGCGACGATGTGCGTCTATTTGTACCGGGGTGTTTTTGTTCGCCGAAGCAGGCCTGATTGACGGCAAGTCTGTAACCACGCATTGGGATGACGTGGATCTGTTACAAACACAATACCCACACTTGAAAGTGCTTAAGGATACACGGTTTGTTATGGATCAGAATTTTACCAGCTCAGCTGGGATATCGGCAGGAATAGACATGAGTCTTGAGCTGGTCAAGCTTCACTTTGGCAAGAAACTGGCGGAAAAAACCGCCCGGCAGATGGACTATAACTGGCTTTAGGACATCATTGACATAGTGGCGTCGTACAGCCAGTGGATAACCGGGCCTTTGGCTTTGTCTCTGCGCCTGACCAGGCCCATATCTACTGTCAAAGAGCCTGGAATATTGCGCGTTGATAAAGTGGTTACGGCTTCATTAAACCAATGTGATTTAACCACATGTTCAGGCACCATTGCCCAGCCAATGCCCCTGAGTACCAAGCCTACTATGTAGTAATAACTGTCGATGTGCCAGTGGTGCGAGGAGATCGCCTGAGACTGGTTGTTACCAATACGGTCGCGGATCACCAGCTGTCGATGTTGATTGAGCTGTTCCACGGTCGGGCATGGACAGGATGCCAGGGGATGAGTAGGCGCCACTATCAACCTCTGTTCAAAGCGCCCCAGCGGAGTAAAATCCAGATTCTGAGAAAGGGGCTTTTGATGAAATAAAATCCCCAGTTCGGCTTTTTGTTCTTCGACCCATTCGGCAATATCATCTTGTGAGCCGTTTAATATCGATAGCTTTAACAAGGGAAATTGATGTGATAGCCGTTCAAACATGGTTTCGAAAGCATTGATAGGAACGGCTTCATCCATGGCGACAGTCAGCGAGACTTCTTCTCCACAGCTCATTGAGAGTGCTCTGGACTGCAGCCTTTGACATTGCATCAGCACGGCCTCTGCTTCTGCAAACAAGTCATGCCCGGCAGTATTTAATATCGGCAGTCTCGAAGAGCGGTCGAACAACTCAAAGCCCAGATCGGTTTCGAGATTGGCGATGGCTGTACTGATACGCGATTGTGCTTTGCCCAGTTTCCGGGCTGCGGCAGAAAAAGAGCCGGTTCTGACGGCTGTGACAAAGGCTTCCAGTTGGTCGAGTGTCCAGTGCATAGGGTGCTCCAAAGTATCCGAAAAGCGGATGGTAACTAACTTTAACTCATCCGTTAAAAAAGCATAATAGCGGGTATTCGCAGTGAGTGGGGAATTTTATGCAAACACGTGATGCCGAGCTGCCAGTGCTCGGTCAAGATCAAAAAGGGTCCGCTGAACCACACAATGAGTCAGTTGCCAGAGCTTTCTGGCGTTATACTATCCCGGCCGTGGCGGCGATGATGGTAAATGGCTTATATCAGGTTGTGGATGGGGTCTTTGTGGGCCATTTTATCGGCTCCGATGGACTTGCAGCCGTTAATATTGCCTGGCCTGTGGTGGGGTTGATTGCGGGACTTGGCACCCTGGTTGGGATTGGCGCGGGGAGCTTGTTGTCTATGTTTCGCGGTGCGAAAGATGCAGTACAGGCGCAAGCTGTGTTGACGACCAGTGTTTGGCTACTGCTGATACTGGCTGCAACCACGAGTTTGGCGCTGTATGCCAGCGGCACCCTACTGTTGGATTTACAGGGCGCCAGTGGTGATGTGCTCAGGTTTGGGCACAGTTATCTGTCGGTATTTGGCTGGGGGGCTGTGGCAACCATGGCCGCGGGGGCTTTGCCCATGCTTATTCGCAATGATGGCAGTCCGGGGGTCGCCACGCGCTTACTGATCTTTGGCGCAGTCATTAATATTGTTCTGGATTACGTTTTTATCGTGCTGTTGCAGTGGCAGCTTGCCGGTGCCGCCTGGGCAAGTGTGGTATCACAGTCTCTGGTTGGGGTGTTGGCTCTACGCTATTTTTGTTCAGCAAAAGCGGGTGTTAAGTTGACGGCTGCCAGCCTGAGGTTTTGTTTCAATCTGGCCGGGCGCACCCTGGTACAGGGGGCATCCGGGCTTGTGATGTTCCTTTATTTTGCCTTTATTACTGCGTTACATAACAAACAGTTGCTGATGTATGGTGAGCCCCTGCATGTCGCGGCATTTGCGCTGATTGGCTACATTGGTGTGATTTACTACTTTTTTGCTGAGGGAGTTGCCAGTGGGATGCAACCGCCGATCAGTTACTATTACGGGGCGGGGCAGATAGAGAGAATTAGCGCAACATTGAAGCTGGCTTGTCAGGTTAGCCTGTCGGTTGGGCTTGTCATCGTGTTGTGTCTGAATCTGTTCCCGGAATGCATTGTATCGCTTTTTTCTCAGGAGAAAGCTCTGCTCAATGAGGCACAAAAAGGCGCCCGTCTGCACCTTTCTATGGTTTTTCTGGACGGGTTTATATTCCTCGCGGCGATGTATTATGTGGCGTTGGATCAGGGGGCGAAGTCTTTATTGATTTCGCTTGGGAACATGGCCATTCAGGTGCCTTTTTTGTTCTTCTTGCCTGAGTATTTAGGTGTTGATGGGGTGTGGCTGTCTGTACCTGTGTCTAACCTGGTCCTGACATTGATTGTTGCTCCTATGCTGTGGCGTGATGTAGCACGGTTGCGACATGGCAGGGCTCTCAGCCAAAGCCAGCATTAAAAAGGGGGTGGCAACCCCCTTTACATCTTTAAACTAATCGCTTTACAGGCACGTACTGTCTGGCTGTGACCAGGCTGATAGCGACTAAGGTAGCGATTACGCTACAGAAGCTTATCGCAACCAGCATGAGGTCGGGTGAAAACGCCATCAAGGTGTTCAGCCAGGGCCATGCAAATGCCAGGACGACTCCTGCAAGCAAAACACTGAGCAGTGCGGGTTGCAGAAAAGCGTAAAGCCGTGCGACAAGTACCTGACGACGTTTTGCACCTAGCATGAGATGTACTTTGACAACCCCTTGTTGAAGGTATGCGGCGTAACTTTGCAAGCTGTAGACGCCATAAGCTGTAATGATTAGGATCAGCGCATTGATAAACATCAGTAACAGCGACGTGATGCGCCGATACTGATGCGCGTGTGTTATTTCATCTGCCAGCGCGCGCCATTGTGTCAGTACAAACTGCGGGTGTTGTTGTTGCAACAGCGTATTGAGTTGCGTTTTGCTCAATGTAAGTCCGGGCATCACTTTGACCAGCATATATGTGGCGCTGCCGTAATTGGGCAGGTAAAAGCGTGGTGGTGATACAGGCTTACCTGGTAGCTGCAAATCGTCGATAACTGCGATGATCCGCAGGGCATGCGCTCCATCAATATTAACGGTTTTGTCAATGACTTCGCCACCTAGCTGATGAGCGAATGTTTGATTGACGATCACCACTGGATTCTCATCCTCAATGTCCTCCCGGGTGAATGTGCGCCCAGCGACAAGGTGTTGGCCCAAAACCTCAAAGTAATCCTGGTCGACGTTGCGGTGAAAGGGCAGGTAGCTGACATCTTGCCACGGCGCGGTGATTTTAAACTGAAAGTCATCTTTAAGTGGCGAACGGGCGAAGCTGACTGATAACACGCCCGGCTCTTGCAGCAGTGTCTGCTTAAAGGCTTTGGCCATGGGGGCGTAGGCTGACCAGCCTTGCCAGTCCAGTGTGGCGACACTAAATTCTAGTTCGTAAACTTGGCTTGCATCGAAACCAAGGGGGTGGGTTAGCTGTTTGAGGCTATCCCAGACAAGCTGAGAACAGGCTAACAGGGTCAACGACACCAGCAAAACCTGCGAGGCAACAAAGCGCCTGATGGTTGCCTGTGACAGTTGCTGTGCCTGGCCCTTGCCGCTGCGTTTAAGGCTGTTTAACAGATTGGCGGGCCGACAATGGGCGCGACTTAGTTGCATGAACAAACCCAGAATTGCGCAGCCTAATACGCAGGCCAGTAGCACAACAGGAAAGGTTATCGTCAGGTGTTCACTCTGATAGATAAACTGTGATAGCCAGGCTGAACTCAGTGTAAGTACCAGAGTCGTTAGCCAGAGAGAGAGCATGATCGCAGGTGCGATCAACAAAATTAGCTGACACAGTAAGGTATTGCGAATAGTGCCGTATTTTGCGCCAACCGCGCTGCGTACAGCTAACTGATGGCGGCTTTGTAGTAACTGGAGCAAAAATAGCTGGGCCAGATTCAGGCTTGCCAGTAGCAGCAAGGCGAGGGTACAGGCAAATACAATCAGTATGATTGGGTGGTCGCCACGCAGTGCTCGGGTTAAGGTCTGCACCGTGAGTTGCGTTTGCCAATCTGCAAGCTGCGGGGGAGCATGAAGGGAAGCGCTTTCATTCACTGCACTTTGCAGATGTGTGAGCGCAATTTGCGTGGCATCAGAGCGGATCAGAACCCGAATATTTGGATCCGGGCTTTGCCAGTACCCCTTGTACTCGGAATTATTGTAGCGCCATGGGAGCCACAACTGTGGTTGCCAGCCTGCTTTGAATAGCTCGGGTGGTTGATAATTTTGACTGACTACGCCCCGAACAGGATGAATAACGCCGTTAATATTGATGTGTTGCCGCAAGATATCTGGTGTGCCACCAAAGGCTTCTTGCCATAACGCAAAGCTGATCACAGCCCCAGCTTGTTGCTCCTCTGGGGCCGCCATAAAATGATCTCCCTGCCCATGCACAAACTCAACTCCCAGCAGGGCTTGCCAGTCACCACTGAGATACGCTGTTTTTATTTTCTCTGTATATATCGACGTCAGTGGTACTTCTTCAGCATAGTAAAAAGCCAAAATTGGATCTGCTGGCAATGCTTTCTGTTGAGATAGATGCGGCTCGGTTAGTAGCTGAGATGTGGCAGGGTAAGGCCAGCCACTATCGTGGAGTTCGGTAGCTGAGCCCTGGCGTTGATGCTCAAGCTGGTAAATAGCACTGGGCTGCGGATAGGGCAGGGGTTTAAACCAGATATGGTACAGCAGGGCTGCAACACATAACACGGCGCTGAGTGTCAGCGTCAGCAAGACGAGCATACTTAAAGCCCAGCGAGGCTGTCGGCGCAGTTGCATGAGTGCTGGTTGTAAACAGGTAAACCAGATAAAGTCACGGTAGCACTGTGGCATAGCGGATATCCATTGAACGGTCAGTGATCAAGGCTTAGTCTACAGCAAAGATTGGTCCATAAAAATTGTATAACAATAACAAAAGGTTATATATTTAGTGCTGGATACAATTGCGAAACCGGACGGTTGGTCCGGAATTACCACTCCCAGACTCCCAAAGGAGAATTACAGTGAGGATAAAGAGGTCGTGTGCAGCGATGTGCTTGGTGGCTATGGCGTCATTAACAACAGCCTGTCAGTCCCCGGGAGCTGGACGTAAGCTGACGCAGTATGAAACCAGTTCTGCACAAGCATGTTATGACAGGGCAACTCAGCCTTATACATTTGTGGTCGATGCCCATGTGCATTTCCGTCCGTTTGGGGGGGAGGCTGTGCCCTACACAGAGCTTGTTGGTTACTTCCACAGCGCTGGGGTCTTATTCGTCAATGCGTTTGGCATTGGACAAATGTTTAGCGCCCAAAGTGGTTGTCAGCGCTTTTCAAACTGTCCAACCGGTGAAATTAAGCCAACTATCAGAAATGATGTGATCAACGCATCGAACGCGCTGCTGCACCCGACCACAGAGACGCACCTGACTTTGTCTATGAGCTTTCCTGATCTGAGTAAACCGCATCACATAGTGCAACAAATGACATTGCTCGATGAAGAGTTTGGGCCTGCGTTTGGTTGGATGGGAGAGGTCAACTTAGTGAAACAGGCATTGTTTGATCATTCTCATCAGGCAACCCCTGTAGAACGTATTGCAGACTGGGCGCCTTTTATGGCCAGACTGCGTGCGCCTGATCAGGGCCGTCCGCCCATGCCTTTGTCAATACATGCTGACATTGGCTCTGATACTGAGCCAACCAAATACTTACATTTAATGGAAACTGTATTGGCTCAGTATCCGGATAACCCGATTGTTTGGGTTCATATGGGATTGTCGAGGGAGCAAACCAGGATGGATCCGCAACAACACATTGAGATCCTTTCCCGCTTGCTGGATGCGTATCCCAATCTGATGCTGGACATTTCCTGGCGCGTTTTATACGAGGCTTATTTTCGTCATGCGGCAATTCGAGCGCAGTACGTGGCGTTTTTTAATCGTTATGCCACACGCATTCTGACCGGCAGTGATTTTGTTGCAGCAAAAGGTTACAAGTACCGGGATTATGTGCGCGAAGTCGAGATCAACAGTCGTATTAATCAGTACCTCAGCGATGAGGCGTTTCGCCATATTGCACTGGGTCAGAATTACTTTGACTTAATGGGACTAAGCTATCAGGCGCCTGAGATATGCCAATAACATCAGTTGTGAGCTGGTGTAAATGACCCCGACAAGCGGGGTCAGACAACGCCTGTTAGTAGCAATAAAAAGTCACAAATGTGTGAGTGTTACACTGACTATCGGTGACACAAAAATGGCTTGGCGGTGGTGCCGCACCACCCACCCGGGGCGTCAATCCAGCGTCCAGTCCTTTTGCCTCGTTCGACAGCTGCTTTACATGTCTTTGTTTAATTGTAATTTCATGGTCTTTTCCTTAGTTGAATTGTGTTGCTTTTTTCAGCAATACCTTCAACTTAGCGGGTAAAGAACGAACCAGCAATTGCCTATTTGTAACATTTTTTACGCATTAGTCTGCCTGAGGCTTGTTGAGCCAGTCCAGTGCAGCCTGTAGCGTGGCGTCCTGCTCCTGATTGTATTGTCGCTGTTCAATCACGATATCAGGGATAAATGCTTCTCTGGGTGTACCGTCAACGTGGTAGAGCTTTTCTCTGGGTAACATATAATTGAGCTGGCTATGGGGCAGGGTCTCACCGTAAATGGCCCCAAGCAGTTGCGACATTTGTGTGCCTACGACCGTTGCCCGCTTCATGCCATGCAGGCCAATCGTTAGTCCTTCCCCCATGCTGCCTGTCCATTTGTTGCAAAGTACAATTAACGGCTTGTCATACTGGAAGTCGCCACGTGGATACACGAACTCCTGCCAGGCGCGTTTCACGCCAAACTCTCGTTCGATAGAGACTAACTCATGTGTTTGATATGCCTGACGAGCTTTAATGAAGCGACTCATAATGCCTCTCGCCACTTCGGTATTGCCGCCACTGGGCGTGTGGCGTAAATCGAGGATCATGGCCCGGGTATCTTTCAGTTGCTCCATTGCCTCGTCAAAAGCGCCGATTAGCGCATTATTGCCCAGGCTGTTTTCCGGGCGAATATAGCCCACTGTGCCAATGCGTTTTTGCGTCAGCAGGGGTTTTTCTGCAATCACATCTTTTACAATGGCTTCAATATCCAGCAGCTTTATTTCGGTTTTACCAAGCCAGTGAACTTCCAGTGAAAGAGTTTGATTACGTTTACCCGTCAATAGCCGGTTGAGTGTCCAGCTTTTTGCCGTGTCGAACCCTGAAACATTAGCCTGTTCAATGGCTTGTTCGACGGCAGTGCCATCAATACGCAGGATTTGCATACCAGCGCGAAAGCCTTGCTGATAAGCTGATTCGGCAAAGGGAACCGCAGTGATAGTTGCTTGTCCATTGCGCCACTGTGCCCACAAGCCTGTGGCCGTGGGCATTGGCAGATAATAGTCTTTTGGCCGTGGTGTGACGTCAGCGTGATGATCAAACCAATGTTCCAGACAATGATTGAGCCGGCCTGACAGTTGCAGCTTAGTTTTGAGTTCAACACTTTGATGACGAATACACTGCGCAAAAGTGGCAAAATCGGTCGGTTTGTCATCACGGTAGGCATAGCCGAGCCGGACATACTCAATAAAATGCTCTATGTCCTGCTGTATTTGCTCTGGCGTCAGAACATTTTGCTTATCATCTGTTTTGGTGGAGGCTGTAGCATTGCTAATGCAACAGGCTGCCAGAAGTGTTGCGACGAGTAATGAACGCATGACTATCCTTATTGTTGTTGGTAAACAAGTTGCTCTTCCTGGATATCAAGCTGTTGTTCATAGTCTTCAGCTGACAGTTCTCCGCGCTGATAGCTGCGCTCCAGAATCAGCACTTGTTTTATATAACGCATACTGGCAATGAATATTTTGGGGGCAACCCGCTGTGAACGCTGCAATGTAATAAGATGCTCATTGAGTTCACTGAGTGCTTCCAGAGAGAGATTTTTACTGCTCAGGTTCTGGCTTAACATGGTATCCAGGTAATGAGGGTAAACGAGCGGGTTATTAGTAAAAAAGTCAGCTTGATCGCCAAATTCTTCAATGTTTCGCTGATAGGCCTCATTAAGGCGGATGCTATAGTCCAGACTCTCTTCTACAACCGCCTCAGCTGCGGTGAGTACCTTTATTAAGTCTCTGATTTCTTTTTGATCTGAGTCGTAATTGCTAATTGCAATCGCCAACAATACACCGACCAGAGTCGCAACCAGAGTCAGAATAAAATTGCAGGCTACTTCATGGTGGCGGGTGAACGCCTTGAATGAGGACGTGAACAGTAAAGCGCTGAGCGCCAGAAGTGCGCAGGTCAGTATGATATACAGCATAGTGGTAATAATTATTTTTGTTATATAGGTAAGATATTGATTTTATAAGAGCAGTGCAACTAAAGAGCGAAAAGAGGGTGAAGATTGTGTGTATTGAGTCATTTCTTCACCCAAATCGTTGTGCTTCAGCGACTATGGCGCTGGTTGGTGTGCCTGAGCATCAAGCCACGCTATTAAAGCGTCCAACGCGCCCGGCGCAAAGTCGTCTTCGGTGAGGTACAAAGCGGCCCGTACTGGCAGGTCTGTTTTTAGCAAGCTATGAGAGGCATTGCTGATGACCTTTTGTGTGAGCTTGTCTGGTGCACCTATGGTGCTGGCAAATATCTGTTGGCTGTGATCAACATCAACCCGGGTGTCTGAATCGCCAAACAGGGCGAGCAGTGGGAAATGGATCTGAGAAAAACCCAAGCTGACATCTGAGTCTATATTGGTTCGGACAAAGTTGAAGCGGGCTTCGTCTTCCAAAGGAGTACCCATAAAAGGATGTAAATGCAGATCACTGCCTTGATAAGTGTCATACCCGGATTTTATCAGCTGGTACTCTATCTCATTTAATTCTGAAATTTCCGGCCACACCGAATGGTCATCGGCATGGATCTTCTGTTCGTCTATCAGGCGCAACCACATCGTATATTTGCTCTGCTCTCGCCAGTTTGCCGCGCCTCCCACCAAAACAGCAAATTCTATCTCAGGTTCATTGTGCAGTTCGGCCAGCACCCAGCTTGCCTGGCTAAAGCCAACAACGCCAATTGGATTATCCGGGTAGCCATTGTCGCGTAAGTAGCGAATTGCGCTACGCACTTCCTCCGCGCGTTGAGGCATGGTTTGAGCCAGCCAGTTTCCAGTTGACTCGCCAACACCGGGTTTACTCCACGACATGGTGGCATATCGTTTACGGGTTAAAGTGTTGATAACAGGGTCAAAGTATCCGTTGGCACTATTATCCATCGCACCATCGCCGTGGATAAGCAGGATGATTGCATCGTGACTTTGATGTACATGAGGCACGACCAGCCTGGCATCTAAGGTGTTTGTGTTTGCGCTGAATGCAACGTAGCGTTCTTCGACGTGTTCCTTGTTATTGTTATGGCATCCAACAAGTAAACAGCACAATAAGGTAATAAAAACAGCAGTATTCCATCTGGGTATCATGATCTCTCCTTTTATAAACTGATATCAACGCATGCGATACTCTTGAGTACATAACGAGTAGGTACAATCAAATATCATCAGGTGTCTACCATATAGAAGGAATTCCCCGATGAGTGTTAAGCAGTGTGGAAAGTTGTAAGCTGCTGTAAAACTTCAGGTCAGGTACATCTTTGTGTAAGCGACATCGACTTTCGCTGTGTTTTTTATATTTGGCCTTCAACGGAGACGTACAGACTCTGTAATACCGTGACAGGCAAGCTCTGACAATGGTTAGGCATATGACGCATCAACTCTGATTTTACTATTGCACAGCTGCAAAAGTGTTTATCTACATGTTCTATTATCATTTCCTGAGAAATAATCTACAGTGTGTTCTCAGAGCGTGTTGCTACTGCATACACAGTCGTTGTCTAAGCTACCACTTAATTCTGGAGGGTAAAGCTCGATGAAAAAAGTACTAATACCGGTCACCAACCATGCAACCTTAGGCGAAACAGATCAGGCCAATGGGACCTATGCCCCTGAGTTGACACATGTAGTGCATGTACTCAAAGCGCAGGGGATCGCCTTTGATTTGGCTTCTCCTAGTGGTGGTCAGGCCCCTCTGTATGGCACAGACACAGAAGGAGATGAGGTCAATCAGCAGATGCTCGCAGATACTGAGCTTCAGGCTAAGGTTGCGAATACGCTAAGCGTATCTGAGCTTGATATCAGTGACTATGACGCCATTTTTTACCCAGGTGGTTTTGGGCTGCTTAGCGACTTAGCGACAGACAGCCAGTTTGCTGAACTGGCAGCAACACATTATGAAGCCGGTGGAGTCATTGCGGCAGTGTGTCACGGACCCGCCGCTTTGCTGCCTATTACATTAAGTAATGGTGAAGCGCTCATCGCTGATAAATCGGTGACCTGTTTTACCCGTGAAGAAGAAATCGATTTTGGCACCATCAATGACATTCCTTTCCTGCTTGAAGAAGCAATAGCTCGAAAAGCGGCGCAGTATCGTAAAGTTCAGCCTTGGCAGGAATTGGTGATTGAAGACGCACGCCTGATCACAGGTCAGAACCCTGCCAGCGCTCATGCCGTGGGTGTGGCACTGGCAAAACATCTTGCACAGTAATTGCGATTATTAACAGGCACTGTCAGTGCCTTACAGCATCTGGCAGGCCTCTTCTGAAAAGGAATCCATGTATCCATGATTAAGGTACATCATCTCAACCAATCACGATCAACCCGGGTATTGTGGCTGCTCGAAGAACTTAAGTTACCCTATGAAGTCGTACATCATGAAAGGGACGCGCAAACCAGGCTGGCGCCAGCGAGTCTGGGTGAGGTTCATCCGCTGAATAAAGCTCCGGTTATTGAACACAATGGTCTGGTTTTGTGTGAATCGGGCGCGGTGATGGAGTATCTGCTCGATCAGGCCGATTCAACGAGTTTACGCCCTGAAAAAGGCGACGCCCATTACTACCAATATCTGGAGTGGTCTCATTTTGCGGAAGGGTCACTGGCGCTACCTGTGATCACCACCCTGCTGATGCAAATGGAGCAGCGCGAAGGCACCGCACCAATGGATGGGTATATTGCCAAAGAGCTGGCACTGGACTTGGGGTACATCGAAGCTACGCTGGCAAAGCAGGCGTTTTTTGCAGGTCCGCAGTTTAGTGCGGCAGACATAATGATGACCATCACCCTGGAATTTGCTGCCAACCTCAACCTGCTGGATGGAAAACCTAATACACAACAATATCTTAGCAAAGTACAAAGTCGAGAGGCTTATCAGGCCGCCAGAAAACTGGGATAAATCACTTCCTATCGCCTGCTCTGTGTGTGCAGAGCAGATGTTTCTTCAGAGCCGCTCATTGTATCGCAGTCTCTATTATCAATAGAAAGCTAATACTGATTGTATAATTTGGCCAATAATAAACCTTTATTAAATAATCTAAACTATATCAGTACCGTGAGTTTACGTGCTCCGGATCTCCTCAATAGCCATTGTTAACTTTAGTGAGCGATATAGTGATGACAAAAACCATTTTAATTACCGGCGCAACGGATGGGATCGGACTGGCGACGGCAAGAACCCTGCTGGAGCTTGGCCACCAAGTGATCTTGCACGGCAGAAACGCTGATAAGCTAACTGCGTTGAAAGCGGAATTTGCCACCCAGTCACCACCGCAACAGCTGATGACGTACACAGCCGACCTGAGTGTTATTCATGATATTCACGGCTTTATCAACGAGCTTAAGCAGGCTGGTACTGAGCTGGATGTATTGATCAACAATGCGGGCGTCTTTGTGGTACCAGAGCAAACTACGCCAGAGGGGATTGATGTGCGCTTTATGGTGAATACCATTGCTCCCTATCTGCTTACCCAAGCGTTGCTACCTGACATGAAGCAAGGTGCCAGAGTGATCAACTTATCATCTGCTGCGCAATCATCTCTGGTGCCACATGAAATAACCGATTCCAGCAGTCTGTCGGATAATGCGGCATATGCCAAAAGTAAACTGGCCCTGACCATGTGGTCGATGCAACTGGGCGCTGCCTCTGGTCGTGCTCTGCCTGCGATTATAGCGGTGAATCCTAAGTCTTTTCTGGGCTCAAAAATGGTTGAACAGGCCTATGGTGTGGCTGGGGGTAATATTCAGGAAGGCGCTGATGTGTTGGTTCGAGCCGCTCTGTCTGAGGAATTTTCCCAGGCGTCTGGTCAGTATTTTGACAATGACTTAGGGTGCTTTGCGCGGGCTCATGATGAAGCATATGACGAGCAAAAAGTCGCTGAATTGATCCGGGTTCTGGAGACCTTTCGTCAGCATCATGGGTTTGCTTAGTGGATTTGCCGCTGTGAGGTGACAGCGGCACCTGATGCTACTCGAAACGAGAGAACTGATTGAAAAAAGCGAGCTGAGCCGGATGGGTTAAGGCTTTGGGACGCAGCGCCTGTACCTGAGAAATGATATCCGCCTTGTCCAGCCCAAGTTGATACATGATCAACCCAATAACCATGCCTGTACGCCCTGAACCGCCTTTGCAGTGAACCGCAACAGTGCCTTGTTCAGACAAAATTGCTTTAAGCTTCGGCCAGCTCTGTGCAAACGCCTGCGTAAAGTCTTTATTCGGTGGCGCATCGTCAGCGATGGGCAGCTGAAACCATGACACGCCAAGGGCGTCGCATACCTGAGGTAATGCTGTTGCCTCGTTGCTCTCTAATTCCGAAGGATACATGAGTGTCACAATGGCCTGTGCACCGGCATCGTGCAATTGCTGAACGGACTCAGTCAGTGACGTGCCTTTAGTACCCGGACAAGGCGTAAACAATAAGGCCGCACCTGTGTCTAAATGTAGCGTATCAAAAGGGTGTGAAGTCATTTACCTGGTCTGCTCCTGTACTTTATAGCGGTCGATTAATTCATCCATATCCATTGCGGCTTCTGCGATATTAGAAGCCGCTACGGCAATTTGTTCAGCCCCGGTGACTGTTTCTGTGGCCTTGGCAAATATTTCTACAATATGCCGACTGACTTCGTCAATGGCATTGCTTTGCTGCTGAGTGTTCACTGACACAGAATCTGTCACTGATTCGACCTGTTTCGCCTGTTCGACGATTTTGCCTAAGGCTTCTTTGATTAACTCGGCACGCTGGGCGGCTTGCATGGCATTTTCCTTACCCTGTGTAATCACATCCGACGCGGATTGTGCGCTGCTTTGCAGTTCGTTGACCAACGCCGAGATTTCTTCGGTGGATTGCTGCGTTCTGCTGGCCAGACTACGGACTTCATCGGCAACCACGGCGAAACCACGCCCTTGTTCACCTGCCCGGGCCGCTTCAATAGCAGCATTCAACGCCAGCAAATTGGTCTGCTCTGCGATGCTCTGGATCATATCGACCATACTTGAAATACTACCAACACGCTCGTTCAGTGCATCTACGGAAGACGCTGATTTTTCCATGTCGTATGAGGCTTGCTGGATCACCGAGACCGCATCGGTGACGACTTTTTGGCCATTAACCGACTCCTGGGAGACTGACTTCGCAGCCGCAGCATTTTCCAACATGGAGTTGGCTATTACCTGTATATTAGCGCTCATTTGCTCCGCGGCAGAGGCGATGGTTTGTACGCCGGATTGTTGCTCAACCAAGTTGGTTTGACTCTGACTGATGGCGCAGGCAGTTTCATGTGTAGAGGTTGCAATCTTGTGTGATGCACGTCCGAACTCGATCAAATCTTCTTCAAATTGTTGAGTCAGTCGGTTAATGTCTTTCGCTGAATTACCCAAATCGTCAGAACTTAAAATATCGATTTCATGTGCCAGGTTGCGGTTGTTAATCGCAATGGCAATTCCCTCAGCAATTTTTACTGACTGCTGATGGCGAAGACGGATTGATATAAACAGGGCCGCTGTGATCAGCAAACCTATCACCAGAATAATCAGCTCAACCACCAAGATGGTCACCGCCGTTTCCTGAATGTCTATGGCTGTTTTATCAACAAGTGTTAAGGCTTTTTCCTCGGCCTCTTTCAGGGCGTTAATACGCTGGGTGGCGGCTTCAAACCAGGCTTCAGGATCTTGCCCAAACCCCGAGTCGCTGTCAGCGACAATGGCTCTGAAGCGCGCAACATCGCGCATGGCACTTGAGTTCAGGGCACGCTCAAACATGGCTCTCATTATGGGAGGCGAGGCTTCCACTGCTTCCGCCAGATAGACCTCTTGCTTGGTCAGCAGTTGGGTATATCGGGTACGTAGCGCCGGCGTAAATTGGTCTTTTGCAAAAGTATTCGACAAGACTGCCCGCTCGATACCGGCAGACTCTTTGGCGCTGGAAAAATTGTAAATGGCCATTAGCTCGGTCGAGATGACATGGTCTTTGCTTAGCCTTGCCGCGGTAATGACTATATGCAAGCCCTGGTTATTGATGTCGGTATAGTATTTCAGTGCGTCAGGCAGGCTCATGGACAGCGAGCTTACGCGTTGGCGAACACTATCCAGTTGGTTAAATTTACTTAAAAATGTTTCGAGCTCCTGCTGCATGGGTTGTGACAGCGCCCAACTTTTAGCCTTTTTTCTCAGAACAGACAATTGGTTGTCGGTCAATCGCCGTTGTTGCGTTAGATTGCTTTGAAACTTGCTGCCTTCTGAGCCGATAAATCCGGCAGAGGCACCACGTTCTTTTTGTGTTTCATGAACCAGCGCAAGCACGGCATGGCTCAAAAAGGCATTGTATTCGGCGTCATAGGCGTCGTTCATCCGTTTGGCTGCGGTCGATACATCATAAAAAATGACGCCACCGAGCAACAAACAGGGAAGTAATACGACAAGGGTTAAATGGCTGGAAATGGTTTTAGCTATTGTTCTCAGCATGCACGACTCACTTCTGGGGGTTAAAGCGGGAATAGCTGTTAAAAATTATAGTGCGAAGCTCCAAAATTGGATCACTTTGCAGCCACACTATTGCACAAATTAATGCTCTAAAGCTAGTAACTTGCTAACATTTAATAAGAAAAAAATACTATGCGCCTGTTGTGGGGACGATGAATGCCGTAGCCGAATGCATTAAAAAATTAAGCTGTTTTGATGGTGGATGAGAAAAGTGCCACAGAATAAAGAACGACTGTGACACTTTTTCTGTCAACGTAGCCTTATTTCTAAGTTTTGATTATGGTGCGTGATCTGTACTGCCAGCTGCGGAAACTGTGGGATGCCGGCAAGCAGCTCATTATTGCTAAAACCATAAGGCTCTGTTGGCAAGCCAAAACGATTGCGATTTAGCCGCCCATCGCCATTGAGATCCTGATAAACCATAAAGCTGTACTGTCCGGGCTCTACATCATGCAGTGTGAGCTCGGGGTGAGTGTCAGATACCTGTTGCTGTGCAACCCGCCAGGCTTGTTGCTGTAAAAATCCCGCTGCAGAGTCATAGGCTACCAGCTTTAGGGTGCCAGATTGGTGCGCCAGGCCGCTGAACGTAATAGTCAGATCCTGTGCCATTGTGCTGGCCGAAAGTGCACCAAGTATGCAGGCAATGGCGGTAGTGCGAGTCAGATGTTTAGTCATGTTAGTTATCCTTTGCTGAATCAATTTGTTGATGGGATAACTTTACGAAATGAAGCGGGTGGTAGCATGTGTGATCTGTCATGACAATGGCATGACAGATGTCATTTGTGTCCAAAGATGTCATGTTTTAGCGGTGGTTTCAATTGATCCACGCTGCTCGCTAACACGTACCTTTATAGCGTCCCTTTGCTGTGATATGACCAGCAGGTTGGGCCTGAATAATTTTGTCTCAATATCTTTGCAAGGTAACACAGCTTACCCTATGTTTAGGGCTGGTTAAGCCTTGGTGATAAGGAAATATGAATGGCTGATTTAACGGTAAAAGGTGTGATTTTTGATTTGGACGGCACCTTAGTAACCTCTACCCTCGATTTTGCTTTAATTAAGGCGCAAGTTGGCTGCGACCGTGACGCGGATTTACTTGACTATGTCGAGTCGTTACCCTCGCCTTACATGCGCGAGGAAGCCATGGCATTGATCCATCAACATGAAATGCAGGATGCACAGCATGCCGAGCCCATCCCCGGTGTGATAGAAACGTTGTCTGTATTAAAAGCGATGGGCATGCCTATGGCCATTGTCACACGTAACTATTCAAAAGCGGCCAAATTAAAGCTGTCGCGCTGCCAGCTGGGCCTGGATTTCTTGCTGACACGCGAAGATGCGCTACCAAAACCTGACCCGCAGGCACTTCATATGGTCGCAGATACCTGGTCGCTGCCTTATCAGCAGTGTGTATATGTAGGCGATTACAAGTACGACATCGAGGCAGCGCAACGCGCCAATATGCATGCATGTTTGTTCGCACCACTGGGTATGCCTGAATACGCTGATCAGGCCGATATCATCATTGAACGCTTTTGTGACCTGCCAGGTGCGCTGGGCTTGCACTATCAGGCTCGCTCTGGCCAGTTGGCCTGATTAATTCTTATGGCATGCGAACGATACAGAGCAATTCTCGTCTGGGTATAGCCCAAAATGCAATGTCTTGTTAGAATCTTGTCCAATTTAATTTGCACAAACGAGAATTAAGATGGGTAGAGCATTTGAAGTCCGCAAAAACGCCATGGCAAAAACGGCAGCGGCAAAGACCAAAGTAAACTCAAAATATGGTAAAGAGATCTATGTAGTTGCGAAAAACGGTGGCGCAGATCCGGATACCAACCTCTCCCTTCGTCGTTTGATCGATAAAGCTAAGAAAGACCAGGTTCCGGCACACGTTATTGAAAAGGCGATTGAAAAAGCAGCTGGTGGTGCAGGTGAAGATTACTCTCCGGCACGTTACGAAGGGTACGGTCCTGGTAACTGTATGGTGATTGTGGACTGTTTAACTGACAATCCAAACCGTACTATCAAGGATGTACGTCTGCCATTCACCAAGACAGACTCTAAAATTGGTAGCCCGGGCTGTGTTGCACACATGTTTGATCACTTTGCTATTCTTGGCTTTGCCGGTGATGACGATGAAGCCGTACTGGAAGCGCTGATGATGGCAGATGTTGATGTCACCGACGTAGAAGTAGAAGAGGGTCAGGTCTCTGTGTTTGCACCGCACACTGAATACTTCAAAGCGAAAACTGCACTGATTGAAGCGTTTGAAGGCATCAATTTCGACGTAGACGAAATCACTTGGGTACCGCAAACACACGTGGAAATCACGGGTGAAGACGACCTGGCAAACTTCGAGAAGTTTATTAACATGCTGGAAGATTGCGACGACGTACAAAACGTGTATCACAACGCGATTGTGAAGAACTAAACGACATTAAGAAAAGTGATTTGCTTCATGAATGTGAAGCACAACACGCCAATGTTTATAAAAAAGCTGGGCACTGTTGTCCGGCTTTTTTGACAGGGTACACCTTTGTGCCTGGGTCATTTGTGTATCAGCAACTGCGTGATTTGGACTGCTCATCATAGACAGGTAAATATGTTTTGGGAGGAAGGGCAATCAATTGTTTCGGGCTTACAATAAGATACCGGCTGACACTGAATTGAACGGCAATCTCTGAAATTTGTAACGTAGCCACCTCCAATCTCAGGGGTCTGGTTGGCAGAAACGTGCGATTTGACAGAGAGCGACTTCATATTTTTTGTATAGCTTTAGCTTCATATTTCTATCCTTTGAGCCGTCATTTGACGTGATTTACAAGCCCTGTATCACTGCACAGTGACACCTTTATCACTGTGCAGTTAGGTCTACAATGCCAAAATTAAAGACACTGAATTGTTTGGCATAGTGGGCCATTTGAGGGACATCCGTAGCTCTCGGTACAGCCATCTCTGCGTGTATCACAACGCAAAGAACAGGCCGCACGACTGCCAGCACCGGCGACTTCAGGGGTCTGATTGGCAGCAATTTGTGAATTCGCTGAGAGTGATTTCATATGTTTTTTATTAAGCTTAAGTTTCATTTTTCAGTACCTTTAATGTGTGATAGAGGTAATTAACCTCTGATCCTGTTGAGTAAAAAATTGTAGTGTTAAACCTGTAAAAGCAGTGCTTACAGACAGGTCACTGTTGCACAGTTAGGGCCTTCGGATTTACACCCATAACTGAGATCGCAGTTTGCTTTGTATGAGTCGCAAGCCAAAGTGCAGCCGCCGCCCCGTGTATAATAGCCACCGGCAATCTCAGGTGTCTGGTTGGCAGAAATGTGAGAATTGACAGAGAGCGCCTTCATATTTTTTTTGTTTAGTTGTAGCTTCATTTTTTAGTACCTTTGATAAGTAACTCGGTAAAGTTAGTTATTGTTCCTTCACTCAAGTCGATATTGATGCTTCCATGCCCTTTTTATGCACATTCTGAATTATTGATGCACTCATACTTGTTTGCATTTCATCAGGTAATGCGGCCCCTTACTCCGTTGGCAACACTGTAATCGTCTACCGTACAAAAAAGTTTAAAATTTGGGACGGCTTGTTTCAAAATTGGGACTGTGTAATATATAAGTAAAAATATCAAAAGGATGGAATAAAAAAGAAATGGTAAGGAAATTATCTTTTGTGTTTTTTCTATGTATGAGCTTGCTTGTGCAAGCGACAAGCCTAACGCCGGTACACACTAAAGTTCAGGATCCAGTTGTTCGGCATATCGCTGATTTTGAAAACCGTGCAATAGGAGAGGTGACTGCACTTCATCAAGATAAATATGGCTTTTTATGGCTCGGAACCACCACAGGCCTGTATCGTTATGATGGCACAATATTGCGCCATTATGACACTACAACAGTGCCGTCACTGGCGCATAATTTGGTACTTGATATCGTTGAAACTGCCGACGCACTGTGGCTGACAACCTATGGCGGTGGACTACATAAGTATGACTTTGCTAAAGACACAATCAAAATATTTGGCCCTAAACATGACAACTTTTCTGAGCAACAGCTTTGGTTTGCAGAGCTGGCAGATTCTGAGCTGTATATTGGAGGACGAGACGGAGGGCATTTATTTGACGTGCAATCAGAAACCCAACTCACATTACCCGAAAAATTGCGGCATACGCTCTCACAGAAGAACACCTGGCGCTATTTAAAGGATAAGCGGGGTGATCTTTGGATAGCGACCTTATCTGAAGGCCTGTATCGCTATATCTATGCCACGGATGAGTTACGGCATTATCCCGGGCAAAATGGCAATGACGGACCTGCTGACAATATTGTCCGTGCATTGCAATTGGATGCTCAGGGGCGGCTTTGGATAGGCACAGATAATGGTCTTAGCGTCATGAACACAGACACTGAGCAGTTCCAGCACTTTCTCTATAACCCGGATGAGCCTGATGCACCAGATAGTTTGGCTGCAAACACCATCTGGGCGTTACATTTAGATAGCGAACAACGTTTATGGGTGGGCGCGCGCTCAACCAATTTAGGGTTGTCAATCTTAGATACCAAAACCTTAACCTGGCAAAATATGGGACTTGGCGAATCTGGCGGGCTGAGTAACCTCACCATCAGCGTGATTGAAGAAGATGATCAGGGCAATATTTGGCTGGGTACCCACACTGGGCTTTATCAGATCCCAGCCTCTGCACTCGCTTTCTCAGTGCTCTCACTCCAGCAAGGGTCAAATAACGTAACATGTACTTATCTGGATAGTCGGGGTGTTTTATGGGTGGCTACCGACACAGGTATCTATCAACGCAAAAATGGGAAACTGTTTCATGTGTCTTCGATTGTCGGTGTCAATACGTTTGTAGAAGCATCTGATGGTAACATTTGGGCGACCTCCATTAACCGCGGACTGGTCAATCTGAGTCCGGAGGGGAAGTTATTACATCACTTCTTTAAAGGGGATGCATACAATACCCCAACCAGTAACTTTATAACGGTTGCTGCTGATGGAGGGGCTGTCTGGGCGGGCGTCTATAACGCGTCAGAAGGGATTGGCTTGATGAAGCTTGATTTGGCCACTCTGGAGTCTGAGTGGTTCAACACCAACTCACCCGTTCGACAAATTGCTGTGCTCAATAACAAGCTATTGCTAGGGCATAATAACTCTCTTCCAAGCATATTCGATAAAAACGCTGGCACGGTAACCGAGCTTAGCCTCGATAACGATGAAGTAACAGACAGTATGGCTATTATGGATATGCATATTATCGATGAACGTTATACCTGGATTGCTTCGCATTACCGTGGCTTATGGTTAGCTGATAGCGAGCGACATACGCTTACCCAGGTTTCATCTATTTCAAATAGTGAGATTTGGGCAATGTGGCAGACAAACGATTCGTTGTGGCTAGCCTCAACCGACGGCCTCTTAGAGTTGGAGGCGGATCACCATACTATGAAAGTTAATATAGTGCGTCGCTTGGATGCACAGCATGGTCTGCCAAACAGCAACTTCAATGCCAACGGGGCGACGTTCGACAAACAGTCGGGGATGGTTTATTTGGGGACGTTGGAAGGGTTAGTGCTCTTTGACATGGCGAAAATGCACTCTGCCTCACCCTCCAAACTTCCATGGATGACTCGATTCAGTATCATCAATCAATCTGTGAGTGTAGGCTCTTCCCCTGCTGAATCAGCACTTTCTCGGGCAATAGAATTAACCGAATCCATTACTTTAGGGTACGAGGATTATGTTTTTTCATTGGATTTCGCGACCCCCGATTTCATTGAAGCACAAAGCCTGGAGTATGCATACAAGTTAGAAGGCCTTGATACAAAATGGTTTTATACCGACAGTACGAGCCGCAAAGCTACCTACACTACCTTACCTGCCGGAAAATACCGTTTTTTGGTAAAAAGTAAACGGCGGGACGAGGATTGGCCAGACACATACCGCGCGTTAGATATCGAGATTTTGCCTCCCTGGTGGCACACTTGGCAGGCTTATTTGATGTATGGCGTTATATATTTAATCTTAATGTGGTTGTTTGTCCGTCACCGTAGCCAACGTTTGCAGCAGCAGGCCCGAGCGCTGCAACAGGCCGTTGAACTAAAAACTGCGGAGCTGAATGAACAAAATGATGAGCTTAAACAAAACCAGCAAACTATTGCTGCCTTACTCCAGCAACGTACGACTTTTTTTACCAATGTGTCTCATGAGTTGAGGACACCATTGTCGTTGTTGAGTATTCCTTTAGAGCACTTGCAGCGTAAACATACTCAGGGTGAGTCGGCCTATCTGACCGGCGTAATGAGCAAAAGCCTTGCACAATTGCGTCGTCTGGTAGAGCAACTGATGACTCTGGCACGATTGGACAGCCAGGTAGAGCAGAGCCAAACACCAGTCTCCACTGTGCAGGTGTGTGCCGAGTTATACGCGGTTTTTAATCCTTTGTGTGAGCAGAGAAACATTCGGCTTTCGTTGTCTGATATTCCGGATATGCATCTGAGTTTAATTCCTGAAACTTTGCAGACTTGCCTGGCGAACCTGTTGTCCAATGCCGTCAAGTACAGCTTTGATGGTGGAGATGTGCGACTGACCGTATCCATGCACAATATGGATGTACATTTTTGTGTGCAAGATCAGGGTTGTGGTATAGCTGCGCAGGATATCCCTAAGATTTTTGAACGCTTCAACAGAGCTGGCAGTGTGGCACAACAGGGTCAGGTTACAGGCTCCGGGATTGGGCTTACGGTCGTTAAAGAGTTAGCGCTTGCCAATGGAGGTGATATTCGTTGTACCAGTGAGCTGGGCAAGGGGAGTACATTCACGCTGATACTCCCGGCATCATGTGTGGTAGCCGCAGGCGTTGACGCCGCACAGGCCGAGCATCAGCCGTTACTATTAGAAGCCGGTATATTAGAGCAAAGTGCACCTGTGCTGCTCACGCCAAATGAGCCAACAGGACATACCAAACCGATGTTGCTGGTAATTGATGACAATGTGGAGCTGCGTGAGTTACTGTCTTTTTCATTGAGCGACGCTTATATAATCGAAACAGCGCAAAGTGGTCAGCAAGGAATCGACATGGCATTGCAATTATTACCGGACCTGGTTATCTGTGATTTAATGATGCCAGATATTGACGGTTTTGATGTGACGCAGCAGTTACGAGAGCATGCATTAACCAGCCACATTCCTATTATTATGCTCACCGCCAAGAGTGAAACGCAAAGTCGCTTAAAAGGCTGGCAACAGCGGGTAGATGACTATATAGCCAAGCCATTTAATCTCACTGAGTTAACCATGCGAATTGATAATCTGCTGGCAATCCGTCAACTGATCCGCAAGCGCCTGGACACTTTGGTTGGGCGTAATCTGGCGTGTGCTTCTGCAGAAGCCTCTTTCTGCGACAGAGATAAGCAATTTTTACAGCGCTTTGAAGATTTGGTAAGGCAGCACTATCAGGAGCCTGATTTTAACCGTTCTTTCGCAGCCAAAACATTAGCTGTCAGTGAGCGCCAACTTAATAGAAAGCTATCAGCACTGTTGGACCATAACTTTACAGACTATCTCAGACGTTATCGTGTTCAACAAGCTGCGGCTTTTTTGCGGCAGGGCACTGATATCCCCATCAGCCATATTTGTGAGCTGGTTGGGTTTGCTTCTAGTAGTTATCTGGCAAGTTGTTTCAAAGCTGAATTCGGTGTTTCCATGCGTGAATATCGGCAAAAACACCCTTCACCAGAAGCGGAGCCTTTGTAAAATACCGCCCAAATAAAGGCGGCTGAGTTTATAGCGCCAGCTTATCAATGCTGGCGCAATTGCTTAATAACCTATAAGGGGTGCATGAGTCGGACACAGAGTTGATATGTACGTCTGGTGCATCCACCAAGGTGAGGTGTTAATTCAGCCGTTACAGAACGATTGCTGTTTGCCAGATACCTCAAACTCTTAATGACGGTTTAAGTTCATTGAAAATACCTTTGATATGCATTGCTGGCTATTTCTTCGGTTTCTTAAGCCCGGTACTTTCCAGCACATCCTGCCAGCTGACGTATTTAAAGTTTTGTGGTTGATCGGGGAAACGATTGCGCCCATCCTGAAGCACCAGCAGGCCCTCTGGATAATCTCGGGTCCGCAAACGGGTCGACAGGGCCAGCCCATCAGTTTCTGATGCCCCATCAATGCCCTTAAAGCCATCCAGGCCAACGCGAAATCCAGCCAAATGGCGATAGGGCGGCGTTGCCTCGTAGAGTTGGTAGCTGTTGTTGCCCTGGCTGGAAACAACCAGCACAGGAGCATCACCAAAAGACAGTGCCAGGCCTTCGACATCATCGACCAGGTGTTCACCTACCTTTGCTACTGTAACCGGCTGGCTGTTATCCGCCGGATTCAGGCTGGTGGCCCAGATCCCTACGTCTTCTTCGCCAATAAACAATCGCCCACGCGCATCATCTGTGACACAGCCTTCAGGTTGTGAGCTTAGGGGGATTTCTCGCACTTTCTCTGCATGCAGCTTATCCTGATTGGCTTTAATCCTGTATTGAAAGGTCAGGCCGGCTTTGTTGTTTGCAAACACGTAGTGATTTCCCTCAAAAATGGCCATACACAGTCCATAAATCTCTTCCAGACCCGATGGCGCACTGCCCAGACGAAAGACGTTGCCATTTGCCTCTATACCGTAAAATGCGAGGCTGTCATCGTTGCGCTTACTGGCGGCAGCGATACTGATAGTACGCCCTTGCCAGCCAAAACCATCACGCAGATCGACGTTATTGAGTCGGCCATCTTTGAATTCTTGTAGCAGCTTGCCCTGCAGATCGTAGACTTCCAGGCCTTGTTTCTTATGTGTACCTAATACACGTGAAGCGTCGGGGTTAGCAGGATGAACCCAGATAGCCGGGTCATCCATGGCGTCACCGAATTGTAAAGCGGGCTGACTTTGTGCTGCGGGTCGAACGACCGGTAAGGTTTGCGCTGTGAATGCTGATTTTAGGGGGATGTGGGTCGTGGCATATTGACTTTGTAGTTCATTGGTAAAGCTCAGTGTAGCCTTTGCTGTGCCGGGTAACTGACTCAGGTTCATCATAGTCGCTCTGTCATTTTCAAGCGTCAGGATGTCTGCTGCTGACCAGCTATCCACAGCGTCTGGCGCATCCCAGTAAAGTACCTGCTGGCCGTTTTCCAGTAATGCAAAGAGTTCTCCTGAGTCACTGGTTGCCAGGCTAATGGCTGGCTCTGACTGACTTCCGTAAGGGGCGACCAGGGATACCGGGTAATACTGAGGGTTATCTTCAATACGAGCTGAGTAGCGCCAGATACCCAATGGCTCACTAACGTAAAGATAGCCATTGCCCGGGTCGACTGCACAGGAATCCGCATCATAAGGTAATGACAGTGATCTCAGCAGCAGTGGCTTTTGCAGCCAGCTTTGTTGCTGGCGTAGCAACCATTGTTCCGCTCTTCCTCGCCCGTCTGAGACAAAGATAGACAATGTCTGATTGGCCTTATCGGCAAACAAGCAGAGGTTATCGACTAATAATCCGGTCTGCGACAGTTCAAAGCGTGGCAACAGTTGCCCTGAATTGGCATCCAGTGTGCCGACAAAAACGCTATCTTTGCTGCCCTCAAGTGCGGCATACAGCCACTGATTATCACTCAGCTCGCTCAACCGGACTTGTTTGAACGCGCCCGGGAGGTGTGCTTTAAGTGTGCTTCCCAGGCGCAATACCAACCCCTTATGCTCTGAGGCTATCAGTATCTGGTCTTTACCTGGTACCTGGGCGCTATCCACTATGCCAGCGACAGAGCCTTGAGTTTGGAGTTGTAATGGCTGCTGCACAGTTTGCTGGTGTGTCTGATTTTGGCAAGCACTTAACGCGCCCAGTAACCCCAGTATAAGCGTTGTTTTGTATAACTTCAGTTTTTTCATTTTTAAGTTCCGACGTCACAGCGTATTAACGGAGCTAAGCCAACTTATCGCGCACTAAGTTAACTTTGACACCGCCAATGGATATAAGTGAGCGGATACCTTAAAAAGTCGATATGACAATTTTGTTTCACCCTAATCTGTGATGGCTGGCAGGCACGTTGTTTACAGCTGGTTGAGCGTTAAATTAGCGGGAGTGTGAGCTGATTTGCTGCAAATAAAGTGCTTTCTTTAAAGGTAAATCTTATAAAAATCAGTTGGATATTGGTTTTAGGTATGATTCGGCACAGACTAAGAAGGTGTTATGTGAGCCGTTCCGGCCGGGTCTAAATAGCTCAGGCCTTAATCAGCGACGTCTTAAAAGTGTCATATAGCGTCGTTAGGATATCCCGAACAATCAATATTTGGCTTAAAAGATGAAGAATGTCAGTAGTTTATGCTTAGCGTTGGTTATCAGTATAGTATTGACCATTTTGGCGTTGTTCATCGGTGAGCTAAAATCAATGCATGACGTCGACTGGGTTGACTTAATTGGTGAAGCAACTTCGTCTATGATGGCCGCAATCTGGCTTATACTCCTGGCACTATCTCGCCCGAGAGGCCGAGTGACCACAGTGCTGTTGTTGGGCTCTGCAATCTACTGGCTCACAACCTGGCTTGACGTATTGGATGAGTTCATCGCTTACCCACCGCAAAGTCACCTGTTTACCTGGCTGGAATCGCTACCTGCCCCGATAAGTATGACCCTGCTCACCTGGGGGTTGGTTACCTGGTATCGGGAGCAACAGGCAGTTAACCGCCAGCTAAAGCAAAGGGAGCACTTTCACCGTGAGCACAGCCTGATAGACCCTGTTACTCAGCTGTATAGCCTTCAATACCTATTAATTCAGCTAAATCGTGAAGCCATTTTGCATGACAAACGTAACCACCCACTCTCCTTGGTCATGGTGGATATCAAGGGTTTTGCTCAATACAATCGGGAGCATGGTGCTCAAAAAGGGGATCTGGCACTCAATGAAGTTGCTTCGGCACTGGAGGTTGCGCTCAGAGAGACAGACCTGGCTTGTCGTTATACCAGTGATCGCTTTGCGATACTGCTGCCGGATACACCGCCACATGAGGTCGATGTTTTCTCTAAACTAATTCAGAATTGTTGTAACACTGCGTTAAAAGGGGCACTGACTGTGACAACCGTACAGGCTACCCGGACCGAAGGTGAATCAGAGCAAGCGTTGTTTGAGCGACTCAATCAACAGCTCGCAGGGGCGAAACGTGCGACTTCTGCTACTGCGGAGGTAGTATGATACCTTGTAACTTTGCCTATTTGCATGACAAGCGTATGCCAGCGCACTTCCTTATCACTATACTGGAACTGGCCGAGCACTATCAGATAAAACCACATCAGCTTATTCGTGGGTCTCAGTTGTTTCTTGAAGACCTGGCTTATCCCGGTGCCCAGGTTGCACCAGCCAGTGCGCTTTTTATACTAAAAAAGCTCAAACGAGAGTTGACCGAACAGCCTCAGCTGGCACTGGAACTAGGGCAAAGGATAGCGACCGGTCATGGCCATGTTTTGTTTGACCTGTGGCGCTATGCACCGAATTTAAGTGGCGCCCTTACTGCCTGGGCAAGAGTTCAAAAGGGTATTGAGACCCTGGTCCAGTTCAACGTGGAGCGACACCAAGGCAAGCTCTATATCAGGCTGACTGAATCAGCATCATTGAGTACGCAACAGCGGATGCTATTTGAAATTGTACTTTCGGCCTGTCGGCTGCTGCTTAAAGAGCAGCTTGGTGCACAGACCTGGGTGAAGATAGAGTTGCCATGGTCACAACCCGGGCAGGATTTACACTATCCGGTCTATCTGGGTGAACATGTTCGGTTTGACGCGCCGCGTTGCGCGATGATTTTGTCTGAAGAGGCGCTTTACCAGCCTTTCAAAGAGGCCAGTACGCTACGGTTTGCTCAGGCAAAACATACAGCCAAGCATCTGTTGTGCCCGCCGCAGCTATTGCAGGCTCATTTACGTCGCATATTTAGAAAGAACCTCGGGCAGGCCTGGTCGTTGGAATATACAGCCAGTTATCTGGGCATGAGCCCGGCGACATTGAAGCGTCGTCTTAAGCAAGATGGCACTAATTTTAAACTACTGGTTGACGAAGTCAGGGGGCAAGAAGCGTTGCATTTGATGGATCTTAATCAATGGAATAACAGTCAGCTGGCCAGTACCATGGCATTTGCCGATGTACACAGCTTTCGGCGCGCATTTAAGCGCTGGACCGGGGCTGTGCCCAGTGCGTTTCGCTGTGGCTCTTAATTATAACATCTACAATCATAGATATAACAAGCGCAGAGGGCGCTTGTTACTAAACTTTATTAATCAGACCGGGCAGCGTTTCGTCCCTTCGCAGTTCGAACGGGTGTCAATACAAACCCAAAATGATTCATCGATTACACGGCCACCCCCTATCTGAGGTGTCTCTTGAGCGCGAATAATCGTTGCTGGATTAACGGATAGAGATTTAATGGATTTTTTATTCAAAGTCACTTTCATAGTTAACATCCTTTTTGTTTTTGAAGTAGCAGATTGATTCTTTTGCTTCCGAATGTCAATGGTGTGTTGCTATGTAAGTGTGGTGTAGTGGTGATTTGCGGGACTGAAACTAATCTCGTTACTGTCATAAGGCTGAATTCACAGAGGACATGGTTATGGAGTTTAGTAAAAGTACAGCTCAGTTACCGTGAAGTTTCGGTGGACGCAATGACTCAGTACTCACTATACAGAATGAGGCCCAGTATGAGTTGAGCATCTATGCACTGAGTATAAGTGAAGACAGTGAGCATCAAGCACCATTATTGCCAGAGAAACGGCTTTACGTGCAGATTAAGTATAATAATGAGGGCACAGAAGTACCCTCATTGTGCTCTGTTGAATTATAAATCAAACGTGCGTGCAATCGAGAACACAAAGCGCTCGTCGGTATGCTCGCCATCTATGGTGGTGTCTTCCACGGTAAAGGTGAGATCGAAATCGAACTGCGTGGTGGTGTAAGACACTGCATAGTGGGTGTAAGAGCTGTCGAGGCCATCCCAGGCATATTTCTCGGCATCGAATGAGTTAGATACGTCGCCGCTGAGGGTAATTGAGTGGTTATCGGCGATATCAAAGGTATGCGACAGCATCACAATACTATGACCGACATCAACACCAAAGTAGTCCCAGCTATACCAGAAGTTAACATTGGTGGTACCCAGGCTACTTGCGTAAGCAAACTTTGTGTAGACTTCAGGGTAGTTATAGTCGCTGGATGCATCACCACCATGATAGGTGTAGTAGGCGATACCATAGTCTACCGACCAGGCGCTGGAAAGCTCCGAAGAGCGACCAACGTAAAAGTCCCACTCATGGCCTGTGTCATCGCCAAAGTCTACCCCTGAGGCCCAGGTGCCCACATACCAGCCTGCATCGGCTGCGTAGTCCAGGCTACCCTGAATGGTCGGGTCGCTCTGTGTCTGTGACACCCCGTTAAAAGTATAGTCCGAGGTGCCGGTAATGGTGGTTGACCAGCCAGCTACAGCCATGTTCGACAGCAGGGCCAGAGGAAGTGCGCAGAGTGTAGTTTTAAAATTTATTTTCATTTCTTTTGAACCTTAGTTTACGGTCTCGATACGGCTGAAGTCGATGGTATTCTCTTTGGGTGAACGGGTAATATTGGCCACTGTTTTGAACTTGCTGTAGCAAATATAGCCAAAACAACCAAAAAAGAGCGCAATAACCAGTGCACCAACCCATTGTATCTGCAAAAAGTTTAGTTTAAATAGCAGCGTCAGCAACGACAGGGCGGCAATATTAAATAAAATATAGTTGCGTTTCCCGAGTTTTTTAACCGTTAGGCCAAGGTTATCGGTATACAGTCTAATTAATGAATCCAGAGAGTTGATCACAAAGATCACGCCAACAATGACCATCGCCAGATTTTTTATCCCTGCGGTGTCAATACCTGCCTCATGGTAGTGATACAACACACTAAACCACACGGCGATAGGAATAGACGGGAACACCAGCATGGCCGCCAGTACCTGATAGGTTTTCAGACCACCGACAAAGCGTGAAGTGAACTGACCTATCATGATGCTCCATGCAAACCACCAGAACAGGTAAAATTCATGATAATCATTAAGTGGTAATACAAACTCGTTGAGATTGCTAAAGTAGCCGCCCAACAGCGCAATATTGTTGGTGAAGGCACTTATTTCACTGTCACCAAATACAAATGCAGAGGCCCACATAAAGGCGATCAGAGCGATGAACATCCAGGTTGTAGAAATACTCAGAATACGCACGTACTTCAGGCTGGTGCTCGAATACACCGCAAAACAAATGGCGGCGAATACGATCAGATAAAAGGTCGGAATAATGGACTCGCCATCGCCCACACTTGGCATATACCAGGGCAGGTTAGATAGCAGCAGATAGGCCGTAAAGGCGCAAGTACCAATAATAACTACATTATTGATGAATTTAACCCAAGGGATCTCGAAAAATTTCACCTTAGGTTCTATTACGCAGAAATAAAAACACGTCAGAAAATAAAATCCCCAGATCAGGAAGCCCCAAAAGCCAAATTCGATGGCGAGTGGATTGGCAAACGCATATTCTGGGCTTGCTTTTATGTCTGCGTAACCCGCAAACTCCGTCAGCGGAAACATGATAAGTCCGACATCCAGACCGGACGTAAATAAAATAGCAATAAAGGTAAAGGTTTTAACCGGTGTCACACCGACACAGCGTAGGTTCCCCCATTTTAATAAAATAAAAGCAATCGCAATTAGGGTAAATACAATGCCTGCACTAAGCCATACTGTCATTGTCACCCTCCCAAAATAAGTAGAAATAACTCATTGTCTCTCCGTTTTTTATTGTTTCCGCATTAACCCGATACAACCAATTTGTATCGCGCACCACTGCAGACCCCACGGCCCGGTTGGGCCGCAGGTGGCTTTGTTAAATCTCCGTGCTACGTTGTACTGCTTGCCACTGACTGTGAATGGCAACCTGAGCATTGTTTGCTTTAAGGGCCGGCTGGCCCAGAATAATGTCTGCGGCTTTCTCCGCGACCATAATGGTTGGTGCGTTGAGGTTGCCGTTGGGGATCGTCGGGAAGATAGACGAATCTACTACGTTCAGGCCATCGATACCATGCACCTGGGTGTTTGAATCCACCACGGCCATGTCGTCTTCGCCCATTTTGCATGAACAGGACGGGTGATAGGCGCTTTCGACGGCCTGGCGTACAAAGGCATCGATCTCGGCGTCGCTCTGTACGTCTTTGCCTGGCTGAATTTCACCGTCGCGGTAGGCATCAAAGGCTGGTTGCTCGATGATCTCTCTGGTCAGGCGAACACAGGCGCGGAAGCCTTCGATGTCTTCCTGGTGTGCCAGATAGTTAAATTGGATCTTGGGGGCCTGAGTCGGGTCGGCCGATTTAATGGTGACTTCACCGCGACTTTTCGGTTTGTTGTGACCAATATGGACCTGGAAACCGTGTCCGTCAAACGCACTTTTGCCATCGTAGCGAATGGCTGCGGGCAAAAAGTGATACTGGAGATCTGGCCACTCAACACCCGCTTTGGAGCGGATAAAGGCGCAAGATTCAAAATGATTGGTTGCACCCAGGCCGGTTTTGTTGAGGATCCAGCGTGCTCCGATCAACCCTTTAGAGAACCAGTCCAGTTTGCCATTGAGGGTAATGGGCTGCTTACACTTGTACTGGAAATAAAACTCCAGATGGTCTTGTAAGTTTTTACCGACGCCGGGCAGATGATGCTGTACCTCAACGCCTGCGGCTTTGAGTGCATCCTGATCGCCAATACCCGACAGTTGCAACAGGTGAGGCGAGCCGATTGGTCCGGCACTTAAGATCACGCGGCGCTCGGCTGTGGCACGATGGGTTTTGCCCTTACATTGATATTCCACGCCCACAGCGCGTTTACCATCCAGCAGCACCTTGTGCGCCAGCGCACCGGTGACGATTGTCAGGTTGTCACGCCCCTTTACAGGGTCGAGATAGGCGCGGCTGGCAGAGCAGCGACGGCCATCTTTTACCGTCATGTGCATCGGGCCAAAGCCTTCCTGCTGCTCGCCATTGTAATCGTCAGTCTCGGCATATCCTGCCTGTGCACCGGCTTCGATAAATGCGCGATACAGCGGGTTGGCCATTTCGTTACCATTGTTGGTACCGAGCGGGCCTTCACCGCCCCGATACGAGTCTTCGCCCAGATACCAGCTTTCGGCACGCTTAAAGTAAGGCAGACAAGCCTGATAATCCCACCCCTGCGCACCGTGTTGCTGCCATTCATCAAAATCTCTGGCGTGGCCACGTACATACACCATGCCATTGATAGACGACGAACCACCCAGCACCTTGCCGCGCGGGCAATGCATCACCCGGTTGTCCAGATACGGCTCCGGCTCGGTATGAAACTGCCAGGCGTATTTGTCGGTATTCATAGGAATAGACAGCGCCGTAGGCATCTGAATAAAGATGCTCTTATCGCTGCCACCCGTTTCTAACAGTAACACCCGGTGTTGTGGATTGGCGGACAATCGATTTGCCAGTACACAGCCTGCTGAGCCAGCACCGACAATAATATAGTCGAATACTTTTTTCATAATCTGGCTCCTTTGCTTAAAATGGGCTTTCGATTTGGCTCATTCCTACGTAAACAGACTTGGTCTGGGTGTAGTGATCCAGTGTTTCAATGCCATTTTCACGGCCAATACCGGATTGTTTGTAGCCACCAACCGGCATTTCGGCGGGTGAGTTGCCATAGGCGTTGATCCAGGTAATGCCAGCCTGTAACTGGTGGATCACGCGGTGTGCACGCTGAATATCGCGGCTGAATACCCCAGCCGCCAGACCCAGGTGCGTATTGTTGGCACGGTTAATCGCTTCTTGTTCGTCATCAAACACCATGACGCACATCACCGGACCAAAGATCTCTTCGCGGACTATGGTCATGTCTTCGTGACAGTCGGTGAATATGGTGGGGGCAACAAAGTAGCCGTTAGGTGCCGAAGCTGGGCTCAGGGCATGACCTCCGGTCAGCACAGTTGCACCTTCCTGCTTGCCCTGTTCGATGTAATCCAGCACCAGCTGCTGATGTTTTTTCGAGATCAAGGCGCCCAGGTTTACTTCGGGATTAAGGGGATCACCGGCGATAATATTGTGTTCTGTGCGGGTTTTAAGCTGCTCAAGGAACTGCTCATACACGCCGCGCTGCACATAGACGCGTGTACAGTTGGTGCAGATCTCACCCTGGGTGTAGAAGTTGCCCAGCATAGCGGCACTGACCGCCTGTTCGATATCGGCATCGTCAAATACCAGTAGCGGCGATTTACCGCCCAGCTCCATGGTCACGTCTTTGAGGTTAGACGCCGCACTTTGCATGACTTTTTTGCCTGTGCCCACTTCACCCGTAAACGAGACTTTTTCAATTTCCGGGTGCAGTGTCAGCCATTGTCCGACTTCGGCGGCACCTTGCACAACATTAAAGACACCTGCTGGCATACCTGCTTCAATAAAGATCTCAGCCAGTTTCATTGCACCCAGTGGCGTTTCTTCAGATGGTTTAAAGATCAGGGCATTGCCCGCAGCCAGCGCCGGGCCAGACTTCCAGCAAGCAATTTGCAGCGGATAGTTCCAGGCGCCAATGCCCGCACAAATGCCCAGAGGCTCTTTGCGGGTGTAGTAAAAATCATCGCCAACCATTTGTTGTTGGCCGACCTGAGCAGGCGCTAGCCCGGCAAAGTACTCGATCACGTCGGCACCGGTTTGAATGTCAACGCACTCGGCTTCTTGCCAGGGTTTGCCCGTGTCCAGCACCTCAATTTTAGCCAGCTCATCATTACGCTCACGCAACAGCGCCACCGCTTTATTCAGAATTCTGCTGCGCTCCATCGGGGTCATGGCTGACCACTGCGCAAACCCGGCTTTGGCGCTGTCGATGGCCGCTTTTTGAATGTGTGCATCGGCCACTTCAACGTGATAAATGACTTCGTCGGTCGCGGGGTTTTTTACCGCAAACTGCTCGCCGGTCTGATTGGCAAGGTAGCGGCCGTGAATAAAGTTCTGGTAGAGCGGTGTGGACATATTAGACTCCAAATTGTTGGATGAGGGACTGGATATAGCGTTTGGCCAGATCCTGCGCGCTGTCAAACTGCGCATCATCGGCTTTATTGAGAACGGCTCTGAGCCACAGGCCGTCGATCATAGCGGCACCCAGCTCAGCAGCTTCACGCGCTTCGCCCGGGGCCATTAACTGTTTAAACGAGTACAATAAATTACTGTAAAGTCGGCGCGCATTGACGCGCTGTAAACGATGTAATTCAGGATCATGCATGGAGTGCGCCCAAAAACTCAGCCAGGTACGGGTGGTGTCTCGTTGTTGCTGCACCACGGCAAAGTTGGCTTCGACAATAAACATTAGGCGCTGCTCAGGCGTACACCCCTGTGATGTCCGTTGCAATAAGCTGCGTTGCAGACTGCTCAGGAGGTAACGCACAGTCGCTTCTATGAGACCTTGTTTACCACCAAAGTAGTGGCTAATGATCCCCGAAGACATACCTGCTTTTTTACTGATGCTGTTAATCGTGGTGGCTTGTAATCCAAGCTCAGCCACTGACTGTAAGGTCGCCTCAATCAGTTGTTGGCGACGCACAGGTTCCATTCCGACTTTAGGCATGTTTTTATTAATTGACCGTTCAATAAAAATAAATTTTAAGGTGAACAGGTGGAGAATTCAAGGTTGACATTTTGTAAACGATACTAAATCTCTCACTCGTTTATTTCTATCTTTATGATATTTAAATAATTATATGGGATTGAATGAAAATTGAATTTGTCCTGTATGTGCTTCTATTTTGGCCGGAATTCGACCATCTATCACAAGAGTGATGTACCAACACTCAGCAGTAGATAGTTTTTTTGTTGTGCTGACTGCAAAAGTATTGACTGATAAGTCCGCTTATTTGAGTTGCGGTGTGTAAATGCTCTAGTTCACTCAAAAGTCAAAATGCTTAGCTATACTTGCCAGAGATTTCTTGTTAAGTAAGCAGTATATGGCCCGATTAGTTACCTCTTTATTTATCTGCGTGATCTCGCATAGTTCAATGACATTGGCACAGGAGGGGGATGCGCTCTTTGCAATGTCATTTGAGGAGCTACTCGATCAGGATGTGACCGTGGCAGCTCGTAAGAGCGAATCCTGGTTGGCTTCATCCGGCACTGTGTACGTGATTAATCGCTCAGATATTGAGCGTTATGGTTGGCGCGATTTGAAAGAGATCCTCGCCTCCGTTCCCAACATGGATTATTTCTATCAGTGGTCCTGGTTACCAGGAGGTCAGCGGGGGTTTACCGGGAATATGTCGGGAACCCTGATGCTGATAGATGGCCGTGAAGTGCAAAACCTGTTGGCCAATGAAGCCTTCATTATGAATAACTTCCCGAGCGCCAGAATTGAACGGGTAGAGATATTACAAGGGCCAAATTCTACGCTGTATGGTGGTAATGCAACGCAAGGGGTGATCAATGTGATCACTCGCCTGGACAGTGGTGTGAACCAAGTGTCATTACTGGTTGGTGACGCAGGAACGCGCCATGGGCATGGTCTGTTTCATTATCGGCAAGGTGAGGTTGAACTGGGGGTGTCGGCCAGCTATTTTGAAAGTGATCAGGATTATCATGAAATACGTGAATTTTTGGTCGATGATGAAGCGTTCAGTCGCAACGGCAAAGATGCATTAAGAAACCACAACCCCAATGATTTTCGCAATCAAGAGAAAAATATTACGCTGGACAGCCGCCTGACGACTCCCTGGTTTTATCTTGGCAATAACCTCACGCGCACCACCAATGTCAGTGGAATAGAAGCGGTCGCGTTTGATTATATTACCGGAGATGATGCGTATCGGGGGTACAGTAGTTACTATTTAGGCAAGAATCTACAGTCTGGCGCAAATTGGTCGGGCAATGTTGAACTGAGCTATTTTCGTGAGTATAAAGAAAAATATCGCCTCAGTGTGGATAACTCTGATCAGGCGACGCGTTATGAAGAACTGGCATTATACACAGAACGTGAAGACATAGGGCCTTCGGACAGAATACGACTCAATACCCAATGGACCTACCAGGCCGGTTCCGGCCAGGACTGGATCCTGGGATATGATGGCTGGCGCACTAAAATTGGTCGCAAAGTTAAATATCGGCGAACCGCTGAAGGAATTAAACTGGTCACGCCTGACTCCTGGCCGACAGACAAAGAACGTTCGGATAAGCACGCTGTGTTTGGCCAGTATTCAAGGTCGTGGCGCTTTGGTGAGCGAACACTCAAAGTCAATGCCGGACTCAGGTACCACCGTCAGGATTATACTAATGCGAGCTGGTTGCCCCGCGTCAGCATGGTCTATCAGCCAAACCCCGATCAGGCACTCAAACTGACCTATGGCAAAGCATTTCGTCCGCCGACGATTTTTGAGTTCGATCTGGTGGTTGATGACAAGATCGAATCGCAAAGTATGCAGATGTATGAGCTTAACTGGAGCAGTAAATTCAGTTGGCATGGGGTGGAGTTTGCCAATATCTCAGCCCTGTATAGTATGCAGGCAAAGAACTTTTATCAAAAAGTACAGGACCCTAATACCCAAATTTGGCGCACCATAGTGGCCGGAGAGCACAGAGTGTCTGGCTGGGAAAATCAGCTGCGTTGGCAGGCTCAGCGCTGGCATGGGCAGCTGGCCATACGGTATGTCTCACCGGATAAAACTCAGGCTGCAGGGCAATCTGTGGTGCTGAATGTACCAGATCACAAGGTTAAACTGGGTTTGGGTTACACTTTGGATCAACACTGGCAGATCTCTGCGTTTATCGATCATTGGGATAAAGTACTGACCGAAGCCAATCGCTTTCAGCAAAGTGGCACTGAGATAGTCACCATCCCCGCCTGGACAACGTTCAATGTCAATCTGACTTACACAAGCGGTAACAGTCGTATAGGCCTGCATATCGAGAATTTGTTCGACGAAACCTATTATCATGGTAACGCGCGGGGTGTGTCTCCTGTTAAGTATATTCAGGCGCCACGAAACTGGCGCCTGAGTTGGTCATATCGTTTTTAACGGGTAACAAAGCCGCCATTAACGAATAAAGTCTGACCCGTGATCCAACGCGCCTCCTCACTGACCAGAAAGTCAATCATAGGTACGACGTCATCTATGTTACCGAGACGATTAAGCACGCTGGCTGCACTGAGATAGGCAACGGACTGAGCATTTTCTTCGCCGTGGAAAAATGCGGTATCTATCGGGCCTGGTGCGACCACATTGACAGTGATCCCCCGACCGCCAATTTCCTTAGCAAGTGCACGGGTAAAGTCTTCAAGTGGGGCTTTGGCACCGGCATAGGCGCCGTAAAGGCCTGTAAATGCGCCCAATAATGACGTGCCCATATTGATGATTCGACCCTGATCCTGAACATGCGCAGCAGCATGCTTCATCATTAGAAATGGTGCCTTGGTATTAATCGCGAAGAGTTGGTCATACTCTTGTTCAGAAATATCTGCAATGGCTTTTTTCAGGACTTTTCCGGCGTTGTTTATGACAATATCAACGCGGCCAAAGGCTTCCAGAGTCTGTTGGTACAGGGCCTGAACCTGACTTTCCTGACTCAGATCGCCCTGAACTAATAGTACTCGTCTGCCAATCTGAGCAATCTCGGCGGCGGTTTGCTCAGCATCGTTAAGCGACGCATCACTGTGATAGTGTACGACAACATGGGCGCCACGCTTTGCCAGTGAAATAGCAAAAGCACGTCCCATGTTTCGGGCAGAACCAGTAACAATCGCGACCTTACCGGTCAAATCAACAAGGGTGTTTGAAGTAGACATAATACGCTCTCCTGTGTGGGTTAATTGACGAAAGTAAGCTTAGCCGCTTGCGTTTGTTTCAGGTATGCCATAAATTTTCATTTATTAATTGCATATATCGCAAAAAGTAATGAACACAAATGAACTCACTTTTTTGAAAGTGATTGAGGCGGGTAGCCTCAAAGGCGCAGCTGAGCAATTGAATACGGACCCTTCATCAGTGAGCCGCAAAGTGGCTGCGCTGGAGCGCCATCTGGGTGTTAAACTGATCAATCGCTCTACGGTGCGATCTCAGGCAACCGAGGCCGGGCTCGTATATTTTCAAGGGCTAAAACACATTGCTGAGCAACAGGCTGTGTTGGAAAGTCGTCTGCGAGGTCTGCAGGATCAACCCAGTGGAACCCTGACGGTCGCTGCGCCAGTTGATTTTGGTACTCAGTTTATTGTACCTGTACTGAACAAGATGCGGGCCGCTTATGCTGACCTTAAAGTCGAGTTGTTACTGGGCAGTCATTTTGAAGATCTGACTGCCAATGGTATTGATGTGGCAGTACGTGTTGGCATGCTGCCGGATTCAGGGTTGATCTGCAGAGGGTTGGGCACTGCTGAGCGTGTACTGGTTGCCAGCCCGGGTTATCTGGAGCAGATTGATGGGGTAACGGATCCATCCGGGCTGAGTCGGTGCCAGTTTATATTCTATTCGCGCGCTCAGGCCAACAGTCAGGTAAGTATAAAAAAAGGTGAAACAACATCACGAGTCAAAGTGTCAGGGGGCTTTACAGTTAACAGCGTGTCTGCAGTTCGACAGCTGGTTTTGGCTGGTAAAGGGGTACACCTTGGGCCGCGTTGGGCCTTTGAAGAAGCGCTGAATAAAGGTGAGCTGGTGGCACTGCTCCCTGACTATCAGTTGGAAGGGTTTCCAATCCATGCTTTGTATCGACCCGGAGGGTATGTTCCTGCCAAGATCCGGTGTTTCATCGATATGATAAGCCAGCATTGCAAGCACAGCTTTGATACCGGAACAGGTGCGTGATGATATGTTCAGCAGAGCCGTTATCAATCTTCGAGTACTTTGTACACTGAGTCATGATAATGTATGTTGGGTGATTATATCAAAGCGTTGAGCAACCTGCTCCCTTGTGTCAGCGGATCGACTGGATTGTCGCCATATTGCTGTTTCAAAAAGTTGATAAAAACGCGCGATTTTTCTGGAATATACTTATTCTCTGGGTAAATAACATGGACACTTAATGGTTGTTTAATGGCGTCTTTCATTAGCTGAATAAGCGTACCTTCTGCTAGCTCTTCTTCGACCAAAAACTTAGGGATCAATGCAACCCCGGCGCCGGATTTGACCAGTGTCTTCAGAATATTGGGGCTGTTGACTGAAATCGGGGCTGACGTAAACAATGCATCCCATTGATCGGTATCTTTGTCATCTACCCAGTCGTTAATTGGCATTTTCTTATCAATGAGCCAGACATGCGCATTGAGATCTCTGACACACTCAGGTTGACCGTGTTGTTTTATATACTCAGGTGTTGCGCATAACGCCATCGGAAACTGGCATATTTGTGTTGCTACAAAGTCCTGAACTTCAGTGGAGCCTACCCTGATAGCCAGATCGAAACTCTCTTCGACTAAATCGACTTTGCGGTTATTAAGTTCTAAATCCAGCTGGATATCAGGATATAAAGACATAAACTTAGGTAACTTGGGCGCTAGAACTTGTTCTCCGAATGTCACCGAGGTAGTGATCCTGAGCAGACCTGTACATTTAGTGCTTTCCTCACTGACCTGATCCACCAGTGAGGTATATTCGTTCAATACATGGACGATACCATGATAAAAATGTCGTCCAGCCCGAGTCATAGAAACCTTTCTGGTTGAGCGGTTAAATATCTTGGTTGCATGTTGATTCTCAACCGCATTGACGTATTTACTGACAACGGACTTCGAAATACCCAGTCGTAAAGCTGCTGCCGTAAATGAGCCGGTTTCAGCGACCGCGATAACTGCTCTAAAGCCTTCTATAGTGTCCACAAGTTAGGTCCTTTTGTTTTCGTTTTGTGTGATCAGTGTTTTCGTTTTGTATGTTTATTCTATGAAAATTTTAATGTCTAATGCTCCGCATGTCACCAATATAGGGAGCATTAGGTTGCTATCATGAGTAATATTCAGCTGTACTATCACCCGATGTCAGGGCACAGTCACAAGGTTCTCACTCTTGCATCAATGTTAGGGTTAAACATAGAGACTTTGACCGTTGACTTAAAAACCAAGGCGCATTTGTCTGACTCATTTTTACGTCTTAACCCAGCCGGCAAGATACCTGTGTTGGTCGATGGAGACAAAACGGTCACCGACTCCCACGCTATCTTGTTTTACCTTGCTCAACAATACGACCAACAGCGAATCTGGTATCCAGATGATCTGTCAACCCAGGTAGAGATCCAGCGCTGGTTTGCATTCTCTGCGGGCGAGCTGTGCACCGGCCCTGTCGCGTTAAGAGGGATCCGAGTACTGGGTAAACCAGGCAATGAAGACCAAGCTATGCAAATGACTATCAAACTGTTTTCTCTTATGAGTAAACAGTTGGAGCAGCAGCCATGGCTGGCAGGCTCACACGCCACCCTTGCGGATATTGCGCTATACAGTTACGTCGCTTTGGTTATCAAACTTGAGCCAAGTCTGAGCGATTTTCCACGCGTACTTGACTGGGCTACACGTTTCGAGCAGCTGCCCGGTTATCGCACATTACCAGAAAAATAAACCTGCATTGTATGTAATTGGAGGGGCCATGAACAGCTACATACGCACAAAAAATAGAGTAAATACACTAATTGGCCGTCACCTGTTGATGGCCGTTCCATTGGTTTTGTCTGGTGTGATAAGTGCATCAGTAGAGGCCGCTTGTCCGACTGATTATCCCGAAGAAGGGGCGATTAAAAAGCATATTGAACATGATGATATTGCAAATGGAAAGGCGACTTTAAAGCAGATCCATAAAATGGGCAGAGATCTTTTCGTTGCCAAGTTTAATAAATGTGATGGTCAGGGTCGCCCGGCGACGACCGGCGGTGGCGTAAAACGTGCTCCGGATCAGCCCGCTTTTATTCGTACCTCATCACCCGAAACGAATTCCTGTGCCGGGTGTCACTCTCAGCCAGCCATAGGTGGGTCAGGCGAGTTTGTGGTTAACGCTTTCATACTGGCACAGCGTTTAGATCCAGTTACAGAGTCCGTGTCTAATCAGTTTAGTAACGAAAGGAATACACCGGGTATGCATGGTGCAGGTGCCATTGAAATGGTAGCCCGAGAAATGACCTATGATCTGCGTGCCCAGGCAGAAGCCCTGCCTGACGGGGAGCACACATTAGTCTCAAAAGGAGTGTCCTTTGATATCCGCAAGGAAGGCGGATTGGTGGTGGAAAGTGAAGGCATTAATACGGATCTGATGGTCCGCCCATTTAACCAGTCGGGCAACATTGCCACTTTGCGTCACTTTACCGTCGATGCGATGAACCATCACCACGGTATGCAGGCAGAAGAGCGCTTTGACTTAAACCCAGGCAAAGGGTTCGATAAAGATCACGATGAAGATGGTGTGGAAAGAGAGCTATCGGTCGGTGACATCACGGCACTATCGGTGTATCAGGCCAGCTTACCCGTGCCGGTTCAGGTGATGCCGCGAGCCCGTGCTGAGCGCAAAGCCGTGCGTCTTGGCAAGCGTAAGTTTAACGAGATTGGCTGCAACAGCTGCCACGTACCGGCACTGAAGCTGGATACGCCGGTGTTCTCTGAGCCCAGCCCGCTTAATGCGTCCCATACTTTCCGTGATACCAGTCGTTCAGTGCGCTGGGATATGACCAAGCAAGGCCCAAAGCCTCGCTTAAAGAAAAACCCAGATGGCAGTGCCACAGTTTGGGCCTATACCGACCTGAAACGCCACAATTTGTGTGATCCGGTGGAGCGTGAAGATGCCATTCGCTTTTTCTGTAATGAGACACTCGATCAGGCTCGCCCGTCACAGGATGGCCGCCCGGGGAGTGAGTTCTTTATTACCAGAAAGCTATGGGATGTAGGCAGTTCAGCGCCTTATGGTCACCGGGGTGATATCACGACCATTACTGAGGCCATCCTGTACCACGGTGGGGAGGCACGCCAAAGCCGTGACCACTTCTCGCTATTACCGCTTTCTGAGCAAAAGAGCATTATTAAATTTTTGAAATCGCTACAAGTTGTAGAAAAATAAGATACCTAAGGAATGAGCATGTCTGAGAGTAAATTAGTTTCACTGGTGAAGCGCGATGATATTCCGTCTATTCGCACTATCGAGGTTAACGGTGTTGAGCACTGGTTAGGCCACGTTAAAGACTTCACCAAACATGAAGGGCTGACAGAATTTTTGCCAAAGGATAATCGTATTTCGATGGCCTGGGTCAGACTGGAAGCCGGTGAGCAGCTGGATGAGCATATCCATCCTGTGGAATCGATGATCTTAATTTGTGAAGGTGGTGCCTCTACGCTTGGCGATGTAGAAACAGAAATGGGCGCGGGGGACGCACTATTGGTTCCACCTGGCCGACCTCATGGCTTTATCGGCGCAGAGCCTGCAGGTTTCTGGGGCTTGTCGTTACAGTTCGATTCTCGTGGGCTGTATGAAGACATTGCCGACCCATGGGCGACCTTTCATGAAGACGAAAACTATGAATTGAAGCACGCCGATACCATAGTCGATAAACTGTTCCAGAAGAACGAAATTTTCAAAGATCGCTTCGATAAACATCGCTTGTTTGCATTGGTAAACAAAGGGTTGCTAAACGACAGTGAAACAAGAAATCGCTTCCTGGATTGTTTTCAGGTGTGGTCAAATCACTTCCAGAAAATGGTGTTTAACCGATATCTGACCAGTGCCGAGGGGGCACATTTAGATCTGGCCTGGGACCACTTAATTGAAGAGTTCGGTCACAATATGGACTTAGCTTCCAGCCGGGATTCGAGCACGCGTATTTTTGATCCAGTCCTTGAAGCGACCAGCAGCTGGTTCTGCAGTATTTTAAACCGCTTGTCTGACATGCAAAAGTTGGTTCTGATCCACCTGGTGGTTGAAGCCTCAGCCACTGTATTCTACAAGCATGTAGCGCCTGTGATGTCAGAAACACAGCATTCTCGCCATTTCCATGAGCATGACGATGGCGACCACGAACACGTCAAAATGGGCTATGACTTTGTGCGTCGTCAGACACCCAGCCTGAGTGAGGCAGAAGGTTTGCTTGAAATTCAGGAGCAGGGTTGGTCCATGCTGATGTCGGTGATGAGCCGAATCGCTGACTTAGTGGTGTATGGCTCAGAGCGACAGTCAAACAGTAACGCAGAGCAAGCAACGAAGCAGCCGGCAGCTGAGCTTGAGTCATGAGTGAGTTCCAAGGATGGCCTGACGCGGGTGTGCGCAGGCTTCCCCAGCACATTTATGCTGACAAGGATAACTTTCAGCGTGAGCTGGATGCCATTTTCTTCGCCGATTCCTGGAACTATGTGGCGTTAAGCTGTGAGGTGCCAGAGCCGGGTGATTATATTCTGAGCTCGGTGGGCAATGTCGGTGTGATTGTGTCCAGAGACCGCAAAGGGGCTATTCGCGTTTTTGTTAATCGCTGTACTCATCGAGGCGCGCGGTTATGTGAGAAGCGAAAAGGCAACAACAAGCTGTTTACCTGCCCGTATCACGAATGGCGTTTCAATCTGGAAGGCCGCCTGGTAGGCGTACCTTTGAGTCAGGGGGTGAAGGGAAAAGGGGGAATGTCGGCGCAATTTGACCCGCAAAACCATGGTTTGAAACAGCTAAATGTATGTGAGCGACACGGTGTGGTGTTTGCCAGCTTTAGTAACGACATGGTGCCGCTTGAAACCTATCTGGGCCCTAAGATCCTGCGTTACTTTGACCGTGTATGTGATGGCCGTCCCTTAAAGGTCATTGGCAAGCACAAGCACGTTGTTGCCGGGAACTGGAAGCTGCAAATTGAGAATGTGAAAGACACCGTGCATGCGGCTATTTTGCACTCATTTTTCACCCTGTTTGGAATCTGGCGGTCAGATCAGGAAACGGAGATCGTGGTTGAGGACAAAGGCATGCACAGTGTGCTGGCTTCTACGGCCACATTCAGCAAGCAGCAGGCTCACTCAGAAGAAGTAGATTCGGAGTTTTCATTACTTGATCCGAGCTTGATAGCCCATGAGGCCGAGTTTTCTCATGCGACTGGTGCAGTCATGACTATCTGGCCAAACCTGATTTTTCTGCAACAGTTGAATTGTTTGGTCATGCGTCACGTGGAGCCGGTTAGCCAGGATAAATGTGTAAAAACCTGGACTTTCTTTGCGTATGAAGACGAAGACCCCGCATTGACGGCACGGCGGGTTAAACAGGCCAATTTACTGGGAGCGTCGGGCCTGGTGACCATAGACGACAATGAAATTTTGGCTTCCTGTCAAGTGGGTTTACAGCAGCAATCAGAGTTTGAATGCGCCATTGAATATGGTGAAGGCTCGTCAGATTGCGATCATATGGTGTCTGAATCAGCGATCCGTGGGTTCTATAACTACTATCGTCAGGTGATGGAGCTGTGAGCATGGAAGAAATGTTGAAAACTTTGTTGCTGGAGCGCTCTGTTCGCGAATTTTACCAGCGCTATCACGCCCAACTCGACCAGCAAATGTTGACCCAGTGGCCAGACTTTTTCACCGAAGACGCCAGTTACTTAGTGACTAATCGAGCCAACTTTGAAGAGGATATGCTGGTTTACAACGTGTTTTGTGAAGGCAAAAAAATGTTGATAGACAGAGCCCTGGGCCTGCAAAAAGCCGTTTGGTTCCGTGACCGGTTGCAACGCCGATTTGCGGGCAGTATCGAGATCACGAACCAAAATGAACATGCACTGGAAGTGGTGAGCAGCTTTATGGTCACTGAATCCCGACAGGGAGAGCCTTCCACTTTGTTGCTTACCAGCGAAAGTCAGGACAGCCTGAGCATCGCACCAGACGGTACGCTGCAATTTTCAAAGCGGCTTTGCATCATAGACGCGGAAGTGTTACCTGATTCGATAATTTACCCAATCTAACCGAGTGGGAGACGATGTGATGAATTCACAAGCAATGCAGGCACCAAGCCACCCAATGAAGCGCGTTGCGGTCATTGGCGCAGGGTTATCTGGCCTGGTAACCACCAAAGAGCTGATAGATCAGAGTCACACTGTGGTGTGTTTTGAGCGCAGTGATGACATTGGTGGGGCCTTTTATAACAAAGAAAACGAAGGCGGGATCTATAACGACATCCACCTGACGGTTTCCAACTTTTTTATGGCGTTTTCCTCATTCCCGCCAAGAGAGAAGAATCGCAAGTACTGGACTGCCAGTGAATATATCGAGTATCTGCAAGACTTTACCGAGCATTTCAGACTAAGAAAGTTCATCCGTTTTAACACCGTCATTGAGTCTGTTGAGCCAGTTGGCACACAAAAATGGCGGGTGACTTATCTTAAAAACGGTGAACGTAAAGACGAGTTGTTTGATTCTGTTGCGGTGTGCAGTGGCAAGTTTCGCAACCCGTTATTGCCCTCTGTTCCCAACATGGAACAGTTCAAGGGGACCATTCACCATAGTTTTGATTTTAAAGAAGCGTCAAAATTTAAGGGCAAAAAGGTGGTCTGCCTGGGGCTGGGAGAGTCTGGCTCTGATGTAGTGCACCAAATTGCGCAAGTTGCGCAAGAGACTCATCTGGTGGTTAAGCGCCCCAAGAGCATTATTGCCCGGGTTATTCTGGGTGATACCGGAGATTCCAGAACCACACGAGCTGCGCATTACTCGTTTTTGGTCAACCATTCACTTTTTGAGGCCACGCTGAAGAAACGTATTATGAATAAAGGCTTGAAGGTAAATGAGCAGAAGCGTCAGCGACCTTTAAGCGCATTTTGGATGTGGAAGTTTCTGGTTAAATACGGCCTGCACGGCGAATTCAGTAACAAGAATGATATCTGGTTGCAGGATCTGGAAACCGGGCAAACCCAGCTGCATTTGTTCTCTGTAAAGCGTTTTGCCGAGAACGGCGTTTATCTGCACGATGGGCAATTTATTGAATGTACCGATGTGATGATGTCGACCGGCTATGAAACGCAGTTTGACATGATCCACCACAGCGCAGCGCAAGATGCAGCGAAGAATATCCGCTCGAACTTTTTGCACATGATCCACCCGACATTAAGAGACAGCTTAGTCTGGATTGGATTTACCCGTCCGGATGTCGGAGGCGTTCCGACCATTGCCGAGTTACAGGCTCGCTTATATGCCCGGGTTTTGGCGGGCAAAACGGATCTGGCTGATTCGCACACACTGCAACGGCGTATAGAAGAGTATCAGCAGGAATGTCGGGAGCAGTTCTGTCTGGAACCTGACCGTTCAGAAAATGTGCGTTACTACCGGTTTACTGGTGAGCTGGCCCGAACGCTGGGCGTAGAGCCTAAATGGTATCACTTGTTGCCAGACCCCAGGCTGATCTTCAACTTTTATCATGGCAGCTTAGTCGCTGCGCAATTTAGATTGAGTGGGCCGGGTAAAGACCCTGAGGCGGCCAAGGCGATGATCCGTCGGGTCGGTCTGATGCAGGTACCCACCTGGCATAAGTTCTTTTTCTTTGGCCTTACTAGTGCTTTGAGTTTGATAGCGCCTGTGGTTCGTAAGGTCGTAAAGATGTTGAAAATGGAAGAGCACAACTGGAATGACTACAAACAGTTTCAATGTGTGGCTGATATCCTTGCGCATCAATGGCCATCGGGGCAAGCCTTCCCGCTGAGTAAGACTGACACTTTGGCTGAACTGTTTAGCCAGACCTATGAATATGAAGGGTTTAAGTTTTTCTTACATTCTGAGTATGAGGTGCCTTTGCGGTTGCTTTCACCCTCTGCATCCATTAAAGACATTGATGACTTTTTGCGCTTTCAGGAAGGTGCAACGCCGCTGGAGGAAAAGACTTAACACTCCCTTTTTGAATGCTGGACGTAGCTGTGACACTACTGCCCGTAGCAAAGCCATGCCTGACCAATTGCGCATGGCTTTTTTTGTTCCCGGGAACCAGTATCGATTGCGTAGTCTGTTGAGCAGCCGGCGTGTTTTCTACTGTAAGGGCCTGGTGTGACATTCAGCCCGGTGGTAGCTCGAACCACAATGCTTCAAGTGGCGTTGTTGCCGTTACCGTGACGGATTCCTGCGCTGTCAGACCAATGGCATCGCCCGGCTCCAAGCGTATTTCTCCTGAGTGGGCGGTACCCTCAACTATATGCAGATAACCCCAGCGACTATGCGTGTTCAGTGTGTAGGTATCGCCTTGTGACAGCTTGAGACGATGCAGGCTGGCATCCTGATGAATGACCAGTGAACCGTGCTGGCCATTCGGGGTTACAAGCGAGGTAAGTGGCCCGTCTTGTTCTATATTGGCCTGCGCATAACTGGGGCTGAGCCCTTTTACATCTGGACGGATCCAGATTTGCAAGAAGCGAGTCTGCTCCGTGGCAGAATGATTGTATTCAGAGTGCGCGATCCCGGTGCCTGCGCTCATCAGCTGGACGTCACCTGCCGGAATGATGTGGTGATTCCCCCGACTGTCTTTGTGCTCCAGTGCACCTTGTATCACATAAGAGATAATTTCCATGTCACGGTGGGCATGCGTATCAAACCCCATACCTGGTGCGACCGTATCGTCATTGATAACGCGTAACATGGAAAACCCCATATGTTTTGGGTCGTAATAATGGCCAAAAGAAAATGTATGTTGGCTATGCAACCAGCCAAGATTAACCTGGCCTCGCTCGGAAGCGCGTCGTATTGATGGCATAAGTGCTATCTCTGAAAGTGGAATACCATGACTGTAACGCTTAGTTAAGTAGAATAAAATGCGTCATTATCGGTGCTTTCATTCTGTTTAAAAGAATGAATATGGTGCGACTGATTTCGTGCCTGAGTGGATGTATATGCTAGAGTTATAGTGTTCGAAATATGCCAGTGAATTCTGTTTCCGGGAGTGTTATGTCGTCTTTACAGCAATTTATTCCATCACCCGTCATTGCCGTCGCTACGGCATATCAAACGCACCTTGGTGGTATTGATGTCTTTATCTGTTTTGCTCAGATAGATGAAGGTAATCAGCTGTCGCTCGAGCTACGAGAAAGCCATCAGTTGAGTGTGGGAGATTTGGTCACTGTGCATCTGGATAACCGCACCGGCGTGAGTGAATATGATGCTGAGCTGAGTGTCTATCGTTTGTCTTATAAGGGGCGAGTTACGGCGTTGAATAATACTGAGGTCACCTTAGCACCGCTTGAGTACCAGGTTTATTATGGGATTTCAGTAGCGCTGGGATATCGGGCGCCGGGGTATGAATTCCCGGAAGATCCGCGCGTGCAAAACCCCTTGCCCTGTACACCTTTAACCGCAACGCCTGTGATGGACGAAGAAGAGCATGACAACAAAGTTGGCGTGCTGATCACCAAAGCACAGTCGCAACCACACACTACCGTGATGGCGTTTTTATCCAGTACTGATGACGATGTCTTTTTTATCACTTTGCCACAAACTTTTAAATCCAGCCTGATGAAGCGGGATAACCAGTGTTACTTTGCCATCGACAATCGTGCCAGCTTTACCTTTGAAAACTATGTTGAATGGAACTACTCCATTATCACCGGGCGGGTGCATCAGATAGCCACCAACAGTGCTTTGTTTAATGAAGTGAGAGAGCTGTTTATCTCTAAAAACCCTTGGGAAGTGGGGTTTTTCAGTCATCCGGATATTGAAATGTATCACCTGAAAGCCGAGAAAGTGGTGTGTCCTAAGCGGTGATGTGACCTGTTTAGCGTTTTTGTATTTGTTTTTCTCGCGGGCTCTGGACCGTTATGGCGGCGAGGTGTTGCATGATAGGCAGTTGCCTGTTCTGGTTGGAGTTTGGCTACGAAGCGCAGACGCTTAGAATTTCTCTGAACACACCATAAACCTAGCCCCTTTCATCCGTCATCCCGTGCTCGACACGGGATCTGGCTTCAGACGACTTGGTTGATAAGGCATTTATCCAATCATAACAGTAGAGTGCAAACAGATACCGGCGCAAGGCCGGCATGACGCAGGTGAGATGGCATGAATGCACTATGTCTGACCTCAGCCCTGGCAGATGTTTAATTGCGAAGCGCAGACGCTTAGTATGTTTTACAACGCACCGCAAACCTGACCATTTTCACCCGTCATCCCGTCCTCGACACGGGATCTTGCTTCAGACGGTTTGATTGATAACGTATTTGTTCAAGCATAACAGTAGACTGCAAGCAGATACCGGCGCAAGGCCGGTATGACACAGATGAGATGGTTTGAATGCAATGTGTTTTATCTCAGCCTAGGCAGGTGTTTAGTTGCGAAGCGCAGACACTTAGAATGTCTCACAACGCACCGCAAACCATACCCTTTTCACCTGTCACCCCGTGCTCGACACGGGATCTTGCTTTAGACGACTTGGTTGATAAGGCATTTATCCAATCATAACAGTAGAGTGCAAACAGATACCGGCGCAAGGCCGGTATGACGCTGAGAACTTGTGCATTGTTTGGTATTACTGTCTAGTTTGCCAGAATAATGAACAACCTCTTTTAATCTGTAGAATAAGTCATTTTTTCTAAATAGCTCCCTACATAGTGTGTTTTGTCACTTGCGCTGTCGTCAGAGTTGCCAGCAAAGCCTGATATAGACTGCACAAGAAGCTCAAAACTATCATGTTTAATCAATCTGCTATCTAAGCCACTTAAGCTTTCTTGAGTCTGAGGTGTTGGGTTGTTAATTACATCATCTAGGCTGATTATCGTGCCATCAGCTAGCTCTGCTCTGTCAATTTTATCATAGCCACTTTGGTAGTAGCCTTTTATAGTTAATATTTCTCCTGTTGACTTCAACTGAACTTGTAAATCATCATCATTACGTGACCAACTTAAGTTTTCAGAAGAGATGCCAGCCTTAAATACTAACTTATCTATATCGCCTTCATTACCAGGGTTATACTTATCATGATTGAAAATGCTGTCATTACCAGAGCCTATTCCCCAGTAATAAACGTCATTGCCTGCGCCACCATATAAGTCATCGTTACCCGTACCACCATCGAGTATGTCGTCACCCGTTTGACCTTTAAGCCTGTCATCTCCTTTGCCACCATCGAGTATGTCATTACCCGCTCTACCATATAACCTGTCATTGCCATCCAAGCCCAACACAGTCTCATCCAGATCTGAAGTGTAAAGTGACTCATCTCCTTGCGTACCGATGACTATATTGCCACCTTTTGCGATTGATTCTGATATTATTGCCAAATCAAGCGCACTGCCATCATGCAGCTCGACAACCTTTAATTTGAACTTGTCATCAGTATAGTTGTCGAAGTGATGTTTTATGCTGAGTGTTTCACCGCTTGAACTAAGCGTCACTTTCAAATCATCACCATCACGTGACCAAACTAAATCATCGGCAGAAACACCATCTTTAAATACTAACTTGTCAACATCATTTGCGTCCCTCTGACTCCAGCTGTCATAATCACCCATGTCGAGGGGGAGTCTTCCCCAGGGATCAACATTGTAAATTTCATCATTGCCTGACCCTAACCCCCAATAATACGTATCACTCCCCGCACCGCCGTCGAGTATGTCGTCGCCAGAGCCACCGTCGAGTATGTCGTTGCCAACTTGTCCTTTAAGTATGTCATCGCCCGCGCCACCTTTGAGTATGTCGTCACCAGCTCTACCATATAAGCTGTCGTTGCCATCCAAGCCCAACAGCATTTCACCTATTTCAGAACTATAGAGTGATTCATCGTTTTGTTTACCTAAGAATATATTTACGCCTTCTGGCGTAGATTCGTCTAATTCTGATATATTGATCTCAGTACCGTCAGACAATTCAACGGCTTTTAACTGAGAGTCGCTGTATTCGATATTAAAATAGTGTTTGATACTCAGAGTTTCCCTACTGGAGACCAGCATCACTTTTAAATCATTTCCGTCACGTGACCAAAGCAGATCGTTAGCCGAAATTCCCGCTTTAAAAACCAACTTGTCAATATCGCTTGCATCACCAGGGCTCCATTTATCATGGTTGTATAATCGGTCATTGCCTGAGCCTAACCCCCAGTAATAAATGTCATTGCCCGCGCCCCCATACAGAGTATCGTCTCCGGCTCCGCCATCAAGTATGTCGTTGCCAATTTGCCCCTTGAGTTGGTCATCACCTGCACCGCCATAGAGCCTGTCGTCTCCCGCTCTACCATATAATTTATCATTGCCATCTAAACCCAATAAAACTTCGTCAGGATCAGAAGTATAAATAGATTCACCGGCTTCAGTGCCCATATTGATGCTCGAAGCGTCTATAACTGACCCTTCTATCGATACAAGGTCTAGCACGGTCCCATTTGCAAGCTCAATCACTTTTATCTTAGAGTCATTAAATTCGGGGTCAAAGTGATTTTTTATGCTCAATGTTTCGCCACTTGAGACCAGCGTTACTCTCAAATCATTTCCATGTTGTGACCAAATTAAATCGCTCGCCGAAATGCCTGCTTTAAATACTAATTTGTCGATATCACTCACATCACCTGGACTCCACTTATCATGGTTATAAATTCGGTCATTTCCTGAGCCTAGTCCCCAGTAATAAACATCGTTGCCAGCGCCACCATATAAGTCATCGTCACCTGCACCACCATCGAGCTGGTCGTCGCCAATTTGTCCTTTAAGCCTATCATCACCCGCGCCACCATTGAGCCTGTCGTCACCGGCTCTGCCATACAGCCTGTCGTTACCGCTTAGGCCCAATATCACTTCGTCAGACTCTGAAGCGTAAATAGATTCATCGTCTCCAGTGCCCATCACGATATTTGCGCTCTGTGCAGCTTCTGCCTCTATTGCTGTGCGATCGAGTACTGTGCCATCCGCGAGCTCAAACGCGTCTAACTCCCAAGAGCCCCGAGTATAATAAAATACTACCGTCAGTGTTTCGCCACTTGAATTCAGCATCACTGTTAAATCATCACCATCTCGTGACCAAGTTAAATCACTGGGTGAGGTACCTTGTTTAAAAACCAGCTTATCAAAGTCATCATCAGAGCTATACGAACTGCTACTGAAATTTTCAATAGAATCATTGCCTGAACCAGCCCCCCAATAATAGGTATCGCTGCCACCTCTTCCTTCTAACTTATCATCGCCAGCTCCGCCATCAAGTATGTCGTCGCCACCAAAACCTATCAGATGATCATCGCCTCCCAAGCCCTTTAGTACATCATCATGCAAATGACCATAAAGATATTCATCGTTATCTGTACCTATGGGTGTATTTAGTCCTTTCTCAATGGATGCAAGATCCAGCACAGTGCCATCTGCCAGTTCAACCGCATCTATTTGGTACCCTTCATATGTTATGTGGTTTTTTATCGACAAGGTTTCGCCTGTCGATTTGATAGTCACGCGAAGATCATCTATTCCGCGGGACCATATCAAGTCACTTTCAGTGACTCCGGCTTTAAAAATCAGCTTGTCGAGTTTGTGGGGATTACTTTTATCATTACGATCGTAGTTATGAATGGTGTCATTCCCCGAACCTTTGCCCCATAAGTAGGTGTCATTGCCCTGACCACCTTTTAAACTATCGTTACCTGCGCCACCATCAAGGACGTCATCACCTTTACCTCCATTTAAATAATCATTGCCTAAACCGCCATCAAGTGAGTCGTCACCTTCATTACCATATAAATAGTCATTGCCACCCAAACCTAGTAAGGTTTCGTCATATTTAGCTCCATTTAATCTATCACCCCCCTCGTTACCCTTTATTGTATGAATTGCATTTTCTATTGAATCAAGGTCTAGTACTGTTCCATCTGAAAACTCAACAGCTTTTAATTTATTATTGATGTAGTCATTATTAAAGTGATTCTTTATTCTCAGTGTTTCACTACTTGAATTAAGCGTTACTAATAAGTCATCACCTTCATATGACCAGGTTATGTCACTAGCCGTTATTCCCTGTTTAAATACAAGCTTGTCTATATCGGTATTATCATCAGGTAAAATTTGTGTATAGTTCCGAATTTGATCATTTCCAGAGCCGTATCCCCATCTGTAAATGTCGCTACCTGATCCACCGGCTAAAAAGTCATCGCCTTTGCCACCATCTAAAATATCATTGCCAGCACCTCCAGATAAGTTATCCTCACCAGAGCCGCCATCTAAAATATCATTACCAGAGCCACCAACTAAATAATCATTGCCTGAACCACCATCCAGTTTATCGTCACCAGCTTGACCGTATAATTCGTCATCACCATCTAAGCCGATTAAATTCTCATCAAGGTCGCCACCTACTAATATTTCACTTTCTTTTGTACCAATGTGTAGTTTATTAGCCTCTTCTGCTATATCTAATATAGTTCCGTCTGCTAATTCGAATCTAATTGGATCTAATTTAGGTGTGTGACTAAAGTAATCATTAATTAAAACCGTTTCGCCACTGGAGTTTAAAGTCACTCTTAGGTGAGAGCGATATCGTGAACACGTTAGGTCACTGGCAGTAATCCCTTCTTTGAATACCAATTTATCAAAGTCACTGCCATCGCTTTCCAAAGCTTTTTGAGTATAAATTTGGTCATTTCCTGAACCAAGACCCCAATAATAAGTATCACTACCTGAGCTGCCGTACAGGATATCATTACCAGCTCCGCCATCTAATGTGTCATCTCCATGACCACCGTATAGGGTATCGTCGCCAGCCCCTCCATTTAGCGTGTCATTACCATCACCGCCATAAAGGCTATCTTGACCACCTGCGCCAGTAAGTGTATCTGCGCCTTGATAGCCATAAATAGTTTCAGCAGAGTCTGTGCCAGCCCAAAAAGCTGCGCTAGCAAGTACTGTTTCTATGCTGACAGTTGTGTTATCTGAAAACTCAAGTTGGTCAACTAAAATTCGCCTGTTACTAAAACCATTTATACCACTTACACCGCTGATAAAACCATTTTCAATGGTGACTGTACTTAATACGCCATCTTTGTTTATTTCGATAATTAAGTCAGAGGTTGTTCGTCGATAACTCACGTGTTCTTGAGTGATTCCGTCATCAAAAACGATACGATCGAGATATTCATTACTGTTGTCGTAATCTAGGATAATGTCGTGACTTCCATCGGCAGCAATGACATAGGTATCACTACCCGCTCCACCACTTAGAAAGTCATCCCCCAAACCACCAATAAGAATATCATCTCCGCGGCCTCCCTGAATGTTGTCATTTCCCTCAGACCCAAAAAGGTTATCATCACCATCATACCCTATGAGTATATCGTCTCCCGTTAGTCCATTAAGTGTATTGTTTTCAGTATTGCCAAGTAGCTCATCATTTTCTCCTGTCGCTTGGTCTGCTTTTGCCTCGAGTGTGGCTGCATCCCAAAGTGCAACTGAACTGTTCGGATCATTGAAAACGAGATAATCGATTCGACTGGCTTCGTTGATGTAATAATTTGCCACTCGAATTTCATCAACTCCTTCTTGGATAATGATTATTAAGTCATTGTCTACACGGCGGATTTTGACTTGGTCAGGTAGAACACCTTCGCCCAGCAAAATCCTATCTGTATCTCCCTTTCTACCTCTATTGTCAATTGCATCGAGACCATCACCTAAGTTAAATAGGTAGTAATCATCTCCTTGTCCGCCAATGAGTAAGTCGTCACCTTTATCACCTCTTAGGGAATCATCACCAGTTCCGCCAAGCAATTTATCATGGCCTGCTCCACCTATTAACGAGTCTTCACCTTCGTCGCCGTAAATCAGGTCATTGCCGTTATTACCCTCCAAACGGTCATCACCTTCACCACCGAATAGCTTATCATGCCCACTTTCTCCTATGAGAACATCAGCCCCCTTTTTACCGTGCAGGCTGTCATTTCCGCCTAAACCGTTTATTACATCATCTTCAGATGTCCCATGTAATTCATCATCACCCGAGGTAATGACTTGAGAAGATACGTTTATTTGATCAAAATGGCTTGGGCTCACGTCTATCACGCTGCCATCATCAAAAATAATGGCATCAATATAGCGCTTTGTTGCCCCCTCGAGTCCAAAATGTGACTCAACATGCAGTACATCTTTTGTACCATTGATGGTTATGAACAGGTCATCACCTCGACGAGATAAGGTAATATCATTAGGCGCAATACCACCTATTAAACGAACAACATCATAACGGCCCGTATCGGTATCTGGGTTATAAATAATGTCCCGACCATAACCTACACCGAATTGATATACATCATTTCCACGACCACCATAGAGTTTATCATCACCTTGCCCGCCATTAAGTACATCATTTCCAGCCAATCCGTGTAGCGAATCATTACCACTAAAGCCGAACAAAATATCGCGATTCTCCCCGCCAGTAATGTTGTCACTATCTCCGGTGTCTCTTACGGCAGCAGTCACGAAGCTGATGGTTTCTTCGGAGTAGTTAGAAATATCTGATGCTTGAATGAATTGATCTACGGCATCAATCAGGCGAGCTTGGTTAATTGTTCCAAAAGGGGATATACCTTGAATGGCTTGAACAAAATAAAATAATACATCGGTTTGTAGTGGGTTTGCTTCAGCATAATCGAACAAGTCATCAACAACTTTGGTAAAGTTACCCTCCCATATGCCTGTTTCAGGGTTTTTGCTCCAAGAGACTTCCTGAAAAAAAGGCTTTAAATGGCTCTGAGCGGCAAGTTGATAAAAAATCCTATCTGAGAAACTATTGTAAATCTTTTCGTAATCTCTCGCATATTGCCAACCACTACCCAGCGGTAGCGGAATATTGAAGCCATAAATGGCTTCTAAGGCACCAATTTTCCTGGCGTCTATAGGGGCTTGATAATACTCCTGGTACGATCCCTCCTGACCTGTCCAGGAAAAGATAATTTGCTCTAACAAGACTTGACTCTCTGCTCTCGAAGAAGCCACGAGAAATTGCGTCACTAAGTTTTGCAACTCACCAGACTCATCGCGTGCCATGGCTTGGTGTAGAGAGTAAACCTGGCCGTAACCCTGTAAATCAGGCAAGCTCGCCACAGTATAAGGAAGGTCGACAAAGTCGTGTAAAGTATCAGTTGGATTTTGCGTAAACCAAACATCAGTCATTGTTACTGTATGGCCCGCTGTATTTGTATAACTGCCGACCTGACGATGTTCATTTCCAAAGTCATCAATAAAATCTTGAGTCATATAATCAATGGATAGTGACTCAACGCCCGCCTCGAATAGCGTTAATAGCTCACCTTCATCGGTTTCGCCATCCTGATCAATATCCTGAAAGACCCTTAGTTCACCAAATAGCTCATCATTTACATCAATAACACCGTCACCGTTTGAGTCCAGTTCGGCCAAAGCAACAAACCCGTTGCTGGCGTAGGAGCCATCAGCTAATAAAGTCTCATTACCAAATAATTCAGTACCTGAATTAATAATACCATCACCATTAATGTCACGTACAAGTAAACCATCATCCGCAGCAGAAAATCCCGTAGATTCTTTAAAGCCATCACCATTATGATCAAAATAAATACCTGCTGATAAGCCAACAGTTTCGACGCCATCTCCATCTAAATCAATAATAATGGGTGAAGCCGGTTGAGGGGTGGGGGTTTCTATTTTTTCCGGAGGTGGTATTATTAAACCTGCGCCGCCATAACTGTTTTCTATATTCTCGATATCACTATTTTCTACGATCGTGACATTGCCAGTTTCTACGACCTTGACATCACCAGTTTCCGTGTTGAAAGTATATTCTGTCGTATTACCATTTCTTTCGGTAATCTTTATATTATCAATATAGCCATTTTTAGAAGTGAAAGAGACGTCGCTTTTTCGCGTATCAAATACTAACTTACCTATCCCATTACTGGTAAAAGTCATTATGCCTGTAGATTCGTTAAATATGGCATCGTCACTCGCAATCAAGTTATCGTCTATACCGTCGCCAACACCACCGTTATTTTTATCTACACCACCAGAGTATATTTTTGTGGTAATTGTTGGAGTTGGCGTCTCGCCCGAGCCACTGTCGCCTGAGCCATTGTCACCTGAGCCATTGTCACCTGAGCCATTGTCACCTGAGCCATTGTCACACGGCTGCAGTGTACACGTCTGCAGGGCTCACGTATGAAGTCATCTCGTGGGAATTCCTGAGCGGGGGGGGGGGGGGGGGGGGGGGGGGGGGGGGGGGGGGGGGGGGGGCGGGGGGGGGGGGGGCGGGGGGGGGGGGGGGGGCGGGGGGGGGGGGGCGGGGGGGGGGGGGCGGGGGGGGGGGGGGGGGGGGGGGGGGGG
>NZ_PNCJ01000049.1 GCF_005887115.1 Pseudoalteromonas rubra | reverse complement strand
CTGAGACTGTACCACCAATAATCGACGAGACTACCGTGCCTTTTGCTATCTGGGTAGCACTCAGCCCAGCACCGCCTGGCAGGAACGCGCCACCGGCTCCCTTGGTCACACCAGCACTCACAAACCCATGACCAAACTTACCTCCACTAGCTACTGAAGCGATACCACCTACCCAAGCATGTGCCACGATTTGAGCAACAACTTGGCCTTTAGTTAGTAAATTACCTCCAAAATCTATGTAGTCTCCAAATTGTGCACCTCCAAACACAACATCATCAACATTTTGAACATTGGCTGCCGCGAAATGCTCACCAATCGACCTGAATGCCTGAGCAGTGACAGCAGCTATTGCTCCAGCCTTAAACGCCTGTGAAGAAGAGCCCCCCATCGCTCTTGTGAACTCGTAGTTCCATATTGCTGCACACCCAGCGACTGCCGGACCACAAAACGCAGAAGCGATGTTGCCGGCAATATTGGTCAGTTCGGCCCCGAATATTTTAGTTGCAAACTTAATTAAACTTCTGCTTATTCCCCGAAATGGATTCAGTGAAATATAACCACTCGGATCAATCCG
>NZ_PNCJ01000048.1 GCF_005887115.1 Pseudoalteromonas rubra | reverse complement strand
TTATTGGTGGTACAGTCTCAGAATAGGAGTTACAAGGACACCCACCCCAAGGTGAGTTACATGGACATCCACCCAAAACCTTTGCCTATGATCGCAATGGTAACGAAACCAGAATGCTCAGCACCAAAACAGAGGATGGCAGCAGCACGCAGCGAGTTACATGCGAGTTACATGGACACCCACCCAAAATCGTAGGCATTCAGTCTGGATTGTTGGGTGGGTGATGTGGTGTGGAGTTACAGCGATACCCACCTCAAACTGGCGTACAGGAGCTACGCCGTCTACCTTTAGGGGATACTCAATGGACTGAGGATAATGGACTATGCCAACAGCACGGAAGCGGCAAGTTAGCCTGTCGGATACCAAATACTACCACTGCATTTCCCGTTGTGTGCGGCGCGC
>NZ_PNCJ01000047.1 GCF_005887115.1 Pseudoalteromonas rubra | reverse complement strand
GGCGAAGCGGTGCTTCGGTCGCAATTCACCCATGTGAAAGTAGGGTGAAGGCGGGTTATGGAAAGTGAACAATTTCACTTTCCACCGACTGAACGCTAAGGCCTCTGGCCGCCAGCCGGACCATTGCCAAGCTCCTAATTAGAGGTCGACGAAAGACATTTATCCATGAATATCATCGACATTAGTACTTCCATGTACGTCAAACCCGTTGCAGCAATGCAGCGGGTTTTTTGCTGTGTGAGATTTAAAAAAGTGTCGATGAAGCTGTAGACAGAATGGTGTTGTCTACTCGTCCATGAAGCTTGGTCCCATCGCGCATCTCGATAATTGCGCCTGCATTATACCAAATTGATTAAATTTATGATCTAATGTCAAAATCCAATTTTCATCGATGTGGTAGTGATTTTGCAGCCCTCTGATTTATAAAGCTCTCCAAACAAACTAAAGATCCAAGAAAACGGTATAAACAGCTCCCGCATCGTGTGTGGGATGACAACGGAGTGGTTGTTGGAGGCGTGGTAGAGCTGGGTAGACCTGGAGCCGCGGCAGAAGAACCACACGATACGTATAGCAGCGACGCCATCTCAAACGTGCTCCTTATCTTATGTTGTATAGAGCCACTTCTGATGAAGTGTCACTATTTCTCCATTCATATAAACCCCACTATTGTCATCCCACATTTACTTCGAATGAATAGCAAAGACTGTACGCCGTGCTCTTATTTTAGCTCTGACTCCTCCATACGGTCATCTCACGTAGCGACCCAGAAAATGACGGGAGCGCCTACACTGTGACAATTCGTCGTCAAACTTACACCTTTAGGCAATTGGTCACTCGATCAATACTCAATTTAGAATGTTAAGTGGTTACGGAGCTTGAAATGTGATGCTCGACCTGTGTACTTAACATGAAAATATGGTGAGCTAAAGTTCCCCAGTATAGGGAAGTTATGCAATGGAATTAATATTTAAATTATTTAAATCAACAGTGTACCGAAAAATTCATGAAAATGAAAAATACTAATGTAAATTTAAATTTACAATAAATGTAAACATAGTTAAATAAATGTTCCATTTTGTGTTTATTTTCTCTGCAATTGAGCTACATTTTGATTGGAAATTAACCAAACAACAAAAAAGGAACAAGTATGCGTAAACTAAACACACTCGCTTTTGCCATTCTGGCGGGCATTTCTGGACAGTCTTTGGCTCAGGCTGAGTTACTGACTACAGATCAGAATAAAGCCATTCCAGGCAAATATATCGTCGTGTTTAAAACGCCAACTGTACTTAATACACAAAGTGCAATGGCTATCTCAGACTATGCTACAACCCAGGCACAGGCTTTAAGCAATGCCTACAATGTGGACGTCGCTAAAAGCTTCAACGGTGTGCTTAACGGTGTTGTAGTGAATGCATCTGCAGGTGATGTGAAAGCAATGCTGAAAGACCCTAACATTGCCTACATTGAACAAGATCAAATAGTCACAGTGACGCCTCAGGCTTCAGGCGATCAGAGCAACGCGATTTGGGGCCTTGACCGTGTAGATCAGCGCGCATTGCCTCTGAATTCAAACTATCACTACGACTTTGATGGTTCAGGCGTAACGGCGTATGTCATTGATACAGGTGTTCGTATTTCGCATAGCGAATTTGGCAACCGTGCAAGCCACGGTTATGACTTTGTAGACAATGATGCGGACTCTTCTGACTGTAATGGTCACGGTACGCACGTTGCTGGTACCATCGGCGGTTCACAATATGGTGTTGCGAAAAACGTTAATGTTGTCGGTGTTCGTGTATTAGGTTGTAATGGCTCAGGTTCATATTCTGGTGTGATTTCAGGTATTGACTGGGTTAAAAACAATGCTTCAGGCCCATCTGTTGCGAACATGAGCTTGGGTGGTGGTGTGTCTCAGGCCGTTGATGATGCCGTTAATGCTGCTGTTGCTTCTGGTGTGACTTTCGTAGTAGCTGCTGGTAATGACAACAGTGATGCTTGTAACTACTCTCCTGCTCGTGCAGCCGATGCGATAACTGTTGGTTCGACAACTAGCAGTGATGGTCGTTCAAGCTTCTCAAACTATGGCTCTTGTCTTGATATCTATGCGCCAGGCTCTAGCATCAAATCTGCATGGTATAATTCCGACAGCTCTACCAACACAATCAGTGGTACTTCAATGGCTGCACCACATGTAGCAGGGGCGGTAGCATTGTATCTAGACCAGGATCCGTCGCTTACTCCAGCGCAGATAGATTCATTGCTTAGTAGCAGAAGTACTAAAGGTGCGGTATCCGATGCCAAAGCAAGTTCACCGAATGAGCTGCTTTATACTCTTGAAGGTGATGCGCCGCCTCCACCACCACCGCCAGGCCCAACTGAGCTAGTTTCTGGTGTCGGTGTTGCAGCATCTGGTGCATCGGGCTCTGAGACTTTCTATAAACTGTCGGTTCCTGCCGGAGCTGCATCGGTTTCTTTCACACTCGCTGGCGGTTCAGGCGATGCTGACCTTTATGTTCAGCAAGGCTCTCAGCCTACGCAGAGCAGCTATGCATGTCGCCCGTATAAAAATGGCAACAACGAGTCTTGTGAATTCTCTAACCCAGCAGCAGGTGACTGGTACGTGATGCTACATGGCTATAGCCAGTATTCAGGTGCTACGCTGACAGGTACTTTTGGTGATGCTTCAGGTTGTGGTGCAAACTGCCTTGAAAACGGTGTGCCAGTAACAGGGCTGTCTGGTGGCACGAACTCTGACACACGTTACACTATTGAAGTGCCAGCAAATGTGACGCTGAATGTGAGTATTTCAGGTGGTTCAGGTGATGCTGACCTGTATGTACGCAAAGGGACTCAGCCAACGACAAACAATTATGATTGTCGTCCATACCGTTCTGGCAACAATGAAACTTGTACTCTGAGTTCAGGTACGGATGGTGGTACCTACCACATCATGGTACGAGGCTACAGCAGCTATACAGGTCTTACGTTGCAAGGCAGTTTCTAACTTAATACTTAGAAATACGAGAAAGGCCGGTTTATATCGGCCTTTCTACTTCAATGCTGATGATTAATATACTTTACAGATAAGGCCTTTGAGGTAAAACCCCTCAGGGTAACAGCCTGCTATAGGGTGATCTGCTGCCTGATTAAGGCGCTCCATAATTAATAAGTCTTTACCTGCATCCAGAGCGGCATCTGCCACTACTTTTTGGAACAAGTTCTGTTCCATCAGACCCGAACAAGAGAAGGTTAGCAAAGTACCACCTGGCTTAAGTAATTGCATAGCCAGCATATTAATGTCTTTATAACCACGGCAGGCACCATTAAGCTGTGCTTTACTTTCGGCAAATTTAGGCGGATCCATGACAATGGTGTCAAACTGACGGCCTTCCTCGCGGTATTGCCTTAGCAACTTGAACACATCTTGCTTTACAAACTGAGCCCGCGACAAATCTAGTTCATTGTGCTCTACATTACGCTTAGCTGTATCCAGCGCAGGCTGAGAGACGTCGACATTGATTACTTCCTCACACTCACCACGGAGCGCATACAGACCAAACGTGCCTGTATAGCAAAAGCAGTTAAGCACTGACTTACCTTTTGAGAAACGCTCGAGTGCCGCACGGCTGTCTCTTTGGTCCAGGTAGAAGCCGGTTTTGTGACCAGATTTAATATCGACCTCAATCTTCAAGCCGTTTTCCATGATCACAACTGGCGCTTCAGGTTCGTCTCCCCACAATACACCGGTGGTTTTCTCAAGTCCTTCCTTTTTTCGTACATCTACATCGGAGCGCTCATAGATATGGCATTCGGGAAACAGCGTTCTGAGTGCTTGCACGATTTCGCCTTTATGGCGCTCTGCACCGGCACTTAAAAGCTGACAAACCAGATAGTTGTCAAACTTATCAATCGTTATGCCGGGCAGACCATCTGACTCGGCAGCACATAGTCTGAAGCCGGTTAACTGTCCTTCTTCAATGACCTGTTCGCGCGCTGCGAGTGCACGTGCTAGTCGTCGTTCGAAAAATGACTGATCGATTTGTTCGGATTGTTCAAAGCTCCAGATCCGCGCTCGGATCTGAGAGTCTGGACTGTATGCGGCTGTGGCCAGGTATTGACCGTCGTGACTATAAATAGTCACTGTATCGCCAAGTGCAGGCTTACCTTTGACTTTTTTGATTGCCTTAGAAAAGATCCAAGGGTGCTTTCTTTTTAAAGATTTTTCACGGCCAGGTTGTAAATACAGCGCGCAAGACATATAAATTCCTTACAGTAGATTATGGTGACATTTTAGTGAAGCCAATAACAACATACAATCAGAACCACGAGGTTAAGGGATAAATGACATTAAATACGATGGAATTTGAGGCTGCATGCAGAGATTTTATGCTAACAACCGAATTTGCCGATACTGCCCACGATTTATCGCATATCTTGCGGGTAGTCAAAACCGCGAAGCAATTGTGTGCGGCCGAAGGTGCTGACCTCGAAGTCGTCTTGCCCGCAGCCTGGCTGCACGACTGTGTAGCAGTGGCCAAGAACCACCCGGATAGGTCAATTGCGTCTAAACTGGCAGCCGACAGAGCTGTCGCTTTTTTATCAACGCTAGACTACCCAAAAGACAAGCTACCTTCTGTACACCATGCAATTGTCGCACACAGTTTTAGTGCCAATGTGACCCCAGATACTTTGGAGGCTAAGGTTGTTCAGGATGCCGATCGTATGGACGCGTTAGGCGCTATAGGGGTGAGTCGGTGTATGAAAGTTGGCGGCGCGATTGCCAGGCATATGTATCATATCGGTGACCCTTTCTGTCAGGAGCGTGAGCCGGATGATAAAAAATATACTTTAGATCACTTTTACATCAAGTTATTAAATATTGCAGAGCAAATGCATACCCAGTCGGCAAAACAAGAAGCGCAGCGGCGCACAGAATTCATGCGCGGATTTTTGCAAGAGTTGGGAAGAGAAATTGGTATCTCTGACTAGCGGGTCATGCGTTTTACAAATACGACAACGAACAAAGCAAGCGAAAAGCTGCCGGTAAATGCTTCAACCGTTGCGATTAATCGGGTGATGCCGGTCGGCGTTATGTCGCCATAGCCAAGTGTTGTAAAGGTAACCACACTAAAATAAATACAATTAAGCAACGTGCTTAGGTTTTCTGACCAGGAAGCCTGGCTGGAAAATTGGATAAGCCCGTCATTGTAATTGATACCGAACAAGAAGTAGCAGATTGCGCAGGCAATGATCATACCCAAACTGAAACGGATGACATTTTCGGGTTTCTCACCATAGCCACATAACATATCAACAAAAGAGGACACCAAGCGGCGTTTGGAAAATTTGGGATATTGCGCGTGTCGCATGCGCAGTTCGCTGTAAGTATATTTCCCGGCCATTTCAAATAGACCTTGCTGCTCAGCACCTTTTCTTAGTAATCGATAGATTTCTTCAGACTGCAAAAATAAGTCGTTTGCTTCTTCTTGATCTTGCTGTTTTAGTGCCTCATTGGCTTGCTTTTCCTGTAAAAGCTTGTCGCCGAGATAGAGGTTGTCAATACGGGTCTTATCGAGTTTCATGCCTAACAGGTTTGTATCTCCAAGTTTGCAGCAGTGCAGATTGGCGTCACGTAAGTCCGCTTTCATCAAAGAAGCATTTTTAATTGTGCTGTTGAATAAATGAGCACCTTGTAAGTTCGCACGATAAAAATTACTGTATGACAAGTCATAGCCTTCGTGGTTGTCAAATTTGACCAAATTAAGGCCTTCAAGATTTGCCCGTTTTAACTCCAGACCTTGCAGGAGACCGCCTCTTTTGGCGTATCGCTCCAGCTTTTGTGTTAACTCCAGACCGCTCTTGTCAAATTTGCTATCATGCCAAAAGCAATAGCCTGAACCCATATCTATTTCTTGGCATTTATGGCCATCGGGTGATTCATATTGGCAAAGAGGTTTGTTGTTCATAGTGCGCCAGATCAATCCTTCTTATAAATAAGGGTAGCAGTATTTTTTCAGGGTTAATAAAAAATTGTATCTATGTCATTCGATTATCAATTAAGCATCAGTAAGCGCAGACAGAGTGTTGCCATTAAAGTAACAGCAGATGGCGTGAAAGTATTCGCGCCCTACGGCATCGACAAGCGTTGGCTGGATACGTGGCTAAAAAGCAAATCACACTGGGTCGAAAGTAAAAAATTGGCGATGTCTGCTCAGCAGCAGCAGATCCAGATACCTTTTGACAGTAAGAAAATTCAGATATTTGGCGAGCAGTATCAGTTTGAGTTGTCACCAAGTTGCTCTTACATTGATCACGATGCGAAATGCATTGGTCTAAAAACGCGCGCCAACCCCGACTCTGAAGGGGCGAGAAAAGCGCTGTTTGGGTATTTAAATCAGGTGTTACTTAGTTATGTGACGCCAGTACTGGCAGAGTATTCCGACCTGATGAGAAGTGAGTATCAAGAACTTAAAATCAGGGAATACAAACGCCGCTGGGGCAGTCTGTCATCAAGTGGCACTCTGGCACTTAATAGCCTGCTAGTTGGTGCTCCTAAGTGGGTGATTGATTATGTTATTGTGCACGAGTTGGCGCACTTCCATGTCATGGCACACAACCAAGCCTTTTGGAAAATTGTCGCGCACCATTACCCCGACTATAAGAGGGCACAAGCTTATTTAAGCCAAAACGCAGTGGTGTTGCAGATAAAAAGGTAGGTGCGTACGGTTTCTGTCGGAATCAATGAAAAGAGTTTCTGTGCCAGCCGATATCATTCAGAAGCTTCAGCAAAAACGTATAGTTCTTCAAATGGGAGTAGTGCTACCGCCCAGGAATGAGTATTTAAGCCTGAGAGTGCAATTTTGATATCAGTGACTAGAAACTAATTTTAAGTTGAATAGGTAGGAAAGTGGTGGAGGGGGCTGGATTCGAACCAGCGAAGGCAGTGCCGTCAGATTTACAGTCTGATCCCTTTGGCCGCTCGGGAACCCCTCCTAAGAGAAAAACAAATTGTAAGGTGGTGGAGGGGGCTGGATTCGAACCAGCGAAGGCAGTGCCGTCAGATTTACAGTCTGATCCCTTTGGCCGCTCGGGAACCCCTCCTAAGAGAATACAAATTGTGATGTGGTGGAGGGGGCTGGATTCGAACCAGCGAAGGCAGTGCCGTCAGATTTACAGTCTGATCCCTTTGGCCGCTCGGGAACCCCTCCTCAACATGGGCGCTGATAATATCAAAGTTTTTAGTGAAGTAAAGAAATGTTCTAAAGAAAATTGAAAAAATGCCGATAAATTTTCATATTTCCTAAATTGTGGCGATTTTACATGCAGATAGATGGCATTTTATGCAAAGAGGCTCAACTGGGTAGTGCACTTAATCACAGTGTTCATGAAGCTCGGCGTGGTGACTTTGCGTTGCTCCTGTCTTTGTTGTCTCAGGACGCACTCGATTTTAGCCAGTTTGATCTGCCTCATACGTCACCAGAGCAACCAGATAAATCTGAAGCTGCGTTAAAACTCGCGCTGCAGATAGGTCCTCAAAAGCTATTAGCACCCGAGCAGTTTAATATGCTTATTGGCCAGGACAATGGATTTCTGGTTCAGGATGGGGACTTGGCGAATCTTCGACTAAAGGAGTGCTTACAACCAGAGCCTTATGCAGTGCGTAATGATAAAAAGCATATTCCTCTACATATTGTCGATAACCTCGAACCAGCAGTAAGACAGAAGTTAGAAAAAAACAGAGACCCTCAAATGCTGGTTGATAATAAAGACATAGACGCAGCCGGGTTTTATGACCAGATAGCCGGTGGTGAAATGCAATCTATGTTGCAGGTTGCTGTGTAAGCAAAGACAACGACGGGGTAGTTATATCAATTTCACTTAATACCTGTTCAATTTGACGGAGCAAATATGACGCTAACTGTGTTAAAAATTTCTCATTTAGAACAAATGAATAGTAAAATTTTTGCCTAGTTATCGAAGATATTTTCTCGCTTCAAAATAGAACACTTAATTAAGCAAATTGGTATTACAGGAATATGGAGTTGTGAGTAGGGCAGAGGTCTGGCTTGTATGTAACACATGCGATTTCAGTGCGCTGCAATTTTGCTCCTAGTGAGTATGACACTAACAGGTAAATTTTGTATTTGGGGTCTGTGCCTTGGCACCGATACAAACCAAGGCTCAGAAAATTTAAAGTGATGTTAAAGCGAAAGAACAGGAAATTCTGTGGATTATTGAGTATTCAAAAAACCCATAAAGTTTAGTTCGCCAAACTATCCATGGCACTTTTTGAACTTCTTCCCACTTTGGCAGGGACAAGGATCATTCCTGCTCATTTTTATCTCTGGGCAGGCATACAGTTCACCATCAAGGTAACGCCACAGTCCCGCTTCTTTTAAAAAACGAGACCGCTCATGCATTGTCACGCACACGCCGCCATCCAGATACTTTGCTTTAAACTCAACAAAGTGATACTCAGAAGACTCACTGCACTGAATGACCTCTAACCCTACAAAGGTTACCTGCTCGGCAAATGCGCGTATACTGGCTTCACTGTTTTCTGCACGCATGCATTTTGCGTACGTATTATGTATGTATTCTGTTTTTTTTAGACAATAAGCACTATATCGTGAGCGCATCAGTTGTTGGGCGCTTTCTGGTTGTTTACGGCCTTCTATAAAAGGCAGGCAGCACACTTGTGCTTCGGTTTCAGAACCGCAATAACACATATTTTCTCATTTGGATTTAATGCGCAACGACGGATATGGCGTGGCCAGTAGTTCGAGTGAAGCAAAACAATTCAGTATCACTGTCTATCAGCTTAAACCGGGCAAGCTGCTGTTCAGATACAATGTCCGTCCAGGTAACCACCGCTGCAAAGTTGCCTTTGCATAAAGCGCTGTTAATAACATACTCCAAGTTTATCAAATGTCTCTGTCGCAGCACCAGTAACTTGCTACTGTCAATTGAGCTGGTATCCAGCAGTGCTTTGCTTGGTATGTTGTCTGGTGCAATGAGCAGTGTCCATTTATGTAGCGAGTTACAACGATACAGAATTTTTAATAGTTCCAAACTGCTTACTATGTCATCTTCCGCATATACTAGCTGGTAACGTTTATCGGCTGAGTTAGTTTTAGATGAAGAAATATTTTGCACTTGAGTATGTAACATGAGCAGACCACTGATTTTCTATACAGTGTCTATACAGTATTTCATACAGTGCTATTTGGCAAGTAAAATATCGCGTATTTTTTGTTCTTTTCTATTAGTGCTTTGATTGTATTTACTTTTATTATAAGGTCGTGTCCTGATTAAAATGCATTATCTGGTGGATTTGCTCATACAGTGTTGCAGCATAACACTGAGCATCAATAAATCGTTTCGCAGTCAGGTGTGTACGTACTTGCTCCAGTGTGCCTGCTGCTGCCTGATTGCCCTGACTTTGCGCGAGTGACAGCCAGGCAATACCATGAAAAACACTTTTTGGCACACCCTGGCCTTTAATGAATAGCATACCGAGGTAAAATTGTGCCTTGTTGTCGCCTGACATTGCAGCTAGTCTTAACCATTTCGCGGCGAGCGGGTACTGTTTATTTTTCAGATAGTAAAGCCCTTTTTTATAGGCTGCTTTGCTATCCGTGTCTGAGGGCCAGCGGTTTTCAGAGTCCGGGGTTGCGGTAACAAACTCCAGTACATTGAGGAGTTGTTGTTCCAAGTCATTGCCGTTTGCAACTGCTAATTGGTTCTTTTTCATACTGATTTCACTTAATACGACCTAGATCAGAGTGTAGTTGATTTTTAACTATTTTGTCCGATTACACCAGAGATTTGTGATAAAATCCGGCTTTCGTTTCTATATAAAATACAAAGACATGCTGGAAAAATTATTTTCGCTCCGTGCACAGCAGAGCACAGTTAAAACCGAGCTTATTGCCGGCCTAACGACATTTGTTACTATGGTTTACATTGTGTTTGTAAACCCAGCAATGTTGGCTGAAGCCGGCATCGATCATGGTGCTGCGTTTGTCGCCACCTGTTTAGCGGCAGCCATTGGTTGTTTTATTATGGGCTTATGGGCCAACTATCCCCTGGCTTTGGCACCCGGGATGGGGTTGAACGCCTTTTTCACCTATGGCGTTGTGCTTGGTATGGGCCACACGTGGCAAAGCGCATTGGGCGCGGTATTTTTATCAGGCTGTCTGTTTTTACTCCTGAGTATTTTCAAAGTGAGGGAATGGGTGATCCAGGCAATTCCTCTGGTACTAAAGCAAGCAATTGCGACGGGTATCGGTGCTTTCCTGGCACTGATTGCTCTGAAAAATGCGCAGATCATTGTCGCCAGTCCCGCAACTTTTGTCCAATTAGGTGATATTACCAGCCCAGGGCCTCTGCTTGCGATTCTGAGCTTTTTTGTGATAGCAGCTCTGATGTATCGGGATATGAAAAGTGGTGTGTTATTGAGTATTTTATTGGTTACCATTTTAGCTTGGGCCCTCGGACTGGTTGAATACACAGGTATCGTGTCAGTACCGCCAAGTATCGCACCAACTCTAGCGCAACTGGATATTGCCAGTGCGCTGGAAATTTCGATGCTGAGTGTGGTATTTGCATTTCTCTTTGTCGATTTGTTTGATACCAGCGGTACTTTAGTTGCTGTCACTCAAAAAGCAGGAATTGCTGACAAAGAAGGGCGAATGCCGCGCTTGGGCAGAGCACTCTCTGCAGACAGCTCAGCGACGATTGCTGGATCTTTCCTTGGCACCTCTACCACCACCTCTTATATTGAGTCAGTTTCGGGCGTATCTGTAGGTGGTCGAACTGGTTTAACAGCGGTGGTTGTTGGCATGTGTTTCCTGCTTATGATGTTTTTTGCACCTTTGGCCCAGATGGTACCTGCGTATGCTACAGCAGGGGCTATTTTGTATGTAGCTGTGTTGATGCTACAAAACCTGAAGTTAGTAAACTGGGATGATATGAGCGATGCTATTCCGGTGAGCGTTGTGCTATTAATGACGCCGTTAACTTTTTCCATTGCTCACGGCATAGCGCTTGGTTTTATTTCTTACACAGCAGTAAAGCTTGCTTGTAATAAGCGAGAGGAAGTCTCAATAAGTGTCTGGGTACTAACCATACTGTTCATCGTGAAGTTTGCGATCAGCTGAGGCTGATCACCACTTTTTCTTGGGAGCGAAAAGGACGTCGAGGTCGTCCTTTTCTTTCTCGGCTTTCTTTTTCACTGCCGATGCGTTAGAGGCTTTCAGCTCAGTGCTGATCTCACTCAGATAACCTTCTAACAGCGTTTTCTTTTCATTAATGTAGTCATCTGAATAGGTTACACCGCAAATAATTGCATAGGCTTTTTCGAAGTACTGGCGGGCTGACCCCACCATGTTGGCGCTTTTTGCAGACAGTCCTCTTTTGATTTGGCTTTCTACATTGATCCTAAGCTGCAGACGCTCCATTTTTCGGTCTTCCTGCACGAAGACTTGTGTGTCTACTTTGCCTTTACTGTGCTCAGAACGCAGCAGGTGACGCAACTTTTTAATACCTTGTACCAGCGCGATGAGTTGTTTGTCGTTATCTGGCAGGGTTACTTTGTCAGATTCGTTGGCGTTTTGAGGTTCATTGTTCATACGCTCCTGAGACTCATGCATGCGGCTTTTGAGCTCGCGAGAGGCAGGAGACAGCTCTACCATAGAAACAAGCGCATCATGTACCCGGCGTTGAATAATGCGGATCATCGCGCCCGACATAGGAATATTGCTACTGTTGAGGATCACGTCTTCGGCTTCTTCTATGATCCGCTTTTGTTTAGCCAGCTCTTTACGGCGCTCCGCTTCTTGTTTTTCTCTGTGTTGTTGAATAGCACTAACCCACACAGCAATAACAATGAGTGCTACAATCAACAAAATTATTACGGTAACAAACATACCCGGATCTCTTCGTAAATCATACAGCTGATAGTTTTTTTATATTACATCAAATAATTGCGGATTGAACAGTGTTAATAACAAGAGACTTGAAAATCCAGCAAATTCCATCATTTATTAGTATAGCTTAATGGCTGGAAGCTGGCTCTAATAGGCTGGGGAAAGTATTGTCCTATCGGATAGACTATAATTATGCTAGGCTGAGACATTATTTGCCAGTATCTAATGATAATCGGCCTAGTCGTACACCAGATAACAATTAAAACAAATGCTTAGTTATGAAATTACAACAACTGAAATACATAGTTGAAGTTCTGAATCACAACCTCAATGTGTCAGCTACCGCAGAAAGCTTGTATACCTCCCAGCCGGGAATTTCCAAGCAAGTGCGTATGCTGGAAGACGAGCTTGGTGTACAGATCTTTGGCCGCAGTGGTAAGCATCTTACGCATGTTACCAGTGCAGGCAATGAAATAATCAATATTGCCCGGGAAATACTGTCAAAGGTTGAGGGTATTAAAGCGGTTGCCAATGAGCATACTCTGCCAGACCAGGGTAAATTAAATATAGCAACTACACATACTCAGGCGCGATATGCGCTTCCAAATGTGATTCAGGGCTTTATGCAAAAGTACCCGGCGGTCTCTTTACATATGCATCAGGGCACGCCGCAGCAAATCTCAGATGCCGCAGCACGGGGGGATGCAGACTTTGCTATTGCCACGGAAGCACTGCATTTATACGGCGATTTGATCATGTTGCCTTGCTATCACTGGAATCGCAGCATTGTTGTCACCAAAGATCATCCTTTGGCCAAAAAGGGCAGCAATATTACGGTGCAAGATGTTGCAAAGTATCCATTGATTACTTATGTATTCGGCTTTACCGGGCGCTCAGAGCTGGATAAAGCCTTTAATGCACACGGGTTGTCTCCGCATATAGTGTTTACTGCCACCGATGCGGATGTAATTAAAACTTACGTCCGATTGGGACTGGGTGTCGGAGTGTTGGCAACCATGGCGGTCGATGAAGTAACAGACAATGACTTGGTGTGTATTGATGCCAGCCACCTGTTCGAGGCCAGTACTACTAAAATTGGCTTCAGAAAGGGCAGTTTCCTGCGCGGCTATATGTATGACTTTATCGAACGCTTTGCACCTCACCTGACAAAAGATCTGGTCGAGAGAGCCAGCCTGATGCGCAATCAGGAAGATGTCGATGCGTTATTTGAACACACTGAGCTACCAGTCAAGTAAGAGGTACCAATTTCACTTAATACCTGTTTAAATTTGAAGGAGCAAATACACTGCTAACTGTGTAAAAATTTCTCATTTAGAACAACTAAATAGCAAAATTTTTGCCTCGCCCACATAGATGTAGGTGCTTCAGTGGTAGCTGGACGCGAGAGCGGTGTTATCGACCCTATTTTCTCGCCTCAAAATAGCACACTTAATTAAGCAAGTTGGTACGATTAATAAACAATAAAAAAGCCGCAATTGCGGCTTTTTTTAACGACAGATTTTGCTGGTTAACACTCGATAATATTAACCGCCAGACCACCACGTGCTGTTTCTTTATATTTGGTTTTCATATCATTACCCGTATCGAGCATGGTTTTGATCACTTTATCTAAAGATACTTTTTGCTCACCACTGCCACGCATAGCAAGACGCGAAGCGTTGATGGCTTTTACTGCACCCATGGCATTTCGTTCAATACAAGGCACCTGTACTAACCCGCCAACCGGGTCACAGGTCAGGCCCAGATTATGTTCCATGCCGATTTCCGCGGCATTCTCTACATGTACGACATTACCACCCATGATTTCGGTCAGGGCTCCAGCCGCCATAGAGCACGCTACACCAACTTCTCCCTGGCAGCCGACTTCTGCACCAGAGATCGAAGCATTTTTCTTATACAGAATGCCAATCGCAGCAGCTGTTAAAAGGTAGCGTGTAGCAATTTCTGCGTCCACTTCTTTGATGAATGTATGGTAATACATGAGAACCGCAGGCAAAATCCCGGCTGCGCCATTGGTCGGTGCTGTTACCACTCGACCGCCTGCTGCGTTTTCTTCATTCACGGCCAGTGCGAACAGGTCAACCCAGTCCATAGCACGTAGCGGATCATTACTGTTTTCCACATTCAGCTTTAAATACAGACTTGGAGCACGACGTTTTACCTTTAATCCTCCAGGCAATATGCCTTCAGTACGCATACCGCGTTCAATACAGGCTTTCATTACTTCCCAGATGTGAAACAGTTCCGCTTTAATTTCCTGTTCGCTGCGCAGCGTCTTCTCATTGTGCATCATCAGAGAAGACACACTCAGGCCAGTCTCTTTACACATCTCCAGCAGCTGTTGGGCATTTTCAAAAGGATAGGGAGCCGGGTTTTGTTCACGTACGTCTAACGCCGCTTGTTTTTCGTTGTCAAACTGCTCTTCGGTTACAATAAAGCCACCACCGATTGAGTAGTAAACTTGGCTATGTACTAGCTCAGAACCAGAGAAAGCTTGCAGCTCCATCGCATTAGAGTGTTTAGGCAAGGTCTTACGACGATGAAAGACAATCGCACCTTGTTTAGGAAAAGCGGCTTTGTGAGTCTTGTCCAGATAAATCACTTGCTCGCGCTCAATGGTATCCAGAATTTCTGGCACTTTGTCCGCATCTACCGATTCGGGATCGTATCCAGCTAAGCCCAGGATCACTGCTTTACCAGAGCCGTGGCCTATGCCTGTTTGGCCCAACGAGCCAAATAGCTCCACTTTCACTGATGTGATCTGATCAATTATGTTGTTGTCCTGCAGGTCTTTTACAAACAGGCGCGAAGCGCGCATAGGTCCGACAGTATGGGAAGATGACGGCCCAATACCAATACTGAACATATCAAATGCACTAATCATAAATTCTACTCAACATTGCCTCTGAACGGGCGCACATCATAACGTTAATTATTGCATAAGTAACCCATTTCACAGCAAAATTGTATACAGTTTTGATTGAGTTAGAAGGGAATGCAGTCGATAAGTGGTCAAAAGTACTCAAAAGCGTGCAAACTCATTTGGTTATAGCGCAATTTTACGGCAAGTTTTAAACAGGTCAGGCCACCCTGGCAAGTAGTTGCTGAACTATTTTGGCTGTCGCGCCCCAGAGTAACCCGTACTCTGTCATCAAGCCGTTAAACGTCACTGATTTGCCCCGTAGCTGGGTTTGAACTGGCTGCCAGGCACGTTGTTGTGCAAGCAGAGATAACGGCAGAGTAAATACCTGTTCTACTTCCTCGCTGCACGTTTCCCAGGTGGCATTGTGATTTAAGACGGCCAGGACAGGTGTTATGCGAAAGCCTGTGAGTGTGGTGTGTAAAGGCAACACCCCAACGGGGTTAACTTGCAGCGGATCAAGGGCAATTTCTTCCTGACTTTCACGTAGTGCTGTGGTGATCACAGAGGCGTCTTGTAATTCAACTTTGCCACCCGGAAAACATAGCTGACTTGGGTGGCTGCGAAGTTGAGCACTGCGTTTGCAAAGTAGTATCGAAGCCTCTCCATTCACTTCTAACAATGGCACTAAAACGGCACTTTCCTGACCTTCTCCTAAAACAGGTGTCTGATTTGAGTCGCTTAGACTAAAGCGACTTATGACGTGTTGTAGATTCATAGGATGGGCAGTATCTTGTTCACTTTGTGATAAGTCTCTTGATACTCTAACTCACAGTCCGAGTCTGCGACAATGCCTCCACCGGCCCAGCAGTAAATTTTTTGCTGATGACACACTAATGTTCGGATGGTAATCGACGTGTCCATCGCGCCACAGGCACTAAGATAACCTATAGAACCACAATAGACGCTGCGCCTGTGCGGCTCTAGTTCTTCAATGATTTCCATTGCGCGGATCTTTGGCGCACCTGTGATAGATCCGCCAGGAAATGCGGCTCTAAGCTGGTCGACTGCGGTTTTGCCTTCTGCCAGTTGGGCGGTTACTGTACTAACCAGGTGGTGAACTGCTGGGAAGCTCTCAATTTCAAATAGTTTTGGTACCTTCACACTGCCTGGCTTGGCGACTTTGCCAAGGTCGTTGCGCAAAAGGTCGACAATCATCACGTTTTCAGCGCGATCTTTGCTGCTGCGTTGCAAGGCGACGGCCTGCTGCGCATCAGCTTGCGGGTCTGCTAATCTGGGTAAGGTCCCTTTGATGGGCTTGGTTTCAACCTGGCCCTGACGCACAGAAATAAAGCGTTCGGGTGATACCGAGACAATGGCATCGTCACCCAGATTTATAAACGCGGAAAAAGGCGCCTTGTTGTTGGCGCGCAGCGTTTTATAGGCCTGCCAGGGTGAACCCAGATAGCTCGCACTAAATCTTTGCGCCAGGTTTATCTGGTAACAGTCGCCACTTTTCAAATAGGCATGGACTTTGGCAAATTTGTCGGCGTATTCAGCCTGTGTCATATTCGCCTGCCAGTCGCTGGTTAGTGTAAACGACTCGTTTGCAACAGGGGGCTTTTCTATAAGTGAACGGTAAGTGCCGAGCCGGTTATAGCCTGGCTGGGTAACAAAGTACCAGCGGTTATTCAGATTGTCGTGGATCAGTGCATCAGGATAAAGGCCGGCTACCATGTCTGGTATTGCAATGTCCTGTACTGCACTTTGAGGTATGCTTTCTATATATTTGCCAAGGTCGTAACCAAAATAGCCGAGCCAGCCGCCACAAAAGGGGACGTCTGGGTGTGAAATGGCTTTCAGTCCAGCCAGTTTCTCTTGCATGATGGTGAATCCATCTCGCTCAACGTGCTTGCCATCAAGATAAAATTGCCCAGCTCTGGCTTCAAGTACGCACAGTGGGTTGATACTCATGATATCAAACCGGCTATTCTCGTGATTGGCATCGCTGGAGTCGAGCAGTACTGCCAGCGGCGCAGAAGCAAGGGTGTCGAACACCTCGATGGTTGACAAAGAAATGTCTAGTTCAATGTAGTTACTACTTGGATTTGTCATTAACTGAACCCGAATGCTAGCCCGAAACGGGCGAGGAGAGTATCATAATTGCCATTGAATCCATAGCGTGTTTGATTGCATTCCTGCTTGCGAATTTGGATAAGCACAGGACTTTAGTCGCTAATCTGTGATTGCGATATTCACTTTTCGCAAGATGGTATATAATCGCGCCTCTCAATAAACACCGGTTTACCTCGTCACAGGCCGGAGAATAAAGGAACCGTCATGAGTACTATTCGTCAGCAAGACTTTATTGACAGCATCGAAGATGCACTACAATACATTTCTTACTACCACCCGTTGGATTTTGTCCAGGCTTTAGAAAAAGCGTACGACAAAGAACAAAGTAAAGCTGCCAAAGATGCGATTGCGCAAATCTTGATTAACTCTCGTATGTCTGCGGAGGGCAAGCGTCCATTGTGTCAGGATACGGGTATTGTGACCTGTTTTGTAAAGGTCGGTATGGATGTTAAATGGGACAAGACGGACCTGACTGTACAGCAAATGGTGGACGAAGGTACACGTCGTGCTTACACCAATCCAGATAATCCATTGCGTGCTTCCATAGTTGCAGACCCTGCTGGTGCGCGTAAAAACACCAAAGACAATACGCCTTCTGTTGTGCACATCGATATGGTACCAGGCGCTGAGGTTGAGGTGATGATCGCAGCCAAAGGTGGTGGTTCAGAGAACAAGACTAAAATGGTGATGCTGAACCCATCAGACGATGTTGCTGCTTGGGTAGAGAAAACGTTACCGACTATGGGGGCTGGTTGGTGTCCACCTGGCATGCTGGGAATAGGTATCGGTGGTACGGCTGAAAAAGCAGCTGTATTGGCAAAAGAGTCTCTAATGGATCCGGTCGATATCCATGAGCTTATGGAGCGCGGTGCTGAAACGGCGGAAGAAAAACTTCGCCTGGAAATTTTCGAACGCGCGAATAAACTCGGTATCGGTGCTCAGGGCTTGGGTGGTCTGACTACCGTTGTAGACGTTAAAATCAAGTCTGCCCCAACACACGCAGCTTCTAAGCCTGTGGTTATGATCCCTAACTGTGCTGCAACTCGCCACGTACACTTTACGCTGGACGGTTCGGGTCCTGCTGATCTTAAAGCGCCGAAACTTGAAGACTGGCCTGAAGTGACCTGGGAAGTGGGCGAAGATACTCGCCGTGTAAATCTGGATGAGATCACCAAAGACGATATCCAGGACTGGAAAATGGGTGAAACCGTGTTGTTATCCGGTAAGATCCTGACGGGTCGTGATGCTGCACATAAACGTTTGCAGGATATGATTAACTCAGGCGAAGGGCTGCCAGAGGGTGTTGACCTGACTAATAAGTTTATCTACTACGTGGGTCCCGTTGATGCAGTTGGCGATGAAGTGGTGGGTCCTGCTGGCCCAACAACATCGACGCGCATGGATAAGTTCACCGATCTGATGCTAGAAAAGACTGGACTGATCGGTATGATCGGTAAGGCTGAGCGTGGTCCAGCTACGGTCGAGTCTATTAAAGAAAACAAAGCCGTCTATCTGATGGCGGTAGGTGGCGCTGCTTATTTGGTAGCCAAAGCAATCAAAAAAGCCAAAGTGGTGGCGTTTGAAGATCTCGGTATGGAAGCCATCTACGAATTTGAAGTAGAAGACATGCCTGTGACCGTTGCAGTTGACAGTGACGGAGTGAATGCCCATACGCAGGGGCCTGCTATCTGGAAAGCTAAGATAGAAGAGCTGGATAGCAAGCTTAAGTAAGCGGTTATCAATACAGATTTAAAAAGAGGGCGCAGCCCTCTTTTTTTGATCTCCCGGCATTGGACCTGGCTGTAGATATAATACCTATTTTACTTGATACCGGTTAATTTGAAGGAGTAAATAGGACGCTAACGGCGTTAAAAATTGCACATTTAGAACCTGTGGCCAAGGTATGAGTTCACAAATCTTGGCCTCGCCTACGTGGATGTAGGTGTCTCAGTGATAGCTGGACGCGAGAGCGGTGTTATCGACCCTATTTTCTCGCCTCAAAATAGAGCACTTAATTAAACAAATTGGCATCACACTCCCCAGGTTATTGGATACTCATCTACTCCCTTGTCTGACCTGTATATATCGTAAAAAATATAATACACAAACTAGCCTGTTGACGTTTACGTAAAGATTAACCTGCGTGATTTGTAAAAATAACGAAGAATTAAACTCATATAATCCAACTTGATGCATAATCAAGTTAATATATGTCTATTTAATGTATCATGCTGGCAGCTTTAACGCTTTTAGAGTCAATATCAACTCATATTGTGGATTGGACAGAGAGTTAGTGATACAGTTCGATGAATTTCAGCGCTATCTGACTCAAAGTCAGTCTATAACGGAGAACAAACAAAGTGGCTGTATTTAACCAAGTTGAATTTGATAACCACGAACAGGTGGTTTTTTGTTCTGATGAGGCTTCAGGCCTGAAGGCAATCATTGCTGTCCATAACACCAAGTTGGGTCCTGCCGTTGGCGGCTGTCGCCTGTGGGACTACGCAGATGATGCCGATGCTGTGTACGACGTATTGCGCCTTTCAAAAGGCATGACTTATAAGAACGCAGTTGCACGTTTGCCGTTCGGCGGCGGTAAATCAGTGATCATTGGTGATGCTAAAAAAATCAAATCTGAAGCGTTATTCAGAGCATTTGGCAGACACCTTGAGCGTCTTGGCGGTAGCTACTATTCAGCCGAAGACGTGAACATCACGACCGGTGATGTAATGACAATGCATAAAGAAACTAATTATGTAATGGGTCTTGAAGGCAAAAGTGGTAACCCGTCTCCTTTCACTGCGCTTGGCACATTCTTGGGCATTAAAGCCGCGTATCAGCACAAACATGGTCATCAAGACCTGTCTGGTGTAAAAGTGTCTGTCCAGGGCCTGGGAGCTGTTGCCTATACTCTATGTAAGCACCTGCATGAAGCGGGCGCAGAGCTATTCGTGACTGATATCAACCAGGCATCGATTGACAGAGTTGTGAATGATTTCGGTGCCAAAGCCGTGAGCATTGACGAAATCTATGATCTGGATGTTGATGTATACGCACCATGTGCGTTGGGTGCGACGGTTAACGATGAGACCATTCCTCGCATCAAAGCCAGCATTATTGCGGGCTGCGCGAATAATCAGCTTGCGGAATCAAGACATGGCGAAATCCTGCGTGAAAAAGGCGTACTTTATGCCCCTGATTACGTGATTAATGCTGGTGGTATCATCAACGTGTACTACGAGACAAAACCGGAAGGTTATAGTGAAGCTGCGGCGACAAAGCATGTTGAAGGCATCTATGACACTTTGACAGAAATCTTTACTCGTTCTGATGCTGAGCAAAAGTCAACGCACCTGATTGCCGACGAGCTTGCACAGGAGATCATCGCAAACGGTTTGTAATCACCGTGTGATGCTATCAATATAGAGGGGTTATCACTCCTCTATATTGAACTATGAAACAAATCAAATCTTCAGATTGGCCCAGAGCCGAGCATTTTGACTTCTACCAGAGCTTTGAACAGCCTTACTTCAACATTACATCTCGCCTAAAAACAGGCGAACTTCATACCTTATGCAAAAAGCTGCAGCTTTCATTTACTTTTAGTTATCTGTACTGCTTGAGCAGGGCTTGCCAGAATTATGCACCTATTCGCTATCGGATTGTCGACGATCATCCCTGTGTTGTTGATCAAGTTGACATGAGCTGTGTATTTTTGCGCGAAGACAGAAGCTTTCGATTCGTGCCTTTAGTTGCTTGTGAAGATATCCACGACTACATTAAAAAGAATATTGAACAGAAGAAGGCGTTTCTAGATCAGCCTTTGGTTAGTGAACATTTTTTGGAAACTAGTGATAATCCGCAGCAACTTTATTTATCTATTTTGCCGTGGCTAGATTTTAGTAGCTTTAGTCACGCTCGTAGCGCAAAAGATAACCTTGGTATTCCAAAATGTGTGTTCGGGCGTCTGGACCCGCGAACAGGCGAGTTGCCTTTTTCAGTTGAAGTGCATCATGCTTTGATGGATGGGTTACATGTGGCAGAGTTTATCCAGGAAATAGAAACACAATGCAAATTATTGTGTGAACAGTTATTGGGCTAAGGGTTCTTTCTCCCTTATCTCTGTTGCGACATGAAAGCGGATGCTAAACGTTCAACAAGAAACTAGTTAATTGATATTAATAGCGAAATTAAAAACTAAATTGTGCAAATAAAAGACTGGCCGGAGGCGCTAAATAGCTGTAATAAAATGTAAATAAAGTTGCTTTGTGTATGAAATATAAGTGCTTAAGGTTTTTATTCTTGGTTTCCTTGTTAATACAATGTTTTTTTTCAATTTATTTCATCGCGACAAGCAAAAATTGTTTTAAACATGAAGTTGACATGGGCAATAGCATTTAGCATTATTGCACGGTTGATACTGCTAAAAGTATCCGGGGTACTCTCTCAGAGAGTGCAAAAATTATAAAAGTAACATTACTTAATTGGTTGGGAACTATGTCTGTTAAAATCAGAAAGAGCCTTGTAGCTTCAGCGCTTTTCGGCGCCGCGGCATTTGCAAGCAGCAATGTGATGGCAGATCCTTTGAATGACATACAAAAAGTAGGTCAGCAAACTCAAACGGCTGCTAAAAAGTCTCAAGACAAGATTGATGGTATCTACGGTCAAACTATCGAAATGGTAGCTGAGTACCGTGGAATTGTTGACGAAACAGAACTTCTGAAAGTTTACAACGATCACGTAGCACGTTTGGTTGCAGACCAAAATGCAAATATCGAATCTCTAGAACGTCAGATCGCGACGGTTGATAAAACTAAGCAAGACGTTGTGCCTTTGATGTATCGCATGATTGATACACTCGAGCAATTCATCAAAGCGGACGTGCCGTTTGATACTGAAAAGCGTCTAGAGCGTATTGAGAGACTACGTGAAACGCTTACTAACGCGAAAGTAACGACGTCTGAAAAATACCGTCAGGTACTGGAAGCATACAGCATTGAAACTAACTACGGTTCAGCAATGGTTGCTTCTCAGGGCTCACTTGAAATCAACGGTAAAAACATCAATGTTGACTTCGCCCGTCTAGGCCGTATCGCATACGTTGCTCAGTCTTTTGACCAGAAGCAAGCGTGGGTTTGGAACACCAGCAGCAAGCAGTGGGATCAGTTAGGTGAAGAATACCTGAAGCCTATCAAAGATATGATCCGTATCGCACGTGGTCAGGCTGCCCCAGAACTAGTTAAACTACCTATTTTCGGCGCGGAGTAATAAAACATGAAGAAACTATTTAAAGGTTTTGCCGTTGCTGCAGCATTAACAGTTTCTGCTGGTGGCGCGTTGAACGCACATGCAAGCACTGATTCTCTAGACAAGATCCTAGAGCAGGTAAAGCAGAACCGTATCTCTGAAGGTAAAATCAACAAAGCTCGCGAACAAGAGTTCCTGTCAGAGCGTGCTGACAAGCAAGCTTTGCTAAATAAAGCTAAGCGTGACCTAGCTGCTGAAAAAGCACGTGGCGAGCGCCTTAACAAGCAGTTCAAACAGAACGAAGTAACACTGGCAGAGAAAGAAACTGAACTACTTAATGCTCAGGGTACTCTGGGTGAAATGTTCGGTGTGGTACGTCGTAACGCTGCGGAAGCTATCGGTTCTATCGAAGCGTCAATCATCAGTGCTGAAAAGCCTGGACGTTCAGAAGTACTTCGCTCTCTGGCTGCTGCTAAAGAACTACCAACTACACGTGAGTTGGAAGAGCTTTGGATTGCTTTCCAAACTGAAATGACAGAATCAGCTAAGATCTCTACTTTTGAATCTGAAGTAGCAGAGCTAAGCGGTGACATCAATGTTAAACAAGTAACGCGTGTTGGTAACTTCAACCTGGTAACTAAAGACGGTTACGTTGTTTACGATGCAGAAAACAAGCAAATCGTACCACTTGGTAAGCAACCTTCGTCAGACGTTCTGGCAACAGTTTCAGATCTTCTGAGCACATCTGCTGACCAGTACACGCCTTTCGTTGTTGACCCAACACGTGGTGCTATCCTGCGTCTGAACACTCAGCGTGCAACTGTTGAAGAACGTTGGCATCAGGGTGACACAGTAGGTTACATCATCACTGCGTTGTTAGCGCTTGGTGCATTAATCGCTGTTGTTCGTTTCCTAGACCTAATGCTGGTTGGTGCGAAAATCAAGGCACAAATCAAGAATGCGAACAACCCAACGGACAACAACCCACTGGGCCGTATCTTGAAAGTTTACCATGACAACAAGAACCAAGACGTTGAAAACCTTGAGCTTAAACTTGACGAAGCAATTCTACGTGAAACGCCTCGCATCGAAGCTGGTATCAACATCATCAAGATCCTCGCAGCTATCGCACCTCTACTAGGTCTACTAGGTACGGTTGTTGGTATGATCCTGACGTTCGAATCAATCACACTATTTGGTACTGGTGATCCTAAGATCATGGCAGGTAACATCTCTCTAGCTCTTGTTACTACTGCGTTAGGTCTAATTGCTGCGCTACCGTTAATCCTACTTCACGCTATCGTTGCGGGTCGTAGTAAATCTATCCTACACATTCTTGACGAGCAAAGCGCGGGTATCGTTGCTGCGCACGCGGAGAAGGAGAGAGCATAATGCTAGTCCTGGTGGAGACGTGGGAATCTATCAGGGATTTTGTTGCTACAGGCGGCGATGTATTATACGTGGTCGCGATAGCACTCTTTCTAATGTGGGTATTAATGATTGAGCGCTATTGGTTCCTATTGGCTGAATTTCCTAAAATTAAAAAGGGAATAGTAAGCAGATGGGATGCCCGCCAAGATACTACATCTTGGTACGCACACAGAATCCGCGATGCATGGATTTCTGAAGCGTCTGAAAAATTAGATGAGCGCATGTTGATTATCAAAACATTGGTTGCAATGTGTCCGTTAATCGGTCTACTAGGTACAGTGACAGGTATGATTTCGGTATTCGAAACCATGGCTACGCAAGGTACAGGTAACCCTCGATTGATGGCCTCAGGCATCTCAATGGCAACGATACCAACAATGGCTGGAATGGTTGCGGCACTATCAGGTGTATTCTTTAGCACCCGTCTAGAAGCGAGAGCTAAGATGGCTAAAGAAAAACTAATTGATAGCTTGCCACATCACTAGAGAGAGATTTTATTATGGCACGTAAACAACGTTTTCGTGAGGAAGAAGAAGCAGCAGTAGACATGACCCCGATGCTAGACATCGTATTCATCATGTTGATCTTCTTCATCGTTACCACCTCTTTTGTTAAAGAGGCTGGTATTGAAGTTAAAAAGCCAAAAGCTGCACAGGCACAACAAACTAAGAATGCGAACATCTTCATCGCTATCCGTGAAAACGGTGAGATCTGGATGGATAAGCGTCAGGTTGATGTTGAGCGTGTAAGTGCAAACCTTGAAAATCTGTTAGCTGAGCAACAAACCGAGACCGTAATTATCCAGGCGGATAAAGGCGCTAAACACGGTGTAGTTGTGAAGGTAATGGACCAGATTAAGGCAACTGACGACGCCTTGAAGATTTCAATAGCTGGAGCTAAGTGATGATTCGATTTCTGTTTTCACTTCTTGCAGGTGGGGCAGTAACCTTCGGCTTATTCTTCTTTATGTCCTATCTAATCTCAGGAGGAGCGGATAGGGCTGATAATAAGAAGGAAGAAATCATAGTCGAGATTATGTCGAATCCGCCTGAATCAGATGTGCAGGAGAGGAAGCGTGTACCGCCTCCGCCTCCTCCACCGCCAAAGCAGCCGCCTAAACCGCAGCCGCCTCAGCCTGATGTTAACCAAAGTGCAGGTGCGATTGGCTTTAATATGCCTAGCATCGACATCGGTGGCACAGCTGGTGGTTTAAGTGGTCCTGGTGATTTCGGTCGTGACGGTGAAGCAACACCTATCGTTCGTATCGAACCTAAATATCCGCCTCAAGCAGCGCGTGATGGTAAAGAAGGCTGGGTACAGCTTCGCTTCACTATCAATGAGCTAGGCGGTGTAGATGACATTGAGATCATCGATGCTGAACCAAAGCGTATTTTCAACCGTGAAGCAAAACGTGCGCTTCGCAAGTGGAAGTACAGACCTAAAATTGTTGATGGTAAGCCGCAAAAGCAGCCTGGTATTACTGTACAACTTGACTTTAAACTTAACCAAGACTAAAGGAGTAAGGTATGAAGCAAATGTCTAAAGCAACAGCTCTTGCTCTGATGATGTCTTTGGCAGGCGGTGCGTTAAGCACTGCCGCCTTTGCCGCCCCAGATCCTGCAAAGATCGAAGAACGCAAAAACGCCAAAACGAAGGTTATGGGTGAACGAGTTGGTAAGAAGGTTATTAAAGCGTTTGACTTGTACAACGAAGACAAAGTTGATGAAGCAATTGCATTATTGCTTGAAATTGACGCGTCTGATGAGTTCGACCGCGCAACGGTAAACCGTTACCTGGGTAACTTGTACGCTCAGAAAGAAGAGTATCAAACAGCGATTAAGTACATACGCCAGGCGATCGCGCCAGACGTATTGAACTTTAAAGATCAGGGTGACCTGCTCAAGCTGTTGGGTGATCTTCTGATTGGTACTGAGCAATACGAAGCTGCCAAAAAAGCTTACTTCGACTGGATGGATTTCACCGGTGAGAAAGACGCTAAAGTATATGGCCGTATCGCTCAGGCAAACTATGAACTGAAAAAGTACAGAGATGTCATCGAGCCTGCGGACCAAGCGATTGCGCTAAACAAAGAAGAGCCAAATAAGTCATTTTACATGCTTAAAATTGGTTCTTACTTTGAGCTGAAACAGTTCAAAAACGCCGTAAAGGTGGCTGAAGAAATTGTGAAGCTATTCCCTGATGATCCTAAGTCGTGGACTCAGTTGGGCTCCTTCTATATGCAAACGGAAGACTATAAAAAAGGTCAGACGGTTATGGAAGTGGCTTATCGTAATGGGTTCTTTGAAAAAGAAAACCATTACAGAATTCTGAGCAGCTACTATTCATTGAACGAAATTCCGTATAAAGCCGCTAAGGTGATGGAAAAGTCGCTCAATGAAGAGAAGGTCAAGCGTACTAAGCAAAATGTCACGGCAATAGCCAGTTACTTCCACCAAGCCAAGCACATCAGTGATGCGGCTAAGTACTACGAAGAAGCAGCAAAGTTCGATGACGATGCTGAGCTATACCGCAAAGCGGGTAGTTTGTTACTTCAGGACCAGCAATACAGTGCTGCGGTTGTTCGTCTGAACAAAGCATTGGAACTGGGCTCTGACAAAAAAGGTACAATCTACTCAGATCTGGCGGAAGCTTACCTGTATCAGGAAAAATATAAGCAAGCATATACTGCGATCGTGAAGGCTCAGGAAGATCCTAAAACACGTAAATTTGCTCGCAGCTGGGCCTCCTTTATAAAAGAGAAAGCACAGCGAAAAGGCATCAGCCTTTAGTATAGAAAAAGCCCCGCAAGGGGCTTTTTACTTTTCACTCCCCACCAAAGTGTCGCAATGTTAATTTGCTTTGTCGGTTCGACGCTCAACATTAGAACTTTGATTTAAATAATAAAAGCTTCCATCAATTTTGATATAATCAAACTACATCTGGACCTGAGTGCTGGGTGCACACCCGCATAGTTGAACAAGATTGGACACACGTAAATGAAAATCTCTCGGCGAAATATACTTTCAGCGCTACTGGCACTGACGATGACGGCTGGTTGTACAGAACCACAAGTACAGATCTCATATGAAAACCTGTCGACACAACTGAAAAAGCTGAATTGGTTTGCTTCTCAAAGTAACTCATTGCACACAGACAAGCTTGTCGAACTTCCCTTTACTGAGCCTTACTTAGCGCAAAGGTATGACCTGCTAGCGCATGCTGATCTGGATAGTTTCACTGCGCATGCACAGCAAGAATTACAATACCTGACGATACAACAGAGATACCCTGAGCGATTCCAGCCCTGGCCTGCCCACTTAAACATCGCAAAAATTGCGCAACAATCACTTACTTCGTCCCGGCTAGAAGGTTGGTATAAGTTTGTTGAGTTAAGGTTGGATGAAGCGCGGGAAAGTAAAATTGTACTTAACCGGATTGAAAAGCAACAGCTGCTTGATTACCTAACGCCCGATGTAATCAATCAGTCAAACGCAGCGCAGCAGCTTGTAACTTATTTAGAAAGCTATCGGGTCAGGTCCTCATTGGGTATGTATCAGTTACCTAATGGAAAAGAGTGGTATCAGAGCAAACTTAACTTTTACAGTGGCTCCGTTCGGGTACCGGAGACTTTGTTTAGCGCGCTGCAATCTTCGGTGAGTATGGCGAACGGCGCTCCAATGAAAATTAGCACGGGTTTGCATGAACCGATTGTACTTCAGGTACTGGGAGCTTGTGACAAAGTTCCCGGATTGAATTGGAGAGATGGATTTGTCTCTCTGAGACAAACGGTTAATCAATGTCAAAAGGCACTGACAACAGACGAAGCGCAATTTGCGTTATCGATGATGGAGGTCGATTTAGGTGTCCATTATTTTGCCTGGTCGCAGAAGCAAGCCCTGTTGGCACTGCAATCTAGGTTAGCGCTGAATGAAGACCAGGCCTTCGTCGTGCTTAAGAATATCCTTTTCTATCCTGCAACCAGTTTTGTGTTGTTAGACTCAGTTATTTCTGTTTAGAGACGCACTCCAGACACCTCTGCGCGGCGGGATCCGCTGCAAGCAAGGTGTCTTCTATTTTCTTCTCGCAATCGCAGCAGTAGCCAAACTGACCTATGTCCATCTGGCAAATTGCGGCTTCAACCTTTACCAGGCGCTCAAAATTAGGAAACTGGCCCGGACAGATACGGTCTGTCGCGATATCAACCCATTCATGTGGCGGTGATGACTGTAAGGTATCGATCAACGCCTCAGTTGCGTGATTACTAGCTTGCTTCAGGTCCGCGAGGAACTCGTGCCGGATCTGGTCGAGCTCTGTCTGCAATTTTACCTGATATTGGTTCTTTAAATTCTCATTCATGGCGCTCTTCTCCTTTTCTGAGCATCCATTATCTATTAGGCAGCAGGCTCATTGTTATGATTTGAATCAAGCGCTGGGGACTTTGCGTATTTATCCAACACAGATACCACGTCATCTTTGCTTTTCAGGCGCTTTATTTCATCGAATAAGGTATGCGCCTGAGGATATTGTAATTTTAAGTAACCGAGCCACTGCTTGGTGCGAGATGAGAAATATTTTTCACCAACCTCAGGGTCCTGGTGCATAGAGGAGTGCAATATATGATAAACCACTTCCTGCCATTCAAGAGGTCGGTATTCGCGGCCCTCTACATGCGCTTTTATCTTTGCAGCTAGATCTGGTGTAGCCAGGGCACCACGTCCCAACATCAGGTTATCGCAGGCACTGCGCTGCTGACAAAGCATCGCGTCTTCTATTTGCCAAATTTCGCCATTGGCAACCACAGGAATAGTCAGGCGCTTCAAAAGTGGTGGGATTTTCTCCCAATAGGCAGGTGGTTTATAGCCATCGCGTTTGGTACGGGCATGGATCACTAAGCTGGAGGCTCCTGCGTTTTGAACAGCATCGACTATTTCTGTACTGTTTGCGTCGTCATCAAAACCGAGGCGAATTTTCGCACTGACCTCATGGTCCTGAGGGACTGCCTCGCGTACCGCACGTATAATCTGATAGATTTGTTCAGGCTCTTTAAGCAATACTGCGCCGCCTTTACTCTTGTTGACGGTTTTTGCTGGGCAGCCAAAGTTAAGATCAACACCATGAGAACCGAGTTTAACGGCTTTTCTGGCATTGGCCGCCAGTGCATGAGGCACCTGACCAAGCAATTGAATTCGCACAGGAGTGCCAGCACGTGTCAGGCCACCATTGAGCAGCTCTGGGCAATAGCGAACAAACACACGACGGGGTAGGGTTAAGTCAACAACGCGGATGAACTCAGTAACGCACATATCGAACCCACCCAGATCAGTGAGTAGTTCACGCATTTTGAAGTCGACGACGCCCTCCATTGGGGCTAAAAATAGTTTCATTATTACCGCACCAGAAAAAATTCGCGCTATTCTATACGAGAGAAGATGATTTATTAATAGGGAAATGGAGATAAAAATTTCTCAAATGTTGAAATAAATATCTTCGGTCTGTGGTCTACTAGGCGAATCATTCATTTTTATTGCTACCGATTGAGAGAGAACAACATGAAATCAGTAAAGAAAACTAACACACTTGCAATGACACTGGGCGCAGCTGTAGTGACTGCCGCAACATTTGGCGCTCCTGAAGCTTCGGCTAATCCTTTTAGCTTTGAGCAAATGACAGCGGGTTATCAGTTAGATGCGGGTGAAGGAAAGTGCGGCGAAGGCAAATGCGGCGGTGATGCTAAAGGCAAAAAAGAAGGCAAATGCGGCGAAGGTAAATGTGGCGGTGATGCTAAAGGCAAAAAAGAAGGCTAGTGTGGCGAGGCTAAATAAGGCGGGGGGGCGGCTGGGGGGGGGG
>NZ_PNCJ01000046.1 GCF_005887115.1 Pseudoalteromonas rubra | reverse complement strand
CGGCACTGGCAGCCTGCATGGCTTATGTTGACCTGAACCCAGTCAGAGCCAAAATGGCAGAGACTCCGGAAACTTCGGACTATGTCAGTATTAAAAAACGCATTGAGTGCGCACGACGGGGTAAGCAACCTAAAAGCTTGCGACGCTTTGCAGGCAACCCCAGAGCCAACAGGCCAAGTGGCCTCCCGTTTGAGCTGACCTACTATATTCAGCTGGTTGAATTAACAGGCCGGTGTATGCGGGCAGACAAACGAGGATATATCAGTGATAGCCAGCCGCTGCTGACCAGGTTGCAAATAGAGCCAGACAACTGGCTTAAACTTACCACCCGATTTACCAAAGTGTTTCATGGTGCAGTAGGGCGAAAACAGGCAATGACAGATTATTGTGAGCATCTGGAGAAAAAGCGACGCGCCAATCTGATGCAATGCGAGCGCCTACTGGGCTAACACCTATCCTTTTCCAGTATCATTTCGATTTATCCAAACTCGGGCTTGGATGTATTCTCGTAATGTCCGAATCTGATTATTCTCCAGGATTTAATAATTAAACTTATGAGCTTCACTATTCGGAGCTTATAGGAAGCGCGGTATTCAATAGCCTTGCATTTCCAAGTTGAACCTGCCCACAATTGGGCTGTGAATTTATGGTTGGGTGTCTTTGAAAAAAGAGCTATGACAGATTACTGTGAGCATTTGGAGAAAAAATGACGCGCCAATCTGATGCAGTGCGAGCGGCTACTGGGTTAACACTTATCCTTTTTCAGTATCATTTCGATTTATCCAATCTCGGGCTTGGATCTATTCTCGTATTGTCAGAATCTGATTATTCTCCAGGATTTAATAATTAAACTTATGAGCTTCACTATTCGGAGCTTATAGGAAGCGCGGTATTCAATAGCCTTGCATTTCCAAGTTGAACCTGCCCACAATTGGGCTGTGAATTTATGGTTGGGTGTCTTTGAAAAAAGAGCTGTCATCATCCACCAAGCGGGGGTTAAAAGGAGGCTTGCATGAATTCAATCGACTTTGAAAACTTGGTAAATAACGAGTTTAAATTTCTCGAAAATAAATATGGGTTTAGTTGTGTTTCCTCTTCTCTAGAGGCGGCACGTTATGAAAGTAGTGATATCTTTGTTGCAATCAGATATGACGCCAACCGTTCTTATGAACTGGGCGTCGAAATTGGTCAATTAAAAGCACTATTCAACGGACAAGAAAGGCCTTTCAGTCTTAATGAAGTGTTAAGGATTCATAAATTGAAAGAGGCTGGGATTCATTCTGCCGTTCAAGCTAGCTCGCATGAAGCTGTTGCAAACTGTTTAACAAAGATGGCTTCTCAGTTGTCACAATATGGCTCTGACCTTTTAAGTAATGATGTGTTTGCATATAAAAGACTTGCTGTTCAGCGTGAAAAGGAATGCAACGATTATGAGTTGCAAACCAAGTTGTTGCATATTCGTAGCGATGCTCAAACCGCATGGAAAAATAAAGATTACAAACAAGTTATTGCTTTGTTTGAGCCTGTAAAGGATGAACTGAGTGATGCTGAGTTAAAGAAGCTAAATTATGCACAAAAGAAAATAGGAACTCCGTAACGGGGAAGTTGGATGAGTTGCATGTACACCCACTCAAAATAATATTCAAACAGAAGGTGCCACTGCACAAGAACTCCATCACCTACATTTTTACCTTTAGGTAAAATAGGGAAAACAAATGTTGAGCTCTTTAGGATTCCGTTCCAAGATCACGATTAACGTTATGAAAAAGACAGAACTTAGAAAAATTGTTGAAAGTTATGGGTTTAAAAAAGGCCCGTCGGTTGATAGTTCTCTTATATATTTTTATGGTATCGATGAACGATACTCTATTGGGGTAATTATATCTAACCATAAAGTAGGGAGAGTACCACAAGTTCAGTACGGTATTTATGATAGCTGCCTTGCAAAGGTATGGGGAGAAGTGAGTGATTTTGACATGGCGGAAGACTATTGTTTAACGATACAACACCCATTGAATTATCGGGTTTTGCGAGATGGCAGAGTGCTGCCTATTGAGCAAGTCTTTGATGAAAAATTCTTTAGGGCTTTCATAGAAAGCTTTATAGAAAAAAAAGCTGAGTTAGTTGAACAGTATGTTGCTTCGCTAAATAGCTTTAATTATCCGGGACCTCTAAATCCTGAAGAGAACTTTTTTGAAGCGCTTACCAAGAACCAAGGCGTGTACTTTGGGTTTATGTTTAAGTTATCTAATAGTGAAGGGGTTACGCTGGATGATATTGAAGAACAAAGAGATGAACTAAGAAAAACGTATGGACTAAAAGGGTTTATAAAGAGAGATCTAGCGCTTTTAGAAAGCTATATACGGAGTAACAAGGACGGCCGTCTTGGTTGATAGCATTTTTTGTTAACTCCCATTAACCATGTTAGGTATTAGGGACAAGGACATCCACCCTAAACTGGCGTACAGGCTGTACGCCGTCCATTCAATAAAATCAGACGCTATTTTAATTGCTATTACTACCACGCATCCCGCTACCCACTAAGCCCCAAACAACTAAAAAGGGCACTGCCGTGTGCCCATGCTGGTTGAAACCGCTTATCGGTTAAAAATTCCCCTCATCGGGCCTAACAAATTATTAGGGTCAAACCAGTTTTTCAGCAGCTTCAGTAAAAACCATTTTCTGTGATAGTGCTTTTTCCAGTCTCTTGAGCTCATGGGAATGGCGCCAACCGGGTATTGGAAGCCACCCAGCTCGCGTGCTCCTTCGTAAATGCTTCTGTTGGCCTGAGTGAGCTGCTCAACACGCTCGGGGGTCGGCGGAATAGCGGTACGCATCAAAGAAAAGTAAACGAACTTTTCTTCTTCTGGTACGCTGAAAAACAGGCTACTGAAGGCACTTCTTTGTTGCATCGACATGAGTACCGGCCCGGCTACGTCATTGGCTGGTGTGTTTGCCAGTGTGTCCTGAATAAACGCGTGTGCTTTGGAGGCGGGTATTAATAAAGGACACCAGGGGTGAGGTAAAGTCCAGAGCCCAGCTGCTTTTAACTGTTCTACAACTGGGGCCAAACGGTTCAAAAAAGTAAAGTAAGGGAGATCCTGAATAACTTCGGCTCCGGGCACAAAATTTAAGCCATCAAGCAGTTCGGCATCTACAGGTGGTGTGTCGGGCTCAAAGTACTTAGCCAGCTGCATTACATAACGCCAGCCTCCGGCAGGGTCCGGCTCGGCGCCACCCTGAACGCCATCAAAAACTCCCTCATCTAACAGGCGCTGGTTGTCGTTTAAGTAGTGTTCAAGATTATCGTACACCAGCTGATATGCCCTGACCGTACTAGGTGTTGGCTCAAGATCAAAGCTGGCTTCTACGATAATCCCGAGCTGGCCTAAACCAGCTTTCATTGAGTGGAATAGCAGGCTGTTTTGATACGGTGAGCAGTCAAGCAAGCGCCCGTTGCCAGTGACCACTTTAAGGTGGCAGATATTGTCGGCCATACAGCCGTGTTTATAAGACTGCGCACCCAATCCACCGACAGCAATGGTGCCGCCAACACTCAAGTCAATAAAGTCAGTGATGATGGGGAGTCCCAGGTTTTGAGGCACTGTATTTGCCAGTAACTCACTCCAGCGAGCACCTGCCTGAGCAGTAATTTGCTGGTTATGAATGTCATAGACTTCAGCCAGTGAAATCATGTCTATCACCACGCCGCCCTGGGTTTGTGTTTCGCCGTTGGTTGAATACCCTTGTCCTTTTACCGCAATTTTTACGTTATGCTGATTGGCGAATGTAACCATATTGACGATATCTTGGTAGGTGGCGGGCTTTAAAATCGCACGCGAGACATATTGATAAATATGACCAAAATCATCAGCGGCCTCTGTCAGGCTGGTTTCATCGGTGATGAGTTCACCGTCGAACACCGGAAAGTTGTCGGCAAACGCCTCGGGTGATGAGTTGAGCAAATCGCGATCGCTTGCCCAGCTTTGGCTTTGCAGGTTAAACCCAACAACCAGGCTGCCCATGCCTATTTTTTTTATAAAATCTCTTCGAGATGACTTTTGATTCATGCATCCTCCTAATATTGCTGAAGTAAAAAGCAGTAAGAATAAAATGTGGTTGGATCCGAAAATGCGTTTTAAAGGCAAATTCGTATTCCGTTTTTATTATCTTGATGTTCACGTTACCGCTAATGTAAACGTCTCTGTCCCTGAAAAAGCGTGTTAGTCAGCACGCTAAGCTTCATACCATGATCAGCTAAAGCGACCTCGTTTTAAGCTGGGTATGTTGGCGTCTTTATCGGTGTTGTATCTAAACTCAGGTAAAACCCTATTAAAACTTTATTAACCTTATGCTTTGTGGTTAATTGCTTTAAATAAAGGGGCTGGCAGAGATAGTATCATAATTAATGATACACAAATGCTACACTTTTTTAACCTCAAAGTGAAAGGATTTATCGAAGAGGCGATAAGATATCTCAGTTCATTCTTTTGTCTTATAATTCAGGCGGGTAGACTGAGATAATTGTTTGCTAATTTAAGTAAAAGTCGCATTGATGTCTTTATCAGTTTACCGGGAATACCCGGAAGGTTTTGCGGTTATTTGGGGTTTATGTTTAAGCTGTCCAATGGTGAGCGTGTTCCATCTAAAAACAGCGAGATGAGCTGAATAAAATAAGGGTTTGTAAAGAGAGATTTGGCGTGCCTAGCGCGTTACATAATGCAAATCGAGTGAACGAAATAATTCTGGTTTAAATCCCTTCACAAGCCCAGGCTATTTGCCTGAGCTTTGGGTAGTAAAGTACCTTGTCCCGATAGCCTGGAGTGCTGAGCGAATAAACTAAAAGTTTGCTACACAATCGCATCGATAACGTCAGCAGGTTTTCCATCTCTGATTATTTTGCCGTCTTGAATCTCTATAATGCGGTCCATCATGGCGAGCACATCATAAGAATGCGCAACAGAAATGACGGTTTTGCCTTTCATCAGCGTGTTAAGTGAGCGGATAAACTCGGCTTTTAAGGCCGGGTCCAGAGCACTGGTTGCTTCATCCAGCAACAGTATTTTCTTATCTCTTAGTATCGCTCTGGCCAGCGCCAGCCTTTGTCGCTGGCCACCAGAAAGTTGTCCGCCGTTTTCACCAATAAACGCGCTTAACCCCTTACGGCCGCGGGCGTCTGTGTATACTTCTACAAATTCCAGGGCATTGGCCTGTTCAAGCGCGTGTCTGACCGACGCCCGGCTCACGTTATTTAAACCAAATGCGACGTTTTCATAAATGCTCTGATTAAACAGGCCAATATCCTGATTTAAAAAGCTGATCTCGCCACAGATCTGATCTGTGGGGTAGTCTTCGATATTCTTGCCATCAATGTAAATTGCCCCTGCTTCAATTTCGTCAATGCCGGCAAGCATATTCAGCAGTGACGATTTTCCTGCTCCCGACGGGCCTATGATCCCCACCTTTTCGCCGGCTTTGATTTTTAACGACAGATCGGTGAACAGGGGCGCTTTGTTTTCATACGCAAATTCGACGTTTTTAAAAGTGATTTTTCCTCTGGACACATTGAACTTGCCTGCGTCTTCAATGGGTTCAATATCTTCCAGAAACTCGTTAATCACTTCTCTGCCCACGGTAACCTGGCCCCAGGAAACGAAAAAGGCGTCAAACTCTTCCTGACACCATTCCGAGAGCGAAATAACCCGATAGACCAGGGCCAGCACCATAGAAAACTCGCCAACGGAGATGCTGCCATTGAGCCAAAGCTGTAAACACAGTGCCCCTGTGCCCACAATCAAAGTACCATTTAGCAGGCCAACCACAGAGGCAAAATGAGAGAAAACACGAAATTCCTTTGCCACCACTCTGCGGTGTCGGGTCGCCCATTTTTCAGCAAACTGTTGCTCGTATTCGCTGCCGGAGAGCATCTTTACCGTTCTGATCCGGGCAAAGCGTTCAGTCAATTTTCCGGTGATCTGTGCACAGCTTTCGGCTTCCAGCCGGTTGGTGGTTTTGGCGTTGGGGATCCACTGCCCGAGCAGCATGGCCAGAAACAGGCCTGTCCAGATAAGGAAAGGCAGCGTCAGCCAGCCATCTATGTTGCCGACGTAAAACAGCAGCGCGCCCAAAAATGCCAGTAAAAATCCGGCAAAGCCACAGAACTGCAACACCACATCAATGATGGCTTCGGAGGTATCCACAATCACAATGGCTGTGGAACCCGGGTCATCTTCTTCGTGATAACTGGCAGGCGATGCTATTAAAGTGCGGTACAGTTTTACAATGGTGTTTTTTTGCAGGTTAGGCCCAAGCAGCTGATGAAACACCAGGTTCTTAACCAGGGTGAGTGCGGGGAGCACAACGGCAATGGCCACGGCGAACAATGCCAGCTGGTATCCTTTATTGTTCAGGTGTGTTTTGTCACCGGAGGTATCCAGCCAGTCGACCAGCTCACCCAGAAAGTCAAAGGTCACAATTTGCAATAAGCCGCCCAGCAAAGAAATGATGAATGCAACGGCTATCCAACCAGAAAACTCTTTGGCGCACTGGCGGATAAACGGAAGATTGTGTTCGGCCTCATGCAACTGGCTGTCGAATGTGTCTTTGTGGCCTATTTTTTCAAATAGCGTAAATAATGGCTTCATCGCTTTGTGTGGCACCCGCATGTATCTGGTTGCGCTCCGGCTGTTGGGCCAGAGCCAGGAATAAACAAGCCACTGAGACAACGATGCTGGTCGTTTCAGTGGCTCTGACTTGCATACTAATCTGCCTTTATGTCAGCAGGATAAGCGCTAGTCGTCGTCTTCATTCTGGTTTGAGGTTTCTGGCGTATAGTCATCCCAGTCGCCAGCGGCAGGCATCGACAGCTCATCCACGTTCTCACAGTTTACGGCCTGGTTGACGTAATCCCGCATATCTTTAGATAAGAAGAAGGCGCCAAAGTGTGCTTCCGGCGAGTAGTATTTTGTTTGAATGTCGGCCTGATTAAAGCGTGTTTCGAGCTCAGCGAGCGACAGTGTGTTGATGGTGCCGCTGCGCGTTGCCCAGATAAACGCATGGGAGCCGCCAAAATAGTCGTAACATCCGCCCATATAGATGCCAGCCGGATTGTTAAACGCCTGAGTTAAACGAGATACCATCGACTGCATCATATAGGGCTCAAAATAAGGCGTACCACCTTGCGCCACCAAAATGCCGTCAGCTTTTAGTGCGGTTAAGCAGTTACCAAAAAAGGATTGGGTGAACAGGGTTTCCGATGCACCGCCATCCGGGTCAGCCGCATCCAGGATGATCAGGTCGAAACAGTCACTGTACTGAGAGATGATGTCGGCGCCATCCCCAATGCGCAGTACAAATCTGGGATCGTCAAATGCGCCATTGTTAATTTCTGGCAAGTACTTGCGGCTCAGTTGAATAATTTGCTCATCAATATCCACCATGACCACGTTTTCTACGCTCTGGTGTTTTAATACTTCGCGGGCACTGCCGCCATCGCCACCGCCAACGATCAATACGTTCTTGACCTGACCATGAAAGAGGATAGGCACATGTGCCATCATCTCATGATAAATGTGCTCCCCTTTGGTGGTGACCTGGATCCCATCGTCTATGCGCATTACTTTACCCAGGTGGCGGGTTTCAAAAATGCTGACATCCTGGAACTCGGTTTCTACCTCTACCAAATCTTTTTCTGAACGAAGTGCAATGTGAACGCCACTTGTCATTTGCTCATAATGCCAATTAATCTTAGTCATGTGCGTGTATACTCCGTTTTATGCGGTTTTTTGCGTTGCGTGTAACTGGTTATGTAAAAGCGGCTGGAACTCTCCGGTCTGGCTGACAGAGCCACCTCGTGTGAGGGTGTTCACCACCATCTTGCCTGGTTGAAAACACTGTTCTATCACTGCCAGGCACAGCTCAGGCTGTGCATCACCACACATAAAAATGTCCATGGCAGCAAAGTTATATTCTGGCCAGGTGTGGATAGAAATATGGCTTTCAGCCAGAATGATCATGCCCGACACACCGCCATTGGTTTCAAATGGGTGCAAATGGGTTTTCAAAATGGTGGCGTTTGCTGCGTTCGCACATTCAATCATCATCTCTTCTATGTGCTGCTCACCGATGAGGTTAGAGGCATCAAAAATATCGACAATAATGTGCTGGCCCAGTGGGTGAACAAGCTGTGTTGTGGATGCGGGTTTAGTCATACTTTTACTCAGTGTTCGGTTGTCAGGGTGATCAGGTAGCCGGTTTTGTGCATGTTGCTTACTGGCGCAGGTAAACCTGACGACCAAAAACACAGACAAAGTGACACGCTCTGGCTCTCCCTTTTTTGAATACGGATATTCCAGCACTGAAATGTGCAACGAGTGTGGAGTCGGGCATTGATGCTAAGACTGGCGGCTCGGTACGCGGCAGGTGGTGATTATTGCTCTTATGAAAAACACAACAGGCTCAGATGCTTGTGACTTCACAAACCAAGTAGGTTGCGTCAAGATAGTGACTGAGAAAATGGCATGCCGTTTTGACAAGGTACTTAAATGCTGGTGCTTTGGATGTCTGGGGACACGTTTTACTTCCTCAAGTAAGGGGGGGGAGCATTTTATTTGGTGTAGCTCCAACAGCGACTAGTATGTAGGCAGAAGGTGGTTCTAGTGAACAAGAAACTGTTGTTTTTGAAGCTTCCAATGAGTGTCGCGATCATTCTTAGTACAAAAGGGGGTTACTTTTTAGGTGTTCCTCTTTTTGCTATTTATTACTTCTTATCTTATCGGAAGATTATTGAATCTGAGGAATTTACTGAGCATGACAAAGGGCTTTTTAAAAAAACGCCTTATTGTATTGCTGTTGCAGCGTTCGGTGGGGGTTAGAAAGCTTGTTCATATATGGGATTGCAGGTGTATGGTACGTGTACTATCTGTTGAGCATTGACCCAGAATCTTCTAATGAAAAAAACATCACAGGATCTTGAAGGACAGCCACCTAAACTAGCGCATTTAATTGGCTTCTAATGATGTCTGTTCAGACTATGCAATATGAAAAGCCCCGGTATTGTGGCGGGGCTTTGCTGTATCCGGCTGTTTTTACTGACCAGTGGGCCTTAGTGTGCTGTACTATTTTTACTGAACGAGAGGGGAAAGTAGCCCGATCAGCAAAAGTTGCCCCATCCGCTCGCATTACAGGTTTGTTGTGGTGGTCCCGGTGGGCCAATGTGGCTAAGGCATGTCCAGGTGTTCGCACCGCCCGCAATGGCGGGTGTATGGCTATTTTCTACTAAGTGCCGTTCAGACAGCGATTTGAGCTTTTTACTGCTTAATTTTAGTTTCATTGCTTTTGTCCTTAAATTAACCCTGTGTACTGTTCGTACCCAATAACCATAAACGGTTTATGATCACATTGTCAAATATTGCATACAATATACACGTAGTTTGTTCCGTTTTGTGGTGGGTGTCCAGGGAAATCGGTTCTGTTAGTGCCAGGTTATAGCGAATTTAAAGTGGTACCCGTTCAGAACGAGAGTGAGTCTGGCGCCAGGCTTTTATACTAAGTGCTCGATGACTGATGCAAAGGAATTCTGTAATTGAACACGTTTATTAAAATATTGGCGGGGAAGTATGAGGCGTAGGTCATTGTTACTACTTCTTTTTGTCTTTAGCGCTGTGGTCAGGTCCGCAGAGTTCGAAAATACAGGGCCTCACGGCTTTCATGAGGATATTGTAAGTATCACCATGAATGCTCAGGATGGTGCGGCTTATACGGTAAGAAAAAATACCCATCACACTTTGGCGTCAATTCAGGTTGAAACTCAGGACCAGTTTTTATCAATAAAAAATGCCTGTTTTAAAAAGATCTTCTTTCCGGCGCTTCAGTCAATGAAAGTATCGCGGGAATATAATAAGCAGAGTCAAAAACATGATTTAGTGCTTGTTTCTGTCAACTTTGGCTATTTTGGTGATACAGCGGATGTCCTTTCAGATGACACTAAACTTGAAGACTGGCAACTTAGACTGACGATACATAAAACGCACACGAATATTGCGCTTATCCAAGACAAAACTAAGGTGTTTGATTATTGCCGTTGAAGCGTAAGCCAGGGCCCCGGTATTGTGCCGGGGCTTTTGTGTATCTGGTTGTATTTTGCCCTGCGAGCCGCACTGAAGTGCGTTCAATTTTGTTCCTGACACAATTGTCGAACCCTGGTCGAGGGTTCTCACCCACCTTCTCATTTGTGAACAGGTTTATTTAAGGCATAAAAAAACCGCCGTAAAGGCGGTTTTCTCAGCATTAATGGCGGAGAAGGAGGGATGACAAAATACGTCCAGTATTTTGCCCTGCGGGCCGCACTGAAGTGCGTTCAATTTTGTTCCAGACAAAATTGTCGAACCCTGGTCGAGGGTTCTCACCCACCTTCTCATTTGTGAACAGGTTTATTTCAGGCATAAAAAAACCGCCAGTAAAGGCGGTTCTCTTAAAAGCAATGGCGGAGAAGGAGGGATTCGAACCCTCGATAGGGCTACAAACCCTATACTCCCTTAGCAGGGGAGCGCCTTCAGCCACTCGGCCACCTCTCCGGCGCAAAAACTTAAAAATGGCGGAGAGATAGGGATTTGAACCCTAGATACGCTATTAACGTATGCCGGTTTTCAAGACCGGTGCTTTCAACCACTCAGCCATCTCTCCATGGGCAAAGATAATACTTAGCGAATTTGATGCTGTAAATAGTTTTTAATTTGTTTGCTTAATTTTTGTACGCAAATGTGGCTTTTTTTAATACCTTGAATGAAATCTGGGCGATAAAGCGTATTTTATGGTATTGAGTGACAGGGGGGTGCAGAAAAAAGGGCATGTACGGTTGGGGGGGAACATGCCCGAGGCAGACTTACTTATACATAACCACCTGACTTAACATCAGTTGTTTACCCACAGTGTTTAACCAGGCCTTTAGGTTAACGCGGCGCTTGATACCAGGCGCTGTGGCTGTGTTTAGGGTGGTTTGCGTGTTGCTGCACGCTGCAGCTGAATTAAGCATGTCTGACTCCTTAAAATCTTAAAAGTAACAATGTCGTCTGTATCGACATGGTTATTTTGCGCGCATTGTGACTAAAAATAAAACGATAAAAATTGCTGTTGAGGGATTAAAAAAACTAATGGAAAGTGCTGGTTGTTGATCCCGTTTAAATCATCTTTGTGACTGTTTATTCAACTGTGTGAATAGGTGTTTTTTAGTTAAGTTTTTTAATAACAGTATTTTGTATTTCATCTTTGCTTTTTGTGTCTTTATTTTTGGGTAATTATTCAGATAAGTTGATTTTGTTTTTGAGAGGGTGTTTTGTTAGTTGTCTATAAACCTGGAAGTGGGTGGAAGTTGCAACGGCAGTTAAAGTGGTTGCGGGCTCAGGTTAAGCAACGTCAGCTGGCCGTTCGCTGGTACGATACGAGTGGATTCTTCGGTCAGGATTGCAAAGCGATCAGGACCCTGGCGCAGGACCAGCAACAGGTTGTGGTGGTTGGCGGAGATGGCACCATTAATCTGGTTGTCAATGCCATACATGGTTTACCTGTTACACTGGCTTGCCTGCCAGCAGGCACGGGGAATGATTTTTGCCGTCAGTTTGGTTACGCAGAGCGACACTGGAGAGCAGCCGTTTTTTCTGCTCACAGTATTGCGATAGATCTGGGCGCCATCGGTGAGCGCTATTTCGTCAATATTGCTGGGGTTGGCTTTAATGCTGAGGTGGTACAGGACATGCGGGGTAACAAACGTGCCGGGGCGCTGAGTTATGTCTGGGGTGGGATTAGGCAGATATTCTGCGCGCCGACTATCAGCGTTGCCACGTCGCAAGGTCCTGTGCTAGAGCAGGGGATGATGCTGCTGCTGGCCAATGGCCGTTACTTTGCAGCCGGGTTGCAGCCCGCACCGTGTGCCAGGCTGCACGACGGTCAGCTGGAATGTATGTGGTTTAGTGCCTGCGCCTGGTGGCAGCGTTTAGTGGTATTTGCGGCGATGCTGGTTGGATGTCACCAGCGCTTGCCCTGGGTATATCGTGAAAAACGCGCTGAAATAACCATTACAACAGCTAATCTGATGGTGGAGGCGGATGGCGACCTGGTGGCGCAAACACCCGTCACAATCCGAAGCCTCCCGGGTGCCTTACACCTCAGGACTCTGCCTGAGACGTTCTTGTCGGACTAAGCCAGGCGCGAATACGCTGATAGGGGGTGAGTACTATGGCGTTGCCGATCAGTACCAGAGAAAATCCGATAAAGGTGTTAAGCTGCCAGACAAACCCTTCAAACCAGGTGCTGAGTGTGACGGCCACCAGAGGAAACAGGACTATCAGGTAACTGGCTTTTTCAGGTCCAATGTTCTTGAGCAGATGGAAATAGCAGGCAAACGCAATAACGGTACCGAATACCGACAGATACAGCAAAGAGCCCCAATAACTGGCACTGGCTTCAATACTAAATTGTAGCGGGCTGAGTGCCACATAGCCACCCAGGAACAGTGCACTGTATAACATACCCCAGGCATTGCCCTGCAGTACGCCAATCTGGCGGTTGGAGTTACGCACACTGACCATATTGCCCAGTGACGCGATAAACATGCCAGCCAGTGCCAATAGCAAGCCAATGAATGCGTCGCTGTTCAGATCGGCGCTGACTAAGTCCTGCCAGAATAAGCTGACAATACCAGCCAGTCCCAGTGCCGCACCGATATAAATACGCCCGGCGATTGGTTTGGCAAAAAACAGCCGGGTATTGACGATATTGGCAACCAGCAGCAGCGAAAAGGCAATCGACGCCATAGCAGAAGTCAGGCTGCCCTGCGCCCAGTATAACAACAGATAATTTAGCCCAAAGTTACCCAGTGCCAGTAGCATAAAAAAGCCATGATCTGTGAGCGAGTAGCGCATCGGAGGGCGCTTGATCAGCACATAGCACCACATACAGGCCGCAGAAATTGCAAAGCGGTAAAACAAAGAAACCACTTCATCGACCGTGCCCAGCTGAAACTCAATCGCCAGCCAGGTTGAGCCCCAGATAAGGACAGTGATCGTATACAAAAAGACGTTGTTCATTCTTTCTTCTCACAACAAGGACTAGTCAGCGTGGCCAGTTTAACGATATATTCTGTATATGCCAGATACAAAAAATGTGTTTTTAAACCTATACAGATTGAGCGTGTCATGAGCCAGCCAAGTCTTAAACCCGATTATTTATATCAGCAAGTGATCACTGTGATACGTGAGATGGTGGAGCAGGGGTTGCTGAGCCCAGGTGATAAACTGCCGTCACTCAGAGCGATGGCGGGCCGATTGCGCGTCAGTATTCCTACTGTACAGCAAGCCTACCAGCAGTTAGAGATGTCGGGTCAGGTCGTGGCCCGGGAAAAGTCTGGCTACTTTTTGCAAAGCGGTCACCCCACGGCCACGCCCAAGCGCAGTAAGTTACCGGCAAAACCGGTGATGGTGAATAAACAGCAACTGATTGAGCAGGTATATGAGGGGATCCATCTTCCCGATGTGGCCCCGCTGGGGCTTGCCAACCCTGTAGCTGCTGCCAGTCCTCAACAGGCCTTAGCCAGAAGTATGCGCCAGGCCATGCGTCAGGCTCAGGAGAGAATGCTCGACTATGGCGCCATTGATGGCCTGATGATGCTAAAAACGCAGATCGTGCAGCAGTATCTGGCACTGGGTCTGACCGTGAACAGTGATGACCTGATCATTACCAACGGGGCGCAGGAAGCGATAGCCATTGCCCTGCAGTGTGTGACTCAGCCAGGTGATATCGTTGCGATCGAATCGCCCTGTTATTTTGGCATTGTGGAGCTGGTCGAAAACCTTGGCCTGAAAGCGATTGAAATCCCTGTTTGTCCGGACGATGGGCTGTGGCTTGACGACCTCAGTGCCGCGCTGGCACGTCACCCCATTAAAGCTTGTGTGTTTTCTACCAGTATCAATAACCCTTTGGGTAGCCAGATGCCCGAATCCCGGATGCAGCTGTTGTTGAAGTTACTACGTGAGCACGACGTGACACTGATTGAAGATGACGTGTATGGAGACCTGTATTTTGGTGAGCAGCGGATAAGGCCCGCGCAGTGCTTTGCCCAACCCGGTGAAGTACTCACTTGTTCGTCTTTTTCCAAGACCGTTGCGCCTGGCTACCGGGTGGGCTGGATGCTGGCGGGACCATACAGTGCACGGGCGAAGCGCTTTAAGCGCGCGCTGAGCTGCTCGGCTCCCATGATGAATCAGTGGGCGTTGGCAGATTTCATGGCCAGTGGCGAGTTTCAGCGGCATCTGCGCCAGTTACGCAAGCGGCTGCACGACAACAAGCAGAAAATGCGCCTGGCAGTACAGAAGTACTTTCCTGATCACGTCCGGGTCAGCGACCCCAAAGGGGGGTGTGTATTGTGGCTGGATCTGGGGGAGGGTTATGATGGCGGCTTGTTCTTTCAGCTCGCCCTTCAGGCTGGGATCAGCGTCGCACCGGGTGCCATATTCAGCGCCTATGAGCGTTACCGCAGCTGTGTGCGTATCAGCTATGGTCTGCCCTGGTGCGAGCATATGGAAGGGTATGTGCGTACGCTGGGCACTTTAGTGGCACAAGCGAAAAAGCAGCCACACATGCGATAAGTGTTGGGCTTATGCAAGTGTGGCCGACTGTGCAGGGATAAACGAGGTTTAGCGATACGCGAACAACTGATACCCTTTCATCTGGGGGATCATAGCGCTGAGCTGAGATTCTTGTTCTGCAATGGTTTTAAAGTTGCCACACAAAGCGTTGGCTTGCTGCTCCAGAGTTTTTGCCTGGTGCTCTATCTTTTGTTCAATTTCGGCACCCAGGTTTTCCATGCGCTGTTCAAAGCGATCCATATCGCCGCCTGAACTGACCATTTCAGAGCCAATGGCGACCAGCAGGCTGCCAATGGATTCCATCATAGCGCCTTCTATTGCTTGTTCTATTTTTTCTTCAAACTGATGCTCAAACTGCTCACCGAATTCATTGAAGGCCTGTTCTCCCATCACAAAGGTGCCTTGCTGATAAAATGCGCCCTCAATCTCTGTATGCAGTTCATCCATCAAGACAGATAAGGAATCGAAGTTGTGCAGATTAAACGCGGTGGCTACTTCTTCAATAGCGACACCGGCCAGCTCTACACCCTGCAATGCAATACTGGCCACTTTGGGCAGCTCGGCTCGGAGTGTATCGGCATATGTCTGCATGGCCAGGCGCTCATCCTGGTTCAGCGAAACGGGTTGATCTGCAATAAACAAGAAGCCTTGCGCATCTATCATCACAGGCTGGCCATTGCCATTTTTGATAAATACCTGATCAGGAGTGATCTGGACGTCGTTTTTAAAATCAACAGCGCATTCATCCGTGCTGACCGAAAAATGGTTATCTGTGTGGGCTGCCACCTGAGTAGATAACGCCAACGTTGAAGCAAGCAGTATAGTTTTCATAATCGTGTTCCGTTGTGTGTTGATGACAAGAGAGAACCAACAAGAACAATGCCAATTTATTAAGTGATTGAATAATAAGGGGATGTGTTCTTTTCCGATGCTAATCGTTATCTGCTTTTTTCATCAATATGACCAAAAAGTGGTGGTTTTGACTAGTGTGTTTTTTGCGCAAACTCATAATAAAAAATTTTTATCGTATAGATAAAAATGTCTTGCTTTTCAGCGCCTGATTTTAGCGCTAAATACTATTGTTAAGCAGGCTCAACATTGCATGAACTGCCGGACTAATTAGCGAATTTAAGTTTTGGAGCTTATCGTGGGTAAAACATTTTCCTATGATCCGTTAGATGATGATTATGAAGACGACTTTGGCTCGTTAGACAAAGAGTTGCAGGCCCAGCAAAAGAAGCGGGTGAAGCGTCGTCTGGATGATTACTTGGAACAAAAACGCCTGAAGCGTAATCTGGGAGAGGATGATCTAGATTTCTTAGATGATTGAGCTTGTTTGCAGGTAAACCTGGTTTGCTAGACGTTTACCTCACTTGAGCGTTTGATGATAAGGCAGCATTCGCTGCCTTACTTGTAGTGGTAGTTAATCTTTGAACGAGTTGTGGCAGTCTTTACAGCCTTTCGCCCAGTTTTTAAATGCCGCACCAATGACTTTCTTATCGCCCGATTCCGCCGCCACAGCCAGCTTTTGAGCATAATCTGCGAAGGCCTGTGCTTTGCTGTCAAAGGTTGCTCTGTCAGACCAGATAGCCGGTAAGGCATCTGTTGCCCCTTTATCTGACCCTGCCGGGAATGCTTCCCATGGCATGGCTGACAACTGAGCTGCATTATTTGCACGTTGTTTAAAGCGTTCTGCGTCAAATGGGACTTTGCCTTTGAGCATGTCGCCCATATCACCAATCTGATAACGGATCAGCTGAAACGCTGCTTTACGGTATTCAATTGCATCTTCCGGCTTTTCGAATAATGAATTTGCCTGAACATTCAAAGACAGCCCAGTTAACAGGCTTGTTAATAAAAGTGTAATTCTCATTTCGACCCCTCATTAAAAAAACTGACTCTGTTCTAAGGCTTTATAAAAGATATTGCAAGTCTCTTAGACGAGATGGGAATTCTGAACTAGATTAGATAGTCGGTTTGTGTGTATTTTGTTCATTACGTTTTACAAACTCATCAATGTGACAACATGATGATGGGTTGGTTTACGTTTGTTTACAGTTTCAAATTTCTTTATAAACATGGAGTTATGATGTGTCATGTGATTTGCTTGCAAAATTTGTAACTTCTTTGTTTGTTTAATATTGTAATTAACCGTGAAGTCACATTATATTGATGAGCGAATCTACTCTCTAAAATTAAAAGAAACATCATTTCAACAACAAGTCCTAGGGGAAACTATGGCCAAGTATTCATTTAAAGCCACCGCGGTAGCAACAGCTGTCTCTGGTGCATTGATGGCAGCATCTGCCACGGCTGCAACGCAGCTTCCAGCAGCTCCAGCTTCTTTAAAAGTACAAGCTGAAGCGCTTAGTAAGCCGGAACAGGAAAGAGCAGAAGCATTTTTGGTTGTTCTGAAACAATCTACTGCGGTTGACCTGATGTCTGAGGGCACATACAGCACTGAAGCTGCGAAGCAAACTTTCTCATCTGTGCAGCAGGCTCAGTTCCGCATGAAAGAGCAGATCCGTGCACTTGACCCGCGTGTTAAGATCCTAGGCTCAACGAAAGTATTGGCCTCAACGTTGATCGTACAAGCGTCTGAAGAAACGCTTAAATCGCTACGCAAAAACGAGATGGTTGAGCAAATTCTTCCACTACGCGAAGACCGTTTGTTTGTTGAAGCAAGCTCTGACTACATCGGCGCAACTAAAGTGCGTAACGATTTGAACGTGACAGGTAAAGGCGTTCGAGCGGCTGTTCTAGATACGGGTATCGACTACACTCACAAAGCATTCAATGAAGCGGCTGGTACACTTGATGACTATAAAGCGGCTGCTGAAGATCCAACATCAGTAAGTTGGCCTCAGGGTATTGTGGTAGGTGGTTACGACCACATGCGTGATGACCCAGATCCGATTGAAGACGATCCTACGTACAACCCAGATGCTGTTGAGCTGTCTGACCACGGTACGCACGTATCTCACGATTTAACCGGTATTGCGCCAGATGTTGAACTTTACGTTTACTCTGTGTGTGGTGGTGGCTGTCCGTACGATGCACAGGTTAAAGCACTTGAGTCAGCAATGGATCCAAATGGTGACGGCGACATCAGTGACCGTGTAGACCTGATGAACATGTCACTGGGTGGTGAGTTTGGTGATACTGATGTGTCTTCTGGTACGGGTTACCTGATCCAGCGTGCAGTTAAGTTGGGCACTAACTTGATTATCTCTGCTGGTAACGACGATGACATTCCTTTCCGTGTTGGTGGCCCAAGTACGACGCCTAACGCGCTATCTGTTGCCTCTTTGACACACCCAACTTTTGAGCGTTTGTATGGCGAAGCAACGGTTGCTGGTGAAGCAACGGTTGTTCAGCCTGCAAGCTTTGGTCCTCAGGTTGATTTTGCATTCACTCAAGACAACGCCGAGCTGGTTTACCCTGACGCAAACCAAAATGGTTGTGATCTCGATGAAAGCGCTAACCCGTTTGCAGACATGGACTTTACTGGTAAAGCAGTCCTTATTGACCGTGGCGCATGTGCGTTCACTGAAAAAGTACTAAATGCGCAAGAGCGTGGCGCAGTATTTGTAATCATCGCAAACAACAACGATGACGGTACACCAGCACCTATGGGTGGTAGTGATGATACCGTGACTATCCCGTCAGCAGGTCTGAACTTTGCTGCGGGTGCAAAACTTAAAGAGCAAATGCAAGATGGCGGTAAAGCCACTTACAGTATTGCTGGTGTTGTTAAAACGTCTCCAGGTGGCGTATCTGACTTCTCATCACGCGGTCCTTCAATGGACGGCCTGCTGAAGCCTGAAATTGCCGCTCCGGGTTCAAACATCCTGGCAGCAGCTCCGGGTACGGGTGATCAGCTACACCGTAAGTCTGGTACCTCTATGTCTAGCCCAATCACAGCAGGTGCATTGGCGCTGGTAAAAGAAGCGCGTCCTGAGCTTGATGCTCTGGAAGTTAAAGCGATTCTGATGAACACCGCTGATCTGAACATCACGATCGAATCAACAAACGTAAACCCTGATTCACCGTTGGCACCTATCAGCCGCATCGGTGCTGGTCTGGTTGACGTTGAAAAAGCAATTGCGTCTCCGGTTGCAGCCTGGGTGGACCTGCCTGAGTTTGATACTAAGCAGGCGGCACTGTCGTTCGGTGCTAAGCGTCTTTCTGAAACTCAAACTTATACCAAGTCTGTAGTACTACGTAACTACTCAAACGAAGAGCGTACGTATACCCTGCGTATGGACCACCGTTATCAGAATGATGTGGATTCAGGCGCTGTAACGTTCGAACATCCGGCACAGGTTACTGTACCAGCAAATCAGACAATTCTGATTGACGTTGACATGACTATTGATCCAAGCAAGCTACCTGAGTTTGGCATCATGAACCCGTTCGATAACGATGAGCTGGCAGAAAATGTTGCAGCACTAGATTTGGCTGAGTATGACGGTGCACTTATCTTTGATGATGCAGCAACTGAAGGTGACCACGACCTGCACGTTGTATACCACGTACTACCAAAAGCAGCAGCAGAAGCTGAGTTCAGCATTGAAGCGGGTGAGAAAATGTCATCGCTGATGGTTGAGAACACGGGTGCTGTAGCTATCTCAGGTATGGCTGAACAAGTTGTATTGACCAGCGAAGATGATGACCGTCGTTTTGACATCAAAGCACTGACTACGGTTGCATTCTTGAACGACAACTGTGACTCAGGAGTTTCGACTACTTTCTCACTACAGTTACAAGATGGTATCAACCACTTGCGTCAGGCGGGTTACCGTTTAGAGCTTGACCTGAACAACGACGGTGTTGCTGACAAGTTTGTTACTAAACTGAACGATACTGGTAACAACCCAGCAGTACGTGGTCGTAGCCGTACCTTGATTGGTTCAATCGTTAATGGCGATGACCAGTGGGAGTGGGGTACACCTATGCTGCACGAGTCAGGTGAAGACACTGTGACCTTCACAGCGTGTTCTGACCTGTTTGGACTGAATGCAGATATGCTTGGTATGCCAGTTGGTGTTGAGGCATTCGTTGGTGAAGCTCACTGGCAGACAGGTATCTGGGGTGCGCCATTGGATTCAGCACGCGGTGGCTTTATCTTCGGTATGAACCCAACTGTGACACTGAAAGACGGTGAAGGCGAAGCATTGAAAGAGCTTGCTCCTGGTGCAAAAGCGACTGTTGAGTTCGATATGCCGTTTGCATTCACGTCAACTGAGGGTACAAACATAATGGCAGTTGTGCCAGGTGACCTGGAAGTTCCAGCATTACCTGAGCTGGTTGTTGACGGTGACCTGAGCGTGAGTGAGAACGCTGAGCCAATGGCTGTAGCGACTGTAAGCTTCGGTGAAAACTCACCTGCATTCCCAATCCTGGGCTACAGCCTGGATGGTATGTATTCAGACAGTTTTGCTATCGACAGCAAAGGGGTTATCTCTTTGGTAAGCTCTGAGTACCTGGACTTTGAGATGGGTGTTGAGAGCGTAGAGCTGAAAGTGATGGCGATGGACACGATGGGTTCTTCGACTATGACTGACGTTGAAATCGCTGTGACCAACGAACATGACGAAATGCCAGTGGTTGCACACGGTCAAATGTTCAGCATGATGGATGGTGCGCCAGCGGGTACAGTGGTTGGTATGCTTGACTACACTGTCTTTGAAAGCGCAGCTGAAGGCATTGTTGGTGGTGAAGTAGAAGGCACTGACCTGTTTGAAATCAACGACAAAGGTGAGCTGGTTACAACGGCTGAAATCAACCAGCTGGCAGTACCAAGCTACACGTTCAAAGTAATGGTTGAAGACAGCGTAGGTCTGAAGTCTGAGATGGTTGAAGTCACTGTTGATGTAGTACTTAATCCTTCACTACACGCGCCAGTGGTTGACCACGGTCAAATCTTCTCAGTAACTGAGAACGCTCAGCTAGGCACTGTGATTGGCAGACTGGCTTACTCTGACCCAGATGCAGACGTATCACCTGTAACTGAGTTCATCGTAACTGGAACTAACCTGTTCACTGTTGACGCTGATGGCGCTATCCGTGTGAACGGCGAAATTGACTTCGAATTTGAAAAAGAAGTGAGCTTCCAGGTTCAGGCGAAAGACTCTGCACAATTTGTATCAGAGGTTGTAACTGTACGTGTTAACGTGACTAACGTAACCGGCGGTGATGACAATGACGACGACGATTCAGGTTCACTGGCTTGGTTGACGTTACTTGCAGCACCGTTTGCAGCACTACGTCGCCGTAAGCGTAAGTAAGCAACTAACTAAGTATTAGTTGAAAAAACCGCTCTGGGTTCGCCCAGAGCGGTTTTTTTATGTGCGCAGTTTCATACTGTACGCTGAGACTGAGCGGGGTGAAGACCCTACTCAGAACGTGGCATCTGATACGGATTGCTATGACAAAGGTGGTCGCGTGACAATTGAGAGAATGGATGTATGGCTCAGTGAAAGAATGGAAAGCAAAGGATGGTGGTTGGGGCGATCGCTCAAGTTGAAACTTCAGCCAGAGCGACTCATTGAATGCTTTTGAGCCATTACATGCGTAATGTGACGGTGCGGTTATACCAATCGATATAATTGGCTATGTACTAATACCAATTTCACTGAATACCTGTTCAATTTGACGGAGCAAATATGGCGCTAACTGTGTTAAGAATTTCTCATTTAGAACAACTAAATAGCAAAATCTTTGCCTGGTTATCGAACATGTTCTCTCGCTTCAAAACAGAACACTTAGTTAAGCAAATTGTTATGATACGAAATGCCATTAGTCACCAATATCTTTAAAGATCATGCCACGGCGCATACTGCGAGTGGCGAGAAAGACTTCGGCCAGCAATGCGACAAATGCGCAGATCAATAGCAGCATAGCACCAATAAAACAGCTGGAGAGGGTAACGCCCAATGACAGAGTGTACAGGTGAGAAATAAATAGCACCATCACGACGGCACAGACCAGCAATGCAGACAGAACGCTCATACTAAACGCAACGTGAATGCAGCGAGAGCGTTTGAGCAGGGTGCGCATTTCCCTGGTCAGGTGGCTTTTTAGTTCTTCATCCTGACTATTATTAAGCTTGCGATCGAGCAACCTGGCGCGATCGGTGATACGGGCCAGACGATTGGATAATACGCCTAATGTCGCCGCGATACCGGTGATCAAAAATACCGGCGCGACAGCCGTTTGGATCACCTTGGCCATGGTCAGTATGCTGACAACATCAGTACTCATTACCAGCGGACCTGTTCGACAATGCCGGGCTGCTCACCAATGAGTGTTTTGACCACCTTGTTGTACTCATCCAGCAGGATAAGGCGCGGGATCCCCTTATTCGCATAGTGCTGATAAATCTGTCTATCCGGATCCGCAACCAACGCAAAGTCAATTCCAAATGACTCACGAAATGCGCTGAGTGTTTTGTTGTCTTCTTCGCGCCCAATAGCAACGACTTGTAGTGTGGGATCAGCCAGCAGCTGGGAGGCTTTCAATTCAGTTAAGGTACGCTGGGAATCAGAGCACCAGGTGGCGAACAGGATGACCAGCTTTTTGCCCTGCGCCAACTGTACAGGCCGCCCATCAATATCGGTCAGTTGAGTGTGCTTGAAGAGATCTCCAGACTGAACATAGGTTTCATAGCCTTTACTGTGAGGTGCGGGATGGGGTGTAGCATTACAGGCACTGAGTTGAGCGCCGAGTGCGACAACTACAGAGGCTATGGCGAGACGTTTTATCATTATTATGGTCCTTGCGTTACAATACCCTCATTAATGCGTATTTTTCAGGTGAGCGCAAGTTTCAGCGGTGTATCCGTTTGTCCTCAGGGAGTAAGTTCACCTCAGAGTCAAACAGGCCATTGGTAGACGCCCATTATTATGTTGTATGCTTCGTTGTTTTTATCAGCCTTTGTTTCCGCTACGTTACTACCCGCTTCTTCGGAGCTGTTGCTGTCAGGGTTGGTTGTACAGCGGCAAGGTGAACTATGGGGCTTATGGCTAAGTGCGACAGCGGGTAATGTGCTGGGCAGTGTCGTGAATTACTATTTGGGGACTGCAGTAAGCAGGTTTGAAGGGCGTCGCTGGTTTCCGGTTTCCAGACAGGCAATGGACAAGGCGCAAAGGCAATTTCAAAAATATGGCACCTTTAGTTTGTTGTTTGCCTGGTTACCCATTTTTGGCGATCCACTGACCCTGATTGCGGGTGTATTTCGGGTTCGCTTCGGGCTTTTTTTGTTGCTGGTATTTTTGGGCAAAGGCCTGCGCTATGCAGTAGTGATAGGGCTGGCAGCCGGCTTGGTGTAACCCGCTGCCAGAAAAGGTAATACCAATCTAATTACGCTGATTGCTATTAAATGGGCTTACGCCACTCCAGTGTTAAGGACACAGAATCGGCAAAGCGCAGAGCATGTGGCTTATCGACTCTTACTTTGGCATAACTGACATCCGGGTGCTGGTGACATTCAGTCAGAATGTCTGCAACCAGCTTTTCCAGCAGCAGAAAGTGGCCGTCTTCCACTTTGGCGATCACGGCTTTGGTGATGGTTTTGTAGTTCAGTGCATGGCCGACTTCATCATGAAATAAGCACTCCGCATCGGCTGGATAGTGGATCTCGATATTGATCACAACATCCTGCTTTTTCTCTCTCTCCTCGGGATTGAACCCGATAAAAGTGCGTAACCTCAGATTGGTAATATTGATGATCGCCGTGTGCATAAGCGGTCCTTAGCGTTTTAGTAGTTGTAAGAATTCATTGCGTGTTTTAGCGTCTTCACGGAAGTTACCCAGCATGACTGAAGTACGCATCTGCGAATTTTGTTTTTCAACTCCACGCATCATCATGCACATGTGTTTGGCCTCGATCACCACGCCCACACCGCGCGCTCCGGTAACCTCTTCGACTGCCTGCGCAATCTGGTGGGTCAATTGTTCCTGAATTTGGAAGCGGCGCGCGTACATATCCACAATGCGTGCAAACTTAGATAAGCCTAACACCTTGCCATTGGGAATGTAAGCGATGTGTGCACGACCCACAAAGGGTAGCAGGTGATGTTCACACATTGAATAAAGCTCGATGTCCTGGATGAGAACCATGTCATCCGCATCAGAGCTAAACACGGCATTATTGGTCACATCACTTAGCTCCTGGCGATAGCCCTGAGTCAGGTATTCCATGGCCTTGGCTGCACGTTTAGGGGTATCAAGCAGCCCTTCTCGATCTTTGTCCTCGCCAACGGCGGTGATGATTTGCTGGAAACTGCTTTTTAATTCTTCATGCATAATAAAACTCACTGTAGTTGATTCGCTCAGGCCTGCTATTTCAGGTGGCGGCCTCCGTCAACGGCCAGGGTACGACCGGTGATGTAATTACTTTTACGCAGCAACTCGACGGCATCGATCACTTCGCGACAGCCTGGTTCAATACCCATGATGGATTTTTTCAGAGTCTTGACCTTATACTCTTCACTGTCATCCTCGTTGAAAATGATCAGCGATGGCGCGACTGAGTTCACCTTAATCTTAGGTGCATACTTGGCGGCAAAGGAGCGGCTGAGGTTATCCAGTGCCGCTTTGCTGGCGGCATAAGCGATGTGTTTTGGACTGCCTTTTTCGACCACATAGTCTGTAATGTGGATGATATCAGCTGTGCTCTCATGGTTTTGTAGCAAAGGTGCCAGCCCCAAGTTAAGCAGATAGGGAACTTTGGCATGTATGTGCATCATGGCATCGAATAGTGCATTGTGATCCGGATTACTGGCTTCACAGTCCCAGCTCGAGGCATTGTGTATAACTGCGCTTAACGCATTAGTATGCTGTTGGACCTGTGTGATCAGTGTTGTCACGGCATCCGGCTGATTAAAGTCGGCCTGTATACAAGTCACACCTTGCTCAGTCAGCGTATCGATGACCGGGTGTTTTGTGCGATATGTCATGATCACAGGGATGTCTTCAGCAACAAAGTACTGAACCATCGCCAGTCCTACACGTTGTGCGGCTCCGGTAATCAAAATCGGCGATGTCATTGGCATGTATCCTTCTTTGCAGAGTTAACGAGTAGAGTGCGCTGCCGGGCGTGCAGTAGAGCGAGCGCCCGAGTTTAGCCCCGCGTTGTGCGTCTGGCTTTGTACGTCATATAACGCGGGTCAGATCACAGGGCGTTGCGTCTGTCACTTATTCACTGTCGTAAATGGTAGGGATAGGTTGACGCTTGTGCTGTGTTTTAAGATAAATACCGATCAGCAGTTGCTCAACATCCAAACTGACAGGTTTGCCTTCCAGAAAGTCGTCAATGTCATCATAGCTCAGGCCAAGTGCTTCCTCATCAGCAAGCCCCGGGCGATCGCATTCCAGATCGGCAGTTGGGGTTTTATGTACCAGTGACTGTGGAGCACCCAGATGGTCGGCTAAAGCCCTTACCTGTCGTTTGGAAAGGCCAAACAGAGGCGCCAGGTCGCAGGCGCCATCGCCAAACTTGGTATAAAAACCGGTAATATTCTCTGCGCTATGGTCGGTCCCAACCACCAGGCCTCGTGTCAGGCCGGCGATTTCATACTGCGCAACCATACGCTGTCTGGCTTTGACATTGCCTTTGACAAAATCAACCAGGGTTGCATTGGGCACTGTGGTGTCACTGTCTTGCATAGCCTGAAGCGCCTGCTCATGCATAGCATCAGCAGCCGCTTTGATATTAACGGTTAAGCGTTTGCTGGGTTGAATAAACGCCAGCGCCTGCTGCGCTTCTTCTTCGTCAGCCTGAGTACCGTATGGCAGGCGCATGGCAATAAACTGATAACCCTGACAACCTTGCTCAGCATTCAGCTCGTCAATGGCCAGCTGACACAAACGGCCACAGGTTGAGGAGTCAACACCCCCACTGATCCCCAAAACCAGGCTATGGCAATGGGCTGAAATCAGCGTCTGTTTAATAAACTGAACACGTCGGGCGACTTCCGCCGCGACATCAATGGTAGGCTGAACTTTCATTTCAGCGATGATCGCATCACGCATGGTGTTTCCTCTTACCACCCGTATTCTACGGCTGGTCCAATTATGTCTGATTGTTCTAAGTTTACTTGAATTTATTAAAGATTAGATCTGTTTTTCACAGACCCAGGTGCTGCTTGATAGTTTGTAGCTCCTGTTTGAGCTGATCGATTTCCTGCAGCAGTTCATCCAGGTTCACGGCCGGCTCTGATGCACTTACCGCTGTTTGCTCGTCATCCTCTGGGTTACCGAACAGATGTTGGTACCGTGATTCTCGTTTACCGGGCTCTCTGGCCAGGCGCATTACGAGCTCTTGTTGTTGTAGCTCATTCAGTGCAGCCTCAACTTCGCCAACCGTTGCAAACTCTGCCAGCCGGCCACTACGAGTGCGCAATTCTCCCGGAGTCTGAGGTCCACGTAACAACAACAAGCAGACAATGGCGCGTTGTTGTTCGGTCAGTTTCAGGCTACCAAATTCGCTATTGCAAAAGCGGTGTTGGTATTTGTTTACCCTGCCGGATAGCCCTTCGTCACAAACGACGATGCGCTTTTGTTCAAGCTGAGCCAGGGTGTCCAGTACGTCAGACTCGGTCACAGACATCACCGGCTCTCGGTTCGATTTCTGATTACACGCATTGGTCAGGGCATTGAGTGAGAGTGGGTACTGATCTGGCGTTGTCGTTTGCTTTTCCAGCAGACAGCCAATGATCCGCTGTTCAATCTTGGATAAATTCATATCTCTTCCCTAGTAGATGTGCTGCTGGTGGTGCGCAGCAGATCAGGTTTTTTCATGACTTTACTCTATGCGATTTGAACGGCCTTGCATAGTGGCCTCAGATGAATGAAGTGTACTTTTGTCAGCTGTATCAGCAGGTTTTGGCTTCATCGACCCAGCGCTGCAACATTTTACTCAGTGCATTGAAATTGATGGGTTTGCTAAGGTAGGCGTCCATACCGGCAGCCAGACACTTTTCTTCATCACCCTCCATGGCATTCGCGGTCAGGGCAATGATTGGTGTTTGTTGATGATGTTCGCCCGCAATGCCGGCACGGATCTCTTTGGTGGCTGTGTAGCCGTCCATCTCGGGCATTTGGCAATCCATGAGAATGATCGCATAAGGCTCCTCTCGTACCTTGAGATGGCCAATCGCCGCCAGACCATTGTGTGCGCAGGTGACATGGGCACCCAGCTTCTCAAGCAGGGTGGTTGCAACGGTTTGGTTTATCTTGTTGTCTTCTACAAGCAGAATCTCGACATCCAGACAGACGTTTTCGACGACTTTTGCGGCTTTGGGCTCTTTGCGTTTAACTAAAGATAAGGCGTTGGCCGGGGTCAGAGGCGCAAGCAGCAGGTTATTCGATGAAAACTGAGGCCAGGCTTCGGTTTCCTGCATAGTATGGCATAGCAGAGCATAGTTGAGTTGTTTTACTTTTATCAGTTTTATCAGGCTCTGTATGTCAGAGTCCGATGAGTGGCTGAGCACTTGTGTGGCAATGATCAGGGCGGGCTGATGCGCTTCTTTGGTGTTATAAAACTCCAGCATTTGCGTCACGTTCTCAAAGTGCTCGGTTGGGATATGCCAGGCGTCCAGCATATGCCGAGCAGCCAGATCAGACGGTGAGTGCGCATCAATAACATACAGGCTGTCATTTTTGGCGTCCAACGCCCGGATTGGTTGTGGATCACTGAGTTCAATATAAAACGTAAAGGTGCTCCCAATACTGGGTTTGCTGTAAGCGTTGAGGGCGCCGCCCATAAGTTCGCACAGCTGTCTGGCTATGGTTAGCCCCAACCCTGTACCGCCGAACTTGCGTGTGGTTGAAGGATCGGCCTGCGTAAAAGAATCAAAAATTTTGCTCAGTTGTTGCTTGCTAATACCGATGCCCGTGTCTTCTACACTGCACCACAAGCGAGACTGGTCGCTGGTGCGTTCGGTATAGCATGTCAGGGTCACTTTACCGCCTTCGGTAAACTTGACGGCATTGCTAAGCAGGTTGTTGAGCACTTGTTTGAGCCTGTGCGGATCTGTCTTAGCGTACTGATATTGCATATTACGACTATCGATAAAGAGTTCAGTTTGCTGGTCATTGGCTCGTGGTGCAAAGGCTGCAAAACAGTCACTGATAATCTGGATCAGATCACATTCAATCTGCTCAATATTCAGTTTACCGGCTTCAATTTTAGAGAAATCCAGAATGTCGTTGATAATAGTGAGCAATGACTCTGCCGAGCTTTGTGCAAGCGACAGATTACGTTGTTGCGTGTCTGTGAGTTGCGAATTGCCAAGTATCTCCAGCATGCCAATAATACCGTTCATCGGGGTGCGGATCTCGTGGCTCATACTGGCCAGAAAATCAGCTTTAATTTTGGCAGACTGTTCAGCCAGCTCTTTTTCTATGATCGCTTTTCGTTTAGCCTGCTGCTGCTGCTGTCCGCTGAACAAACTGGCTAGCATAGCGGCAATGGCATGCACAAAGCGTCTGTCACTGTCTGTCCAGTCCGGGTATGGATCACCGTATTCAGTACAGAGTATCCCGCACACGGCGCCGCGATGCAGTATGGGTGTAATGAGCATAGCTTCGACCTCAAACGGATCGAGGTATTGATCAGCCAGAGGCCGGGTGATTGGGTGTTTGGTTGCTGTACTGGCCTCTATAACTTGCTTGCTCAGTACCGCGGAGAACAGGCCAGGTAAAGTCGCCTTGCGCCAGGGCGGGAAGTGCTGCAGGCTGTCTCGGCGGGTATTGCTGAAACAGGTTGGATATAGTAACGAGTGATCGTCACTGAGCAGCCAAATACTGGCGCGGGACGCGCGAGCAGCCTGGCAAACTGCGTCGGTACATAATTCTTGCGCGCGGTCGGTGTGATTATTAAGTATGGCCTCATGGGTACTGAGTTGGGCCAGTAATTCATTATTTCTGGCTACTTTTTCATGCTCAATTGCCATCAGTTTGCGGTCATTGATATTTTGCACTGACCCAAACACTTGTAAAGTCCAGCCATTGTGCTGTTTGGCCTGTGCTTTGATGAGCACCCAGCATTCCTGCCCTTTGTGTGGCTGGACGATGAATTCATCCTCAAAAGGTTTGCCATACTTGATCGCCTGATTCATATGATCCTGAAACTTCTTGCGATGGGGCCCCTCTTTGAAAAACTCGGTACTACTCATCCAGGTGGGCTGATAGTGTGATGGTACGGCAAATATTTGGCGTGTCACATCGGACAGCGTGATTTGATGAGACGCCAGATCAACCGACCAGGCGCCCACTTTGGCCAATGAGCCCATATTGGTTAGCGCATTGGTTTTATTTTTCAGCTCAGAAAGCAAGCGCGTGTAAAACGAAAATGCACAGAAGAAGAATATCACTATGGTCAGCAGCGCCAGTCGAAAAGGCCATAAGGCGGCTGATGAGGCCTTCCATCCATAGCGCGGGGCTGCGTACATTACCCAGCTACCCGATGGGACATGAATGGTGAATGCCAGTGGGTTATGCTCCTGAATGGTGGGAGAGCCATAGAAATATTCACCGCTGTCACCCAGGCCATTTCGGCCCTGGATCGCTATCAGATAGTCACCTTCGAGTTTGTTCAGTGACACTTGTTCGTATAGTTTGGGCATGTCAATAACGACCGAAAGAAGCCCCCAGAAATTGTCGTTGTCAACGTATACAGGGATCCGTGCAATCAACGCCATGCCGCCCTGAATGAGCTCTAAAGGGCCTGCCAGGACGATATTGCGCGTGTCTCTGGCTTTAATCGCGTCTTTCTTTTGTTGTGGGTGGGTGAGGTAATTGAGCCCAATGGCTTTTTCATTTCCCTCGAGCGGATACACCATTTGCAACACCATATCAGGTGCCGCCCCCACATTACGCAATACTTTACTGGTCTCGAACAAGGGAGCAGCAAAGCGTTCAAACTGCGCTTGATCCAAATTTGGCTGAGGTGCAAGGGCAATGGCGAGCCCCCGAACCAACTGAATATTTGCAGCCAATGTGCCTTCTATCTGAGTGCGATAAACATTGAGCTCTTCAAACGTGCGGTTTTTCTCAACCTCTATCAGGCGGCGCTCATTGATGCCATCGATGTACCAGCCTGCAGCCAGAATCACCAACAAAAGTGCCCCCACCATAAAGCGGGTTAAAAAAGCTTTCCTTGACGACAGCACTTGTATGGTCTGCATGTAAACGTGAAAAAGTATCCTTGAATCATTTAACTATAGTTGTCTGTATGAAAACTCGCCAAGACCCGAGGTAATTTATGCCTAAAAATCCTGCCGATGTTGATCGCGATCGCACAGTGGCTTAGCGCACGAACTAAAGTGATTGTTGTAGCGGAGCTTTCTTATCGTCGGCAATGGCATGTCCCAACGGGGATTCACAGACTTGTCATGTAATACGATAATGCAATCAAGGATATTTAGCGCTAAGCTGGCTAGGTCATTAATCACTCACAATAAGGAGAGAGTATGCTGACTTGGTTAAGACGTACTATAGCGACCTTAGTGTTGTTGGCACTGGCAGCCAGTGCGGTCGTGTACGGGATCTTATCTTTGAGCTTGCCTGCGCTCGATGGGCAGGGGCAGTCAACGGCGATAAGCGCACCACTGACGCTGGAGCGTGATGCGCTGGGTCAGAGTGTGATCACAGCACAGAATCGGGATGATGCTGCTTATGCGCTGGGCTTTGCACATGGTCAGGATCGCTTCTTTCAGATGGATTTGCTGCGTCGAAATGCTGCTGGAGAGCTGAGTGAGTTATTTGGAGATGCGGCCATTGAACTTGATAAGGGATTACGATTTCACCAGTTTCGTGCTCTAAGCCAGCGCATCTTGCAGCAACTGCCTAAGTCAGACCAAACTTTGCTTTCGCGTTATTCGCAAGGGGTAAATGAAGGACAAGCACAAAGCGGTGTGAAGGGATTTGAATACCTCTTGTTAGGTGCAGATGCTAGACCCTGGCAGCCAGAAGACAGTCTGTTGGTTATTTTTAGTATGTACCTGGATTTACAAGCTAGTACCTTAAAAAGAGATGAGTCGCTTATTTTGGTTGAGTCTTTGCTTGGCAAAGAAATGGTGGATTTTATTATTCAACCTAGTAATTATCAGGCTGCACTTGATGGTAGTGAAGTCCGCATAAATGATGTTTTGATACCAAAATTAGGCGACATTGCTCAGTTTGATGTATGGCGTAAGATTGAGGAGTTGCCGATTTATGGTAGTAATAACTGGGCAGTAACCGGGGGGCATACTGATACAGGGGCTGCAATGCTATCAGATGACATGCATTTAGGTCTGAACGCACCGGCTATCTGGTACCGGGCACAACTTAATTACAACACCGCAGCTGGCAATCCCGTGCAGGTATCCGGTGTCACTTTGCCCGGAGCTCCTGCGATTGTTGTAGGTAGTAATGACCATATTGCCTGGGGGTTCACCAATGGTTATCTGGATACCGCAGACTGGATCAAGCTCGACCCGCATAGTGATAAAACCTGGCAGGTCACAGAAGTGCTGCGATTACCGGGTGATCAGCGTCATGAATTTGCCCTGACACTCAGTGACTACGGACCGGTTAAGCATATCCAGGGGGAAGCGTATGCACTAAGCTGGGTAGCACATCGCAACTACGCGGTTAATCTTGGCCTGACTGGGCTGGAACAAACCATGTCTGTCGATGATGCACTGCAGCAGGCTGAGCATATCGCTATTCCGGTTCAAAATATGGTGGTTGTCGATGCAAGTGGAAATGCTGCATGGCGGCCGACCGGTGCTGTACCGGCCCGAAAAACTCCCAGCGATCTGGCTGTTATTAGTCAGGACTACAGTGCTGGCTGGCAACGGAATGAAGTGGATCGGCCGGTCGTGAAAAATCCCGCGGATGGCAAGATCTGGACTGCTAACTCCCGAGTTGTATCGGCACAACAGCATCAGCGGTTTGGCGATGGGGGCTACGCACTGGGTGCCCGGGCTCAGCAGATCCGTGATCGGTTGAAGGCGCAATCCCAGTTTAACGAAGCCGATTTTATGCGTTTACAGCTCGATAATGAGGCACGCTTTTTGATGCCCTGGCACCAGCTGTTGAGTGAGCTACTTGAGAGTCGTAAAGCGTACTACTCACGAGATCTTACATATCTGGCTGACTGGCAGGCATGTGCCTGTCCGGACTCGATCGGCTATACCCTGGTCAGGCGGTTTCGTGATCAAACGATCGATGTATTGTTTTCCCCGGTAGAAAATACCCTGCAACAGGTTGACGGGAGCTTGTCGCCTCTCAAACGATATCTTGAGCCAGCCGTGTGGCAGTTGATATCTCAGCAACCTTCGCAGTGGTTGCAAAATTATAGTGACTGGGATGCACTGTTGCTGGCAGCATATGAGGCGGCTAAAGCACAGCTGCGCGAGTCTGAAGGAAGCGACATGGCAGCATGGCAGTGGGGGCGAGTGAATCAACTTGAAGTCAAACACCCGTTTAGCCGACAGATCCCACTGCTTAGCGGTTTGCTCGATATGCCGGTAGTCCCTGGGTTTGGTGACAGCTATATGCCGGCAGTACAAAAACCCGCATTTGGCGCTTCCCAACGCTTTATTGCTCAGCCCGGGCACCTTGATAAAGCGATCATGAGCGTTGCTGGTGGCCAAAGTGGCCATCCCTTGTCGCCGTTTTATCGGGCTGGGTTCAGTGGCTATGCTCAGGGTGAAGCGGTTCCCTTGTTACCGGGTAAAATCAGCCACCGTATTACCTTTACTCCCATGAACTAACTGGACTGGGCTGCGGTTACGCGATTGCGGCCCTGTGCTTTACTGGTGTATAGCGCGTCATCGGCCAATTGCAATGCCACTGAAAAGGGCAGGGCAGTATGCCACAGAGCCACACCAAAGCTCATGGTTGCGGTGAGTTCATTGCCGTTGAAGCGCTGCATTTCAAGAGTCTGACGCAGGGTTTCCAGCCGATGCACCGCCTGATCCAGATTACAGTCGACCAGCACTAACAGAAACTCCTCTCCGCCCCACCTCACGGCAATATCCTGATCGGTCACATGTTTGTGCAGAATATCAGAAACGGTTTGCAGTACTTCGTCACCCATATCATGGCCCAGCTGATCATTGATTTGTTTAAAGTGATCCAGGTCGGCCATCACCACACATAGAGGCTGTTCATTATGTGCACAACTGGCATGGGCTCTTAAGATCAGCTCCTTTGCATAACGGCGGTTAAATAAGTTAGTCAGCGGATCTCTCGCGGCCAGCGTCGCCAGCTGCCGACGCTGAATAAAGGTGCTTTCGCGTATTTGTCCAATGACATAAATCATGGGCAGGCCGCAGATAAACACATTGATAAAGTGGATGGGGCGGGCGTAGTCGCGAAATGCAAAGGTGGTATTTACCGTGTCATAAAGCTCAAACAGGACTGCAAATAACACAATTAAGCTTAAAGACAAAGTGATGGCGAGTCGCAGTTTTAATTGTAGATCCAGCAGTAGCATGCAGGCAATGGTCCACAGGTAATACTGAAAACCATAGTCCATACCGAGTGTGGCGCAAACCAGCACGGAATGGGCGGTCACTTCAATACAAAATACTCTGAGCGCCAGATGGCTGTGGCCCCGGTTGAGCAGATAAATACCTGTTGCCCAGGCGACAACGCTGGCGATATTGGCGATGGCCAGAATATAAACATGGCTGTACCAGAAGGCAAAAATAAACAGCAAATGTAAGCATAAACAGTAATAAGCGACCTGCTTAAACAGTTTCACTTTGACCAGCTCAACCTCGTCAGGCTGACTATAAAAATGTTGTGCAATCGGCACGTAAGGCACTCAGTCATTATTGTTGCGATATCTTCAGTATAGGAAGTGCCAGCTATTTTTCCCCGAAAATTTACTTTGCAACAGAAACCTAGCCCATCATTACCAAAATGGCAGCGAGTGCGATAAGTAGTAGTCCCAGCGTATCACGCCTGGCAACGGGGGCTTTTAACCACCAAAATGCAATTGCCAGCGTAAAGAAGACCTCGATCTGACCCAGTGTTTTGACATAGGCCACGTGTTGCAGGCTCATAGCACTAAACCAGCCAATAGATCCGATGCAGCTGGTAAGGCTAATGGCACTGGTGAGCCGGCGCTGTTGCCATAACGTATACCATGAACTTTGTTCCGCATAACTCAGGTAACTTGCCAACAGTAAGGTCTGACAGGAAAGTACCAATAACAGCACCCAGGCAGCGCTATGGGGAAAGGGCAGTCCTGTGGTGAGGCTGGCCTCTCGGACCCATAAAGAGGTCAGCGCAAATGCGCCACCACAGGCAAGTCCGAGCAGTGCGGTGGCGGGGACAAAGTGGCGTAACGTCACGCCGCTGAGTAACAGGACAGCCATACCGCCGAGCAGAACGCCCAGCCAGCCGAATGGACTGAGGTGTGAACCGAAAAAAGCCATCCCCAGTACTGCCGCAAGCAAGGCTTCGCTTTTGGCCAGGCCCACACCAACGGCATAGTTGTTGCGTTTGAACAGTATCACCATCAGTCCGGTGGCGATGATCTGCATGACACTGGCACCCAGTACATAGCTTATTAATGAGGGCGTTATGGTCAGCACCGGCACTGACTGCCATTGATACAAACCCAGCAAATACAGGGCCGCCATTGGTGTGGCGAGCAGAAAGCGTGCGAGCGTCACACCGGCCACACTGGCATGTTCACTGAGACGACTTTGCAGGGCATTACGCCAGGCCTGACTAAATGCGGCCAGACAGGTAAACGCTATCCATTCCATGCTTATGACTTCCAATGATATCGGAACACAGAAACTAACTGGCCAGGCGGCGAATTACCAGTGCCTTGAAGAATATTCAGCATAATAGGGAGAAATAATGGTGCGACAATATGCCGCAGTGTGTTGTCGTCAGCAGCTCGCTATACTGTTATCCGATGCTACTTTTACCGCCCAGGATGTTGGTTGGGCGGTACTCTTTTTTCTTCTCTTCCAGTACTAACTCAGTGAACGAGATGGGCTGATATTGCCCCGAGGGCAGAGCGTCGGGATCCAGTATCAGGTTGGCAATACGTATCCGATATAAATCGATCACCCGATAGCCACAATACCGTGCCATTTTGCGGATCTGACGATTCATTCCCTGCCTCAAAACAATAGTAAAGGTGTCCTGTGTGAGTGGCTTTACCTGGCAAGCTTGCGTCATCACGCCATCGACGGGGACACCTGCACTCATCCTAGCGCAAAACTGCGGATCGAATGGTCTGTCGACGACGACACGATATTCTTTTTCCTGGTGGTGGTCTGGGTGGATCAGGCGATTGCATAGCTCACCGTCGTTAGTGAGCAGTAACAGTCCGCGGCTGTCTTTGTCCAGGCGACCAATGGGGTAGACTCGCACACCAGGCGGAAGGTGATGGATCAGGCTGCTGGGATCGTCCGCGCGCAGTTTGCAGTCGATGCCCACTGGTTTGTGATACAGATACAATTTTTTTGGAGCCGGACCGGTGATTTGTGTACCGTTCACAGTAATATGGTCGTCGTCGGTAACATGATCAATGTGATTCGCCGGATGACCGTTCACTCTGACCTCTGCTGCGTCGATCAGCCGAGAGGCTTGACGGCGGGAACAGACGCCGCAATGGCTTAGGTACTTGGCAAGGCGCATTGGCTGCATAATCGTGATAGCTTGAGAGCAAAGACCCAGTATATCAAGGTTGATTGCGAGGACGCAAAATCAGCACAGCATTGTGCTGGTCTATGTCAAAATCAAAGTGGCGCAGGAAGTTCATGCCCAGTAGCCCTGGTCCCGCACGCATCTCACTCATGACTGCAAACTGCATGGGGCCTCTGATCTGGTCACCAACCTGCATGTGCTCACTTTGATAGAACTCCACATTAGCCAGGCCGTTGGCCGTGGACACTGTTCTGGTATCAAGGTATTCAACTGCCTGATCCAATGCGGCAAATTGCTGCTGGGTCAGTGAAGTCACGCTGGCCCCGGTGTCGATCATCAGCTCAATGGTGCTGCCAGCGAGTTGAGCTTCAAGCACAAAGTGACTGCCGAGGCGGCGCAGCGGCACATGCGTTACACCCTGTTGTAGTGCCAGAGCCTGATTGTAAAGCGCTTCTACCTCCTGATGATGGCGCAAAGTGTCGTTTGCCTGTGCAATCAAAAAGAGGGCTTCGGAAGGTTGTAACAATGCTAGGTGCGCTTCTATCTGGTGTGTCAGTAACGCCAGCATGTGCGGTTCCTCATCGTACCAGGGCGCTGCAAGCATCAGTAGTTCATGCCACTTCTGCTGCTGATTCAGCTCAATCAGGCGCGGTACGAGTAAGTCATCAATCAGAGTTTGCCAGTGAGAGTACGAAGGGTTGCTTCGATAGGCGACCATCAGTCGTATGAGCGCTTCATCGGGCTGCTGCAGGGACTGATAAAGGCGAATTTCAAGGTGCTGTGCCACAAGTGCCTGTGGGTCGACTCGAAGGTAACCCTGCACCAGAGCTAACTGGGCAAATAATTGGGTCTCGCTGGCTTGATCCCGCTGAGCACTAATCCATTGCCACCATTGTTTGACATGATGGGACGTTGCCCCGGGGTGTGTCTGATGTGTTTGTAACAGATAGGCCAGCGCCTGCTCATAGCGACCCTGCTGAAATGCCTGCTGGGCCAGGGTAAGTGACGCGGGCATCTGGTCTGAGCTGGCGTGTAAAGTCGGGGCGGGTGCTGGAGGCACCTCTGCGGGGGGGACTGCTGTCGATGAATGGTACAGCTGCCAGCCCAGATAGGCATTGAGTGCCAAAGAAAGGGTCAGAAGCGCAGTGTTCACCCGCATGATGTATTACCCCTGCACATGCTGGCTAAGCACGGCAGCTATCGCACCAGCAAAATCTCGTCGGTGTGCAATGCCCAGTGTATGCAAACGGGTATCTTTAAGAGCACAGTTATGGGGACGAGCCGCGCTGTGTGTGGGCTCTGGCAAAGCGACAATACTGGCCCCTTCTAATCCCAGCACGGATGCAATAGTCAGGGCCATCTGATACTTGGTCAGTGCCTGAGTATCTGACACATGATAAACCCCTCCCAATTGCGCTTTTGGCAATGCAATCAGATCTGCCAAAGTCAGGGCTATGTCCTCAACATGAGTCGGATAGCGGATCGCCCAGTTGTCATGGGCACTGTTTGGGTCAGACTTTAGTTGTTCGGCGATCACGGTCACCGCGGATTCTGAAAGGTATTCGACATCGCCATACAGGACCGGCACCCGGATAACGCTATGTGTGGCATCGCTCGCAAGTACGGCCTGCTCAGCTTGTTGTTTGCTCTGGCCGTAAAAGTTGAGCGGATTGGTCTTGGCTTGTTCGATGTAAGGAGGCTGTGTGCCATCAAAAACATAATCGGTGCTGATGAAAAACAATCTGATGCCACGCTGAGCGCACTGCTTTGCCAGATGGTCACTGGCTGCGACATTCAGCGCGAGTGTTTGTGCGTGGTCGTTTTCACAGACATCTGGCTTGCGCTCTGCGGCAGCATGGATGAGCACATCTGGCGCGTATTCATCCAGGAAGGTGTTGACTGCAACCCTATCTGATAAGTCGAGTGCGACCTGTTGAGCAGTGGCACGACGAAAGCCACATTCTATGATTGTGTGCTGCGTTTTTAATACTTTTACAAGTGCGCGCCCCAGTAATCCGGTTGCGCCAGTGATTGCGATTTTGCTCATTTGTTATGTTGCACATTCAGTGGTTATCTGTTCTAGTTGCAATGAGTTTAATAACTTTATTGAAGGATTATCAATGTCTTTTTACAAACAGATGCTTTGTACCATGTTGACCGTGTGCGCAATGCACAGTGCCGCTTCACCTATATTTTCTATCACCAGCGACTGCGATTTAGACGAAACAAAAGATGAAATATCTATTGAGCTAGGCTTAACGCAGCGTCATGGCCAGGCTGTTGAAGAGATCACTTACGCCATCAGAGATGCGATATTTGAGCAGCTGCAACCGCAACTAGATAGTTACCCAAGTGGCATCCAGGTGCGTTCTATGGCTTTTAAACGTGAGCTGTTGCAGAACTCTTTGATTAACGAGGCGAGAGTCATTGGACGTTTTTCGGCAAAGGCCGTAACTAAGTGTAATGACCAGTTTATTATCTCCAAAGGAGAAGAGTTGGATGCTCGCTTTGCGCCAAAGAAAAAACTAACAGCAGCCATTGAGATGTCTTCAAAAATCTCCATGCCCAGCAAAAAGAGATTAAATGTCGCATCAAAAATGATCTCCTCAGAGAGTATTTTTGGAGTCGACTTTGGAACTCACTTTGAAGATGCAGAGCGTATGGTTGGTCGCTTTAGTTTGGTATGGCAGCTTGAGGATGGTATCCGGTTGGCATCTGTGGGACGCAATTACATGCTGTTTTTTATCGATGGAAAACTGGCAGGGTATCAGTACGCCAAAAACCTGTTGCCAACGGCCATCAATAACTTGGTTGAGCTGTCTCCGACAGGTGTTGACTTGCACTTCGCAAGCCATCGAATAACTGATATCAGTCATGCTGAGTTCACCAAAGCGCAGATGTCAGAATTAGCGGAACACTTCAATGAGGTATCCTCCTCAGTCGTTAAAACCTCGGATGAGGGAAGCGCAATCCGGCTAGAGGGCTTACAGATAGGTAAGCTGCCTGAACTAAGCCGTCGCTGGTCCTACACACATTGCCTGAACAATGAGCAAGTTATGCCATTCATAGAAAATCACCAGGGTGCGTTAATCAGGTTGATATCTGAGTCAGGCCACATTACCTACCTAACAGGTTGTGGTCAGGCCATTACACTCAGTGCGAACGCAGAGGTAAAGGAAATGACATTGCTTGAGCCGATTAGAGTAAGAAATGCTCTGATGTGGCAAGTGAATACATTATTTGCCTTACAGCCATGGCAGTTCGGTGGTTTAAAGTATCAAGTTCCGGTGTCTGACCTTAAATTCTCATCAAGTGAAATAGCGGACGATGTGCTGACAGTGGAGCATAGTAAATGGTATGGACACTTTTTTGTAGAAAATGATAAGGTCGTCGGCGGTACGTTACAGTTTAATCGATAGTATTAATGCTCACTTATGCTTTTTGGTTTGTGAGTTTAAAAAGCTGTAGTAGGTAGAGCCGATCAAGGATCGGCTCGGTATTTTTATGCTGTTTGCTGCGGGCTCTGGCCTTCCCAGATTTTGGCACGCAAGCCAAACAGGCCAACCAGGATCCCCACGCCGATACAAAACAGACTAATTTGCAGATATAAGTTTGGCATTTGATCGACGTTTTCCGGGTCGAAGTTTCCGGCCAGCAAGCCGGAGATGATGTTGCCTATTGAGTAAGTTAAAACGAACACCCCCATCATCTGGCCGGCAAATCGCTTAGGAGACAGTTTACTCACCGCACTCAAAGCCACCGGGCTCAGGCATAGTTCACCGACGGTATGCAGGAAGTAGGTGGTTACCAGCCACATAGGTGCAACTTTGAGCCCTTGAGCCGCATATTGGGCTGCAAAAAACATAACAATAAAACCGCTGGCCATGATCACCAGGCCAATCGCGCATTTTACTGTATATGAGGGCGAGATCATGCGTTTTGCCAGGTTGATCCACAGTGCGGCGAAAAAGGGAGACAGTACAATGATAAAAAAGGAGTTAGTAGACTGAAACCAGGCTGTTGGAATCGTAAACCCGCCAAGCAGTCGGTCGGTATAATCTCTGGCAAACAGATTCAATGAAGACCCGGCTTGCTCAAACCCTGACCAGAAACAGGCTGAGGCTACGCAGACCAGGAACAGTGCCCACATCTTGCGCTTTTCATCATGCTCCAGATTGCCCGCAAAATAAATAAATCCGTAATAGGCCAAAAAGATAAGGGTAAAAGCGATTGCGACGTACTGGGCGACAACAACCGGATTGATGACCAGCACACCTGTGTAGGTCAGTGCCACCACACCGGCAACGGCGGCGATAACGGCAATGATGACTGACCAGGCTTTGCGGGCTTTCTCTGGAGGCAGCGGGTTGCTGGGTTTATCGCCAACATGTGCGATATAACCCAGTGTTTTACGATATTGGATCAGGCCAACGCCCATGCCGACTGCGGCGGCACCAAATGCCCAGTGCCAGCCCAGGTTTTCCATAAAGTACCCGCAGATGGTGTAACCTAGTACGGAGCCCACATTGATCCCCATGTAATACAAGGCATAGCCTCCGTCACGACGCTCATCTTCATCGCGATACAGCTGACCAACCATAGCGCTGATATTCGGCTTCAGCAGGCCGGTACCCGCTGCAACCAGGATCAGACCGATAAAAAAGGTTTCATGGGCTGGAATCGCCAGTACAATATGGCCGCACATAATGATGATACCGCCATACCAGACTGTGCGTTGACCACCCAGCAGGCGGTCCGCTATCCAGCCTCCGGGCAACCCCAGAAAATACACCGCACCTGTGTATAATCCGTAGATAGCGGCAGCCGCTGCAACGGTGAACTCAAGGCCCTCTTCTTGTAAAGAGGCGGTCATAAAAAGCACCAAGAGTGCGCGCATGCCGTAGTAGCTCATTCGCTCCCACATTTCAGTGAAATAAAGCGTAGATAAGCCTTTCGGGTGGCCAAAAAACCCCGTATCAAGATGAGTATCCTGCGATGACATAATAGACTTCCGATTGTTTTTTTATTATACGAAAGTCTTATTAGTACGTGATTTGTTAAAAGTTTGCAACAGAAGTGGGGTCACCTGTGGCTGCAGGAGCAACGACCGGCGAGCGCTAAGCCAGTAATAACGACAGGGTATGAATATCGCGAATTTCTATATCCGCCAGCCCCTGATAACGATATTTGATGCCCTGGTTATTGAGCCACACGCTGCGGCAACCCGCCAGGTTTGCACCTTGTACGTCGGTATCCAGGCTATCACCAATATGCAGTAGCTGGTGAGGTGCCACCTTGCAGTATTGACAGGCCACGTCAAACAGATCTGCATGGGGTTTGGCGCGGCCATCTCTGCCGGCCATCAGTACCTGCTCAAACTGACCTGCAAGGTTAAATCGCTCGACTTCGACATTGCCATTGGTGATGGCGATCAGCCTGAACCGTGTTCTCAGGCTTGCCAGCAGATTAAGCACAGAGTCATCAACGACAATCTGACTGCGTGCTGTTGCAAACGCCTGGTAGGCGGCTTCGGCATGTGCCTCTGTGTCTGCTGGGCTGAAGCCGACTTGCTGCAAACCATAGCGCAATGCCACCTGACGCCAGCGGGTAACGTCATTGGTCAATTCAGGGTGCTGAAGTGCAACCTGTTTACGGCATTTGAGCCAAAATTCTGGCCCCTGAGCACGCCAGGGCGCTAATGCATCGACGTAGTCGTTCATGGCCTGAACCGCAGCGGCGATGACTGGGTGGTTGTTATACAAAGTATCATCCAGGTCGAAGCTCAGAACCTGGATTTCATCAATGGCACGGTTAAATCGCATAACACGTCTCTTTGTTGAAAGTTTGCCAGAGTTTACCTAATTAATGGCCAAAGACCTACTCAGTCTTTACGCTGTTTGCGTGCTCTGGGGTGGGCGTTGTCATACACTTTGGCAAGATGGCCAAAATCAACATGAGTATAAACCTGTGTGGCGGACAAACTGGCGTGACCTAACATTTCCTGAATGGCCCGCAGGTCACCACTGGATTCGAGTAAATGGGTGGCAAAGGAATGGCGCAGTTTGTGAGGATGAATGGTGCCTGAGATCCCCTGACGGATCCCCCATTCCTGCATTCTGGCACGCACATGGCGCGCTGAAATACGGGTTTTGCGCTTACTGACAAACAACGCGGGCTCCTCTGCCGTGGCAAACTGAGGGCGATGTTTGAGCCAAAGAGCGATGGCCTCCAACGCTTTGGTGCCAACCGGTACGATCCGTTCTTTATTACCCTTACCCAGCACCCGGATTTCGCCATCACGGATGTCGTGAAGATTGGCATTAACCAGCTCACTGACACGCAGTCCGCTGGAGTACATCAGCTCCATAATGGCTTTGTCACGCAGTGCCAGAACATCATCGTCCTGAATATCCAAAAGCTGCGCCATTTGGTCGACATCCAGGCTCTTTGGCAGGGGCTTTTGAAATTTAGGACCGCGTAAGCCCTGAGCCGGATTCGGCGTGTCGGTGTGTGCCAGGTGCTTGTGCTGCAAAAACTTATACAAGCTGCGTACACAGCTGAGTTTCAGATTGATACTGCGCGGGTTATATTGCCGGGTACGCAGTTGCATCGAATAGCGCCTGACCAGCTCACTACTGACTGCCAGCCAGTGATCACAATGGGGTGCAAAAAAAGCGGCGGCCTGCAATAGCTGGCGTCGATACTGGCCCAGTGTATGTATAGAGTACTGACGTTCAAACTGTAGATAAGCGGCAAAGTCCTCTATCGGCTCCAGCCAGCCCGGACCGAGGTCATTTGGGTTCACATCGAGATGCGGTTTGCTCATGCCAGATGGTGTAATCGCAGTGTTAGTGAAGTCACCAGCTCGCTGACGAACAGGTCGCCGTTACCTGGTGCAAAGTGATCGGCGCAGTGGCTGGCGAACAACAACAGAGCTTTAGGAGTTTCACTATCACCTAATGTATATAACGCAAAGGACTGACACTGAGCGTCTTTTACCAGCCCGGTACGCTCGGCCTGACTCAGGCGACCCAGATAACAGCTCGAATCTTTGAGCCGACTGCGTTGCAATGCGCTGACGGCACGCACCTGCTCATTGTCTGCTTGTAAATTGATCAGCTGACAATGACTGACTTTAGGTAATTGAGTCAACTCATGACTCAGTAAATCGGTCAGGGAAGACACATCCTGACACTGCCACAGGCGACGCTGGCACTCACTGAACAGGCGATAAATCTGTTCATTCTCATTAGCATGCGCAACCATCTGTGCGATCTGTTTTTCAAGTTGCTGGTTGCGCTCACGCAACGTGCGTTGCTGTAATAAAGCCAGATTAGGCGCCCCCTGAGAATCGTTGTGTAGATTGAGCTCAAGCAACAGGTAAGGGTGTTGCAGCAAAAACTCGGGGTGGTGATGAAGAAACTCCTGCACCTGCTGAGGTGTCAGCGAGCCTGCGTCATTACTCATAAGGCGATTTGTCCGTCGAATACGTGTTCCGCAGGGCCGGTCATCTTGACGCTCTGGCCCGGGCCATTCCAGCGCACCTGAATGCTTCCACCTGGTAAGTCGACCCGCACGGTGCTGGCAAGTTTATCCTGAGCAATACCGACGACTGCTGCGGCACATGCACCGCTGCCGCAGGCTAATGTTTCAGCTGCACCTCGCTCCCAGACTCGCAATTTAATGTGCTCTCGGTTGATAATTTGCATAAAACCAATATTAGCACGTTTTGGAAAACGTTCATGTTGCTCAAGCAGAGGGCCAAGCGTGTTAACCTCTGCCTGGTCGATATCCTCAACCTCAATCACACAATGCGGATTACCCATAGAGACGACGCCGCAGAAGACGGTGTGTTCCTGTGCACGCAGAATATAGGTTTGCTCCTGTTGCTTTGCTTTGAATGGGATTTGCGTTGGTGCAAATTCGGGTTTGCCCATATTGACCGTAACCTGGCCGTCTTTTTCGGTGAACAGGGTAATATTGCCACCTTTGGTAGACACACTCACTTTATGCTTATTGGTCAGGCCTTTCATGCGGACAAAGCGCGCAAAACAGCGAGCGCCATTACCGCACTGTTCTACTTCGGTACCGTCGGCATTGAAGATCCGATAATGAAAATCCAGATCAGGTGAGTAGGGCGGCTCAACCAGTAACAGCTGGTCAAAGCCGATGCCAAAATTACGGTGTGCCAGTTTACGGATCTGGTCGCGTGACAAAAAAACATTCTGGGTCACATTATCAACGACCACAAAATCATTGCCTAAACCATGCATCTTAGAAAAATTTACAAACATAAAGCCTTATCTATATTTGGTGCCGGTGGCCAGCAGGTACCGCACCTATTTTATGATTGTGATAACCTTACTTTGCCATGCCGCGCGTCATTACGGAAGCACTTGCTCGCCTTGCCACAAGGATTCCAGCGTCTCTCTTGCGCGGATCAGGTGACAGCTGTCTCCATCGACCATGATTTCAGCAATACGCGGGCGTGAGTTGTAATTAGAGCTCATGGTAAAGCCATAGGCACCAGCTCCTCGTTGGGCCAACAAGTCGCCAGGCTGAATCGCCAGCGGCCGATCTTTACCTATAAAATCCCCTGTCTCGCACACGGGCCCTACAACATCATAGGTATGCAGTGGCGTATCATCCTGGCGGGGTGTGACCGCAATGATCTGTTGCCACGCCTGATACAGAGAAGGGCGCAACATGTCATTCATGCCGGCGTCAACAATGGCAAAGTGCTTGTCTTTGGTTGGTTTAAGGTATTCAACTTTGGTAACCAGGATCCCGGCATTTGCGGCAATAGCACGGCCTGGCTCAAAGATCAGTTCCAGATGTTGGTACTCGGCGAGCCGGGCTTTAACCTCAGCGGCATAGGCACTGGGGTGGGGTGGCTTTTCGCTGTCATAGGGCACGCCCAGACCGCCGCCAATATCCAGATGCCTGAGCGTAATGCCCGCCGATGCGAGTGTCTCTACCAGTGCAAGCACTTTATCCAGAGCAGCAATAAACGGAGTGACTTCGGTGAGCTGGGAGCCAATGTGAAAATCAATACCCACAACATCAATGCCGGGCAAAGCACAGGCAAGCTGATAGACATTGAAGGCTTCTTTAATATCAATACCGAATTTGTTTTCTTTTAGCCCGGTCGAAATATAAGGATGTGTTTTGGCATCTATATCCGGATTGACCCGAATTGAAATCGGCGCGAGCAATTCGAGTTCACTGGCCACTTGACTGATACGACGTAATTCCGCTTCGGATTCGACATTAAAACACTTAATGCCGGTTTTGAGTGCAAAAGCGATTTCCTGGGCGGTTTTTGCTACGCCGGAAAACACGATTTTGGCCGGATCGCCGCCAGCTTTGAGCACCCGAGCTAACTCGCCTTGCGAGACTATGTCAAACCCGGCACCCAGCCTTGCCAGTACATTCAGTACCGCGATGTTGCTGTTTGCTTTGACAGCATAGCAGACCAAATGTGGGTGCCCTGCGGCCGCGTCGGTGAACGCGTGGTAGTGGCGCTCCAGCGTCTTTCGAGAATACACATAGCAGGGCGTGCCATAGTGCTCGGCGATGTCCCGAATGGCGACCTGCTCTGCATGCAGCTGATTATCCTGGTAGTGAAAGAAATCCATTTACGACTCCTGTTTCGTATCATCGTCCTCAGACGGTGCGGTATCCTGAGCAGGCTGAGGCGTTTGCTCGGGCGCATTGGTCGGTTGGGGGCGTTGTTCAGGTAAATATAGAGGCCCACTCTGACCGCATGCACTTAGCAGCAAGAGGCTGGTCAAGATCAGGGTAAATAGGCTAAATTGAGTGTATGTCGCTTTCATTAGATTAATGATGTCAGTGCCTTTATAATCGCAGAGTAACAGAATTGGTAAAAAAAGCAGCTTAGAAAGTAAATTTAATTGCGCTAAAGTAGCGGACTTTCGGGGTTTGCACAGTAAGGATCAAGCTATGACAGATCATGAGTATCACGAGTTAGCCGACGCGTTAATGTTGACCATTGAGGAGCAAATTGACGACTGTGAGGTTGACCTGGATTATGAATCGGCATCCGGGATCCTGGAGATCATTTTCCCGGACCGCAGCAAAATAGTGATTAACAAGCAAGCTCCACTGCACCAGGTGTGGGTTGCAACTAAGTTTAACGGGCATCATTTTGAGCTGCGCGATACGCAGTGGATAGATAACCGCAGTGGTGCCGAGTTCTGGCAGTTTATGAGCGATGCAGCAACCCGCCAGGCGGGTCAGACCATAGAGTGGCAGCACGACTGATGCTGTCATTTGTAGAGTACCCGGCCCAGGGAACCCACAGGGCAAGCGTGATTTGGTTACATGGTCTGGGCGATTCCGGAGAGGGCTTCTTACCGATCGCACCTGAGTTAAGGCTACCCGCCGAGCTGGGTGTGCGGTTTATTTTCCCGCACGCGCCAGAGCAGCCAGTGACCGTGAATAATGGTATGGTGATGCGCTCCTGGTATGACATCAAATCTTTTGATCTGGATAAAAGAGCCGACGAAGCGGGTGTGAGAGACTCTGCGAAGCTGGTTCAGGCACTGATTGAAACTGAGTTGGACGCTGGCATACCACCAGAGCGTATTATTCTGGCTGGATTCTCACAAGGTGGGGTCATGGCATTGCACCTGGCGCCGCGTTTAAAAGTGCGGTTAGGTGGCGTGATGGCCCTGTCGTGCTATATGTGTGCGCCAGATAAACTGGCACAGGAAGCGGTGCAGAGCGACCTGAATGTGTTTATGGCCCATGGCAGCCTGGATCCTGTGGTTCCTATGGTGGCTGGACGGCAGGCCTTTGACACCTTACACGCTCAAGGCTACGAAGTTAGCTGGCAGGATTACCCGATGCAGCATCAGGTTTGCCAGGAAGAGCTGGAGGCAATCCGCACCTGGTTACTGGCCAGGCTAACGTGACAACAGAGTGAACACCCATGACACAACGCATTGTGATTAAAACCGCAGTAACCAAAGCAAACGAGGTCCCGGCAAGGCCCGTCACCTACCAATATCATTGGCGCCGCATTGGTGCGGTTGGTAGCGTGGCTGCAATTGGCTTAGCTGCCACGTTTTATGGGATAGTGAATTCGGTGAGTGCAGACGAACAGCCTGTCGAAGTGGTAGGTGCGTATCAGGGCCCGGAGCCTGCAAACAGTGTGTCTGACGTCATTGCAGAGGATATGTCTGTTACAGATATGGCGCTTGTTGCATCTGTTGAAAACGTTCAGCCTGCCTCGGAAGAATCGCTCACCGAGCTGGTGGCCCACCCGACCGAGGAGCTTGTTAGTGCAACTGAGTCAGAAGCGGCGGCAATTGCGGCTGTTGAGTCAGAGTCTGTTGAGCTGAAAGATGAATTCGCGGTGGCGAGTGCGGACTTACAAGTGGATGATCCTGACAATGGTCGTGACAGCGAGACGAGCAAACGGTTTGCTGAAGACGCCCGAGTTGCGAGTGTGGCCATGGCTGCTCAAGTCGACACCACTCATGTGAGTCGTGCTGTGCTGACTACCGAGGTTGTAGATCGGGAGCCGGTCAACGTACTCAAAGACAGTGTTGAGCAAAGTGCCTTTTCGGAGAAGTTATATTTCTTTACCGAAGTGCGTGGGTTGCAGGGACAAACTATACGGCACCTGTGGTTTCATCAGGATCAGTTGATGGCTGAAATTGAGCTGCCTATCAGTGCCTATCGGCATCGGACCTACTCCAGCAAAAATATTATGCCAAGCCAAAGTGGCCAGTGGCGGATTGAAGCGATCACCGCTGATGACCGGCTGTTGGCACAGAAAACCTTTAGAATTATTGCAACCGCTCAATAGCGAGCAAACTGAGTAAAGCATGACGACGAAAAAGAATGTGTTGCGTATCGCAACAAGAAAAAGTGCGCTGGCCCTGTGGCAGGCCGAGTTTGTGAAAGCCGAACTGGAAAAGTTTCACGCCGATCTGGAAGTCGAACTGGTTCCTATGTCGACCAAAGGCGATAAGATTTTAGATACGCCACTGGCTAAGATTGGTGGTAAGGGCTTGTTCGTCAAAGAGCTCGAGCAGGCTATGCTGGAAGGGCGTGCGGATATCGCGGTACATTCGATGAAAGATGTGCCTGTAGAGTTTCCTGACGGGCTTGAACTACATACCATTTGTGAACGCGAAGATCCCCGCGATGCGTTTGTCTCAAATAACTATCAATCGCTGGCAGAGTTACCGGCAGGTGCTGTTGTGGGGACATCGAGTTTACGCCGTCAATGTCAGATCCGTGCAGTACGTCCAGATCTGGTGATCAAAGACTTACGCGGTAATGTGAATACGCGCCTGGCCAAACTGGATGCCGGTGAATTCGATGCCATTATTCTGGCTGCTGCGGGATTGATCAGACTGGAAATGGCTGAGCGGATCGCCAGTTTTGTTACGGTTGAAGATTCGCTACCCGCGAATGGCCAGGGTGCCGTAGGCATTGAATGTCGAAGTGACGATGCGCAGGTTCAGGCCTGGCTGGCTCCCCTTGAGCATAGTGCAACGCGCATGCGTGTGTTGGCTGAGCGGGCCATGAATCGTCGCCTGGAAGGGGGATGTCAGGTGCCTATTGGTGCGTATGCCGAAATTGACGGTGAACAATTGACCTTGCGTGGTCTGGTGGGCGCGGTCGATGGCAGCCAGATACTGCGAGGGGAGCAAAGCGGTCCGGTCGCCGACGCTGAGCAGCTGGGGATCCGCCTGGCTGAGTCTTTGCTGGCGCAAGGTGCGGACCAAATTTTGGCTGAGGTTTACCGGGACAACTAATGTGAAACTAGCCATCACACGTCCGGCGGGCAAAGGAACACTGCTTGCCGATCAGCTCGAAGCACAGGGGATCAGTTGTGACTGCACCCCCGTGCTGGAGCTGGTAAAACTGCCGGTCAGTGATACTGAACTGGCTCCCGTCACAGATGCTGATCTACTCATTTTCATATCTCAGGATGCGGTGCACTATCTGGCACAGCATCAGCCCGACTTCTCTGCCGACTGTCAGTTTTTCGCGGTGGGCGAAAAGACCGCCGCAGCCATCGAAGCGTGCTTTAATCGTCAGGCTTGTGTGCCTCAGCAGCATGACTCTGAGGGTTTACTTGCCTTAGCGGCACTACAACAGGTTGAAGACAAGCGGGTTGTGGTGGTCAAGGGACGAGGTGGTCGCACACTGATCAGTAAGATGCTCAAACAGCGTGGTGCGCTGGTATCGCATTGCGTAGTCTATGAGCGGATCCCGGCTGCAACAGGGTCTGATATCTGGTTGGACCACTGGCAAAGGCTGGGCATAGACGGTATAGTGATCACCAGCAATGCAGCCATTGACGCCATCTTCAATACTCAGCAGAGCGAATTACTAAACTGGCTGAGCAGCCGCCGGTTTTATCTGGTTAGTCAACGCAGTGCAGAATACCTTCGCGAACAATACGCGATTGAGGACAAACAAATCGCCATCAGTGCAGGAGCAGATAACGATGCGTTACTGGCCTGTATTATGGACAATCAGCCCCGCCAAGGTGGAACTATGACAGAACAACAACAAAGTCACTCAGGCCCTCAGTCTTCGGGCAAAACAACGAAAACCGTCAATGCGTCCGGAAAAATCAGTAAAACGGCTGTTTTGGCTTTATTGGTCGCATTGGCTTCCGGTACCGGCGCGGGGGGGGTGTATTATCTGGGGCAGCAGCAGCTGCATCAATACCAGCAAACGCTGGCACAACTGAGTAGTGATAATCAGCAGTTACTTACAGAATTGGCGGCCAGTAAACAAGCACTTGCCGCACTGCGTGGCGAGGTGACTGACCGTGAGCAGCAGGTTGCACAGCAACTTAACGCGCAAACTCAAGAGCTTGAGCGACGCTTACAGAGCACACTGCAGGCAGCCAAACAGCAACTGGGTGGTGCCCAAAAAGCGGAAATAACCGCTTTGATACGCACTGCGGAGTTTCAGGCCAATATCCAAAAGCACTACCTGGCTGCAGCTGCGACCTTGACTCGTCTGAACGATTTAATGCGTGAGCAGAGCAATTCATCGGCGGTGCAAACAGCCATTGCTGCCGATCTGGCGCTGTTGCATGCCCAGCCCAAACCTCAGCTGGAAGCGCTGTATCTGGACCTGCACGGCTATGTGGCTCAGGCAGATGACTTACCATTACAGATCATGACTAAACCAGCGGAGCAGCAATCTGAGCAAAGCGAACTGACGGAGCAGGTGAGTGACTGGAAGGCCAATGCCTGGCGCTCCTGGTTAAAAATCCAGGATCAGTTCATAAAGGTACGCAGTCATGATAAGCCTGTTATTGATCCGCTGTTAGATACCGAGGAACAACAGCTTATTCGTGCTCAGCTGAGTAGTTATCTGCGTCAGGCCCAGACGGCATTGATGCAGCAACAGCAGAGTATTTACTTCACTGCACTGGAAGGGGCGGGCGCGACCTTAGCGCGTTACTATCGGACTGAAGACAGTGCGGTAGTGGCAATGCAGGCTGGCCTGAAAGCACTGCAACGTAAAGAGTTTGCAGCGCCAGCAGCCCTTGAGTTGCAAACCTCTCAGGCCGTGAAGGAGTGGTTACAATGACACGCACACTGATCTCTGTTTTAGTGCTTCTGGGCGTGCTGGCAGCCGGCCATTTGTTGATCGACGAAAAAGGCTATTTGCTGATTGCAGTGAACAACCACACCATAGAGACCTCACTGTTTGCACTTGCCGTTATTGGAATTTTTGCTGTGCTGCTCGGTGCTTTGGTGCTGAACTTACTTGGTGCACTTTGGCGGACCTTCGCCCGCAGCCGTGGCTGGCTGAAAGGGCGCAAAAATAAACGTCAACAGCAAGCACTGGAAGCCGCTGTCTGGGCATGTATTAATGGCGATGACGGGCAATTGCAGCAAGCCCTGGCGATAAGTGATTTGCCCATTCATTGGCAGGATCAGCAGCGCGCGATGGCGGCTCGGGTTGCGTTGCAACAGCAGCAGCCGACGCAGGCATTGGCAGATCTACAGGCAATGTCTCCCCAGTCGCAAGGGCAGGTTGCCAAACTTTGGCTGGCAGCCAATCAGGGTGAGCAGGCCTTGACCCTGCTAGGGGCACAGATGACCGATAAAAAAGTGTCTGACAGTGTGGTGGCAAGCTATCTTGAGGCTTTGATCCAGGCCGGACAGAGTGAACAAGCACTGGCATTGCTCCAGCAAAAGTACAAACAGCTGGACTGGTCAGAGTCGCGCTGGAAAGCGTATCTGCACGCCTTGTTTGCAATCGATGACAGTACGGCGCAGGCCACGTTTAATGCACTGCCTAAAGCGCTGCGGCCTTTAGCAGCGCCAGCGCTGACCCAACAAGCGCTGCGTCATGGCCAGTTTGATGCTGTGCGTGGTGACTTACTGAAATATCTAAAAAAAGGTCAATATCAGCAACTGGCAGAGGCGTTACAGTACGCCGCCAGTTCGGACCCTGAATTGCGTAAACTGATCCAGGCTGCGTTAAAGAAACAGCCAGATCAGCCTGAACTGCTGTTCTGCCTGGCGTGTCTGGCCAATGCACAAGGGGAGCATGAGTTGGCTGCTAAGATTTTCGATACGCTGGCTCAATCACCCTGGCAAGGGCTGTGGCAGCAACAAGCCGAACAGGCCTATGCTAAAACGGGGCAATTTGATAAGGCCTACCTGCTGGCCACCCAGTAAATCACTTATACAGGCAAAACACCGGTCGTCAGGCCGGTTTTTTGCTCTGGCACCCATCAGCTCACCTATCCTGACCTGAGAAAACCTCGGGACAACGCGCTAGGTGCGCGCTCAATAACAACTTTTAAAATCGGTAGCAAAAGCAGTTGTCCATTGGGATGATTACATATGAATGTGGATTGGTATAAATAATCGACTTTGCGGATATTTGTCCTTGAATCTACACTTAGGCTGCGTATGATCTGAAAAATTTTATCTGCAATCCGAGTGCCTTATGATCAATACCAAACTACCTTTACTTGATTTACACCGTCACTTAGACGGTAATGTACGTCCTGAGACCATTTTGGACCTTGGTCAGAAGTTCAATATGCCGCTGCCAGCACACGATGTAGAAGGTCTGAGGCCACATGTCCAGGTACTCGATAACGCCCCAAACCTGATGGCTTTTCTGGCAAAACTAGACTGGGGTGTCAAGGTGCTGGGTGATTACGATGCTTGTCGTCGTATTGCAGTTGAAAATGTCGAAGATGCCATTGCTCAGAAGATGGATTACACAGAGCTGCGTTTTAGCCCTTACTATATGGCCAAAACTCATGGTTTACATCCGCAAGGTGTGGTGGAGGCGGTGGTTGACGGAATTAAATCGGCTACTCTGGGGCGTGATATTAAGGTCAATCTGATTGGTATTATGTCGCGTACCTTTGGCGTTGAAAAATGCCAATACGAACTCGATGCCCTGTTGGCGTTTAAAAATGATTTGGTCGCCATTGATCTGGCCGGTGATGAAATCGGTTTTCCGGGTAAGTTGTTTAACGACCATTTTAAACAAGTCCGTGATGCCTATCTGGGCGTGACCATTCACGCAGGTGAGGCGGAAGGTGCAAGCAGTATGTGGCAGGCGATCAACGAGCTGGGAGCGACGCGCATTGGCCATGGCGTAAAAGCCATTGAAGATCCTAAGCTGATGGATTATCTGCGCGACAATCGTATCGGCATTGAGTCTTGCCTGACCAGCAACTTGCAAACCAGCACTGTCGCGAGCATTGAAACTCACCCACTCAAGCAATTCTTAGATCATGGTATTCTGGCGACAATTAATACAGATGACCCGGCGGTACAAGGGGTGGAGCTGGACAACGAGTTTGAACAGGCCGCGCCACTGGCTGGTCTCAGTGACGCTGATATCAGACAGGCACAGGCCAATGCAGTTGAGATTGCTTTCTTAAGTGACTCGGATAAGCAGGCGCTGTTACAAAAATATGCCTAACTGGCGCTATTCCTCTTAATTACCAGCTGCTCAGTGTGCTGAGCAGCTCAAGTAGTTTTCTTTTAGTGCATTGAGCACCTGACTGCGGGTCACCACTGCTATCACCTTGTCGTTATCGATAACCGGATAAATCTTGGGTTTGTTCTGCTGCATCTGCGTGGCTAAATCTACCACTGTGGTGGTTTTGCTGACCGATAAGGTCTCTTTGCGCATCAATTGGCCAACTGCGGTGGCGCCATCACAGAAATAACTACTTTGCAGTAGTGGGGCCAGCAATTGTTGTTCGGAAATAAAGCCCACTAATTTACCTGTATGATCCTGTACCGGTGCACCGAATAGGGCGAATTTTTCGAGCTGTACAATGGCGTCGGTGATTTCAGTATCGGGTGTGATCAGTGGAAACTGGGTAGACATGATGTCCGAGATAAATTGTTTAGCCATGTGGGTTCTCCTGTTAAGTGACAGTTCCAGTATGGATAAACAAAACGTATTTTAAAAATGGATTATTTGTATCACAATGATTGGTTTTTTTGATGGGTGCGCGATCGGGCGACCGCGCATCCGGTGCATTATTTAATAAATGTAAACGCGTCGGCGAACATAAATTCGCGTTGCGCGCCATGGTTGATGAAGTCATCACGTACGATGCCAATCATGTCAAAACGACCGGCCATATAAACACTGTATGGTTCCAAAGAGACAATGTCCTTCATCACCGCCTGGTGCACATAACCGGTGTGGCCTGTCCAAGTCTCTGATGCATGCTCTACCACAGGAATAAACTGGAAGTTTGCCCGGCTGTTTGCCCAGGCTTCCATTTCAGCCTTGGCATACAGTGCTGATTCTTCTTTGACACCCCAGTAGAACAAGACTGGCTGGTCATAGTTAATTTCCGCCAGATGGTCGGCCATAGATTTAACATAGGAAAAACCGGTGCCGCCTGCCAGCAGAACCAGTGGACGCGCCTGTTCAGGGCGAATTTGCGAAACACCCAATCCGACTTCTAAATCGACCTGTGCCTGGTTACTGTGTGCTGCTTTTAAATGATCCAGCGCCTGCATGGCATAGGAATCTGCGCCAGATGCGCCTATGTGAAGCTCCAGCGCATTCTTCTTCGACGGACTACTGGCGATTGAGAATGCGCGTTTGTCTTTTTCACCAAGTACTAATTGCAGGTAGTGGCCAGCAGCAAATTCGGCATCCTGCTCGGGTGTTAAGACAACTTTAGATACGTATTCAGTCAGTGGCGAAATCTCGGCCACTGTGGCTTTGAGTACTTGCATTTTTTACCTTAGAAAATAAGCACGGTGGTGAAAGTGTGTGCACTTTAGCACACTCGCGATTGCCCTGTAACCGCTTTCACACCGAGACAGACAGTTTCCCGTGTCGCTATCATCAGAAAGACAGAAAAAAGTCTGTCTTATTCATTACGATTTAATGATTTTGAGGCTGTCCCAGATCTCATCGACACGCTGTTTCGTCGCGTCATCCATGACGATGGGCTCACCCCATTCTCGATCGGTTTCGCCCGGCCATTTGTTTGTTGCATCCATGCCCATTTTGGAACCAAGCCCAGACACAGGAGAGGCAAAATCGAGATAATCGATAGGCGTGTTTTCTATCATAGTGGTATCCCGAGCCGGATCCATACGGGTCGTAATGGCCCAGATCACGTCATTCCAGTCTCTGGCATTGACGTCGTCGTCGCACACTATGACAAACTTGGTATACATAAACTGGCGCAGGAATGACCACACGCCCAGCATTACGCGCTTTGCATGACCAGGATACTGCTTCTTCATGGTAACTACGGCCATCCGGTAGGAGCATCCCTCTGGTGGCAGGTAGAAGTCGACAATTTCCGGGAACTGCTTTTGTAAAATAGGCACAAAGACTTCATTGAGTGCAACGCCCAGAATGGCAGGTTCATCGGGCGGTCTGCCGGTATAGGTACTGTGATAAATAGGGTTGTCGCGATGCGTGATGTGGGTGACTGTCATCACTGGAAAGTCATCAACCTCATTATAGTAACCGGTATGATCACCATAAGGGCCTTCCGGTGCGGTTTCACCTGGTTGAATATACCCCTCCAGAATGATTTCCGCTGTGGCGGGTACCTGCAGGTCGTTTGACACTGATTTGACAACTTCGGTCTTACTACCACGCAACAGGCCTGCAAAGGCATACTCGCTCAGTGTATCCGGTACTGGAGTGACGGCACCCAAAATCGTTGCGGGGTCTGCACCTAAGGCGACTGAGACCGGATAGGGTTCACCGGGGTTTTGCTGACACCATTCCTGAAAGTCCAGGGCCCCACCGCGATGGGATAACCAGCGCATGATGATCTTGTTTTTACCTAGCAGCTGCTGACGATAAATGCCCAGATTCTGGCGCTTCTTGTGGGGTCCGCGGGTGACGGTTAAGCCCCAGGTGATCAAGGGGGCTGCATCACCCGGCCAGCAATGCTGGATTGGTAACTGAGTCAGATCGACCTCATCGCCACTCAGTACGACCTGTTGGCAGGGGGCTTTTTTGAGCTCCTTTGTGGGCATATTGAGTACTTGTTTGAATACCGGGATTTGACCCAGTGCTTCTTTGATCCCTTTAGGTGGTTCAGGCTCTTTCAGAAACGCCAGTAGTTTGCCGACTTCGCGCAACGCTTCCACGTCGTCCTGACCCATACCCATGGCAACACGTTTTGGTGTGCCAAAAAGGTTAGCAAGTACAGGCATGTCAAAGCCTATGGGATTTTCAAACAAGATAGCGGGCCCGCCGGCGCGCAATGTACGGTCTGCTATTTCGGTCATCTCCAGCTTGGTGGAAATGGGCTGGCTCACCCGCACCAGCTCACCCTGCTTTTCCAGCAGAGCTATAAATTCTCTTAAATCTTTATATTTCATCACTATCTAGGGCTGCACTGATTCAATGGCGCTAGTATAACAAGTCGCCAGATGTAGAACATAGATTTACGTTTGGTTATCCGGTTTGGTTTACCGTCGTTGCGCGCGGCAGATGAAAAAGTGCCACCTGAGTGTGTTTCGCACTTTTATTAACTACTATTATGCTAACGGTGGAAATAATTGATTCGGCGCAATAGTCTGGATCCTCTATGTATCTTTGCTTTTTGCTTTCAGTTATAGTCGGTTGCATTGCGCAGTATTTGTTTGGAGGCGGCTTGAAAATAACAACCACAATAGCCAGCTCATGTATTGCCATTCTGGCCTTATTATGCCCTGCAGTGAATAGCGCTGCGGCGCAGCAAGTTTTGCCTATGAGTGCGTTTGAGCAACATAGTGCAGTGATGTTACTCATTGAGCCTAAAACTGGAAATATCGTTCAAGCGAATGAAGCAGCTGCTTTGTTCTATGGTTACAGTCAGGCACAACTGGAAGACATGCAGATCCAGCAGATCAACCAGTTTTCACCTCAACAGGTGGAACAGGAGCGGATGTCTGCGCTGAGCGAAGGGCGCAATTATTTTATATTTCAGCATCAACTCGCCAATGCTGAAGTCAGAACGGTGAGTGTGTATTCTGCACCATTTACCAGTGACGAAGGTCTGCCGCTGCTGTTATCGGTGATCCAGGATATCAGTGCACAACGCACCCTAGAGCGAGATTTGTGGCACTATCAATCCAATCTGGAGCAGCAAGTTGCACTACAAACTGCGGAGCTCAAAGACGCCAATACGGTCCAGTTGATCTTGCTTGGCAGCGTCATTGCCATTTTGGGCGGTTCCATTTTGGTGTTAGTGATGTTTACGCTGCGATTACGACGTGCGAAACGCCGCACAGAGTTACAGAAAAACCGCTTTAGTGCCATTTTTAACGCCATCGGTGATTATCTTATTTACACTAACTCAAGCAATGTTGTGGTCTCGGCAAATCAGGCTGCTATGCGCGATTTAGGCAACATACAGGGACGCCCTGTTGGGTTTATTCTGGAAGAGTGTAGCTGTCTGGATAATCTTGGAGCAGAACCCATCGAGTGTGAAGTAACACTGGCAGGTCAACGTCGGGATGTCGAGATCAGTAAGACAGCTGTGCTGGATAGTGCCGGCGTGGAAACTGGGTCGATTTATTTAATCCAGGATATCAGCAAGCGTCTTGCCGGGGAGAAGGAGCAGCGACTTGCCAGTACCGTCTTTGCGACAACCAGCGAGGGGGTGTTGGTCTCTAACCGTGATAATCAGATCCAGATGGTCAACCAGGCATTTACAGATATCACCGGCTTTACAGCTCAAGAAGTGCTGGGTCATACCCCATCGATATTTAACTCGGGCCGACATGATGCCGCCTACTTCGCTCAGTTATATGATGCCCTGACTTCCCGGGGCCATTGGGAGGGGGAAATCTGGAACAAGCGTAAAAACGGCGAAGTTTATCCCAGCTGGTTGCAGGTATCGGCGGTGTTCGATGCCGCAGGTGAAATCGACATGTATGTGGCCCTGTTTAACGATATTACCTCCCGCAAACGCAATGAGCAGTTGATGTGGCAGCAAGCCAACTTTGATAACCTCACCGGTCTGGCCAACCGCCATCATTACCATACTAAGTTTGACCTTGCGCTGGCGCAGGCTAAGCAAAAACAAACCCGTCTGGCGGTGTGTTTTATCGATCTGGACCGCTTTAAGGCAGTCAATGACACGTTAGGGCATCACATTGGTGATCAGCTACTCATTGAAGCGGCTAACCGGATCCGCGAATGCACCCGAAATTCAGACACCGTGGCACGCTTAGGGGGAGATGAGTTTGCCCTCTTATTACCCGATATGGAAAAAATCAGCGATATGGAAAAGCTTGCAACCAAAGTGCTGCATGCACTGAGCGAGCCATTTTTTCTCGAAGGTCATGAAGCATTTGTGTCAGGCAGTATGGGCATTACGTTTTATCCTGATGATGGTGCAGACCGCAAAGTGCTGCTCAGAAATGCCGACAGTGCCATGTATAAGGCCAAAGAGCATGGCCGTAATTGCTTTCAGTTTTTCACTTCCGCAATGCATGAGCATGCCAAAGCACGCAGTGCGCTGGAAGGGGCACTGCATCGTGCCCTGACTAATCGCGAGCTGTATCTTGCATATCAGCCGATCGTCGGGCAGGAGCGACTTGGGTGTGAAGCGTTATTGAGGTGGCACAACCCTCAGCTGGGGCAGGTTTCACCGGCAGACTTTGTGCCCATCTGTGAAGAGTTAGGGCTGATCATCACCATTGGTGAATGGGTGCTTTATCAGGCTTGTGCACAGGCCAAGTCCTGGATCACGCAAACTGGTCAGCCTTTGTTTGTGTCGGTGAATGTCTCAAGCACACAGTTTAAGCGTCAGGACATTGCCAGCCTGGTTGGCAAAGTACTCAAAGAAACTGGTTTAGCAGCCGATGCATTAACGCTGGAGATCACCGAAACCGTATTGGCCGATAACTCTGGTCATATTCAGCGGCAGCTTGAGAGTCTGCGTGCAATGGGCGTGGGTTTGGCGATTGATGATTTCGGCACCGGGTATTCTTCACTGAGTTACCTGAAGCGTTTCCCCTTATCTAAACTGAAGATAGACCGTGCTTTTATTCGTGATTTGCCTGATGACGAAGAAGACAGGGCATTGGTGAGTGCCATTATTTCGATGGCGGGACAGTTGCATTTGAAGGTCATTGCGGAAGGGGTTGAAACACCGGAACAACTGAGCTTTTTACAGGAGTTAGGGTGTGATTATACACAGGGCTTCTTACACGCGAAGCCATCAGGCACAGCGCAATTTGAGGCGTTTATTCACGATTATGCCCGACAAAAGCACGGTCGCTCAGAGCAGGCGAGTATCGCCCGCTAGTTACACGATAGTGTATTTGAACATAACTCACTGAGCTGTGCTTTTGCTTTTTGGTTGCCCTGTGCAGCTGCCTGATTAAGGAGTTGGATTGCCTGCTCTGTATCTGCACCTCCGCCTTCCGCGGCGAGTAGCATGGTGGCCAGATTATATTGCCCCCAATGGTCGCCCAGCTCTGCTGCCTTGGAAAAGGCTTCACGCGCTTCAGACAGTTCACCTAATTGATAATGCGCAATGCCGCGTTGGTTATCGGGTGAGAGTCGATGTTTAGCTCGGGGTGTGTGCAGGCGAGGTATAACACGAGGCTTGACTATTCCGCCCATAACATAAATATCATTGGGTCTGTGTATGGCGTAGATCGCGCCTTGCTCAAAGTAGTTGGCCAGCGCATCTCTGGGCCACTCAATTGGGTCTGGGTCAAAATACTTGTCCAGCATCAGATTATCCAACTGGATCGCCCGTTTTACATCCCGTTTTCGCCCATAGGTGTAACGCCCTTGTTTAACCGTAATGGTATCTTCGGTGGTCGCTATGACCTGAGTGATCCGATACTGGGCCTGATAGACTCGTTGGGTCTCAAAACGACCCAGATCAATCAAAATCAGGTCATCCGTCTTCGGCTCGACTAACAGGTGCTGATAGTGCGCGGTCTGCTGCACATGTTGAAACCAAAAATACGCGATAACACTCATTATGGCCGTAAGAAGTAACGCGTTTTTAAAGCGGATCAGAAAGCGGCTGATCAGATCATGAGAGGTAAACAGGCCAACGGTGAGTTTCTCCATTATTCGCTCCTTGTTTGAGTATGGCGTCGAGCTCTGAAGCCTGACGCCGAAAGTTTGTATGCGCTTACTTAATAAGAGCGGCTTGCCTTACTTACCCTGCATGCGCGTTTTACTGTTGGCTGCCATCAGCGCGAAGACGGCATAGGCCGCGGTATTTTGCTTCAACTTGGCTGGGTCGACTTTATCCAGCGTGTCATCTGCAGTGTGATGGTAGTCAAAATAATCGGTGCCATCCTGGTGCAGATCGAAAATTGGCGCAGAGGTTAGTTTATTTAACGGGATCAGATCCGGACCTCCACGTGCACGGTTGGCACCAATGTACTTAATGCCTAAAGGTTTTAACTGTTCAGCCATGGCGCGAACCAGCGGCAGAGAAGCGGCATTCACGTTGGACTCGAATGCATACACCACATCCGCACCAAAGTCTGATTCGGCGGCGGCAACAATCTGCGCCAGTTTGTCTTCATGACGTTTGAAGTACGCTTTGGCACCCCATAATCCCAACTCTTCGGCGGCAAACAGGACGACCCGGATGCTGCGTTTGGGTCGGGTCACTGAGGCGATGTGTTTGGCCGCGGCCATGGTCAGCGCCATACCGGCACCATCGTCCAGAGCACCTGTGCCAAGGTCCCAGGAGTCATGATGGCTGCCAAGTAATACGTATTGCTCAGGAAACTCTGATCCGGTGATTTCGCCAATCACATTAAAACTAGTCCCTTCGCCGAGATCTTCGGTCTGAATATTGATTTCGACTCTAGGGGTGTGACCATGCTTGAACAGACGCGCAATTTGATCGGCGTCTGGGTTTGCAATGGCGGTGGCCGGGATTTTTGTGACCTGCTGGTCATAGTGGCTGCCACCGGTGTGCGCAAAACGATGATGAGCGGTACTGACAGAGCGCATCATATAAGCGATGGCTCCTTTCTTTGCCGCTTCAACGGCCCCTTTATTGCGCGCCTGGACTGCTGGACCGTAGCCGTTGCCATCGATATCTCGATTCATTTTATAGTTGATGAAAGCAATTTTGCCTTTCAGGCTACCTGCTGGTGCAGCTTTTAGTTCATCAAAGGTTTCAAACAACACGACTTCACCACTTAGGCCCTGTTGAGGGGTGCTGACGCTATTGCCCAGTGCAGTGATGTGCAGAGGCTGCTCACTCGGTGCAATCAGTTTCGCCGACTCGTGATAGCGGCGCCATTCAGGAAAAGTCGCGGCTTCCAGCCAGACCTTGTCAAAACCCAGACGTTTAAACTGTTTCTCAGCCCAGGCCACCGTCAGCTTATCGTTCTCTGTGCCGGGCAGGCGCGGGCCGATCTCCGTTGTCAGCGACTCCAGTAATTGCCAACTTAAATCACTCTGACTCGCCAGTGTACGTACTTTGGCGACTTCTTCAAGTTGTGTTTGCGTGAATTCCTGTGCCTGAGCAACTGTGCTGATGGTTAAAGCGCACAGTGGTAACAGCCAGTGTCTGGCGACGCTGGTTAGTCTGCTAAAAGGTGTAAAGCGTATCATTTGCTCCATAGTAACCCTTGGTAATTTACATCGTTTGAGATTGTCGCAACAATTGCTGTTAAATTAAACTTTTTCGGGGTGAACGGGCGTTTTTAGTTACTGAAGTGACGGCGCTATGCGGGATTTGCTAAACTTGGCAAATTGAGTTTCTCCGAGGTAATAGTGTGACCCAGTCGTTTAATCAAGTGCCGTTGACCCGGCAGCTTCAAAGTGGCTTACAGCAAGCCGGTTTTACCACCATGACGCCCATTCAGGCACAGGCATTACCCGCCATTATTGCACGCCAGGATGTGATAGCGCAGGCAAAAACCGGGTCGGGTAAGACGCTGGCCTTTAGCCTTGGCTTGCTCAATAAACTGGTGGCTGAAGAGCAGGTGATCCAAAGCTTAGTGCTGGCGCCAACCCGCGAATTGGCGCAACAGGTAGCTACGGAGATCCGCAAACTGGCGCGTGGCATGCAAAACATTAAGGTGCTGACAGTGTGTGGTGGCGAACCTATAGGCCCGCAGATCAGTTCACTGGAGCATGGTGCCCACGTTGTGGTTGGCACGCCTGGCCGGATTGAGGAGCACTTGTATAAGGGGACGCTTGATCTGACTCAGGTGCAGACCTGGGTTCTGGACGAAGCCGATCAGATGCTGGCCATGGGCTTTGTTGAAGCGCTGGAAAACATCGCGATTTATCTGCCCCCAGAGCGTCAGACATTGATGTTCAGTGCCACTTATCAGAAAGATATTGAGGCGCTGACCCAACAGTTTATGCGTGAACCCGTCATGGTTAAGGGAGAGGAAGAAGCCCTCAACCGGCAAATTAAACAGCAGTTTTTTGCGCTTAAAAATAACAAACTGAGATTCAACACGCTGCGTCTGTTGCTACAGCATTACAAGCCCGTTAGCTGTATTGCCTTTTGCAACACCAAAGTCGAAACGAAGAAGTTATATAGTGAGCTCAAGAGCAGTGGTGTGAATGTGGTCACTTTGCATGGCGATTTGGATCAGGCTGAGCGGGTACGTGCTTTGATCCGCTTTGCCAATAAAAGTGCATCCGTACTGGTTGCCACGGATGTTGCAGCACGGGGTTTGGACATTGAGGATGTCGATATGGTGGTTAACTATCACATGGCGCTGGATCCACAAACCCATGTTCACAGGGTGGGCCGCACTGGGCGAGGCGGTAAAAAGGGGCTTGCCTGCTCTTTGTATGGAGAGAATGAAGCATTTAAAGTTGCCAAACTGAGTGACATCTATGAGCAGGCGTTTGAGCCGGCAACGCCGCCACCTTTGAGCCTGCTCGACAAACCTGTCTTCAAGCCCCCTATGGTCACTTTGCAAGTGGATGGGGGCAAAAAAGACAAGCTTCGCGCTGGTGATATTGTCGGCTGTTTGACGTCAGAGCAGGGGGTCGGTGCCAGTCTGATCGGTAACATTGATTTGCTGGATCATCAGGCGTTTGTTGCCGTGGCCAGAGAGGGGGTTAAGCCTGCGCTCAGAAAATTACAGGAGAGCAAGCTTAAGGGGCGTAAGTTTAAAGCGAAGCGGATGAGCCTGTAGCGATATCAATCCAAGTTAATTATACACTTTGGTATTATTCATCCGCTTTTGCGAAGTATTTGAGCAGCTCGTACTCTTCTTGGAGTTGTTGAAATAAGGCTTGTTCCCCTTGCTGATCCGGGTGAGCTGTAAATGCCAGTGTACGCCAGCGTTTGCTCAGCTGGCGCCGGGAATAGGGGCGCGGTAGTTGCCACTTGTCGATGAGCTCAACATGCTGCTCGGCCCCTGTTTCGGGCATCTTCATATAGCGCTGCCAGAATTGCGTCAGCAATGCAGTGACTTCGTCCTTACTGGTGTCATAGTTGCGCCAATCTAAATAATAGTCCCTGAGTGGGTCTTGTTTTTGCAATGTCGAGCGTGCTTGCTGTTCAAGCAGGCGGATGTCCATGGCCTCAACCTGCAAAAAATATCCTTGCTCAGCAAACTCCTGCTGTAGTTGATAGAGCGCATTCATTAGCAAAAAGTTACGTTTAAAAAGCGCTTTGTCAGGGTCATCGTCCAATCTGGGGAACCCCATTTCTTTATCCAGTGCGCTAGCCAGTCGATGCAATTGCGTTGCGCGATCACGAGTGATTATCCTAAAAGTGGCATCAAGGAGGGGGTTCAACATTGTTCCGCCTGTAAACATGGTGTATCTTCTTTGTTCAATTCTTATTTTTTGACACGTCTATTGCAAGTAATACGGGGCAGACAGGGATGACAAAGGGTTTTAAGTGGGTTGTGGCTGCTGTGTTATTGGTCGGAGTATGGTCACTCAAAATTAATGCCGACACATCTGTTTCTTCGCCTGCAATCACGCAGCAAATTAATGTGCTGTCAGAGATGACAAACTGGCAGGAACAGATGCTGGGTGCGGAGCGTTTACTACAGCTACCAGAATTAACGCCTGAGCAACGGGTGAATACGCTTAAAACCATCGGTAAAATCGCGCTAGAGAGCACGCGCTATGAGATGGCCATTCGCTACTTTGAACAGCTTGAGGCCTTGAGCCGTGAAACCGGATTGTCAGATAGCTTATATCATGCATTTAAAATGCAAGGGATCAGTGCCTTTTATCAGGGAGACTATTCGGCGTCGGTTATCGACTATCAACAGGCTTTAGTGGTTGCAGAGCAAAGAGATAAACCAATTGAGCGGGCCGACATCCACAACAATCTGGGTATGTCTTTTATCCAGATCCACGATCTGGAAGCCTCACTGGAGCATTATCTGGCTGCTTACATGCTGTACGAGCAATATGGCAATGAGCAAGACAGGGCTGATATGTTGCTGAATCTCGCCGGTGTGTATATTCGCCAGTTTAGGTACAATAAAGCGGAGGAATTACTCAAGCGTGCCATCACACTGTTCGAACGGTTAGGTGATGAGTATGGTGTGGCATTGTCACAAGGCAACCTTGGGGTCATTTATACCGAATCAAATCGTCCTGAGCTTGCTCGTAAAGCCGTTAAAGCGGCGGTTGATTACTATCATAGTATCAATAATACACGGCATCTGGCATTTGAATATGTCAACATGGCAAAATTAAGTTTACTGACCAGGGACTACACATCCGCAGAGCAGGAAGTCAATTTTGCTATGTATTACGCGGAGAAGGCCGACAATCAGGCGGGCGTTATGCATGCCTTGCATCCGATGGCCAGACTGCAATTGATGCGTGGAGAAATTGATGCTGCAGAGGAAAGTATCGATCAGGGGCTAATCTTAACGCGTAAATTGGGTGATCGCCTCAGGGAGCGAGAATTTCTGCATTTACTGGCGCTGGTTCAGGCTGCTAAAGGTAAAATGCAGGCAGCGGCAGAAACGCTGGACTATTACCGGGATCTGCAGTTTACCCTGCTAAATGAAGGTCTGATCACCCGCCTGAATAAGTATCAGAGCAAGTTTGAGGAAAGCCAGTTAAGTCAGGAATTGGCAAAAATGAAGCAGGCACAGGAGTTGCAAAAGCTCCAAGATGAACAGCAAAATCAATTGTTATGGATGAGTGGGTTGATTTTATGTCTGGCGATGATTTCTGTATTTGCATTTTACCATCGTGCGACGGAGCGTCGTGCAAAAATTGAACTCAGTAAAAAGGTGGCCCAGAGAACGGCGCAGTTGCAGCAGACTGCTGATGAATTGCGCAATGCAAATCAGATAAAGAGCCAGTTTCTGGCGAATATCAGTCATGAAATCCGCACGCCTCTGACTGCTATTTTGGGCCATGCTGAAAGTTTGCAGCAGGACTATGCAAATGACCCTCATTTAATGTCGTCATTGAGAGTGGTGGCAAGACAAGGGAATCACTTAAAAGATCTGATCAGCGATGTATTGGACCTGAGTAAGATTGAGGCTCAGAGGCTGGAGTTGGAATATACTGAATTTACCATCGAGAGTTTACTGGCCGATGTCTGTGATATGTTTCAGCGCCCTTGTATGGAAAAATCGCTCGCATTATTGGTCGAAAATGACTTACCCACTCCCTATTTAGTACGGCTCGATTATGTGCGCCTGAAGCAAATTTTAATCAACCTGCTCAGTAATGCGGTGAAATTTACGCAGGAGGGACAGGTCGAGCTGATTATCAGACAACAGGAAGACGGTATCTTATTCATTGTGCGAGACAGTGGCATTGGTATGTCGGAATCTCAGGTTGCCAGGATTTTTGAGTGCTTTCAGCAGGGAGATAATAGTATAACCCGCCGGTTTGGTGGCTCGGGACTCGGACTGAGCTTATCACAGCATTTGGCAAAAATGATGGGGGGCGAGATCTCCGTTCAGAGTGAAGTTGAAAGAGGCAGTCAGTTTAAACTGAGCGTGCCCTGTGCCAGACTCAGTCAGGTCAGTCAGCCAGATAACCTTGAAAAAATATCGCATGCGCAGTCTTTGGCGTCAGATGTGAAATTATCTGGCACAGTGCTGCTGGCTGAAGATCATGATGATAATCGTGTGCTGATCTCTCGACTGCTCGAAAAAATGGGACTTGAGGTCGATGTTGTAGGCAATGGGCGAGAAGCGGTAGAGCGCTGTCTCAGCACCTATCCGGATGTTGTATTAATGGATATTCAGATGCCGGAAATGGATGGTCTTGAGGCCCTGAAACTATTGCGTCAGGCTGGTTTTGAAGGAGAAGTGTATGCACTGACGGCCAATGTGATGGAACATGAAATCAAAGGTTATCTGGCTCAGGGGTTCAGTGGTCACCTCAGCAAGCCAATCAACAGCGATCTGCTGTATAAGACACTTGCCCAGTCTTTGCAGCGTATCCATGCCTCTCAACCACTGGATTTATCAATAGATATGAGCGACCTCAAGCATAGCTTTGCACAAACGCTGGAGCAAGAGAGATATAAATTGATTGATTTGTGGCAGGAGCAAAACTGGCAGGCACTCCAGCACCATTGTCATAAATTAAATGGTGCTGCAAGCATGTTTGAATTCGTCCATATCTCAGATATTGCTTCACAGTTCGAAGCGGCGCTAAAACAAGAGCAAACAGCCCTGTATCAAGACCTGTTCCTGATCCTGTGCGACGAATTAAAAGTGTGTAGCTACTCAGAACAGCTCGATGTCACCTAGTGCGCTGTGCTCTTTGGCTTGGCTGTTTTTGTCTGAGGTGACGGCCTGTGTATCTGTGTCACAATTATACCGGCTGGTATCCGTACGGTGAGTCACATCCGGCTGGGGCCGCTCTGCTTTGAAGATCGACAGTTTCTCATGAATACATTCAGCCAGGTTGATAAGGTCGCTACTTGAAACAGCCTGAATCTTGGAGGCAGAAAGGGCATCAGAGTTAAGCTCAACCATTGACTCAATGCTGGACTGGGCCTCATCGGAGACAGCCTTTTGTTGGCTTACCTGGGTATGAATGCTGTGTGACAGTGCATTGATATCTATCATTGACTGCTCTATTTGGTCTACCTCTTTTGTAGAAGCCTCAGATAAGCTGACTGTTTTGTCGGTTTCTGCCAGTGCGGTAAGCATCTGGGCATGTGCGCTGTCAGTTCCTGCCTGGATTTTGTTGACCATATTACGGACTTCCTGTGTTGATTGACTCGTCCGCGCTGCCAGATTACGCACTTCATCAGCCACGACGGCAAAGCCTCGGCCCTGTTCACCAGCTCGGGCAGCTTCAATGGCGGCGTTTAGTGCCAGTAAGTTGGTTTGCTCCGCGATGGCATTAATGACGTCTATGACAGAGCTAATGGCATCACTATCGGCTTTCAATGAAGCGATTTGTTCGCTGGTAGCCTGAATATTACCCGCCAGGGTCATCAGGCTCTCCTGGCTTTTGTCTGTATCTATGCGGGTCTTTTTGACCGCTTGTGTGGCATTTTCGACTGAGCTGTAGATTTTCTCCAGGCTATCATCCAGCTCTCTCGAAACAGTCAGCATGTGATTAATTGCTGTTGCCAAGTCTTCACCATGAGCATGCTGAATAGTCGCTTTTTGTGTCATAGATGCGTAGGTATCGCGCAGGCTGTCAGCCATAGGGGAGAGCCGTGAAGATGAGGCGTATACTTCGCCAATAATATGCTCCATCATCGCCATACTGTCGTTGATGGCCAGACAGGCTTCGGGTAAGGTTTTGTCTTTTTCGTCAAAACGAAAAGTCAGGTCTATTGTATCCTGGTGGTGTAACGCACTGACAAAGCTGTGTAAGTAAGCACCTTTTTGCTGCTTTTTGTCGAGCCATAAGGCCGCGAATAAAGAGGCAATAATCATTAGGAGGATGAGCGTGACGGTAACTTTGAGAGGGAGTGAAAAGATGGCTGTACAGACCAGCACGACGGCTATATTCACTGTAGTCACGGCCATGGCACTGGCTACAAAACGCATGGGTGTGTTCTTCCTTTATCAGGCTTGCTTGAGAGTATTGTTGTCACGTATCGTGTGCTAAGACAACAAGGATTAGGCTGCAAGGTCTTGCCGTGATTTTCCGTCAGTGTCTTTGCACATCTATTTATATATAGAACACTAGCATTAACGTGTCAGTATTAGAGGCATAAAAAAAGCCTGCATAAGCAGGCTTTTTTCTTGCGTGAATAATTACTTACGCTTCATTGAGTCAAAGAACTCGTTGTTTGTTTTGCACATAGACAGCTTATCGATGAGGAATTCCATTGCATCGATCTCACTCATTTCATGAACGATTTTTCGTAGAATCCACATCTTTTGTAGTTCGTCTGGCTTAGTGAGCAGCTCTTCACGACGTGTACCTGAGCGGTTAAAGTCGATGGCCGGGAATACACGCTTTTCAGCAATCTTACGGTTTAAGTGCAGTTCCATGTTACCGGTACCCTTAAACTCTTCGTAAATAACCTCATCCATCTTAGAGCCAGTGTCAATCAGGGCTGTAGCGATGATAGTCAGGCTGCCACCTTCTTCTACGTTACGTGCAGCACCGAAGAAGCGCTTTGGCTTGTGCAGTGCATTGGCATCAACACCACCTGTCAGTACTTTACCAGAAGATGGGATCACTGTGTTATAGGCACGTGCTAGACGTGTGATCGAGTCCAACAGAATGATCACGTCTTTCTTGTGCTCAACCAGTCGCTTCGCCTTCTCAATGACCATTTCAGCAACCTGCACGTGGCGGCTTGCTGGCTCATCGAAGGTTGAGGCGACTACTTCACCTTGCACCAGACGTTGCATTTCTGTTACTTCTTCCGGACGCTCGTCGATCAGCAGTACCATCAGCGTTGCATCTGGGTTGTTGTAAGAAATTGACTGTGCAATGTTTTGCAGTAGCATGGTCTTACCGGCTTTAGGTGGTGCAACAATCAGTGCACGTTGACCTTTACCAATTGGAGAAGCCAGATCCAGAACACGCGCAGTGATGTCTTCTGTACTGCCGTTACCACGTTCCATTACCATACGTTCGTTGGCATGGATGGGTGTCAGGTTTTCGAACAGAATTTTAGTTCTGGAATTTTCTGGTTTATCGAAGTTTACTTCATTCACTTTAAGCAGTGCGAAGTAACGCTCACCATCTTTAGGTGGGCGGATCAGACCGCTAATGCTGTCACCGGTACGCAGGCTAAAGCGTCTGATCTGGCTTGGCGAAACGTAAATGTCATCCGGGCCTGCCAGGTAGGAGGCTTCCGATGAGCGTAAAAAGCCGAAGCCATCCTGAAGAATTTCCAGCACGCCGCCACCATAGATGTTTTCGCCGCTTTTAGCGTGCGCTTTCAAGATGGCGAAAATGATGTCTTGTTTTCTTAGACGGGCAACGTTCTCGAGTCCCATTGACTCGGCAAGTTTTACAAGCTCATTGATTGACTTGTCTTTCAGTTCGCGTAAATGCATATTGGTGGGTTCTTTATTTAAAAGTTGTTCTCTCGTGGTACGAGGGATTGAATTGAAATTGCTTAAGGTTAGTGGCTCTATAAGTTAGCAGCTAGGGGAGCAGTCGTCCAGTCTTTATACAAATTTAATCAGGTAGGGCCGATGCGACGCTACCTGATACATTCAAACTGTGACTTATCGGCTATCAGCGTATGCTAATGCCTGAGATAAGTAATCTGTTAGATGTTGTTCTCAAGGAACTCGATCAGTTGTGTTTTTGACAACGCACCAACTTTAGTCGCTGCAACCGCACCGTCTTTGAACAGTAGCAGAGTTGGGATACCGCGGATACCAAATTTAGGCGGTGTCAGTGAGTTTTGGTCGATGTTGAGTTTAGCTACCGTTGCGCGACCTTCGAACTCGTCTGCAATTTCGTCCAGGATTGGTGCAATCATCTTACATGGACCACACCATTCAGCCCAGAAATCTACCAGTACAGGGGTATCCGACTTAAGCACGTCTGCTTCGAAGCTGTCATCAGTTAATTGAATAATTTTGTCGCTCATTGCGCTCTCCGTTAGAATTAGGTCAATTATTTAATGCGTATTTAAACACTCTTGTTTCTTATTGCAAGTTTAAACGTTATGCTTAATTGCTATGACTAAGACACATTTGACCAATAAAAAATTTATCGACTTTGCTTTAGCACCGGAAGTGGTCGCCGGTTTGACAGCGAGTGGCTTCGAATACTGTACGCCAATCCAAGCAAAGTGCATGCCCTACATCAGTGAGGGTCGAGACATTGCCGGTCAGGCGCAAACAGGTACAGGTAAAACGCTTGCGTTTTTAACTGCGACTTGCCATCGACTGATGCAAAGCCAGCCTGATGCTCAGGTTGCCGGTCAGCCACGTGCGTTAATTATGGCCCCGACACGAGAGCTTGCGATCCAAATCCACAAAGATGCCCAAATTATGGCACCAGCGTGTGGGTTAAAGCTTGGCTTAGTATATGGAGGCGAAGAATACGAAAAACAACGGTCAAAATTAGAAAAAGGGGTGGATATCCTAATTGGTACCACTGGACGCCTGATAGATTTCTACAAACAAGGTGCCTATAACCTTAATAATATTGAAGTTGTTGTTCTGGATGAAGCGGATCGTATGTTTGATCTGGGCTTTATCAAAGATATTCGGTACTTATTCAATCGCATGCCGGATACGCAGCAAAGGCTTAACCTGCTATTTTCTGCAACACTGTCTTATCGTGTTCAGGAGCTGGCATTCGAACACATGCATAATCCAATTCATGTGCAGATAGAGCCAGATGTTAAAACGGGAAAACGCATTCAAGAAGAGCTGTTCCACCCGTCGCAAGAGGACAAAATTCCTTTACTACTCACCTTGATTGAGGAAGAGTGGCCGGACAAGGCTATTGTATTTGCCAATACTAAGCACAGTTGTGAAAACGTCTATGAATGGCTAAAAAATGACGGGCATCGAGTTGGGCTCTTAACCGGCGACGTCAATCAGAAGAAGCGTTTGTCTATTTTGTCTAAATTCACTAAGGGTGAACTTGATCTGCTGGTTGCAACGGATGTTGCAGCGCGTGGTTTGCATATTCCTGAGGTGAGTCATGTACTGAATTTTGATCTGCCAGACGATTGTGAGGATTACGTGCATCGTATTGGCCGTACTGGCCGAGCGGGTGCATCAGGGCATGCGATTAGCTTTGCCTGCGAGCAATATGCATATAACTTACATGAGATTGAAGAATACATAGACCATGCAATACCGGTTTCTCACTACGATAAGTCAGCATTACTAGATGACATCAAAGCGCCAGCCAGACAACAAAGGCGCAGAAATCCATCCGGTCAGCGCGGCAATCGCAATGGTAGTAACCGTCGACAAGGTAGTTACCAAAAATCACGTCCGCGTACTTAATTGGGCTTTTTGGTAGAAGTAGATAGAGGTTAGTAAGCGTGGTTCAGAGATCCCCACATGAAAATGTGTATGCGGTGATTGATTTAGGATCAAACAGCTTCCATATGTTAATTGCAAAACATATGGCAGGTGGCGTACACACAATCGGGCGAGTCAAACGTAAAGTTCGGCTGGCCGCAGGTCTGGATGAGCAAAATTTACTGAGTGAAGAAGCGATGCACAGAGGACTAGAGTGTTTATCCTTGTTCGCTGAAAGACTGCAGGATATCCCGGCTAGCAATATACGTATAGTGGCCACCGCGACCTTGCGCCTCGCAACAAACGCTAATGTGTTTAAACAAAAAGCCGAACAAATTCTAGGTCACCCTATTTCTATTATTAGTGGGGAAGAAGAAGCCCGCTCTATTTACAAAGGTGTAGCGCATACTTCTGCCTGTCAGGGGCGACAGCTTGTTGTAGATATAGGTGGGGCGAGCACCGAAGTCGTTATTGGTCAGGGTTTTGACGCACAACTTTACCACAGTCTAAATATGGGGTGCGTTACCTATTTAGAACGCTTTTTCGCAGATGGTGCGCTCAGCGAGAGTAACTTTGCCGCGGCAACGACGGCTGCACACAAAGTGGTTGCACCTTATGCCGCTCAATATAAAACTTCTGGCTGGGAGCTCGCTATAGGCGCATCCGGTACAGTACAGGCTATTCAGGAGATCTTTGCAGCGCTCGGTTTAGATGAAATGCTGACCCTGGATAAGCTACAGGCAATCCGTGCACAAGCAATTCAATTTAAAAGTATAGAGCAACTTGAGTTGCCAGGATTAAGTGAAGAGCGTCGCTTGGTATTTGTCTCTGGGCTGGCAATATTGATTGCACTATTCGAGGCCTTGCAGATTGAACGAATGGGCCTGGCTGGCGGTGCCTTACGTGAAGGCATTCTCTATAGCATGATCGATCAGCTCAATCAGGCTGACATTCGCAAACGCACACTTGATGGTTTTATGTCCCGATATCACGTCGATAGCGGACAAGCGACACGTGTGTTTGATATATGCAAAATTTTACTTCAGCAATTAGAGGCCCCCATGCAGTTTGACTTTCAAAGTGCATGTGGCCTATTGAGCGCTGCAGCGTCAATGCATGAAATAGGTTTGGTCATTGACTATAAGTCTTATCATCAGCACAGTGCATATATATTGAAACACACAGGCATGCCTGGTTACTCTCGGTCTCAGAAGCAGATGGTAGTAACTTTGGTGGGTAACCATAGGTTAGATGTAGAAGAAAGCTCTTTCACTCAGTTTGGTAATCATCAGAGTTTTATAGAGTTACTTGTCAGAGTACTCAGGATTGCGGTGATCTTGTCTATGCGCCGTCAAGATGATGTTTTGCCTGATCTCTACATTACCGCAACTGAGCCCGAGACATTGACCCTAACATTACCTGATGATTGGTTGCATGAGCACCCATTAATGCGCAGCGAATTGGAATTAGAAGCTGGGTATCAGGAAAAAGCAGGTTGGATATTGAAAATTGAGCGCGATTAAGCGCTCTTTTTGTGCAATAAAAGGTGTAAAAAGAGGTGTTCTGGTTGTATTTTGTCCGAACGCACCGTTTTTCTCACTTTTCTTC
>NZ_PNCJ01000045.1 GCF_005887115.1 Pseudoalteromonas rubra | reverse complement strand
AGCGTACCTGGCTACGAACCAGGCGGTCGGAGGTTCACTCTCCACAAAAGACGTCCCGCGTCCGCCACTTCCACTTCAGGAAGTGAGCAATCAACCGACGATAGTCGGTTTTTTTGTGTCTGAAATTTGGTGTGAGCTGCTTCAATTGGACAGCGTACCTGGCTACGAACCAGGCGGTCGGAGGTTCACTCTCCACAAAAGACGTCCCGCGTCCGCCACTTCCACTTCAGGAAGTGAGCAATCAACCGACGAAAGTCGGTTTTTTTGTGCCTGTAGTTTGGGATTTGTGCTTCAGCTGGATAGCGTACCTGGCTACGAACCAGGCGGTCGGAGGTTCACTCTCCACAAAAGACGTCCGCGTCCGCCACTTCCACTTCAGGAAGTGAGCAATCAACCGACGAAAGTCGGTTTTTTTGTGCCTGTAATTTAGGTAGTTGCTTCAGCTAGGTAGAGCACTTAACTGCGAACGAGGCGCTCGGAGGTTCACTCTTCACAAAAGATGTCCCACCTCCGCCACTTCTTCAAGAAGTGAGCAATCAACCGACGATAGTCGGTTTTTTTGTATCTGAAATTTAAGGTTTGCCTTGGTACGAGTGGAAACACATCCGTGTGGAGGACTCCTGACCCGTGTTATCGACTTCCAAGCCTCGCGTTCGGCAAGCTGCGACCATAACTAACCGTCAGTCTGCTTCATCCTAACTTAAATAGTTGCAAATGAGGGGGTGGCGACACACAATTCTCGCATCCTTTGTTTTTCTCAGCAGGAATTTTGTGCGCCAGCCTATATATTCTTTCCTGATACTTACTATCAGTATCATCACACTGACTTTTTCATGGCAGGTCGACGCCATTCAGGTCGGCGCCGAGCGCGGTGACAAGTATCTGCCTTTGCTAAAAGGCAAACGGGTGGGTCTGGTGGTCAACCAAAGTGCACGAGTACATGGTCAGCACTTGCTGGATTACCTGCTAGACCATCAGGTAGATGTGGCTCGGATCTTTGCTCCTGAACATGGTTTTAGGGGTGACAGGGGGGCAGGGGTTTACATTAATGATGGCAAGGATACGAAAACAGGGGTACCCATAGTCTCTTTGTATGGCGCCAATAAAAAACCAAAATCTGAACAACTCACAGACATTGATATTCTGGTGTTCGATATCCAGGATGTAGGCGTGCGTTTTTACACATACCTCAGTACGATGTTTCTGACCATGGAAGCGGCTCAGGAAAATGGCCTAAGTTACCTGGTGTTAGATCGACCAAACCCCAATATCGCCTACGTTGAGGGCCCGGTTCTGGATAATCACTTTCGCTCCTTTGTCGGCATGGTCCCGGTGCCAATTTTACATGGGATGACACTGGGTGAGCTGGCACGCATGGTCGTGGGTGAAAAGTGGCTAGCAGGCGATGGGTCACTTAATCTGACTGTGGTTCCCGTTGCACAATACAGTGCTCAGCATGATTATGTGCTGCCGATTGCACCGAGTCCCAATTTGCCCAATCAACAGGCAATTTATCTTTACCCGTCTTTGTGCCTGTTCGAGGCTACGCGTGTATCCGTGGGACGAGGAAGTGATTTTCCATTTCAGGTCTTTGGTCACGACCAAATCCAACTTGGCCCATTGGCTTTCACACCACGTGCTATCACCGGAGTAGCAGCGAACCCTAAGTTACAGGGAAAGGTCGTGTACGCTACAGATCTGCGACACTCTGAACAACGTGGGCTCTCGTTAGGCTGGTTAGTTCAGGCGCAAGCTGCTTTCGCACAACACGGTAAGGTGATGATTAACTCACCTAGCTTTTTTGACAAGCTGGCAGGAACCGATGTGGTCCGCCTGGCACTGGCACAAGGCCTAAAAGCACACCAGATAGACGCCATCTGGCAGCAGGAAGTACAGACGTTTAAGACACGCCGCCTGCCTTACCTGCTTTATGAACGATGACATGACGTTAGTCGTGGAAAATAGCACGCATATTATCATTGGCCCGGTCAATGCGGCGTTGCCAGTGCAGATTGGACTGTGCAAGAGAGACAAAAAGCGTATCTATCAGATAGCACTGAGATGCACGTGTCAGTATTGCACTGTGGCTAACGGGCTCTGTTTCTTGGACAGTGTACAGAACATGATCGGCTATTTCGCTGAGTTGAGAGTCGCCATAGCGAGTAATTGCAAACAAACGACACTCATTAAGCTTCGCTTGTTCGGCCAGCTTAAGCAATGCCTTGGTTTGCCCTGAGTTACTGATAACAAACAGTAAATCTTCTTTGCCCAGTGAAGCAATATAGCTGGCGGCGCTGTATTCATCACTGTGGCAGACTGCTGAAATGCCCACCTTTTGCAGCTTGAATGCAAAGTCTTGTGCGACAGACCATGACGCACCCTTCGCACAGATCAGTACTTTGCGTGCACTTTTTAGAACCTGTACCGTGCGTTCAAACTCTGAGCCGTTATTGAGTTTCTGCGTCGCGGTCAACGTTTTGTGCTGATTGGCGATGAGTTTTTCACTGATATCCGCCAAAGAGTCATTTTGCTCAAACTGTGTAGAGCGAGATTCCTGAGCAGATGCTTGCTCATTCAATGCGTCCACAACGGCGAGTTTGAATGCCGGGAACCCCCGGTAACCTAATTTTTGTGCAAACTTTACGACACTTGACTGGCTGACACCGGCTGCTTTAGCCAGCTCAATAGATGACAAGGTACGTATTTGAGTCCCCGAACTAAGGGTAAAGTCGGCGAGTTTTGCCTCACTTTGTGAGAGAGTTGGCCTTAATGCCTTTATTTTAATAAAAGTAGACATGCGCTTCACTTGGTAACCTGTATTTACAGAGATGTCCATATTATAGGTTCAAAGATGACAATGTGATAGATCGGAAAGATATATTATTGCGCTTTTTAATCTGGTTGGTACCTAAAAAAGTTCTTTTTGTTGCGTTTGTAAATTCAGCCGCGAAAAGCTTGGTTTTTTCCACGCAACTAATTAAGCTAACGGGTTTACAGCTTGATCTAATAATTAGTAATAGGGAACCTATGTCCTGGTATTCGATTTTACCGCCTTTGATAGCCATTGCTGTGGTGTTCTGGCGCAAAGAGGTCATTGTGGCGCTGATCCTGGCGCTGATCTCGTCAGAGTTTCTGCTCGCGCTGAACGGTGATGGCAATGCGTTATTTGCCACCTTTATTAATAGCATTGAGCGCATTGTCAGTGTGGCTACTTCTCCGGGAAACAGCCGTATCTTGCTGTTTAGTATCGTGATTGGCGCGTTGCTGGCTTACATCAGGGAGTCTGGTGGGGTCGGTGCGACGGTAAATAAGCTGCTGAATATTGGCGTCGCAAAAAGTAAGCGCCAGGTTGGTTTGTTAACTATGTTCACCGGCATGGCGGTATTTATCGAGTCAAACATGAGTGTGCTGACGTCGGGGATCGTATCCCGGGGTTTGTTTGACAAGTTCAAAATGAGCCGTGCACGCCTTGCTTATATCATAGACAGTACCAGTGCACCCGTGTGTATTCTGATTTTGCTCAACGGCTGGGGGGCTTATGTGCTGGGTTTGCTGAGCAATTATGAGCTGGAGCAGTCGGCAGTCAGTATTTTGTGGGGCAGTGTAGCCTTTAATTTTTATGCCATCATCGCTTTGCTGATTGTGTTTTACACCATTGTTTTCGACAAAGTGCACGGTCCGATGAAAGTGGCGGAGCAAGCACTGGCAAAGCAGGAGCAGGAAATTGACAAGGGCCCTGCCGCCAGTAAGGCACGTTTTATGTTAGTGCCGCTGGCAACGCTCATCATCAGTATGCTTGGCTTTATGTTGTGGACAGGTGGTGGTGAATTGGCTCAGGGCAGCGGCTCTAAGTCTGTCTTGTATGCCACGGTCCTGGCAACCGCAGTGGCTTACTTACTGCTACTCAAGGCACGTCATTTCACTCATCAACAACTGGTTGATGTGGGCTTTAAAGGCATGGGTGAACTACTGCCTTTGGTCAGTATTGTTTTGCTGTCTCTGACTTTAGGCGCAAGTCTAAAAGAGTTAGGTACTGGGGTATTTGTGGCTTCATTAGTAGGTGATTACTTACCTGTGTACTTTATAGTGCCTGTGCTGTTCTTAACCGGAGCGGTGATGTCTTTTACCACCGGTACTTCCTGGGGAACCTTCGCGATTTTGATCCCCATCGGTGTACCATTGATCCAGACTCTGGGGCTACCACCGTCGTTGGTTGTTGGTGCGATACTCAGTGGCGGAATTTTTGGTGATCATTGTTCTCCGATTTCAGACACCAGTGCGGTGTCAGCCCTGGCATCAGGGTGCGATCTGCTGGAGCACGTAAAAACTCAGCTGCCTTATGCGATGGTGGGCGGAGCGCTGGCATTGATCTGCTTCTTCATTGCCAGCGTGGTGATGGTTTAAGTTGGCCAGTCGCCAGCCGAGTCAGGCTGGCGACGTCAAGGACAAGCATACACATTACCTGGTGCAGGAATTATGGTCGTTAGATGCCCCTCTGTGTTTTTGTCCAATGCTAACATCTGACCCTGTGACAGCTCTGAAAATTCGGTTACATCTTGCAGTGCATTCAGCACCGACTGCTTAATTTCTAACAGGGTCTTACTACGGCAGTCAGCGACAAACCAGGTATCATTATCACTGTGAACCAGCCGACCATAAAAGCGTTGCTCGTTGAGCTGCTGATGCTGTTGGTCAAAGTGCTTATCAAGCGCTTGTTTTTGTTCCCGGATATGCGTGACATAATGGCCCTGTTCAACACTGTGGGTTTCGATCTGCTCATAGTCATCAAAGCTCAGAGCGTACACGGGTAATGCTGCATGTTGAGTTTGCTCCTGGGTGACCATAACAGTAGCCAATACTATGAGTGCGCCGCATGCCAGGATCCACTGGCTTCTTTGCCACCAGCTTATCTGCCTGCTGTCCGTATTTGCAGCGCGACAAATGTGTTTTAGGCGTCGTTGTTCAAATGCAGGCGGTTTGCTCTGTTTTTTGGCATGCTGATACGCTTGCCTGAGCTGCTCTGTTTGTGATTGGTCATTCATCATCTGCTCCTAATTCGTTTTTCAGCGCGGCTCGCGCATAGCGGAGTCGGGTTTTAATGGTTTCCTGTGCAGAGTTCGTAATACTGGCTATCTGCTGCAGGGAAAACCCTTCCAGTTGCAGGCTTATTGCTTCCCTTTGCGCTAAAGGTAGAGAGAGAATTGCGTTGTATAAGGGCTGATGTGAGTGCGATTCATGTTCTGTCTGAGCAGGCATGTGCTGTTCTGGGCTTTCCATATAAGCTAATTTTTTTTGTCGACGTAGCTCATCAATCAGCGCATTTCTGGCCACTTTGAACAAAAAAGCCTTGGGCGCCTGACAGGTATGATATGCCTGGCGCTTCTCAACGACCGTCAGCCAGGTTTTCTGACACACATCTTTGGCCAGTTCACTATCACTCTGGGTAAGTAAAAAGTGATATAAATCGTGGTTGTATTTGTCTATAGCCAGTTCAAGATACTTGTTCTCTCCACTCAATTTGAACGCATGTAAAGGATCAGCAGGCTCAGGTTCGGTTGCCGTCAGCCAGTTTTTTAGTGCAAGTAGCATAGGCAGTTCCTTATTGTTATTTGTGTGCCCAAGTGCACCGGGCAGATTTGCACAGGTGCACACCTTTGATATTAATTCTGGTTGAGCTTGAACTCCAGCACGACTTTTTGTCCAGGCATTGGTTGAGGCTGACCATCGACGATTTGCGGTCTGTATTTCCAGCGTTTTATCGCTTTTAACGCCTCGCGGTTGAAGATACGCTTGGGCTCTGCATTGGCAACTTGGGCGTCGATAACGGTTCCCGTTTCTGAAATTGTGAAGTGCAGTTCTACCCAGCCTTCTGTGCCATCCCGTGCGGCTACGCTCGGGTAGCGCGGCTCGACTCTCACAATGGGCGTAGCCTGCATATCCGTGGGTTGCATGGATGAGCCCATTTGTATCGGGCCAGTCTCGACAACGGGTGCACCACCCAGCCCGTTGAATGCCAATGTGGGCACTTCTGCATTCAGCGTCGGCTTAGGCGGCGCTTTAGGTGCAGGTTTAGGCGGTGGTGGCAGTGGGCGCTTGGTTTCGACTGGACTATCTTGTTTTACGTCGGGCAGAAAAATTGGCGTATACGTGATCTGGTCTTGCTCAAACGCCAGATCCTGACTGATTAGGTACTGCATAAAAGCAAACGCCGCAAAGGTGACGCCACAGGCGCCCAGAAACGACAGTAAAACCTTGTTTAGAGTTTGAAAAGGACGAGGGGACTGCTGTGCTAAAAATTGACCGTTCATAGACATGCTCCTTGATGATTTATCTATAAAACGGTACTGAGGTCAAAAAGGGGTGAACTAGTTCGCGTTTTTTTTTCCGATTACGTTAGAATGCGCAAAATAACGAAACAGATTTACCTGACAATCAGATCATCATAAGAGACTGAGCCTCGTTTTATGACATGATCGGCATGAAGTTTTACGGTATGTGGGAGAAAAGATGCAACTACTGGATATAGATAAGACACGTTACAGAAAACACCTGAACATAGTGATCGCAGCCTGCATTGTCGCTCTGGTGGTGGGCAGCTTAGGGTTTGCCCGGATTTTGATTGTTGCCTTTCCGGATCCCGATGGGAGTCATTTTCATTGGAACCTGACAGGGGTGGTGCTGACGTGTGTGATAATCGCTGCAGTGCTTAAACAGGTCCAGCATCATCCGTTTATGTATGAAGTGAACTATGTCTGGCAACTTAAGCAAGCGCTCAATAAAGTCACCCGGAAAATGGCAAAGGTAAAAACAGCAGCGCAACAAGGCGATGCAGATGCCATGCTAGCAATGCAGTTTAGTTACAGTGGTTCACGCCAGTTGTGGCAGCTGGATGATAATACGCTGACTATGGAAGAGTTGGGTATTTGGCAGGCGGAGCTTGATGCGCTGACTAAACAGTATCAGGTGACGCTAGACTTAGCTCGCTATGACGCTTCTTTATTGGAAAAGTTCTAGTCTGAATGAGGGCAAACAGAAAAGCATTATAGCGGCACAAACATTTTAGCTGGAATAGAAAGTGAAGTTGTTGCGAGATGTTTTTTTGATGCTGTACATGGCAACATCGGCGCACTCTACCAGGCCTTTCAGGTTTTCTGCATGCTGAGGAAAATGAGCAATGCCGATACTGGCACCCACTGCCAGCTCTGTGTGGCCGTCGCGGTGCTCAAAGGACATAGGTTGATTAATTGATTCTAGCAGGGTTTGGGCAAGACGAGTGAGGTCTTGTTGTGTAATGTCCAATCGTGCCACCAAAAATTCATCGCCTCCCCAGCGGCATACTAAGTCGGTTGAACCCATGGCACCAGACAGCTGGTTGGCGATGTGCTTGAGCAGCGCATCTCCGGCATTATGGCCGTAAACGTCATTAATGGGCTTAAATTTATCAAGATCGATCAGCATCAGGCTAAAGGTGTATTGGTTGTCTATCCAGTCCAACAGCTGAAGTTCCGCGCCGTAGCGGTTATAGAGTCCCGTCAGACTGTCCCGCTGAGCACGTTTGTTAAGCTGATTCAACATGGTTTTACGCAACGTAATGTCGGCAAGAAACACCTGAAAGTACCATTTACCATCGCTAAGGGTGTTGAGCATGATAATACTAAGCCATACGGTTGACTGAGTCAGGGGGTTGATGAACTCAAATTCAGACTGCATTACTTGCTTTTGCTTGATACTGTTTTCGGTAAAGGTGTAAAGGATATCAGGGGTTTTACAATATAGTCCCAGATTCTCCGGAAAACGTTCGTCTACATCAACACCCATACCCACAAGCAAATCTTTGGCTGCGTCGTTAATTAACAAAATGTCCCCCTCATCTTTGACGAGCAAGGTGGGAGAGGAGGACTGTTCAAACATCAGCCTAAAGCGTTTCTCGAGCTCTACGACCTCAGCCCTTAAGCTTCGCTCCTGCTCAAATAAGGTTTCCGCTTTATCCAGCAGGCTATTGATACCAAGTTCAATGCGGCCAATCTCATTGTGACAAGCGTGTTTGTCAACCAGCAAGCGCTGTGCGCTGCCGGGTAGGATCTTGGCCAGCTGCCTGCCTAGCTGGTTCAGAGGCCGTGTTACTTGCCAGTATACCAGAGCTGTTAGTAAGAGAATGATGGGCAGGATCACGACGAGCATAGTTCTTACGCCACCTAATGCAATGTTACGGGCATTTTGCTCGATGATCTGTGTGTTGGGTGCAATATGGATAGTGCCAATATTCTCAGATAAAATGAAGGGATTAACGAGGTTGATCTGGATACTACCCGGACCACTGTGCAATATGCTCTTGGCCAATAAGGTATCTTTACTAACCAGCGCTGCGGACAGAATAATATCGTTGCTGACCAAGCCATTAACAACTTCAGTGGCTAAATCTTTGTCTTCCAGATAAGCGGCAATTGATGCTGTTGAGGACACCGTTTTTCCTATCTGCATAACGGTCCCACTCGATCGGGCAAGTTCTTCTTCAAAAACATGTCGATAATATAGCTTGGCGTAGATCACACTGAACAGCAGTGTCATTAGACTCAGTAACAGGGTTAGCCGTGTGATCAAACTATGTTTATTGAACAAAACGATACACCACTTTGACGTCCTCTGTTAGTGCCGTCTCAGGCACATAACCTATTGCATCTGGTGTAGATGCCACCGCTTTAAGTATAGCCTCGATTGACTGATACGCCCGTGGAAAAGAGGCTTTACCACTAAATTTTACCTGTGACCAATATGCGTTTATCTGACTCATGGGGCGACCCGTGAGGGTCGTTAGAAACTCAACACGTAATGGATGGCCTTGGTCATAATCCAGAACCGTGGCCAGAGTGCCATCCGGGAAAGCCGCGTATTTACCCATATAAAGGTCAATTAATTGATATTGAGACAGCTGCTGATTGGGATTATCACGATGCACAATGACAACCAATGAGTCGTTAGCTTTCGCCGTGCAGGTAATCAACAATAGAAAGCATAAAACTATGTGCACAAGTATGAACTGCATTAGAACACCCAATTCAGACTCAGCCCCAGAGACTGGAAGTCGTTATCATGATTTACAGCAGATAGCCCCTTATGAAGATAGAATGCCGATGGCAGTTGCTTGACTTGGGTATGGTCCAGTTGAATTTTCGCAGCCAGTGTCGACGTTAAGCTGCGGCGCCAACTGACAGACCAGGTATGCTGGTCTATCAAATAGAAGTTGGTATGTCTGATCACGCCTTGATAGAGGTCAGTGAGCTGGGCCGTGTTAAACAAAGGCCCGGGATCAACGCGATTATTAGATTTTGCCGCACTGAAAGTAAGCAGCCAGGTATCATCATCGGCGTGCATCCCCAGGCTGATGTAGCCAGCTTTCAGATGGTTGAGTACCTCCGATTCTGAGTTGATATAGGAGAGCTCACTTTGCATTACCCAATCACTATCGTCGTACTTGGCACCGAGTGTAAAGTAATTAAATCGCTTTCCTTTTATCTGAAGCGAATCAATTAATGCTTGCCGTGTTGGCCAGATTGCCTGCGGTATTTGCTGTAACGCGCTCAGCAGTAGTTTTTGTTGTTCATTGGTATTACCGGCTTTGGTTGTCGTGTAGTTGGTGCGCAACAACCAATTTTCTGTCTGCGCAGATAGGCTTAAGCCATAGATCGAGTCCAATTCGACATCCCACATAAAGTCATCGTCGCTGATTATCGGTGCGCTCGACTTTCCGCCAAAGAACTTGTAGGTCAGGACGCTTTCCTCGAGTGGGTATGTGTAAGTAATATCGATGCCATCGAGATTTTGATGTGGCACCACCGCGTAAAACTCGGTCGGAGGGTGACCGTAATTGAAGGCATAGCCAATATCCCGAAATTCCGTCATCATGTACAGGTCAAGGCCGGTGCGACCAATACGAAGTTGCCAGTTAGGCGTTAAGGTATAACGAGCAAAGGCCATTTGAACAAGATAATCAAGTTTGTACTCTTTACGTTCTTTTAACACGGTCTGCGCAACCCATTGTAGTTGCGAAGAAGATTGCCACTCGAATTGTACGCCAATAGATGAATTAGCTAAGCTGGGTTCGCCCAGATAACTGGCATCAGGCTGAGAGATCACGTGTCTGATCCCAGCAGTTTGGGAGTTGCTGATGTTGATGTCCAGGGTGGCAAAACCACTTACTTTGACGTCATTAGCCAGAGCCGGTACTGAGAGGCCCCAGGCTAAGTATAAAAACATCACAATTTTCGAGCGCATCAGTTACCATTAAGATATTATTTCAGTAGAAATGCACTAGTGCGAGCGACACTGAGCAGTTCTTAATAGCCTAGCGCTGTTCGGTGTATTTGCCAGTATTTAGTCTGAGGACTTGTAAGTGGGTGGCATTGCCACCATATAGTCAGTTACAGTATTTTTTGTGATATTATCACACTTTTACAATTAGGTATTTTGTAGTCGTGGCACAAGTAAGAGCAAGAGTTGAGCTGAATGTTGGGCAGCGTAGTCATATCCCCGCAGAAATCGTCTCATTTGAAGGGTTAAAAGATGGCCAGGAGCATGTTGCCCTGGTGTTTAATCGTGCCGACAGCGAGCAGTCAGTGCCACTGATCAGAATGCATTCTGAGTGCCTGACTGGTGATGTTTTTCACTCATCACGATGTGATTGTGGCGAGCAGCTAAACGAGAGCATTGAAGCCATGCACCAGCAAGGAGGTGTGTTGCTATACTTGCGCCAGGAAGGCAGGGGGATTGGGCTGTATAACAAGATTGATGCTTATGTTTTGCAGTCGCAAGGTATGAATACCTATGAAGCAAACAATCACCTTGGGTTTGCTGATGATTTACGGGACTTTTCAGATGCGGTATTGATGCTGCAGGCATTGGGCCTGGATCATGTTCGCCTGATGACAAATAACCCCCGTAAGCTCAATGCGCTAAGAGAGGCTGGGATCCAGGTTGAAGAAGTTGTGGGCACCCACGCGCATGTCAAAGTGGGTGTTGCCGGGAACCGCAATTATTTGGAAACTAAGGTAAAACATGGCTCGCACATGCTTGATATTAAAAAGATCAAGAAGCAGGATGAAATATAAGCCTGTGCTATGGTACTGGTCGGTTGAGTTTCCCGATTGACCAGTCTCGGCTCTCTTGCCAGCCAATAGCGAGTTGAAATTTCCCCAGTCTGATCTTTTAAGTCTTTCTATGACCCAGTATAATCGACTTGTTTCACAACGAATTGATGAATATGCCAACAGAATTTAAAACGTTTACCGCAGGGTTTGGTTTGCAATGGCTTAAAGCCGGATGGATTATTTTTAAATCTCAACCCGTAACCTTCGTAATGATGTACCTGCTCATGGTTGTTGTGAGCCTGGTGCCTTTTGTCTTTCCTCCATTACAGCTGGTTGCTGTCTTAGCATCCCCGTTTTTTACTGCTGGCTTTTATCTGACGGTGGTGAAAAAACAGCAGGGTCAGAACATTACATTGGCCGATATTTTGGCTCCGTTCTCTACTAAAGGGCGGCGACTTAATCTCTTTCGATTTGGTTTGTACCAAATGGGGGTGGCACTGCTTTTGAGCGCCTTGCTGAGTGTTTTATTTGGCCCTGCGCTGGAAATGCTACAAAATGTTGATGGACAGAGCGAGCAAGCTGATGTGTTTGCGCAAGTACTCTCACAGATAACATTTGCGGATGTGGCTATTTTCGTCATGGTGCAATCAATCGCTATGATGGCGTTTGCTTATGCGCTGCCTCTCGTTTTCTTTCGAGGGGAGGTGAGCATTATTCGAGCCATGAAACAGTCATTAACTGTGTTTTATCGCAATATGGCACCTTTGACGGTATTTGGTGCAGTGGTGGCCATGTTAATGTTGTTGTGCATCCCCATGTCTTTAGTGCCGCTGATTGTAGTGATGCCGATTGCTTACATTGGATTTTTCGTTTCATTTCAAGCGATTGTATCTTCCTCTGAACCTCCTGCACCCTCTGATGATGCATCGCCTCAGTCACAAACACACAGTGGCCGGTTTGATGCCTAATGAATGAACAACAGGAACATGAAAAAAAGCTAAAGAATTACGCTCTTTGGCTGTTATCCCGTCAGGAGTATTCTCGGCAGTTACTGGCTCAGAAGTTACGAGCAAAAGATGGCGAAGAAGCGTATATTACGCGTTTGCTTGACTGGCTTGAGTCGCTTGGTTATCTGGACGATAAGCGCTATTGCGCGAGTTTCTTGTCCCAGCAAGTGGCCAAGGGCCTTGGCGAAAAACGTGTTATGATGGACGCGCAACGCAAAGGTGTCGATAAATCATATTTACAACACTTAATAGAAGAACAAGAAGTCGACTGGTTTAGCGTGGCCTTGCGTGCCTACGAAAAAAAATACAGCCGCTCGACAAATCAATTGGATTATAAAGAGAAGTCAAAACGAGTTCGCTACATGATGTCGCGCGGATTCCGTTATGACGAAATAGATTATGCTATCGAGGCATACTCACAGGGTGAGTAATGCCTGTCACTACAGCAGCAAAAAAGGGTAATGAGCACATGCAGCAGATGACGACCGCACAGATAAGGCAGAGCTTTCTAGATTACTTTGCCAAACAACAACACCAGGTGGTGCCTTCAAGTTCACTGATCCCGGGTAATGACGCCACGTTGCTATTTACCAATGCCGGGATGGTGCAGTTTAAAGACGTGTTTCTGGGCGGTGAGAAACGTCCTTACAACCGCGCGACCAGCTCACAGCGCTGTGTGCGTGCCGGGGGTAAACACAACGACCTGGAAAATGTAGGTTACACTGCGCGTCACCACACCTTTTTCGAAATGCTGGGTAACTTCAGCTTTGGCGATTACTTTAAAAAAGATGCCATTCGTTTTGCCTGGGAGTTTTTAACAGAAGAGATCAAGCTTCCCAAAGAAAAGTTGTTGGTCACTGTCTATCATGACGACCAGGAGGCTTATGATATCTGGGCAAAAGATATGGGTGTACCGGAAGATAAAATCATCCGTATCGCCACCTCGGATAACTTCTGGTCAATGGGTGACACAGGTCCATGTGGCCCTTGTTCGGAAATTTTCTATGACCATGGTGAGGAAATTTGGGGGGGACCTCCGGGCTCACCTGAAGAAGACGGCGACCGTTTTATTGAGATATGGAACCTGGTCTTTATGCAGTACAACCGTCACGCCGACGGCACGATGGAGCCACTGCCCAAACAGTCGGTTGATACCGGTATGGGTCTTGAGCGTATTTCTGCGATCATGCAGGGGGTGCACTCCAACTACGAGATTGACTTATTCCAGGCTTTGATTGCTGCTGCGGCTAAAGTAACTGGTGCGCAGGATCTCGAAGACAAATCACTGCGCGTTATCGCGGACCATATTCGCTCTTGTGCCTTTTTGATTGCCGATGGGGTGATGCCATCTAACGAAGGGCGCGGTTATGTACTGCGTCGTATCATTCGTCGTGCAGTGCGTCACGGTAATAAGCTGGGTGCTAAAGGCGCATTCTTCTATCAGCTGGTCAGTGCGCTGAGCGAGCAAATGGGTGACGCATACCCTGAGCTGGTTAAACAAGGTGCGATCATTGAAAAAGTCCTGCGTATCGAAGAAGAGCAGTTTGGCAAAACACTCGACCGTGGTCTGGCTATCCTTGAAGAGCACCTGGCCTCACTCGAAGGCGATGTGATCCCGGGTGATGTAGTATTTAAGCTCTATGATACCTATGGGTTCCCGGCTGATTTGACCGCGGATGTGGCTCGTGAGCGTTTTATGACCATCGATGAGCGCGGCTTTAAAGACTGCATGGAAACTCAGCGTAAAATGGCGCAGCAGGCTGGTAAATTTGGTGCCGACTATAACGAGCAGCTGAAATCTGAAAAATCGTCAGACTTTAAGGGCTACGATGCCACTCACTACACCGGTACTGTGGTGGAACTGTTCAAAGAAGGTCAGTCTGTTTCAGTACTTGAAGACGGTGAAACGGGTATTGTGGTACTGGATCGCACGCCGTTTTACGCCGAATCAGGTGGTCAGGTTGGCGATACCGGTAGTCTGAAAGTTGCGGCGGGTGAGTTTGTTGTCACAGATACGCAAAAGCTGGGTAACGCGATTGCGCATCACGGTCAGGTTACAGGCCGTATTGGCGTGAATGACAAAGCGGATGCTCAAGTGGATTCAGCGCGCCGTGAAGATATCAAGAAAAACCACACAGCCACTCACATTTTACACGAAGCATTGCGCCAGGCGCTGGGCGAGCATGTTGCTCAGAAAGGTTCATTGGTGATGGCAGACAAGCTGCGCTTTGACTTTTCTCATTTCGAAGGGGTGAGCAAAGTCCAACTGCGTGAGATTGAAGATGCCGTAAATGCTCAGATCCGCACTAACTTCGCACTCAATACTGAGTTAATGGACATAGATGCAGCCAAAGAAAAAGGTGCCATGGCACTGTTTGGCGAAAAATACGACGACGAAGTGCGCGTAGTCTCGATTGGCGATTACTCTATCGAGCTGTGTGGTGGTACACACGTGTCTCGCGCCGGTGATATAGGTTTGTTCAAGATCGTCTCTGAGGGCGGTATTGCAGCGGGCGTGCGCCGTATTGAAGCGGTAACCGGTGCTGAAGCCATTAATTACGTAGCCAATCAGGAGCAAACCCTGGCTGAGATAGCGGCACTGGTAAAAGGTGATAACAGCAGCGCGTTGGATAAAGTTGCGGCACTGATTGAAAAAGCCAAGGGCCTTGAAAAGCAGGTGTCTCAGTTGAACGATAAGCTGGCCAGTGCTGCGGGAGCCTCACTACTGGAGTCGGCGACAGACATCAACGGCATTAAAGTGCTGGTTGCGAATGTGGCAGGTACCGAGTCTAAAGCACTGCGTGGCATGGTTGATGACCTGAAAAACAAGATGGGCTCAGGCGTTATCGCACTGGGTGTGGCCAACGGCGACAAAGTCAGCCTGATCGCCGGTGTAACCAAAGACTTGGTTGGCCGTGTGAAAGCGGGTGAGCTGGTTAATCATATGGCTGCTCAGGTAGGTGGTAAAGGCGGTGGCCGTCCGGATATGGCGCAGGCAGGCGGTTCTGAGCCACAAAACCTTGATGCTGCACTGGCCAGTGTTCCAGCATGGCTGACTGAAAAAACTCAGTAACACGTGGCCCTTATTGTTCAAAAGTTTGGTGGCACTTCGGTGGGGTCCATTGACCGTATCGAAGCGGTCGCCGACTTAGTGGTCAAAACCCGACAGGCTGGCCACCAAGTGGTGGTTGTATTGTCTGCGATGTCTGGTGAAACCAATCGCCTGGTTGAACTGGCCAAACAGATAGATGCTCAGCCCAGCCCCAGAGAACTCGACGTTTTGCTAACCACGGGCGAACAGGTGTCAATTGCTTTACTGGCGATGGCTATTATCAAACGTGGCCACTCTGCCATCAGCATGCTGGCCGAGCAGGTGGGTATTTATACTGACAATATGTTTGGCCGGGCGCGTATCACACATATCAAGACGGCTCGCCTGCGTCAGGAGTTAGAGCAGCATCATATTAGTATTATTGCAGGCTTTCAGGGGCGCGATCAGGAAGGCAATATTACCACTTTGGGCCGGGGGGGAACGGATACCAGCGCGGTTGAAATTGCTGCCGCACTCGGCGCGGATGAATGCCAGATATACACCGATGTCGATGGGGTCTATACCTGTGACCCCCGTATAGAACCCAAAGCGCGACGTATGACTCAGATCACCTTCGAGGAGATGCTGGAACTGGCTAGCTTAGGTGCTAAGGTGTTGCAGATACGCTCAGTTGAGGCCGCGGGACGTTATAAATTACCGCTGCGAGTTTTATCTTCCTTCAAGCCAGATGCCGGGACCTTGATAAACTACGAGGACAACCCCATGAATAATAAAGTGGTATCAGGGATTGCCCATCAGAAAGACGAGTGTCTACTGATAATCAGGCAGGTACCTGATGGCCCAGCAACCTTGGCTGCAATCTTGTCACTTTTTGGCGAATATGCCATAGAAGTGGACATGATCAGCCAAATGAATCAACAGACTGACAAAATAGACTATGCTTTAACTGTGCATAGCAATGATCATCTGCAGGCGCTGGATGTGCTCAGGACGCATCAGCAAACGTTTGGGGCAGTTGAAATCGTCAGTAATTCAGCGGTTGCAAAAATATCAGCAGTTGGGGTGGGGTTAAAATCGCATTCTGCGAATGTTGGAACATTCTTTTCTGCGCTGGCAGCAGAGAATATTTCACCCTTATTAGTTGCAACCTCAGAAATAAAGATTTCAGTATTAATCGATGAGCGATATCTTGAGTTAGCAGTACGTGCTCTGCATGACGCTTTTAAACTGGAAAGTGACGAATAAGCAATAATTTTGCTTACTTTTACGGAAACTTTTCATTAAAATGAACAAGACGCGGAATCTTTTAAATTTTGGAATAACAGGAGCAAGAGAATGCTAATTCTAACTCGCCGTGTAGGCGAAACTCTAATGATAGGTGATGAAGTAACTGTAACCGTATTAGGTGTTAAAGGAAATCAAGTTCGTATTGGCGTTAACGCCCCTAAAGATGTTTCTGTACACCGTGAAGAGATCTACATGCGTATTCAGGCTGAGAAGTCTAACCCGACAACGGGTAATATGTAAGACAAGGCCATTCCCGGCGTCCATGCCCGGTAGAATTCGAGAAAGTAGCCACTCAGTCGTGGCTATTTTTTTTGCTTAAAATAAAATTCAATGCGTCTTTGGACATAGCTTCTTTTGAGATGTATTGATTTGTGCCCGCTCGCACCAAGACCACCCCTAATTCCGTTTCCGCGATCTCATTCACATCTTCCCAGCGTATCTGATATGACTTGTACGGATTGGTTGCTGTGATCCCCTGCTCATCAATTTCCAGTGTTATTTTACTCCCACTAGCACGGGTGACCATTTGTCTTGCTACCCACCAAGGGCGCCTGTAATAGTGTGCAATACACTCTAAAACTGCCAGTAGAATCAAAAAGTTGCCTAGGTAGGCGTTGTCGAGACCATAAATCGCAACACAGCCCAGAATGAATAAGAACGCGACCAGGGCGTACTTAGGCTTGCTCACATTGCTGTACGGCAGGGATTGATCAAAACATTCACGAAAGTAATTTTTATCCAGTGTAAATTCGCAGCGAAACACAAATAAAACTCCAGTTATTTCATCTTTGTATTATACCCCGAATTCACCTGCGTGAGCGACTTTACGTAAACTGCAGATTGCTTATTGCAGTAAATGTTAATAATCAAAAAAACACGCGCTCTTGGTCATACCAATTTCATGTTTCCGTTCTGGGATATTGCCTTAGTGAATATTTTTTATGCCATCTCTCTATTTCTGCCAAGTATCTTGACTATTTTTCATATTTATTTCGCTGTTTTCATTAAATATTCATTTGGAATATTGTAACAGATTGAATTTGTGTGTTTATTTTAATTGGTAATACCAATTTACATGCGAGTTTACAAAGCGACCTTTTTTGCTATGATGATTGCATAAATATCTATAAATTGTGGCTATCTATTGTATCTGCATGATGTCACGTAAAAAATGTTAACAACAAGGGGAGAGCAGAGATGGACATTACAGCCTTACTGGCTCAGGCCGCCAACTTAATGCTTACCGGCATGGTTGGGGTATTCGTATTTTTGTCTATTTTGATCATCGCAGTGAAAGGGTTATCCAGGTTTGCTGCTCCGGCAGAACAGGCACCACCAAGTTCGCGGGTATCGAAATCAACGCCGACGAGTGGAGAACAGGTACCCAGTGAGCATCTGGCAGCTATCAGTGCTGCGATTTCACAATACCGCAATCAGCACTTCCAATCAGAAAAATAATGAAGGGGTCCTTTATGTCACAGCTCAAACTAACAGAACTGGTACTGCGCGATGCACATCAGTCGTTATTAGCCACTCGTATGCGTCTGGAGGATATGCTGCCAATTGCTGAGAAATTGGATCAGATTGGTTACTGGTCTGTTGAATCCTGGGGAGGGGCTACTTTTGATGCATGTATACGGTATTTGGGGGAAGATCCCTGGTATCGGATCCGCGCTCTAAAAGAGGCGATGCCGAATACCAAGCAGCAGATGCTGTTACGGGGCCAGAACTTACTGGGATATCGGCATTATGCTGACGATGTTGTTGAGAAGTTTGTTGAGCGTGCGCATCACAATGGTGTGGATGTATTCCGAATTTTTGATGCCATGAATGATGTGCGCAACCTAGAAACCGCCATTCGCGCTGCTATCAAAGTGGGGGCGCATGCGCAGGGCACAATCTCATACACTGTTAGTCCGGTGCATACTCTGGATATGTGGCTTACACAAGCCAAACAGCTGGAGCAAATGGGGTGCCATTCAATCTGTATCAAAGACATGGCGGGTTTACTTAAACCTTATGATGCCGAAGTGTTGATCCGTGAACTGAAAAACACGGTGTCTGTTCCAATCGCTATGCAATGTCATGCTACCACGGGTCTGAGTACCGCAACGTACCAAAAAGCAGTGGATGCAGGCATCGATATGCTGGATACCGCCATCTCGTCCATGAGTATGACTTATGGTCACAGTGCGACAGAGACACTAGTCTCTATTGTCGAGGGCACCGAGCGGGATACCGGACTGGATCTATTGCAACTTGAGGAAATAGCAGCCTATTTCCGTGATGTTCGTAAAAAGTACGCAGCCTTTGAAGGCAGCCTAAAAGGGGTTGATGGGCGTATTTTATCGGCGCAAGTTCCGGGAGGTATGCTCACCAACATGGAAAACCAGCTCAAAGAGCAAGGCGCCGGAGATCGCCTGGATGAGGTGCTTAAGGAAATCCCATCTGTACGTCAAGATTTGGGCTTTTTGCCGTTGGTGACACCGACTTCTCAAATCGTCGGAACTCAGGCGGTACTGAATGTGCTGACAGGAGAGCGATACAAAACCATCACCAAAGAAACCGCGGGTGTCCTCAAAGGTGAGTACGGGAAAACACCCGCACCGGTCGACCAAGCTTTGCAGCAGCGAGTACTTGATGGTGCGGATGCGATCACCTGCCGCCCGGCAGATCTAATTGAGCCGGAGTTGGCGCAGCTTAAATCAGATTTACTTGAGAAGGCAAGCAGCCTGTCGCTGAATCTCAGTGAAGCCGTGGTTGATGATGTACTCACCTATGCCTTGTTTCCTCAAATTGGCCTGAAGTTTCTACAAAACCGCAATAACCCTGACGCATTCGAGCCTAAACCTGAATTGGTACAGAGCGAATCTGCAGCATTAAAACCGACACGGTCAAAGTCGGCACAAGAGCGCTATAGTGTCCAGGTCGATGGCAAAATGTACAATGTAGTAGTAGCACCTGGTGGTGAATTACAGGAAGTCGCGGTGAAGGACAGCGAGCTAATGCCACAATCGGCATCGGTTAGCAGTGGTGAAACGTTAAACGCACCGCTGGCGGGCAATATTTTTAAACTACATGCCCGGCGTGGGGATGTGGTAGAGCAGGGCGATCTGGTGTTGATTATGGAGGCGATGAAGATGGAAACCGAAGTGCGGGCGACCCACAGCGGTAAAATTGCCGATATCCTGGTCAATGAAGGCGACTCTGTGTCGGCTGGCGATGCCATCGTAGAGCTGGCTTAGGGGGTGTTCGATGGATGGACTATTAAACCTGTGGTCAGCGACTGGGCTGGCCAACCTGACTTTTCCCGCGCTGGCCATGATAGCGGTCGGCTGTGGGCTGCTGTATCTGGCAATTGCAAAAAGGTTTGAGCCGTTATTATTGGTGCCGATTGGTTTTGGTGCCATTCTGACCAATATTCCGGTTGCGGGTCTGGCCGATCCGGGTGGCCTGCTCTATTACGTTTACTACATAGGCATAGACAGTGGTGTGTTTCCATTACTGATCTTTATGGGTGTCGGTGCACTGACGGATTTTAGTGCCTTAATTGCCAATCCCAGAATGCTGTTGTTGGGGGCGGCTGCCCAGTTTGGTATTTTTGCTACTTTGTTTGGTGCCATCTTACTAAACTATGTACCCGGCTTTGAGTTTACCCTGCAAGATGCCTCTGCGATTGCCATTATCGGTGGTGCTGACGGTCCGACTGCAATTTTCCTTGCATCGCGTCTATCTCCGGAATTGCTCGGGGCTATTGCGGTTGCAGCATATTCGTATATGGCACTGGTACCGATTATTCAGCCGCCTATTATGCGTCTACTGACTACAGAAGAGGAGCGCAATATTGCGATGCCGCAATTAAGAGCAGTCTCAAAGCAGGAGAAGATCCTGTTTCCACTGGGTGTTCTGGCACTGACTCTGTTATTCCTGCCAGCTGCAACCCCACTGGTTGGGATGTTTTGTCTGGGCAACCTGATGAAAGAATCAGGGGTGGTTGATCGTCTGAGTAATTCTGCACAGAACGAAATCATTAATATTACAACCATTTTCCTTGGATTAGCGGTGGGCTCAAAGTTGGCGGCAGATCAGTTTCTGACCGTAGAGACCATAGGGATCCTGTTACTGGGTGCTGTTGCCTTTAGTATAGGCACAGCATCTGGCGTCTACATGGCGAAGATGATGAATCGCTTTGCGGGAGACAGCCCGATCAATCCACTTGTAGGAGCTGCTGGGGTATCTGCTGTACCTATGGCTGCCCGGGTTGTAAATAAGGTTGGCCTGGAAAGCAATCCACACAACTTTTTATTAATGCATGCAATGGGACCCAATGTGGCAGGCGTGCTTGGCAGTGCCGTTGCCGCAGGTATTTTGCTTGCACTCGTCGGTTAACACTCTCCAACCTATTGCGCGAAGTACTGCTTCGCGCTTTTTTCTCTCCTGTGATACCAGCTTTACTTAATACCAGGTCAATTTGAAGGAGCAAATATGACGCGAACGGTGTTAAAAATTTCTCATTTAGACCCTTTGCCTAAAGTATTCGCTCGCAAATATTTGTCTCGTCTGCACAGGCTCAGGTGCCTCAGCGATAACAGAACGCGTGAGCGGTGCTATCGACCCTATTTTCTTGCCTCAAAATAGAACACTTAATTAAGCAAGTTGGTATCAACTGACCTAATGCTTGGCAAAGCAGGTACGGCTGTGGCATGGTAACGCCACCAACATAAGGAGCGCGTAGTTATGAATGTTCTGTTAATTTTAGGCAGCCTGATAGTCGCCTTGCTGATCCTGATCCCACTGCTCGAGAAGTATCAAAGCCGCATGGGGCTGGATAAAATGCAGAAGTACGGTAAGTATATTTTACCACTGGTAATGGCTTCTCTCGTGATCCGCCTGATTTACGATATGGTTCAGGGTTAGCGGTGTGTACTCAGCATCAAGCCGCTGAGTACACTGGTTATGATTAATCGACCTGTGACTGCAAGTAACGCTGAATAAACTCTGTTGCTTGCTGGTATTCTGTTTCCAGTGCATCACGCAAGTAGATCAGTTCATCACTGGTTAGCTCTTCGTCTTTACCGCGTTGTTCGAACTGAGTGGCCATCTCAGCGACACGATGTGCCCCAATGGTCTTTGATATAGATTTGAGCTGATGACAGGCTTCGACAATCTCTTCCTGACTCATAGAAATAACCGCACCATTAATATCTCTGGCGAGCTCACTACTTTGCTCGAGGTACATTCGAAAAAACCGCAATCGTTTGTTGGCGTCATGGTTGACATACTTATCCAGCTGCGCCAAATCAATCGGCTCCTCCGACGCGGTTTGAGCGGTTTCTTCTTTGGCGCTGGACTCCTCTGCCGCTGTGCTCTCAACCACTGGGTCAACATGCTGCTCGACAGTGTCCGCCTCTGTATTTTGAGGCTGTGGCTGTTGCTTTTCAGTTGGAGCGCTTGGTTCCTGAACAGGCGTACTTACTGACTCAACGGCCGGGGCTTTGGGTTCACTCACCTGTTCTTTTTTCTCTGCGAGTGACTGCTTTTGTGTCGCCCCCGTAGATTGCTGCCAAGTGTCCAACGTTGCCTCAAGTACATTGAGTTCAACTGGCTTAGTAATGTAATCATTCATGCCGGCAGCCAGACAGCGATCGCGTTCACCCTTCAGGGCGTTAGCTGTAATTGCAATAATATAAGGTTGGGCATTGATGTCTTCTGCTTGCTCAGCTTCTTCACGGATCTTAGCAACCATGTCGTAGCCGGACATTTTTGGCATGTGAAGGTCAGTGAGAATAATGGGGTAGTGGGACTGCTGCCAGCGGGCCAGGCCTTCTTCACCATTTTCAGCGACTTCAACACCATAGCCTAGCAAATGTAGCTGATCGGTCAGTACCTGCTGATTCAGTATATTGTCTTCAACCAGCAACACCAATTTATTGGCAGCTCTGGCATCTTCGACATTAAGATACTTGTTCAATGAGCGCGAAGGCTTGAGTTTTTTAGGCTGATGAAGACCTGCGGCGACCAGTACGGCTGTCATAAAGCTGGATTTGCATAAAGGTGCAGCGTTGAGATAGAAGATGCGGTCGTGGTTGAGTGCCGGCTCATCCATAGTGCTAAGCACAATGACTTGCTGATTGTTGTGTTCGATTGAGTAGAGTAAATCGCGCAGCTGGCCATTCACTTTGTCCATGCCATCCAGGCCGTCCAGCACCCAGATCACATCACTGTCGTACTGATACTCACTGAGCTCGTCAGCCTCTTTTAGTACTACAGTGTCCGCGCCCATAAAGGACAGGTAACGGCCGACAATGTTACGGCGAGCCTGGGCATGGGTCAGCACTACAACTCTTTGGCTATTCAGTACCGCTTTATTTGCATAGGCTATCTTTCCTTTGACGCTAAACGGCAGTTCTACTACAAATTCACTGCCCATACCGATGTCAGAACTAACGTGAATGGACCCCAGCATCAGCTCAACTAAGCTTTTACAGATTGACAAGCCCAAGCCTGTGCCACCGTATTCGCGGGTAATAGAGCCCTCCGCTTGAATGAAGGGGTTAAAAATTTCTCTAAGCTGCGCCTGGGTCATGCCCTTTCCGTTATCTGTGACGGTAAAGCGCAAGGTGTAGTGCTCTGATGTATTCTGCGCTACTTCCACCGCAATTTTAACAAAGCCGCGTCTTGCGTCGTCTGAGGTCGTGAACTTAATCGCGTTGCTACACAGGTTGTATAGCACCTGGCGAACACGGACCGCATCACCTACCAGGTTATTGGGGATATCAGGTGCAACAGACAGTTGCAGATCCAGTTTACGCTTTCTTGCAACGGATGAGAGAACGCGTGCGACTTCTTCAATAGTCTCCGCCACAGAAAACGCGCTATTGTCCATTTGAAGTTTACCTGCTTCAATTTTAGAAAAGTCGAGAATGTCGTCGAGTATACCCAGTAACGAGAAAGCGGAATCACGGATAATGGTGGTCAGACGGTGTTGTGCCCCGTCCAAATCAGTCTGACGCAGCAGATCAATGGTGCCAATGACACCATTCATGGGGGTTCTTATCTCGTGACTCATGGTGGCGAGGAAAGTCGTTTTTGCTTCACTGGCACGTTCGGCATTTAAAGTGGCTTTTTCTAATGCCAGTGTTCTGGCCTGAACTTCAGATTCCAAGCTGGTTTGCAGCTGTTTTAACTCCCTTTGTGCAGCCTGGTTGCCCTGAATAATATCACGGATCTGATTGATCAGCTGGTTGATACCAACGGCTGTTTTTGACAGGCCGAAGCTTAGTTTCTCTGTAACATGAATATCGTAAGACTTCTGGTCCAGCAGATGCTGCAGTTCTTCGTTGAGTTCGGTCAGGTCTTTACTCAGGCGGCCGATGATTTGGCGTTTCAGAAACAGGCCAAAGGCGATGGTCAGGATTAAAGCACAAGCGGCCAACAACATGCTGGTCACAGGCGTTGCGCTCGAGACAGTCTGCGGTGGGGCGTATCGTAAAATCAGTTCTCCAACAGGCAAGTCATCCAACACCAGAGGCTGATGTACAACGAGTTCTCCACCCTGATCTACTTTGGTTTGTCGCTTGATGGGGGCAATACTCTGTTCATTACTTTGATACACCAGGCTAGGTTGCCCTATACCACTGTCACTATATAGGTAGAGTTCTATATCCGGATTACTGGCTTCAAATGCTGAGAGTATCTGCTTGGCATAGTTATACCCAAGCTTCATCATTGCGTGTGACAATGGCGTTGAGATATCTTTAGCTAGCAAAACAAGATCGGGTCGCGAGGCGGAATCTGCTTTATCCTGGTTTTTACTTGGCCATGTAAAAGCAGCGGCCGCCGAGATAGCTGCAATAATGATAGTAACGACGATAAATAGAGGCACAAACCCCTTTATATTCGTATGAGACGAGTTTTCCATTATATGATTCCGAACCCAACTTTTGTGCTATGTTTCTTTGTTGGTTGCAATCCTACCACCTATAGTGGATGAATTCTCCCCGTTTTTACCTAAGGTAAGTGATAAAAGCAGCTTACAAAGGGCTTTAAATTGCCAAATAAAGCGGGAAATTTAATCGATTAAACGTGTTTTGTCGGAATAGTGTTCAGTCAAACACGGAGTTTAAAAAAAAAGTTGACTTAACAAGGCAAAACCCGTTTAATACGCCGCACGCCCAGATAGCTCAGTCGGTAGAGCAGAGGATTGAAAATCCTCGTGTCGGTGGTTCGATTCCGCCTCTGGGCACCATTTTTAAAGGTGCGCCGACTTAGCTC
>NZ_PNCJ01000044.1 GCF_005887115.1 Pseudoalteromonas rubra | reverse complement strand
GCTTCATATTTTTAAAGAACAAAGCAACTAACCTTGGTTAGTTACCGCAGCCTTGCTGCGAAGTGGAGCGCCATATTAACCGCTTCACTTTTAAAGTCAACTAGAAAATTTAATTTTTCTTAATTAAGCTTTCCGTTTGGCTTTTCCTTCACTTGGCTCGTTGCTTTTCAGCGTTGTGCCCCGTGTCGGTGGATGCGCATTATAGGGAAATCGAAACTCAGTGCAACCCCTTTTTTGAAGAAAAGTGAGAAAAACGATGCGTTCGGACAAAAAAACGCCTAAAACACCTTTTTATAGACACTTTTTACGTCTATTTACACCTAATCTGTACAACTAATATAATTTTAGACAAAATCACGCCCGAAATTCATTCATACAATATAGGGAATACAATGAAAAAGTTAGGCTTAGCTGTATTAGCTGCACTTTCTACCTCAACATTCGCATCAGAAGAAGCTCAAAGCCCTTGGTCTCTATCTGCAACCGTTGGTTATACAGTGGGTGGCGATACCATTGGTCGCCTTACTTATGAAGATAACAGTACCGACAGCGTTAAAGCCGGTGATGGTTTCATTCTCGGTGGTGCTTTGAATTATACGATTAATCAAACGTTTGATATTCGCTTTAATGCAACCTATCACTTTGACTCAGCTAACGCTGAAAATGGTGATGTGACTTTCAGTCGATTTGCACTTGAGGCAGTTCCTTACTACAAAATCAATCAGCAGTTTAAGTTTGGACTGGGCGTTGGAGTGGACACATCCGTCGAGCTAGACAACGACTTTTCAAGTAACGCTGACTTTGATAGTGCTGGAAAGTTTATTGTTTCAGGCATGTACACATTTGAAGATTTCAATGGCAGCCTGGAGATGAGATACAGTGTAGTAGAGTACGAGCTATCAAAAATCGGTGGCTACAGTTACAGCAACACACCAAAACTGGATGGTAACCACCTAGGTTTGTTGTTTCACTGGAACTTTTAAGCAGAAAATACCTTGTAAGGTAGATTCTTTCCTTTAGATGTAGAAAAGCCGGGCATTGCCCGGCTTTTCTGTGTCTTAACTAGTAAGACTTACTCTGCAGACTGCGCGTCTTCTTGAACTTCTTCAGTCGCAACTGGGCGATCTAGTAGTTCAATGTAAGCCATTGGCGCGTTGTCACCTGCACGGAAGCCACACTTCAGAATACGAGTGTAACCACCTGGACGATCCGCGAAACGAGGACCGATCTCAGAGAACAATTTACCAACTACTTCTTTATCACGCGTGCGAGCAAACGCTAAACGACGGTTTGCTACGCTGTCAGTCTTAGCCAGTGTGATTAAAGGCTCAATTACACGGCGCAACTCTTTCGCTTTAGGCAAAGTTGTTTTGATGATTTCGTGCTTCACCAAAGAACCAGCCATGTTGCTGAACATCGCTTTGCGATGGCTGCTGTTACGGTTTAATTGACGACCACTCTTACGATGGCGCATGACCCTATCCTTCTAACTAAACTAATATAGTAACTTAGATTACTCAGCCAGACTTGCAGGCGGCCAATTTTCCAGGCGCATGCCCAGAGAAAGACCACGTGAAGCTAGCACGTCTTTAATTTCAGTCAGAGACTTCTTACCAAGGTTTGGTGTTTTCAGAAGCTCAACTTCAGTACGCTGTACTAAGTCACCGATATATTGAATTTGCTCGGCTTTCAGACAGTTCGCAGAACGTACAGTTAGCTCTAAGTCATCGACTGGACGAAGCAGAATAGGATCGAACTCTGGCTTCTCTTCTTTTTCTTCCGGCTCAGAAACATCACGTAAGTCTACGAATGCTTCTAGCTGCTCAGCAAGAATAGTAGACGCACGACGGATCGCTTCTTCAGGATCCAAAGTGCCGTTCGTTTCCATATCGATGATTAGTTTATCTAAGTCTGTGCGTTGCTCAACACGAGCTGACTCAACCGAGTACGCAATACGCTCAACCGGGCTGAATGATGCATCAAGCAGCAAACGGCCGATTGGACGCTCATCGTCATCAGAGGATAAACGACTAGACGCCGGTACATAACCGCGACCACGCTCAACGCGAATGCGCATACTGATCTCACTATTGTCAGCCGTAAGGTGACAGATCACATGCTCAGGGTTGGCAATAGTCACGTCTCCGTCGTGCTGGATATCAGCCGCAGTCACAGGGCCTACACCAGACTTAGTCAGGGTAAGGAAAACTTCATCTTTACCTTCTAGAGATACTGCCAGACCTTTCAGGTTCAACAGAATTTCAATGATGTCTTCTTGTACGCCTTCTTTCGCGCTGTACTCGTGCAATACACCGTCAATTTCAACTTCTGTCACAGCACAACCAGGCATAGATGAAAGAAGTATACGACGTAGAGCATTGCCTAGTGTGTGGCCGAAACCACGCTCTAGAGGCTCTAAAACTACTTTAGAACGCGTTGAGCTTACAGCGTCGATATCGACTAATCTTGGTTTTAGGAATTCGGTTACAGAACCCTGCATTTTATCCTCTCTTAACTCTTAACTTTACTTCGAGTAAAGTTCGACGATTAGTTGTTCGTTAATGTCCGCAGACAGATCAGAACGCTCTGGTAGGCGCTTGAAAGTACCTTCCATTTTTGAACCGTCAACTTCAATCCAAGTTGGCTTTTCGCGTTGCTCAGCCAACTCTAGAGCAGCGATGATACGCGCTTGCTTTTTAGACTTCTCGCGAATTACTACCACGTCTTCTGGAGTAACTACGAAAGAAGGGATATTCACAACACGACCATTAACCATAATCGCTTTGTGGCTTACTAGCTGACGTGCTTCAGCACGTGTGCTTGCAAAACCCATGCGATATACAACATTGTCCAGACGTTGCTCTAGAAGCTGAAGCAGGTTTTCACCTGTGTTGCCTTTAAGGCGAGCAGCTTCTTTATAGTAGTTACGGAATTGCTTCTCAAGTACACCGTAGATACGACGAACTTTTTGCTTTTCACGTAGCTGTAGACCGTAGTCAGATAGACGACCTTTACGTGCGCCGTGCTGACCAGGTGCTGTTTCTAGTTTACACTTAGAGTCAATAGCTCTTACGCCGCTTTTAAGGAACAGGTCAGTACCTTCACGACGACTCAGCTTGAGCTTAGGGCCCAAATATCTTGCCATGTTCTTTCTCCTAACCTATTAATTATACGCGACGTTTCTTCGGTGGACGACAACCATTATGTGGGATTGGCGTCACGTCAGTGATGTTTGTGATACGGAAACCAGCAGCATTCAATGCACGAACAGCAGACTCACGGCCTGGACCTGGACCTTTGATGAATACTTCTAGGTTCTTAAGACCGTACTCTTGAGCAGCAGTACCTGCACGCTCCGCAGCAACCTGTGCAGCGAATGGAGTAGACTTACGAGAACCACGGAAACCTGAACCACCTGCAGTCGCCCAAGAAAGAGCATTGCCTTGACGGTCAGTGATGGTCACAATCGTGTTGTTGAAAGATGCATGAACGTGAGCCATGCCGTCAACAACCTGCTTTTTGACCTTTTTACGACGAATTGGTGCTTTTGCCATAACTTACCCCACCTTATTTCTTGATAGGCTTGCGAGGACCCTTACGAGTACGCGCGTTAGTCTTAGTACGCTGACCACGTAGTGGAAGCGAACGACGGTGACGTAAGCCACGGAAACAACCAAGGTCCATAAGACGCTTGATGTTTAGTGTAACTTCACGACGAAGATCACCTTCAACAGTGTACTTGCCAACTTCTTCACGAAGGATGTCAAGAGTTTCGTCGTTTAAATCGCCGATTTTAGTAGTTTCAGCGATACCAGTCGCAGCTAAGATAGCCTTAGCGCGAGTTTTACCTACACCATAGATGCTTGTTAAACCGATAACAGCATGCTTATGATCAGGAACGTTAATGCCTGCGATACGGGCCACTAACATATCTCCTATAAATAAACCTGATTATCATCTTGCTGGAAAGCCCGTATAGGATACCCAACCGACATTCAGGTTTTACCAATGAAACAGGCTAAGTAAATTACTTAGCCTGCACGACTAGATTTCTTAGCCTTGCCTTTGCTTGTGCTTAGGCTCACTGCAGATCACACGTACCACACCGGCACGTTTGATAACTTTACAGTTACGGCAGATTTTCTTAACGGAAGCACGTACTTTCATTACTCAACTCCGTAAACAGACCTTAGCGGCCGTAGCCTTTAAGGTTCGCTTTTTTCAGCACAGAATCATACTGATGAGACATCAGATGGGTCTGTACTTGTGCCATAAAGTCCATGATAACCACAACGATAATCAAGATTGATGTACCGCCGAAGTAGAACGGCGTTTGCCACGCCATGGTCATAAACTCGGGCACCAGACAGATAAAGGTAATATACAACGCACCGGCCAAAGTCAGGCGTGTCATTACTTTATCAATGTATTTAGATGTCTGCTCACCTGGGCGAATGCCTGGAATAAATGCGCCAGATTTCTTCAGGTTGTCTGCTGTCTCACGCGGGTTAAATACCAACGCAGTGTAGAAGAAGCAGAAGAAGATAATCGCTGCTGCAAGTACCATCGCATACAGAGGCTGACCAGGAGTCAACACTGCAGAGACGGCTTGTAAGAAGTCAGCAACTGGACCTTCACCTTGACCGAACCAGCTTGCAATTGTACCAGGGAACAAAATGATGCTGCTAGCGAAGATTGGTGGAATAACACCCGCCATGTTTACTTTCAATGGTAAATGCGTGCTCTGCGCTGCGAAGACCTGACGGCCTTGCTGACGTTTTGCGTAGTTAACAACGATACGACGTTGACCACGCTCAAAGAACACTACCAAATAAGTTACAGCGAATACGATTACCGCAATCACAACCAAAGCTAATACGTTCAGATCACCTTGACGCGCCATTTCTGCTGTCGAACCGATTGCAGACGGCAGGTTAGCTACAATACCAACAAAAATCAGAACCGAGATACCGTTACCAATACCACGCTCTGTGATTTGTTCGCCCAGCCACATCAGGAACATAGTACCGGTTACTAAGCTCACCACAGCGGTGAAATAGAAACCGAAACCAGGATTTACGACTAACCCATCCATCATATTAGGAAGGTTAGTGGCAATACCGATAGACTGGAATGTAGCAAGCACAAGCGTACCATAACGCGTGTACTGACTGATCTTCTTACGACCTTGCTCACCTTCTTTCTTAAGCTCTATCATCGCAGGATGTATATGCGTTAATAGCTGCATAATAATTGAAGCTGAGATATAGGGCATAATACCCAGCGCGAGTACCGAGGCACGCTCAAGCGCACCACCGCTGAACATGTTGAACATTTCAACAATGGTGCCCTTTTGTTGCTCGAAGAATTCGGCAAGTACGGCGGCATCAATCCCAGGGATCGGCACGAACGAACCTAAACGGTAAATAATGATAGCACCCAATACAAACAGTAGTCGGCGCTTCAGTTCCGCTAGCCCACTCTGTGCGCTTTGCATATCTTGACCTGGTTTAGCCATAGTGTACTTCCTTAGTCTTCTACCTTGCCTCCGGCAGCTTCGATAGCTTCGCGAGCACCTTTAGACACTTTAATGCCTTTAACGGTAACTGCGCGTGAAACTTCGCCAGATTTAACAACTTTTACGAACTGGATGTTCTTTTTAACGATACCAGCTGCTTGTAACGCGTTTACGTCTACCACATCGCCTTCAACTTTAGCGATTTCGTATAGGTTAACTTCAGCAGATACTAGAGATTTGCGAGAAGTGAAACCGAACTTAGGCAGACGACGTTGCATAGGCATTTGACCGCCTTCGAAACCAACGCGTACTTTACCGCCTGAGCGTGATTTTTGACCTTTGTGACCACGACCACCAGTCTTACCAAGACCAGAACCGATACCACGGCCAACACGCTTACCAGCTGTCTTTGCACCAGCAGCAGGTGAAAGTGTATTCAAATGCATCGAATTAACCCTCTACCTTAACCATGTAAGAAACTTGGTTGATCATACCGCGAACTGCTGGCGTATCTTCTAGCTCAACAGTGTGGTTGATACGACGTAAACCAAGGCCACGTAATGTAGCTTTATGCTTCGGTAAACGACCGATTGAGCTACGTACTTGAGTTACTTTTACTGTGTTTGCCATGGTGTCTTACCCCAAAATTTCGTCAACGCTAAGACCACGTTTAGCAGCAATGCCTTCTGGAGAATTCATGTTCTCTAGAGCGGCAACTGTTGCACGAACGATGTTGATCGGGTTAGTAGAACCGTATGCTTTTGAAAGTACGTTCTGTACACCAGCAACTTCTAGTACTGCACGCATCGCACCACCGGCGATGATACCTGTACCTTCTGATGCAGGCTGCATGTATACTTTAGAACCAGCATGGCGACCCTTGATAGGGTGCTGCAAAGTATGACCGTTAAGGTCTACTGAGATCATGTTACGACGTGCTTTTTCCATTGCTTTTTGAATAGCAGCTGGAACTTCACGTGCTTTACCGTAACCGAAACCTACTTTACCTGCGCCGTCACCAACTACAGTCAGTGCTGTGAAGCTAAAGATACGACCACCTTTAACTACTTTAGACACACGGTTTACCGCGATTAGCTTTTCAGCCAATTCAGGCTGTTGTGCTTTTGCTTCTACGTTAGCCATTGTCTACTCCTAGAATTGCAGACCGGCTTCACGCGCTGCATCAGCAAGCGCCTTCACACGGCCGTGATATTTAAAGCCACTGCGATCAAAAGCGATTTTTTCAACGCCTTTGTCAGCTACGCGCTCAGCGATTGCTTTACCAACTGCTTGAGCCGCTTCGATGTTGCCTGTGCCTTTAACTGTTTCAGCAATTGCTTTTTCAACAGTAGAAGCAGCAGCCAGTACATTACCCTCAACGTTAATTACTTGAGCGTAAATGTGACGTGGCGTGCGGTGGATAACAAGGCGAGTTGTGCCCTGTTCGATAATATTTCTACGAGTGCGCTTAGCACGACGTAGACGAGCTGTTTTCTTATCCATCGTCTTACCTTACTTCTTCTTAGCCTCTTTACGACGCACGTATTCGTCAGCATAACGTACACCTTTACCTTTATAAGGCTCTGGCTCACGGTATGAACGAATGTTCGCAGCAGTTTGACCAACCAGCTGCTTGTCTGCGCCCTTAACAACAATTTCAGTTTGGCTTGGAGCTTCGATAGTGATACCCGCTGGGATCTCGAAGTTCACTGGGTGAGAGAAGCCAAGAGTTAAGTCTAATACTTTACCCTTAACTGCCGCACGGTAACCAACACCTACTAGTTGTAGTTTCTTCTCAAAACCTTCGTTAGCACCAATGATCATGTTATTGATCAACGCACGTGCAGTACCCGCTTGAGCCCAAGCGTTAGCAACTTCACGTGGAGTTGTAGTGATAACGTTGTCGTTAAGTGAAACTTCAACCGCAGCATTGATAGTGCGCGTTAATTCACCGTTTTTGCCTTTAACTTTGATGTCCTGGCCGTTAACTGTAACTTCAACACCGGCAGGAACAGTAATAGGAGCCTTCGCTATACGAGACATAGTTCCCCTCCGATTAAGCTACAAAGCCAATGATTTCACCACCAACACCAGCGTTACGCGCAGCGCGGTCTGTCATCAGGCCTTTAGAAGTTGATACGATAGCGATACCTAGACCACCCATTACCTTAGGTAATTCGTCACGTTTCTTGTAGATACGTAGACCAGGGCGGCTAACACGCTGGATGTTTTCGATAACAGCTTTGCCTTCGAAGTACTTAAGTTCGATAGTCAATTCTGCTTTAACGTCACCAGATACTGCGAAGTCACCGATGTAACCTTCGTCTTTTAGTACCTTAGCAATAGCTACTTTCAGCTTTGAAGTTGGCATAGTTACAGATACCTTCTTCGCAGTCTGACCGTTACGGATGCGTGTAAACAAATCCGCAATTGGATCTTGCAAGCTCATGTCTTACTCCCGTGATTCTATTACCAACTAGCCTTTTTAAGGCCAGGAATTTCACCGCGCATAGCAGCTTCGCGTACTTTGATACGGCTCATGCCGAACTTGCGAAGGTAACCATGTGGGCGGCCCGTGATGTTACAACGATTACGTTGACGTGAAGGGCTAGAATCGCGTGGTAAAGACTGTAGCTTTAACACTGCATCCCAACGCTCATCATCAGATGCGTTAACATCGCTGATGATAGCTTTTAACGCAGCACGCTTTTCAGCATACTGAGCAACTAATTTAGCACGTTTTACGTCACGTGCTTTCATTGAATTCTTTGCCATAACCCTACCCTTACTTTTTGAATGGGAAGTTGAACGCTTCTAACAACGCACGGCCTTCATCATCTGTTTTCGCAGAAGTAGTGATTGTGATGTCCATACCGCGAACACGGTCGACTTTATCATAATCAATTTCTGGGAAGATGATTTGCTCACGTACGCCCATAGAATAGTTACCGCGACCGTCAAAAGACTTTGCGCTAACACCGCGGAAGTCACGAATACGTGGCATCGCGATAGAGACTAGACGCTCTAGGAAATCCCACATACGCTCGCCGCGTAGGGTTACTTTACAGCCAATTGGGTAACCTTCACGGATCTTAAAGCCAGCAACAGATTTGCGTGCTTTAGTTACCAGAGGCTTCTGACCAGAGATAGCTTCTAGGTCTGCTACTGCATTCTCTAGAATCTTCTTGTCAGCTAGGGCTTCGCCCACACCCATGTTTAGTGTGATCTTTTCGATCTGAGGGACTTGCATGACAGAGCTGTAACCGAACTTTTCAAAAAGTTCTTTTACTACTTTGTCTTTGTACACTTCATGCAGTTTCGCCATCGTCTACTCCAACTATTAAATAGTTTTACCAGTAGACTTGAAGAAACGGACTTTTTTACCGTCTTCAAATCTAAAACCTACACGATCAGCTTTGCCAGTTTCGGCATTGAAGATCGCGACATTAGATACGTCGATAGACGCTTCTTTCTCAACAATGCCGCCAGCTTGCTGTAGTTGTGGTACAGGCTTCTGGTGCTTTTTGATGATATTGATGCCTTCGACAAATACTCGACCAGTATCAGTTACAACTGAAAGCACTTTACCGCGCTTACCTTTGTCTTTACCGGCTAGTACGATTACTTCGTCATCACGACGGATTTTTGCTGCCATGATCGACTCCTTATAGTACTTCTGGTGCTAGTGAAACGATCTTCATGAACTTCTCAGTACGTAGTTCACGAGTCACAGGGCCGAAGATACGAGTTCCGATCGGCTGTAGGCTATCGTTAAGGATAACAGCAGCATTACTGTCGAAACGGATCAAAGAACCGTCTGGACGACGAACGCCTTTTTTGGTGCGCACAACTACTGCGTTTTTAACATCACCTTTCTTCACTTTACCGCGAGGAATCGCTTCTTTAACAGAAACTTTAATGATGTCGCCAACCGCTGCGTAGCGACGGTGCGAACCACCTAAGACTTTAATACACTGCACTTTGCGAGCGCCGCTGTTATCAGCAACGTCCAGCTGAGTTTGCATTTGGATCATCTTGATGAGCTCCGGTGTAATTACAACTCGCTTAGATTTTGTTTAAAACCTAAGCATTTAGATTAATTTCCACTCGAATTACGAACGTGTCGTGTTTCAAGGGCGGGCAATTGTAACAGCAAAGCAGCGCCAAAGATAGTTCAATTTTTAATTAATTTGACTATACCGCTGTGCCGAACTTGCTGTAAAACAGGGATATGGGGACAAACCATCCGTTCACAAGTCATGCAGTCAAACTAATTATGCAGACGGAATGGAAGAGCATCGACTATAACCTACTCTCAGCGCACAAAAAACACTCAAACGAGGTTAATTACGATGCATTTTTATGTAAGTCCCCACTTTATCAACGGTGTCGACCCAATAGCCATTTTCTGGCGTTTGAAGGTAATGAATTAATTGTGACAACACCTTGCTATCCACACTATACAATCCGTTTCCACCGACTTCATGACCCGCCAGAATGATCCATTTGTTGTCTTCGCGTAATGCTTCAATCATCGTTTTTAACTCCGCAAAGCGCATGCCATCCATACGTATTCCTGTCAGTTGTGCGAAGTCAGTGTAGGTCGGATTGTTAGCGGTTTCATCGAGCCAGGTGCGCCCGGAACTGAAATGTTTGGCAATCAGAGGCACATAGCTTTTCACCTGAGCGCCGCGACCAACAAAGGTATTGCCACAGGGATAGGCAAAACTTTTCGGTTCGACACTGAGCTGGGCTTTCAAAAACTGATTGGTTTTAAGGATGTCCTGCTCCAGCCAGGCAAGGTCCACCTGCTCCAACCCTTTATCCTGAGCTCTTAGCCAGGCAAAGTTGCCTGTACATAAATGAGAGTGGGTATGATTGCCAAGTTCATGGCCCGCAGCGACGACCTTACGCCAGTCTTCAAGGCGCGCTTGTACAGGACCTGGCATCACATAAAAGGTGGCTTTCACGCCATACTTATCAAGAATTGGGACACCAACGTCAAGCTGACTGACTCTGGCGTCATCAAATGTCAGACTCACCGCATATCGTGCTCCCTTCGGATAGCTGAATGCATCAGCTTGCTGCTTGTCTGTTGACGCCGGAGTGCCCGCCTGAGCAACTTGCAGGCACAGCGTGCAGCCTAACAAAGTCAGTAGTCGTGTCATGCTTGTCATACATCCCTCCACAAAAAAAATTCGTTCGGTTTTTAATCAGGCTTCATATTCTGCCAAACTAGCTTAGGTTAAGTTACTTAAGATTTTCTGAAGGAAGCTTATGGAGGGGTTAATACTATGAATTTACTCTATAACATACCGGGCAACTAAGCCCGGTATGAGAACATTTGCTATTTACTAGCCGCCAAAAAAGCCTTTCAGTTTGTCTTTGAGCTTGTCTTTTACCGCGTCTTTGGCTTTGTCTTTAGCCGCACTACTGAGGTCCAGCTTAGTTTCCACCTTATGGAATGGGCCCTTAATTCTGACTGGCACTTTAAAGCCGGTGCTGTCGTCCTGGCTCTGCTGACCTTCAATGGTATCAACAATGCCGGTAACAACCCGATAGTTCACAAAGGTTTTTGGTAAGTCAACTTCCCCTTCACCGGTAATGCGGATCAAAGGGCTTGCCAAATTCAGGTCACGGTTGCGGCCCACGCCGTTAAGAAACTGAAAGCTGCCAGTCAGTGCCGAGAAGTCTGTTTTCTGGTTTGGATCAAAGTCAGCATTGATGCCCTCAGAGACAGAAGAAAAGTTCCCTTTAAGCATCTCTTTGCCTTTACGTACCATTTCGGCCAGGTTGGCACCTTTAATGCCCCCATCTTTAAACTCAAACGCCAGCTCCCCGGCCAGCGCCGAGACAAACTGTTTCTGGCTCATCCCCTGGGTTTCCAGGTCCCAATTCAGGCTCCCTTTACCCAGCACCTTGTCAAAACCAATTGCATCAGTCAGAAGCGGTTCGGCATTGATATTATTAAGGGCAAAGTTGGTAGTGATTTGATACGGCTTAGTCGCAGCGTTGACATGAACCACCCCTTTACCACTGCCTTCATAAGCTGCAAATTTATCCATAGACAGTTTTGCTTTTCCCTTATTCAGTGCAATAGAAAACTGGTTAGCACCTAGCTTAATTTCTCTTGCACGCAAGCCACTGGAGCGGATCACCACCTTGGCGTCCAGCATATTCAGTGCCGACAAATCCATTTCGCTGTCGTCCCAGACAATAGGTTGAGGCTCACCCGGTGCGCTGTCTGGCTGCTTGGGTGCCTCAACCGGCTCTGGCAAATAAGGATTGAGATCCAGCATACCCAGGTCAACATCGGCCGTCACACCCAGACGTTCGCCGAGCTTAATTTCACTACGCCCCTGAATATCGAGCTTGTCCAGTTTGGCTGTTAATGACTGTAATGAGAATACATCATTGGCAAAACGCATTTCTCCTGCCACTTCGAACTGATTAAAAGCCTCTGGTTTGGCTTTTAAGTCAACCTTTTGCCATTGTGCAATGTCTTTTACTGAATCGCCGGACAGCTTCAGTGCACCGCTAAAGACTTGGCCCTGCTGCGCAATCAGGCCATCAAAGGTCATATTAACCAGGCGTGATTCCAGCGTCTGTGAAAAGCTAAAGTCTTTGCTTTCTATGGCCTTAGCTGGCGTATCTACGGCCATTTTGAGGGCAAACGTTTCTCCCTGAAAGGTTACCTTACCATCCAGCTCCAACGCCTTATACAAAGAAGGAAGCGTGATAGTCAGTGCCAGATCGGAAACTGTATGACGCGCCCCTGAGGTGGCATCTGCATAGATCAGCTCACCGCCATAAATGGCCACCTCCCCCAGTGCAATGTCAAAGCCCTGCGGCAATGAAACCGGGCCTGATGCAGGCTTTGCTTGCTCTGTGGGCTGAGCAGGCGCTGCGCCCTTACCCAACGCCAGTACCCAGTTGGCCTGGCCTGCGGCATTTTTCTCCAGCAGAATTTTCGGGTTGCGGATCACAAACTGCTCCAGCTGAAACTCGCCGGAAAACAGCGACACCCAGGGAATATGCACGGCCAGCTGGTCCATAGTCAGCATATGTGGCTGACTGCCGCCCGGCATATTTTCAAAGCGTACATCATTAAGGGTAATATTCAGGCGCGGCAGAATACTGAGCTCACTGTCGCCTGCGATTTGCAACTTGCGCCCGGTATTAACCTCAACCTGCTGCTCGAGCTGCGCAATGATGGTCGACGTCGGGATCAACATTGGCGCCACCACAACAGTAATCACCAGTAACAGCACCAGAGCACCGACCAGTTTGAGTACGCGTTTCATAACTCTTCCTTTATAAATCATCAATGACTCATTCTATGATAGCGATTTGGTTGATAAATTCACCTTCACCTGGGAAGATTTTTCAATCTGGACTATCTCGCATTGCACTTGCGGGAGATCAAGGTATGATCCACGCCCTTGTCAGTTTTACCGACCTTTCGCTAAACTGAATAGTCTGTATTTAACCCTCTAGTTGGAGAACCGCTGCGACATGAAGAAGCTGCTCATTTCACCGTCGAATATGGCTTTGGGCGAACAAGAAAGTCAGATTTACCAGAACATCCTGAAACAGGCGACCGAGATCAGCCTAAATCTGATGGCCGTCAAGGTCGAAAATCATCCGGAAGACTTTCTGGGGTGGTGCTATGAGCTACTGGATGTAGCCAAAAACCGCATTAATTTTGAGCTACTTGATGACCATCAATTGCCTATCGTGAAGAAGCTTCAGGATATGCTGATCAATGCCATCAGCTTTTTGCAGCTAAAAACTTTACGTATTGCGCCCTGGCCTGTGATCTGTGAATTCATTCGTCAACGTGAGACAGAGTTGGCACTGGACGAGCAACTTAAGCTGATTGACTACCTAGCCCCACTGCGTGCGACCCCCTTACAAGACATGATCAGCGAAGATCGCCTCGCATTCAGTGGCAAACATGCCGCCAGCCTGGATACGGGTGTATATCAGTTCGATGTCGAGTGGTTTGCCTCAACCAAAAGCGCCAAAGGGTTCCACCAGTTACTCGCCGATTTGCCAGGTGAGTTCGATACTGCACTGGCTCATATCCCACTGGAAGGCGAGGTTACAGCGCAGCATTACCAGGAGTTTGTCGTGGCTTACCTGATGGCATTCAGCCACAGCGATGAAAAACCCACTCTGGCGCCCGCCACTCGCCTGCTGGCGATGCGTCGCCCGGATGTGTTCACGCCGCTGGTCAACAGCAAGCTGGATGCCCTGTGTCAGGCATTGGGTATTGCGAAACTGACCAACCGGGACTTTGAACGTTACTGGCAGGATGTTGTGGTAGCCATCAACAAGATGCCCTGGTTTGCAACGGGTACTGCCGCTGATGAGCTTGAAACCAGGCTGAATGCCATTAAAGCTTTACTGCCGTGCTTCTTCTATTATGCAGACAAAGACACGCCGCAAAGCTCCAACTATTACAAATTGCTTAATAAACCAAAGCGGACCACGAGCAGTGGCGGGACTAAAACCACGCGTCGCAGCAAAGAATCGGCAGAAACGCTGGTTGACCGCGCCTTGAGTGATGAGAGCATCCCGGATCATATCCGTGCCAAACGCGACTCCATTATTGCCGAAGTAGAAAAAGGTCGTAGTGTCGATGAAACCATTTCACTGATGCGCGCTATTTTCGGATAACTGAATCATTCGGTAAGATAATCGGGCAGTGACCAAGCTGCCTGATTATTGTGCAACATCGAACAGATCTGCACCAGCTGCGTGCATACTTAACCCCGATTAGCACTACAACACACCACTCCGTTCTCAAGCTATATTCATAAAAATCAAAGCCATGCATTAAACAAAGCATAATTTATTCAAGACTGGCTTAGCCATTGCAACCTCGTGCACGACAACAACTTTGTGCTCCAGAGGACTCTACATGAATAAAAAATACTCATTGCTCTGTGCAATCTCACTGCTTTTCTCCCACACGCAGGCATTCGCCGATAGTGCCGGCTCTGTCAGCGCCAATGTCGCCGCCAGCTCCAACTACTTCTGGCGCGGTATTACCCAATCAGATGATGGTGCCGCCATCTCGGGCGGGCTGGATTATGACAGCGGCAAAGGCTTTTACTTTGGTACCTGGGCATCCAACGTAGATTTTGGTGATACGGCCAGCACCAGCTACGAGTTAGATCTCTATGCGGGATTCAGTGGCGAGTTCAATCAAGTGAACTATGACATCGGCTATATTCACTATGCCTACCCGGATGCAGCTGGCGATATTGACTTTGGTGAGCTCTATGCCTCTCTTGGCTGGCAGTATTTCACCTTCAAACTCAGCCACCTGACTACCGCCCAGGATGATTCCACCACAGAAGAAGACATGTTGTATCTGGAACTGAACGCGGCGTTTGCGGTGTTTACTGAGTCTGAACTGGGTTTGCATATTGGACGCTCCAGTGGCGATACCGTCATGGAGTGGACGGGTGAGGATGATAGCTATATGGATTATGGCGTCAGTCTAAGCACCGGAGGGTTTACACTGGGATTAGTGAAGACGGACCTTGATGCCGATGATGACATCAAGGCTTATGTGAGTTATGCGCTGGACTTTACGCTCTGAGTCCAGTCACTCACATGCTTAAGGCACACTATGACCGGTCGATGCCTGCCAGATACGATACCATTGCTCACGGGATAAAGTTAGCGTACGCGCCGCCACGGCCGTACGTACCCGCTCAATGTTACCTGTACCCAATACCACGGACGGCTTACTTGGGTGCATTAACAACCAGGCATAAATCACTGCATCTATGCCACTGGCACCTACTTCTTCAGCCACTTCGCTGAGACAAGCACGTAAACGCACCGCTTTGTCATCTTGTGCTACGAAAATACGCCCCCCCGCCAGCGGTGACCACAGCATAGGGTGAATACGCAGCTGCTGACACTGATCTAAAGTGCCATCATCCAGGGCCTTGAGCTCATAAGGTGAAAACTCTATCTGGTTGGTGATCAGGTCAAAGTCTAAGCGAGACTGCAGCAGGCTCAGCTGCGAAGGGGTAAAATTCGATACCCCAAAGTGCAGCACATCACCCTGTTGTTTGAGTGTGTTAAACGCCTCAGCCACTTCGTCGGCATCCATCAGATAGTCGGGGCGGTGGATCAGCAATGTATCAATGCGATCTGTGCCAAAGTGCTTTAAAGACTGCTGCACCGAGGCAATGATATGGGCTTTACTTGAGTCATAATGATTGGCTTTGCCCGCCAGTCCCTTACTTGCCAAAGCCGGACGAATGCCGCATTTGGTGATGATACGGATCTGCTCACGGACCGACGGTTCCAATGCCAACGCACGACCGAAAGCCGCTTCGCATTCATACTGGCCATAGATATCGGCGTGATCGGTGTCACGTATACCCATTTCTGTCAGTTGCTTTACAAAATCTAAAGTCTGAGCCGGGCTGTGCTGCCAGTCCAGTAAACGCCAGAACCCGGCGACCAGATCGCCCATTACCTTGTGTGTCATAAAATCGTGCCTATGGTTGAACTTACTCGTTTTGCTTTCTCTGTGGCCAGTTCACAGCTTTCATCACGTGCCAGTGCAACCCCCATGCGGCGCCGGCCTGCCACTTCAGGTTTGCCAAACAAACGTAAATCGGTTTCGGCTTCAGAGAGGGCCTCGGCGACCTGAGTAAAACTCAGCTGCTGTGACGTGCCGTCGACCAGTATAACACTGGATGCCGATGGGCCATGACAGTGAATATTAGGAATAGGCAACCCCAAAATGGCCCGCACGTGCAGGGCAAATTCACTCAGGTCCTGAGAGATCAGGGTCACCATACCGGTGTCATGAGGACGTGGCGAAACTTCGCTGAAATACACCTCGTCATCTTTGATAAATAACTCGACCCCAAACAGGCCACGGCCACCCAGCGCTTCGGTGATCTGCTCAGCCATTGCTTTGGCACGTGATAATGCCAGCTCAGACATCGCTTGTGGTTGCCAGCTTTGCTGATAGTCGCCATCCTGTTGCACATGGCCAATTGGCTCACAAAAGCTGGTGCCGTTGATATGGCGAATGGTCAACAAGGTAATTTCGTAATCGAAGTCGACAAAGCCTTCAACTATCACTCTACCCTGACCGGCACGACCACCCTGCTGCGCATACTCCCAGGCGGATTCAAGATCAGCCTCACTGCGCACCACACTTTGTCCCTTGCCAGAAGAACTCATGATAGGTTTAATCACACAGGGCATGCCTATCTCAGCAACTGCACTGATGAATTCCTGTTGTGTATCAACAAACCGGTAGGGCGACGTTGCCAAATCCAGCTCTTCCGCGGCCAGCCGGCGGATCCCCTCACGGTTCATAGTCAGCTGCGTAGCTTTCGCTGAGGGCACGACGGTATAGCCCTGCTGCTCCAGCGCCACTAAAGTATCGGTTGCGATGGCTTCAATCTCGGGCACAATATAGTCAGGCTGCTCTTGCTCAATGACAGCTGCCAGCTTGTCACCATCGAGCATCGACAGAGTGAAGCTGCGATCAGCAACTTGCATCGCTGGCGCATGGTCATAACGATCCAGTACCACCACCTCAGCACCAAGTCGCTTAAACTCAATCACTACTTCTTTGCCCAGCTCGCCACCGCCACACAATAATACTTTGCATGACGTTGCGCTAAATGGAGTCCCAAGGGGTTTAACTTTCATGATTTGGTCCTTAATAACGTTCAACAGATTGGCACAAACAGTAGCACACTTTGTACTGGCAGCATTGCAAACCAGATAAACGAACCGCTTAGCGAATGTCCACCGTCGCAGAATAAGCAGGGCCATCGAGCAGGCTCAAAGTCAGCTCATCCCCGGATTGTAAAGCCCCTACTCCTTTTGGCGTACCGGTCATAACGATGTCACCAGGTAGCAAAGTGAAATATCGGGCACAGGCCTTTAACAGGGTATGCAGGTTAAAAATCATCAAGCTGCTGTCTCCGCGCTGCTTTAACTGGCCATTTTGCCAAAATGCATAGTGCAATACGCTGCTCTCACCCAATCCATCAACCGGTCTGAATGGTGTAAGGCTACAGCTGTTATCGTACGCTTTCGCACATTCCCAGGGATGTCCCTGTTGCTTCAACTCAGACTGTAAATCCCTTAACGTCAGATCCAGCCCCGTGGCGATACCACTGATATGCTCTAATGGTGCACTTGTATTGTGGTCTATCCGACTGCCTACCAGAAGTACCAACTCAGCTTCGTAGTGATGCTCACCCAGTGTGCTATTGAGCCTCAGTGGTGATTGAAAGTGGCAGAGCGCCGTCGCGGGTTTGATAAAAAGTAATGGGCTATCCGGTATCGGGTTATTGAGTTCTTTGGCGTGTGCAACATAGTTACGACCCACACACACCGCTTTACCAACTGGTAATGCAATCGACTCACCCGATTCCCATACATGCTGATACATAGTGACCTCCATTCAGAATTGAGCGGCTATTTTAGCGGATCCCAGCGCAGTAGCAGAGTGCTTGTCGCTAATGTTCAATATAACCAATAGGAATAACCGGCACATTTTTACTCTAGCCTGCAAAGGTAAAGTAAAATTGCCGTCGGACCATCGCCAGCTTTACATTGCAGCAGCACGCTTAATGTCAGTCGGTTGCAAGGGAAACGCAGTCAGGATATAACAAATTATAAACAAAAAAGAGAAAGGTAAATCATGAAACAACATGCGAACGTGCCCCTCAACGACTTTATTGAATATCCACAGGATGAAATGCTCAGCCGTGCGACTGCATTTCTGGATGAAGCCAAGCGTCGTCATACCATCCGCAGTTTTAGCGACCGACCAGTACCCAAAGAGATTATTGAAGCCTGCATTAAAACCGCAGGCTCAGCGCCCAGCGGCGCCAACCACCAGCCATGGCATTTTGTTGCTATCCACAGCCAGGACGTGAAGAAACAGATCCGCGCCGCCGCTGAACAACAGGAGCAGGCTTTTTATGAGGGTCGTGCAGGTGAAGAGTGGCTCGATGCCCTAAAACCGCTGGGGACCGATGCAGACAAGCCTTATCTGGAACACGCTCCCTGGTTAATCGCTATCTTTAGCCAGAAAAAAGGCGGTATCCACACGGAAGATAAAAATACCAACTACTATGTACATGAGTCCGTTGGCATTGCCACCGGCTTTCTGATCCAGGCCTTACACCATGCGGGTCTGGCAACACTGACACACACCCCTAAACCCATGAGCTTTCTGACTGAAATCTGTCAACGGGATAAGGAAAATGAACGTCCATATATGCTGTTAATTGCCGGATATCCTGCTGAAGATGCCTCCGTGCCGGAGCATGCACTGGTTAAAAAGCCGCTTGAGGAGATTGCGACTTTTCTGTAGCCACGGGTAATGCCGTCGGTGACCCCATGACCAGGTGTTCACCGGCGAGCAAACCACTGACCACTTCAACCTCATTACCATACTCATTACCCAGACGAATAAACCGGCTCTGAACCAGCCCATTGTGTAGCACCTCAACTTTGCTAAGCTGCCCATATTGATGGACTAAAGATTTGGGGATCAACACAGCCGGGCGCGGGGCTGCCGGAAGTTTCAGCATTGCATACATTCCCGGGATTACCCCCTGCATCCATTGCATATCCAGCTTAACCGTAAAACTTCTCGCCCCGCTATCCGCAACAGGCACCAGCTCACTGATAGTGGCGTACTGAGTCGCCTCAGCAGCCGGAATACTAATTTGGTGACGAGCGCCCAAGGTCAGCTCCGTGAGCAAGCGCTCCCTCACCGACACTTCAACCTGCAGTTGTGCCGGGTTATAGATTGAGACTAACGGTGACCCGGGATTGAGCATGGCTCCGGGTTCTTGCAACCGTGCCACCAGCGTACCCGAGATTGGTGCTTTGACCTGAGTATAACTCAATGCCACTTCTGCGCCTTTGTACTGCTGCAGCAGCACCGACTCTCTGGCTGTCAGCTCATTGACCTGAGTTTGCCACTCATCAACCTGGTTATGCGCAACCAAACCTTTGCGCTGTAATGTTTGGGCACGCGCCAGCTGTTTCTGTGCCTGCGTCAATTGTGCCAGGTTGGCCTGCTGCTGCGCCTTGACCGCTCGCAGCTGTGCACGCAGATCTGCATCATCCAGAGTGGCTATCAATTGCCCCGCCTGAATTGTGTCTCCGGAACGTACGGTCAAACTCTTAAGCTGGGCCAGTACCCGACTTGCAACCACCGTATTGTGTTTTGCGATCACACTGCCCGGCATTTCCTCAACATCCTGAACCAGCCGCTGCTCAGCAACATGAACTGTTAACTGAGACGCAGGTGTCAGCGGTTTTTCTCCCGGCGGTATGGTGCTATTAAACAGTCCTGCCATCCAGGCTACTGCGAGTAACAATAGCAGTATGGCCGCAATCGGGCGCAACAGACGAATCTTAAACATGAGTAGTCTCCAAACTGTCAGAAATCGAGGTCGGGGCCGCGGTCTCATCCGATGAGCTAAACACCAGATAATAAACAACAGGCACAACCAATAAAGAGAATAAGGTCGATGCGACGATGCCAAACATGATTGCCAGTGCCAGACCACTGAATACCGGATCCAGAATAATCACCAGATTACCCAGTAAGGTCGTCCCTGCGGTCAGTAATACCGGTCGCATGCGTACACTGCCCGCGCGGATCAGCGCCGCCTGTAGTGGCATGCCAACTTGTCTTGCCTGAGTGATAAACTCCACCAGGATCAGAGAGTTTCTGACCACAATTCCGGCCAGTGCAATCATGCCAATCATGGCAGTGGCCGTGAACAACACAGGATCCGGCGCACCCGCAATAGTGCGTTCACCAATTTGATTCAGTGCCCAGAAGCCCGGCATAATTCCTATCATGGTCAATGGGATGGCTGACATAATGATCAGTGCCACAGCAGTAGAAGCGGTCTGCCAACGCAGGATCACAAAGATAGCCACGAGCGCAAAAGCAAAGGCAATCCCCATATCACGGAAAACTCGCACAGTGATCCGCCATTCTCCCTCCCCACTGAAGCGATAACTTGTCCCCTCTGGCAACTGCCATGGCAGTGCGCCGCCATTACTGAGAAATGTTCTTTGCTGCCAGGGAGTTGCCTGAGTGTCATTATTGATAGACATACCAGCTTGCTGCTCATCGGCTACCACATCAGCAATCACTTCCGCTGGTGTACGGCCATTGAGCTCAGCAAAAACATAAATCACTGGTGCCAAGTCTTTTCGGTAAATCGCGGGTTCAACCGCCAGAGTGTGAACTTCCCCTACCTCTGATAAAGCCACCATAGGCCGAGCCGCCCGACTAAGACCAAAGCCCTGTTGCTCCTGGGTCACCTCACCGGAGCCTCGAATTTGGGTCGCAAGTAAATCGGACCAGTGCTGACGGTCCGCATAAGCCAGCTGTAAGTTGATAGGTACAGGTTGAGCCTCGCGTGGCTGATACAATAACCCTGCCTGCATGCCTTTGCTGATCAGTGCTAACGTTTGATTAATTTCAGCGCTGCTCACACCGGACAGTGCCGCTTTTTGTTTGTCTGCAACAAAACGTTGCAGTGTAGAAGGTGCCGATAAAGATGTGTCGACTTCCACAACATGGGCTTCCTGACGCAAACGTGTCATCAGTTGCAGTGCCGCTTCACGGTGCGTGTCTGCAGAGATAAAAGGCTCAGCATACACTTCTGCTGTCAGAGTGCTCATCACAGGCGGGCCCGGCGGCACCTCAACCACTTTGACTACCGTACCATCACGATTAAACTCTGCCAATGCGTCGCGCAGCCTCAGTACCACAGCATGGGACTGATGCACGCGTTCGCTTTTGTCCAGCAATAACACCCTCAGCTCAGCCAGATTGTCACTATGGCGGCGGTAGTATCCGCGTACCATGCCATTGAAATCCATACTCGAGGGCTGGCCCACATAAGCTGCAATGGCGCTGACTTCATTAATCTGCCAAACTCGTTGCTGCACCACACGCGTCAGGCGTGCAGTGGCTTCCAGGCTGCTCCCCTCCGGTAAATCGATCAGTACCTGCACTTCGTTTTTGTTGTCATAAGGCAATAGCTTAAGGGGCACAGCCCGAAACACCGGCAGACTGGCACTCAATACAAATAACGTCAGTACTGCCCATAACATTCCTTTGGCTCTGCGGGGTGAACGTAACAGTGGCGTAAGTAAGGCTGCATACCACTGATTATCCTTGCTCGGTACAGCCGATGGCTTAGTCGTCAGCAGACGGCTAGCGAGCCAGGGCGTGATAAAAAAGGCCACGCCTGTTGATATCATGACACTCACTGGCACGTTAAACGCCATCGGTGCCATATACGGCCCCATCATGCCGGTAATATAGGCCAGTGGCAGAAATGCCATCATGATAGTCAGCGTCGACATTAATAAGGCTGTCCGGATCTCCGTCATTGCTATCACTATTTGCTGCTTGCGTGACTTTCCCGGCACCAAAAGGCGGCTGATGTTATCGATACCCGTGATAGGATCATCCACCAGTAAACCCAGAGAAAGGATCAGCGCAAACAGTGTCACCCGATTAATGGTGTAACCAAATGCCCAGTCCAGTGCCAGGGTGATCCCATAACACACAGGGATCGCCAGACCCACCACAATCGCAGGCCGCCAGCCGAGAAAAACGCCGACAAAGATCACCACAGTCAGCACCGCAAAAACCAGACTGGCCATCAGGTCATTTACCTTCTCATCCGCTGTCTGCCCATAGTCGCGCAGTACCTTGACCGCTACCTCTGGTGGCAGCAGCTGGGTCTGTAAACGGCGCATCAGTCGGTGAACTTGCTCTGCTACCGCTACCGCATTACTGCCCTTTTGCTTTGCCACACTAATGGTGACAAGGGGTAATGACTGCTGTTCATCATTGAGCGCAAGCCACTGATAATGCTCTGGCTCACCCGGGCCATCCTCAATGCGGGCTACATCTTTCAGTTTAACAGCGCGTCCGTTCACCACTGTGATCACTAATTCACGCAGGGCGTCAGAGGTGCGCAGTACATCGCCGGCTTCCAGGACAATCTGCTTATTTCCTGCAACACGCTTACCGACTTGTTGTAGCTGATTGCTGCTCTGAATGGCTTGTAACACATCCACAGGCGTACTCTGGTGGGCTGCTAATGCTGTTGCATCCAGCCATACGTTTAACGTCCGTTGCCGCCCAGCGACCACTTTGACTTCGCTGGTATCAGGCAGCTGCTGTAGCTGCGTTGATATTTCCTGTGCAAAACGAGTTAAGTCATAATCATCGTATTGATCGGGTTTTTCGCTGTACAAGCCCAACATCACAATCGGTACATCGTCAACCTCTATCGGCCGGATCTGCCAGTCACTGACGACGGCGGCCATCTGATGCTCATTAGCATAGAGTTTTGTATAGGTATTCAGGATCGCCTGCTCTCGGCTTTCTCCGACATGAAATCGTAATGTCACAACCGTATTACCACTGTTAGTCGTGGAGTAGACATGCTCTACTCCTGGGATTTGCAATAGCAACTTCTCCAGCGGCGTGGTCACCAGGCGCACGACTTCAGGTGCCGCAATGTTGGGCGCCGTCACGTGAATATCAAGCATGGGCACGACAATCTGAGGCTCTTCCTCTCGCGGCATAAATTGCAGCGCCAGAGCCCCCAGTACTATGGCAAAGAAGAATACCAGGGCGGGCAGGCGACCAGACAAACTTTGGTTCAGTATACGCTCCGTCAAACTAGCCTTTGTGCTCATGAGAGATCCTTATCTGCACAAAACAGCTGGTAAAGCTGTGCCAGCAACGCAAGGACTTTGTCATCCGCAATGCGATAATAGACAGTCGCCCCTTCTCGCCGAGATGTCACGACGCCGGCTTTTCTCATCGCAGCCAGATGCTGAGACAAAGCTGACTGAGCCAGCGGGACCTGGGCATTTAACTCACCCACACTGAGCTCTGCACTTTGCAAACTGCATAAAATCATCAAGCGATTCCGATTGGCGAGCATTTTAAGTAAAGCCTCAGCCTGTGCAGCGCTGTCGGCCATAGCGTGTAGATCCATACTTCCTCCCACAATGAGTCTGGGATCAGTATAAAACAAAATATTAGAAGTTACTAATATTAGATCTTGCTAATATTAAATCTTGCAATATACTTGAATGCAGGAGGTAAAGAATATGAGACTCGAGGCCACTATCAGACTGGTCGCAGGCAGTATGCTTATCCTGTCGTTTTTACTGACCTGGTTTGTAGATCCACGCTGGGTGTGGTTTAGTGTGTTTATTGCATTGAACCTGATCCAATCCGCCTTTACTGGCTGGTGCCCTATGATGACATTGCTTAAAAAACTTGGAATGGAGAATTAACCTATGCTGACATCCCCGCAGGACATATTAAAAACCGTTCGGCCCAACCAGCGCTGTATCACAGCCGAGCAGGCCAAAGCAGAAATGGCGGCCAATCAAGGACTGCTGATTGACGTGCGAGAACCTCAGGAACATCAGGAAAAAGCCGCATCAGGTGCGCTAAATATTCCCCGAGGCGTGCTGGAATTCCAATTACCAACGCTGGAAAAGGACCCCGGCAAGCCGCTGTATCTGCACTGTGCTGCTGGCGGCCGGGCTGTGTTTGCCGCCGAACAGCTCACCCGCATTGGGTACCAGAATGTCAGTGTGATCACTTGCAAAGCCGATGAAGTATGTCAGGTTTTTTCCTGACGGGCCGCGATATCAGCGTCTGAGCGGGTGACACTTTGATAAAGCCAGACCATGCGGTCAAGAAACCAGGTTTTGCTCAGGATCACACCCAAAGCCCCAACACAGGTGCTGATGGCTTCATGAAACCACAAGCCCACGGCACACACCAGTGTGCACAAGGTCAGCAGCACCATAATCACTTTGATCACCTGATAATGCACTAAAGGCACGCGCTCGAGCTGATAGATAAGGATCTGCTCACCCAATACAGCTTGCGATGCCCAGTTGTGCGTATCTCTGGGTTTACTGAAGCATCTGGGGTTCAGCCAGACCCAGAGCAGCAGCACCACAAGTACAGGCCAAAAAGCAACGCCAAGCCAGTCACGCCACCACAGACAGGCAATCATCAAAGGCAAACAGGAATAGCGACTCCAGACACTCCAGGGATTGGTGTGGCGTGCCCATACTTCTTCGCTCATAGCAAAATACTTGGCAGCAGTTCGTTGCATCATATCGACCTCATAAGATCAGTTTACTTACCAGCCAGTGTAGCCAGAGTCGGCGTTACCCTCTGTTTAAAAATGTCAACGACCGAGTACATTTTCTGACCTTTTGGCGCAACTCACTAACAGCGCAAGTTCCCTCCTGACCTTACACTGAGCGCACCATAACAACGCATTCGGGTTATTCAGATAAGGAGACAATCATGTTAAAGGGCTTTTCTCTTCTCACCACAGGGTTGCTTATCGCTGCGCTGCTCAGTGGCTGCGGCGACACCAAAGATCACCGTGGCACAGTACAAAAGCACCCGGGAGTCTGGCAAAAAACCGCCTACGGTGAAGTGCTCGATATCACGGCACAGAGCCTAAGCCGCTATGAGTTTAATACCTATGCTTGCATCAAAGTCGCGCAGCATCCACTGCCACTCAGTGATGAGTTTGAGGTAGCCCAGGCACAGTTACGCAACAAAGAACAACTACAACTGACCTATGCAGGCGAAGTCTACCCGCATATCTATGATAGTCAGACATCACTCCCCGAGGTTTGCCAGTCACCGTTATCCGTCAGTGCGGATGCCAGTCCGGTACAGGTTTTTGAGTACTTCTGGCACGCATTTAACGATTATTATGCCTTTTTTGCACTGCGCGATATGGACTGGCAGGCACAATACACCCGTTATCGTCCTCAGATCCAGGACGAGATGTCTGATGACGCCCTGTTTGATGTGCTGACGCAAATGATTGACCCCCTTGCCGATGGCCATGTCTCGGTTGCCAGAACGCCGGGACATCCGTATTTTGTGATGAAAGACGCGCCTATTTTGCGCGCAGCCCGCGGTACCGCCAGCCATTATCTGCGCTATAACATGCAACTCAGCGATGAACAGGTCTTCTCTGAGCTGGTTTTGGACTCATTGAACGTCAGCCAGCAATACCTACTCGCTGACAGCATGGGCAGTTTTCCTGCAGAGCGGCAGGAGAAAACCTTACTCTGGGGCAGGACCAAGGACAATGTTGGCGTACTGGTGATCAACAACCTGTCACAATACAGCAGTGACCCGGACGCTGATGAGACTGAACACCTCGACGCTGCCACCGAGCTGATCGACAGCATTGTGACCGAGTTGGCCGATACCGATGGACTGATCCTCGACATTCGCAACAACATAGGTGGCGACGATGCCATTGCTCTGGCTATTGCCTCTCGTTTCAACTCATCTAACCGTTTGGCATTTAACAAGCAAGCACTTAACCGCGCAGGCCAGGGCGTATTACTCAGTCAGTCTCTGAATACACACCCCGAAGCCTATACCCAACCCGTTTACTTGCTCACCAGTCAGCTGACAATCAGCGCCGGTGAAGTTTTTGCAATGGCCATGATGCACCTGCCACACATCACGTTACTCGGAGAAGAAACTTCGGGAGCGTTGTCGGATATGCGCTTTTTCACCTTACCCAATGGATGGGAAATCTCACTTTCCAATGAAGTTTACCGGGATGCTCAGGGCATGTTATATGAACAGAAAGGGATCCAACCAGATATTTCCGTGCCTGCCTTTTCCATGCATGCGCTGGAAAGTGACCGCTTTGAAAGCTACGACCTGGCGTTAAATTTGCTCGGCAAAAACACCACAGCATCCTTGTCCGTCGATGAGTTTGAACGTCAGATAACCGCATTGCAGCAACAGGGAAATATACCGGCGGTCGCCGTCAATATTATTCATCATGGTCAGTCAGTCTACAAAAAAGGATTTGGTCAGGCAGATACTCAGGGCACAGCGGTTGATGCACACAGCCGTTTTTACCTGGGTTCTGTCAGTAAAACGCTATTGGGGGCCACCTTAGCGCATGCCGTTGAACAGCAGCAAGTGGACCTCGATATCCCCATTGTGCACTATCTGAATTTCTCTATCGATTTTCCGACCCCTCTTGCTCAGGCCATCACCTTACGTCAGCTGATCACCCACACCAGTGGTATCATGGACTTTGAGGACGTATATCGTTGTAACTATTATATTCGAGAGGACGGAGGCAGCTTATATAATCGAGTCAGCCAAAACCCCGTTTGTGCTGAGCCAGTTGACATTGATCTTGAAAGGTTTTTCTCAGCCTATCTGACACAATCAGGCAGCAACTACCATACGCAAAATTTTGTCAGTCGCTTGGGTCTGACGAACAATCAAGCCGCTATCTACACGAACATAGGCTCTGCCCTGGCCGGCTATGTCACTGAACTTGCCAGTGGCAAAACACTGCCTGAATTAACCCAGCATTTTGTCTTTACGCCGCTGGCTATGGCACGCAGTGAATGGGCTATTGCAGCCCCTCGCGATGCTGTAGTGCAGCGCTATATTCACCACCCGGAAAGTCAACAGTTGGTCCCTTTACCTGCTTATGGCAATATCACCTACAGTGAAGGAAGCGCAATTTCTACTGCACATGACCTGGGGAACTTTCTGATAGCTGCGATGCAACAAGGTCAATTCAATGGCCAACAGAGCCTGTCTGCCAACGCGGTTAACGCGATGCTCAGCCCGCAAACACCTGTCCCAAGTATCACGGTTGAGCGAGGGTATTTCTGGGGAATCGATGGCGATAAAATCTATCATAGTGGCGATGATCCGGGCGTGCTTACTCAGATCTATGGTGATTTACGTCACCAAAGTGGTTTTGTATTGCTCACCAATGGAGATTCAGGCAACAACACCAGCGCACAGGCTTACGACGATATAGAGCAACTGGTTCTGCAATTTAGTAACAGCTTCGCCGTGCGCACCAAACCCATACCTTAGAATGTATTAGAGTGCATACGCCCCGTCTCTTCCGATAGAAGCTGAGGCGGGATAGCAGGTAACTGATACGGTGCGACCAGCTTATCAAGGATTTTGTTTTCCGCCATCTGACGCATGTGATTACTGAATTCACGACCAACATGGCTTTGTGCAAATTCACGGCTCATTGCCATGTGGCCATAAATCACCTGAGTATGACGATATACCATCTTTCTCAGTTGATGGGCTGGCTGAGCCAGGACATTCATTGCCAAGTCGGCTGTATCTTCCACGGCGATTACCAGATCAACCCGCCCTTTAAGCACCAAATCAATGGCTACCCGCTCAGACGGTACCTCAACTTTATCAAGCCGCGTGTCTTTATCAAAACGCGGGAAGAAAGCAGCCCCGCGCATTATCGCTATCCGTTTTCCAATCAGATCTTCGTAGCGCTCAACTTTAACCTGACTATGCTGATGCCCATAAAAAACATAAGAGGAAGACAGTGCCATATAAGGCGGTGTCACAAACGACATCTGGCTCTCACGAGCAGGTGTTCTGACCAGGCCGCCCATGACATCAACCTCTCCCTGCGCCAGCATACGAATACAACGAGAGAAAGGACAGGGCACAGCCTTGACTGTAATGTCTTCATCACTGTGGTGTTTGATGTAATTGAGAATGTCGAGGATCAGACCTTTAGCATTCCCCTTTTCATCTAATGCGCTGTAAGGCGGTGCGTGATCAACCGCGACCAGAATTTGTTCATGGTCTGCAAAGGCTTGTTTTGTTGAATACAAGCTCAATACCAGCATGATTGCTAAAAAAAACTTCATTGCACTACCTACCTCTTGGGCAACTCAGCAACCTAACTCGTCTCCATGTCACAAATATGTCATAAAAAGATAAAATCTTAATCGTTAAGATAACACAAGGTTTCGTGGCTTACTCTGGTTTTTTGTGATTTATTTCGTTTTGATGACTTGAGATAACCTGGTAGGGTCGCAACGAAAAATAGGGCATCACCGTAAGTACATGATCAAGCAAGTCGGCTTGCAAATGCTCATATGGTACCCAGCGTTTATCCTGACTAAAGCAGTATAACTCTACAGGCAAACCATACTGCGTGGGTGCCAACTCTCGCACCATACACAAACACTCCGGATTCACTTGTGGATGCGCTTTCAGATAAGCTTCGGCATAGCGACGAAACAAAGACACATTACTCCAGTGCTGCTCTGTACTCTTTTGCACAATCTCTGCCACCTCAGGCAACGCTTGGCTTAGCGCGCTCAGCTCATCCGGACTCAGTAAGTGGATAGAATCAAAATCAATATAGATCGCTCGCTTTATCCGGCGTCCGTTGGACTCCTGCATGGCCCGCCAGTTTTTAAATGAGTCAGAAATGATTTTATAGGTCGGAATGGTGGTTACTGTGTTATCCCAGTTGCGCACGCGCACGGTATTGAGACCGACTTCGATTACCTCACCGTCGGCACCAAATGCATCAACCTGGATCCAGTCTCCGGTTGCCAGCAGGCGGTTGGCTGCAATCTGAATACTGGCCACTAATCCCAAAATGGTATCCTTAAACACCAATAAGGTCACGGCAGCGATGGCACCAAACCCGGACAAGATATAGGTTGGCGACTTATCTATCGCCAGGCTGATCACTAAAATGGCACAGACAATAAAGATCAGCAGTTTGCTGACCTGCACTAAGCTCTGAATAGGGACACTTTTGGCAAATGGCTGCTGGTTATAAATCGCGTTCACTATATTAACCAAACTGCTCAGCAAGAAGCCTATACTGATCACCAGCAAAACCTGAGAGACCACGCCCAGCACGTTAAATAACCACAGCGGCGCAATAAACAGCGCTTCTTTGAACGCGATAAACATCAGCGTACACATCACCAACGAGAAACGGCCGCTGAATTTACTCAGATAAGGGGCAAGAAAACCGATTTTAGACGTGGAGTACTCACTTAAAAAGTGCTGAATACGTGGCAGTAGCCACTGACGGATCAACCAAAAGACCAACAGCAAGATCACCAGCGCAAGCACATTGGTACCCAATATTAGCAAACCCGAATAAGAGGTTGAGCCGACCCAGGGAGCCAGCACTTCACTGAGGTGTGTTACCTTCATGCTTGCTTCACCTCATCGACACACACCGTGCCCCGCCCCTGTTGTTGCTCCCAATAAGCAGTCAGTTGCGCATCTTTGTCGAGCCACAGCTGATTCAGGTAAGCCTGAAATGCCACCCGGTATTGCTTGTCTGTCTGGTAGTTGCCCAGTGGCACACTGGCCATTGATAATAGTCGGATACGCACATCGATGCGCTGCAATTTGCCACACATAAAGCTGCGGCAGATATGCTGATCCGGGCTCTGATAAATCACCGTAGCATCAAGCATGCCGTCGAGTTGCTGTGCCAATACTTCTAGCGCGAAAGCCACGCCACCCGCTTTAGGTTTGAGCAAATTGTGAAACTCTCCCCCCTGACGCAGGTGCTTTTGTGCGGTAAAACGAGTCCCTTCAACAAAATTAATCACCGTCGTAGGGTGCTGTCGAAAATGACGACAACTGTGCCTCGTGCGCTCGACATCCATCCCTTTGAGCTTAGGATTTTTAGCGATTTTCGCCTTGCTTGCACGCTTCATAAAGGGCATACCCAGCGCCCACGCACCAGTACCAATCAGCGGCACATATTTGAGTTCATCTTTCAGGAAAAATTTAGGTGCAGGTAATCGGTCTAGTGCGCTAAGCACCACAATGTCTAACCAGCTGATATGATTGGCCACCAGCATATACCAGGCCTGCTCACTCATTTGCTCAGGCAAGTCCAGCACGACCTCAGCACAACCAAGCTGAAGCCCCAGGCGATTGCCCCGGCACCAGCCTTTATATGCCCAGTGCAGTATGTCTGACACACTGCGCAGTGGCAAAATACACTTTACCAAACCCAATGCAAATACGACAACGCCCCACAACAGGGTGTTAGCCAGCAGTATCACAGTAGCCAGCGATCCAGCTAGCCAGGCTGGTAAAAACCTTTTCAACATACCACCTCCTTCACCTAAACAACAACTCAGGACTGTTGCTACTTTTCATGCTGTTCGGCAGACACGACAGCCCGGCTGTGATCCGCTGCCAACGTCTCGAGCTGCTGATCTTTTAGCCCCCACAGACGGTTTAGCTCGCTTTGAAAGCGTACCCTGAATTCATTGTCATTACTGTAGTCGCCAATCAAATCCTGACTGACTGGCATCAACTCAATCTGCACGCTAACCTCGTCAACGCGCCCGGCAACAAAGTCCATAAAACTGGGAATACCACCAGGATAATGAATGGTCACATTCACCACCTGATTGATCTGCTCTCCCATTGCCTGCATCACAAATGCGATACCACCCGCTTTTGGTTTGAGCAGATGCTTAAAAGGGCTATTCTGACGCTGATGCTTTTGCTCAGTAAAACGCGTCCCTTCGACGAAGTTGACGATACTCACCGGCATGGTTTTAAATTTTTCGCATGCCTTACGTGTAGTTTCAACGTCTTTACCACGCAGCTTAGGGTTTTTCTTCAGCTGACTTTTACTGGTCCGTTTCATAAACGGAAAATCAAGTGCCCACCAGGCAAGCCCAAGTACAGGCACGTAAAGCAATTCTTTTTTCAGAAAAAAGTTCAGAAAGGGAATTTTACGGTGTAACACCCGCTGCAAGATCAGTATGTCTACCCAGCTTTGATGGTTAGCGATGACCAGATACCAGTCTTTCGCTTTCACCGTTTCAGGCATCGACACATTGAGTTGAAATGGCGAAACAACCGATTGGTTGAGATTATTACCTGCAACCCACAAGCTGGCACACCCTTTGGCAATGCGGCTGGCGACTTTTTGCACAGGCGCAATTGGTAAGAGTTTGATCACCCCTAATAAAAAAATAGGAATAAACCAGACCAATGTATTAATAGCGTATAACAGTAACCCCAGCACCTGACGGATTAACGACATGCAATGTTCCTTTACTACCACTGACGATGGTGTGAGTGACTGCACACTCAGACCATACATTTAGACAAACAAGCTGGCCCTATTACATCATACCGGGGCCTCGGCTGCCAAGGTTCGTGGGGCAGCCGGTACTTACTTACGAATGGACGGGAACTTAGTCTTCAAAATAGGTATAGCCACTGAGCCCGGCATGTAGCTGCGCCAGATAGTCGGCTTTAGTTGCCTCATCAACCGCCAGAGCAGAGATTTGTGTGGTAAAATTCTCTGCCAGTGCAGCTTTGTCATAGTGTACAAACCTCAGTACATCTTCAACGCTGTCGCCTTTGATGGCATTGCTCAGCTCGTAGCCTGACTGAGTGAGTTCCACATGAACCGAATCGGTATCGCCAAACAGGTTGTGCAAATCGCCGAGGATTTCCTGATATGCCCCCACCATAAACATTGCAATATGGTACTGCTCACCCGGCTGATAAGGCGGAATAGGCAAGCTGGATTCAATCCCCGCCCCTTCTACGTACTCCCGGATCTGGCCGTCTGAATCACAGGTTATATCCTGGATCACCGCACGTTGTGTGAGTGGTTGATCCAGCGCTGCAATAGGCATCACAGGAAATAACTGTTGGATCCCCCAGACATCCGGTAAGGACTGGAACAACGAGAAGTTCACAAACAGCTTATCCGCCAGCTTTTCATTGAGCTCGTCCAGCACTTCGCGGTGTGAGCGCGAATGAATATTCAGGCATTCTTTGACTCTTTGTAAGATAGTGAAATACAGCTGCTCAATTTGTGCCCATTGCTGCATGCCAATCAGGCCATGAACATATTGATCATGACCATCACCAAACAGGTGCATGGCATCATGGTATGTTTCTATGGCCAGTCTGGGAGTCAGCCTTTGCAATGATAACCACAGCTCCTGCTGGATATGATGTGCAGATTGGGCCGGCATACTCGGGATGGTCTGATAAGGCGCTTTTTCCACGTCAATCACGTCGGTGATTAGCACTGCATGGTGTGCCGTCAGTGCCCGGCCGGATTCGGTAATGATATCCGGATGACGCAGCCCGTGCTGCTCCGCCACTTCAGCAAAAGCACCCACAACATTGCGGGCATATTCAGCCACGGTATAATTCATTGAGCAGGCACTGCGAGACCCGGACCCTTCGTAGTCCACACCCAGACCGCCACCCACATCGACTGTTTTTAATGGCACACCCAGCTGAGACAGCTCGGCATAATGGCGGGCACACTCACGTAGTGCGCGCTGAATATCGCGGATATTGGCTATCTGAGAGCCAATATGAAAGTGCACCAGTTGCATTAAGTGCAGTTTGCCTTGCGCTTTGAGCTTGTCCACCGCACTGAGTACCTGACTGGCCGTCAGACCAAACTTCCCTTTTTCTCCGCCTGTGTTCTGCCATTTTCCTTTACCAATGGAATTGAGACGAATACGAATGCCAATGGCCGGCTCAATACCGAGAGTTGAGATCTCCTTGAGCAAAGTATCCAGCTCAGAGAGCTTTTCAATCACGATCTGCACTTTATGGCCCATCGCCTGGCCGATCATTGCCAGGCGCAGGAACTCGCTGTCTTTGTAACCATTGCAAACAATGGTGATAGGATCTTTGGCAATGCCCAGTATCGCCATGAGTTCGGGTTTAGACCCGGCTTCAAGACCAACCAGGCCGCTCGGATGTGCCAGTAACTTACTGACTACGGAGCGTTGCTGATTCACCTTGATAGGATAAACACAAGTGTATTGCCCCTGATAAGATTTGGCTGCAGTTGCCTGTGAAAAAGCCTGTGTCATGGTCTCGACGCGGCTATTGAGAATATCGGTAAATCGTACCAGCACGGGCAAAGTCAGGCCTTGCTCCTTGAAGCGCTCGGTTAACTCAACCAGTGAAATAGCCGGTTTTGCGCGATCGCCATCGGGATAGGCAACCAGCTCCCCCTGCTCATTGATGTCAAAATATCCTTCACTCCAGTGAGTGACGTTATAAGTAGCACGTGCGGTTTGCAAACCCCAGGTCATGGCAATCTCTATTAACTAGCTTTACAGACTGCATATTTTAATACTTAAGGCCAAGATGTGACAATCTTTTGCCAGACCAAGCAACAAAACAGGCCCGTCATTTTGGCGAACTTTGCTGGCCGAGCAACTTTCTCACCTTGCTTTGTTCCTAACCGAGTCGTCGTTTATGCGCTAAAATAGATTGAGCTGGGGCGAAAGCGCTGGCAAAATCTCTGAAAAATTACATCTGCATGAAGGCAACAATGTCAAATTTAGAAGCAAACCGCTGGTTTACTGAGATCAGCGACCGTGATGGCAGCGCGTTCTCATTGCGCGTCAACCGTAAACTGGACGAAATCCAGTCGCCATTTCAGAATGTTGAAATGTACGAGACCACAGATTTTGGTAATCTGATGATCATTGACGGCTGCACTATGGTCAGCACCCGGGAAAACTTTTTCTATCATGAGATGATGAGCCACCCGGCTTTATTTTCTCATCCGGCACCCAAGAATGTGGTGATCATCGGTGGTGGTGACTGCGGAACATTGCGTGAAGTACTCAAGCACCCGGACGTAGAAACCGTAACCCAAATCGACATTGACGAAGTCGTTACGCAAATGTCATTAAAGTATTTCCCTGAGCTGTGTGCCTCTAACGATGACCCACGTGCCACCGTGATGTTTGATGACGGTATCAAATATATGCACAACGCGGCGCCAGAATCAGTCGATGTGGTTATTGTCGATGGTACCGATCCGGTCGGACCTGGCGAAGGTCTGTTTAACCATGCATTTTACACCAGCTGTCTGAAGGCACTGCGCCCGGGCGGCATTCTGGTTCAACAGAGCGAATCTCCATTGATGCACATGACCTTGCTAAAAGAAATGCGCCAGGCCATGCTGGATGTCGGCTTTGTTGATCTGCAAACCCTGCCATTCCCACAACCTATTTACCCAAGTGGTCTGTGGTCAGCAACGCTGGCACGTAAAGGCGAGATGTTTAACGGCTTCCGCGAACAGGATGCCGAACAAGCTGGCTTTGACACCGAGTACTACAATACCGGAATACACAAAGGTGCGCTGGCAACCCCAGGGTTTATGCGCCGAGCCTTTGAGAGCAAGGACTAATACCTGCACACAGGGTGATTTAACCCTGATACAAATAACCCGGCATCAGCCGGGTTTTTTGTTTTTTGCCTGTCAGTTATTCCTGATGGTACTGACGGCTGAATTCATGTACGGCGTTAATAAACACGCCTGCATTCTCAGGGTCCACATCTGGAGTAATACCATGACCCAGATTGAACACATGTCCTGATCCCTGACCATAGCCAGACAGGATATGCTGTACTTCTTCACGAATACGCTCTGGTGTACCGTGCAACATAGACGGGTCCATATTGCCTTGCAGTGCGACTTTGTCACCCACGCGGCGTCTTGCATCGGCGATGTCGATTGTCCAGTCCAGACCAACCGCATCACAGCCCGTTGCCGCAATGGCTTCAATCCACTGGCCACCATTTTTGGTGAACAAAGTGACCGGTACTTTGCGACCATCGTTTTCACGGATCAGACCATCTACGATCTTATGCATGTATTGTAGCGAGAATTCTTTGTAGTCGCGTGGGCTTAGCACGCCACCCCATGAGTCAAAGATCATCAGCGACTGGGCACCAGCTTTGACCTGAGCATTGAGGTAATCAATAACAGAATCTGCAACTTTATCGAGTAGCAGGTGTAAAGTCTTGGGCTCAGCAAACGCCATCTTCTTGATCTTACCAAAGGTCTTGCTGCTGCCACCTTCAATCATATAAGTCGCCAGCGTCCAGGGTGAACCAGAGAAGCCGATCAGCGGCACTTCGCCTTTCAATTCACGGCGAATGGTGCTTACCGCATTCATTACATAACCCAGCTCATCGGTTGGATCCAGCTTAGGTAGTTTTTGTACATCGCTCAGCGAGCTGATTGGGCGCTCAAATTTAGGACCTTCACCGGTTTCAAAATACAGGCCCAGTCCCATCGCATCCGGGATGGTCAGGATGTCGCTGAATAAGATCGCCGCATCAAGCGGGTAACGACGCAACGGCTGCAAGGTTACTTCACAGGCCAGTTCTGCGTTTTTACACAGACTCATAAAGTCTCCGGCTTGCGCTCGGGTCGCTCGGTACTCAGGAAGATAGCGGCCAGCCTGACGCATCATCCAAACGGGCGTAACATCTACGGGTTGTTTCATCAACGCGCGCAGGTAACGATCATTTTTCAACTCGCTCATAGCGTAATTTCATTCCAATGCTGTAAAAATTGCTCAGATTGTATCATTAACTTCAATACGTCACTATTGAAACAGCATGCAAATTCCTGTCACCATGATCTGGATTAAGCGCTTTATGTCACCATGGCTATTTCTTACACAAACTGTGTAAAATTAAACCCCTTTTACTTCAATGCATTACAAACCAGATTAAAAACACACGATTAAACTGTTTGCAACAAGGGTAAAAGCTTGCTATAAATTTGCTGCGCTAAGAAGAATAAAAACACCTTTAAAACCAATAATAATAAAGCTCTATTGCTAAACTGCATTGATGGCCGCTCAGGAATACCCCCTGGAGCGGCTTTTTTGTTTAACTAATTTTAAACACCTTATCGTCCGGAACGACCACGTAAAACCGAGCAGCCCGTAAACAAGAGTTATTCCAGCCCCTACTTCGGAAACACACCCCGTTATTTACTCACTTGACAAAAAAAGAGGTTGACCTTTGCATCAGTTTTCCTTTTTATAGAGGTCAGATAAACAATTTCGGCATAACCGGTGTTCGGTTTTTTACTATCAAGTTTTGACCCCACTTTGGGTCAATCTGTGCCGATGTTTTTGGCAAGCCACGGGCAGATAATGACCCGCTAAGGAGATAACTATGCTGTCACGCTTAGAACAAGCCCAACAAAGGTGGGGAGGTAGCCATAGCGTTATCGACAACTGGTTAGCTGAACGGCAGGAGCTTTTGCTGCTGTATTGCAAAGTCGCAGGATTGTCACCTTTCGAACAGGATGACCATGCCCTGCCTGATCAGCTACAGATCCAAACGTTTTGTCAGATCCTGATGGATTACCTGTCGGCCGGGCACTTCGAAATTTATGATAACCTGGTCGCAGCCTGCAAAGAGAAAGGCCCGCAAAGCCTGAAGCTGGCGCAGTCGCTGTATCCCAGGATCACGGATACCACCGATCTGGCACTGGACTTCAACGACAAGTATGCAGAAATGCAGCCAGACAATCTGATGTCAGACTTTGATAAAGATCTCTCTGAGCTGGGTGAAGCCCTGGAACTGCGCTTTGCACTCGAAGATGAGCTGATTGATAACCTGTACGCTAACCACAGCGAAGATTGATCACACAGAGTGACACTTTAAAGTAGCAAAACAGACAATAAAAAAGGA
>NZ_PNCJ01000043.1 GCF_005887115.1 Pseudoalteromonas rubra | reverse complement strand
GGCCTCGCTGGATGCCTCTTCCAGCAAGCTGTCTATGTCATCGGGCTCTTCTGCCTGTAAATCTGCATCAAGGGCCTCGCTGGATGCCTCTTCCAGCAAGCTGTCTATGTCATCAGAATCAATATCCGATTCTTCAGGGAGGGCATCGTTATCACCAGTATCCTGAGCCTGTTCAAGTAGGCTATCTATATCGTCGACGTCAAAATCGTCTTCTGCGATATCTGGCTCATCATCAAGTGCGCCATCGAGTAAGTCATCAATGTCATCAGCACTCAGAATACCGTCGTCTGTCGCTGCTCCATCAGCCGCTGGGGACTTTGGGGGCGACTCACCAACTTCATCTATTAAGCTATCAATGTCGTCAAGATCAAAATCTTCGTCCGCTGCATTTGCCTCGTCGGTATCAGCTTCTTCGAGACTTTCTTCGGCCAATTCTTCGCTTAGTGCGGCAAGTGCGTCATCACTGACATCCAGCGTATCGTCATCAGCCCCTTCGCTGACTTCGTTAAACAGGTCGTCAATGTCATCGGCGCTCAGTATGTCGTTATCGCCCGACGCTGCATCTGCGTCGACATCCAATGTAATTTCATCACCCAGACTGTCATCTGCTTCATCAAAGTTTTGTTGCAAAAACTCATCAAGATCGTCAGCACCTGACTGCTCGGCATTGACATCCGATTCATCGTCAAACACGATGTCATCGTTCAGCAAGCTGTCCAGTTCATCCTGTTCAAGCGTGTCATTGCCTTCTTCAAATGCATCATCGTCCAGACTATCAAAGACGATTTCATCATCTGGTAAAATATCGTCATCGAGCTGCACACCTTCGTTTAAGGCATCTTCACCACTGTCATGTGGCATATCCAGATCGAGTGGATCAGCGGCTGCGGCTGTTGCCGTTGCTGCCGCAGCAGGTGCAGGTGACTGCGGTAAAAATTCATCGTCTTCTTCAGCTTGTTTTGACTTGCCCTTACGTAAACGCATCACAACTGCACCAATAATCAGTAAGGCAGGAATGGTTGCCAGTAAGGCCACAATCAGAGGGTTGGAAAACAGCTTAGCGATGCTAAATTCGGCTTCTGCTTGCGCTTGCATTTGCTGCTGCGCAATCATTTCATTTTGCATGTCAATCACAGCTTTAAGCTGCTGCTGAATTTCGCTATCTCTGCCTAGCTGCTCCTGAACGTTTTTCAGTTCTTCGGAAATATTATTTAGTTTTTTCTCGAGTTCGTTGTTTTCCTGAAGGATCTCTTCAACGCTCCGTACAGAGGTTTTAAACTGAGTTTGTAAATCGAGCAGACGTGAGTCTTGCTCCATTTTGAGCGACTTGAGCTCATTGGTTAACGCTTCACGGGCTTCTTCGACATCAACTTTGCGCGCTTGTGTTACCCGTTTATCGGCAGCATCTATGGTGGCCTGGTCAAGCTTGCCATTTTTTTTGAGCTCCCATAGCTCATCGTCTTGATCAGATTTTTGACGCGCTAGTTGCGCATTAACACGGCGTATCTCAGCCAAAGTTGGTATTTTAAGGTAAGCGCCATCGCGCATATGGTTCAGATTGTTGTCGAGAAAAGCCTGTGGATTTTTCTCATATAAAGCCTGCATTACCTGGTAGATAGAAACGGAGTCATTGGGCCGAACTTTGTGCGCGATGCGCCATAAGGTATCTGTTGACTTTATCGGGCCAACTGAGCGTCCCTGAAGCCCCAGATCAACCCCTTTAGGACCTTTGAGAACGGTCCCGTCCTGGGTATGAACGGGCGCTGCAATTAGGGCCATTGCTAAGATACAAATAAAGGCTAAACCGCGCATGCTGTTCCTTTGTATACTATTCTTGCGCTGCCCTGACGGCAACGCGACTACTGAATTGTGCTTAATAGGGCTTGTGCAAGCTCTGTTCCAATTGCCAACTATAAACCAGATAACGGTGAATATCCATCGCCAAAGTATTGAAAATTAACATTCTTATCATGCTTTTTGGTGAGTTACCAATTCTTTATTTAAGCCTCTGAATACACTCAAGGATAGACGAAATACATAGACTTGGCGGATGAGAAGTGAAAAGTGGCAAGATACTGCCGTATGGGGACAAACAGAACAGGGATATGGGCCCGTACTTACTTCACAGGCCCGTCTGTCATTACAGATAGTGCGCGATTAGTTCTTCTGCAATCTGTACACTGTTTGTTGCGGCGCCTTTGCGAGTATTGTCAGATACAACCCACAGATTCAAACCATGCGGGTGCGAGATATCAGCTCTCAGTCGACCTACATATACAGTGTCGTTGCCGCTGGCGTCACTGACCGGCGTCGGATAATCCTGCTCATCTTCAATCAGCTCAATACCCGGAGCATCATTTAGCAGCTGTTTAATGTGTTCAAGATCGTAAGGCATGCGCGTTTCCAGGTGGATTGCCTCGGCATGACCATAAAAAACAGGTACACGAACGGCCGTCGGATTCACCATCACACTACTGTCACCGAGGATTTTTTGCGTCTCCCACACCATTTTCATTTCTTCTTTGGTATAGCCATTATCCTGAAAAGCATCAATCTGCGGAATGACATTGAAGGCGATCTGCTTAGTGAAAATCTCATTTTCCATGGGTCGGGCATTCATCAGGTTAGCAGTTTGCTTGGCCAACTCTTCGACCGCCTCTTTACCTGCACCTGATACAGCTTGATAAGTAGACACATTGATGCGGTCAATGCCATAGGCATCATAAATCGGTTTCAATGCCACCATCATTTGAATGGTCGAGCAATTTGGGTTGGCGATGATGTTGCGATTGCGAAAATCAGCCAGGCTGGCGCTGTTTACCTCAGGTACAACCAAGGGCACATCATAGTCATATCTAAAATGTGATGTGTTATCAATGACAACACAGCCCGCTTCGGCCGCTATTGGCGCATACTGTTCCGATACGCTACCTCCGGCTGAAAACAAACCTATGTGGGCCTGACTAAAATCAAACTCTGCCACATCCAACACAGTGAGCGTCTCACCGTTAAACTCAATTTCTTCACCCGCACTGCGGCTACTTGCCAGAGGATACAGGTTGCCAACCGGGAACTTTCGCTCGGCCAGAGTTTCAATAATTTGCTTGCCTACCAGCCCAGTTGCACCGAGCACCGCCACATCATATTTCTGCGACATATTATTCCTCATTCGAATTAATTACTTTAAAACCAAGCTGTTGTAGCTGCTTCCCACACTGAGGGGCATTTTGCACCGTCAAGGTATTGAACTCTCTACGCGGTGGGTAATTTTTGCGTAACATATCAAACCCCTGACTGTTGATATTATTTCGCATCAGGCCATCATCCCGGCGAATATCATAGACTAGATGGACAAGCCTGCCGAGTTCCAGTTCGCTAAGCGTATGCTCTGCAAAGCAGGATGTCAGAGCCGGGATCGGCAAGAACGACTCAAGCGACTTTGTGGCCGAAATACCCAGTTGGTCACACAAGGCCTGATACAACATTTGCGTTCCGCGGGCTTTCCCCTCAAGTGTGTGGCCAGCAATATGCACCGAGGCAAACAATGTATGGTCTAACAAAGGCATCAAAATATTGGGTTCATTTTCCCATACATCTAACACTAAATCGATTGCCTGCCCGTTCTCAAGCGCTTCTAACAAAGCCTGATTATCGATCACATCTCCCCGGCTTGCATTGATTACCAACATATCGGGCTTAAGCATCGCTATGCGTTCAGCATCGAGCATATGTCGGGTCTGATGAACACCGGTTTTAATCAAAGGCACATGGAAAGAAACCATATCAGCTTGCGCTAATAGCTCATCAAGTGGTATGTGCTGTGCTAAAGTCCCCGCTTCATAACGTAGCGGGTCACACAAGAGCAACTCTATACCACTTGCTGCTAGTTTATCGTGTAAGCATTGACCTATGTTGCCAACCCCGACGATACCCAGTTTTTTACCTTGCAGATTAATCGCCTTGTGCTGCGCATAGGCATACAAAGCACTGATCACATATTCAGCGACGGCCACAGCATTGCAACCAGGCGCGCTGGCAAAACCAATGTCGCGCTCGGCCAGTAACGACCTGTCAATATGGTCAACGCCAATTGTTGCGGTGCCAACAAACTTTAGCTTCGATGCCTCAGCCAAGAGTGTATGATCAACCTGAGTGACGGAGCGCGTAAGCAACACGTCAACATCAGCCAACTGATGCGGCGCTAAGGTGCGACCATCAAAGCGACTTACCTCCCCCAGATCAGAGAAAAACTCTTCCACCAGGGGCATATTCTGATCTGCAAGGATCTTCATTTATACTTCCCAAACGATACACGGACCCTTTATTGTACCGCAGCCAAGGCTCAGACAACAGGCTAACGTTTACTAACCCCAATACTAATAGCCGCGAACATCAGGCAAAGCAAAAACAGTACGAGTGCTTTAATACTTGGTTGTTCGGTTAGATTTATCCATGGGCTAACCAAGAACGCCTGAACATTGCACCAGGCTAAAAACATGGCAATGATACTGGCCCCCTGATACCCGTAGATGGCACACAAGACGCAACTGGCAAGATTAAGAAATACAGCAGGTTGATAAAGATGTGCTGAAAGCAGCATAGCGAAAAACGTCGCAGATGCGACACACAATGTTCCATATTGCATGACAATTCCCTCCTAGAATGATCTCTTCAACTATAGGAGCAATCTTTAAAATTACAAACTCATTACATAAAAACAACACCAATATGACCAACTCGCGAGGTAACTAAATAGCAACTAAAATGAAGATAAGATGCTTTTTAGGCTTGAAATCACTGGTCCAACAAGCTAGCCTAGCCAATGTGGTCAGACCTCTTACAAGGAATAACAACATGACACTTTTATTTACACTCGCTTTAATCGCATTGGTTAGCGCTGCCTGCTATCACCGTGCGAGCTGGAACACCTGCTTAGGTGTTGCTGCGGCGACGCTGCTGATCGGCACCTTCGCCGGCGCCTTTGGCGCATTTGCCTGGCTTATTTTCTTGGCCATCGCAGTTCCTCTATCAATGACAAATGTGCGTCAACAATATATCGTGGCGCCGTTGTTTAAGGCGTTCAAAAAAGTCACGCCTAGCATGTCTGAAACCGAAAAGTCTGCTATTGATGCCGGTACCACTTGGTGGGAAGCAGACCTGTTCTGTGGTAACCCTAACTGGAATAAGCTTCACCAGTATCAGGCACCACGTCTTACAGCTGAAGAACAAGCATTTATGGATGGCCCGGTTGAAGAAGTCTGTGCAATGCTGGATGACTGGGAAGCCACTCACGAGCTGACTGATTTACCGCAGGATGTATGGCAATACCTGAAAGACAACAAGTTCTTTGCCATGATCATCAAAAAGCAATACGGTGGTCTGGAGTTTTCGGCCTATGCACAATCTTGTGTGTTGCAAAAGCTAACCAGTAAATCGACTCTGCTTTCATCTATTGTAGGTGTACCTAATTCACTAGGTCCGGGCGAGCTGCTTCAACACTATGGTACTCAGGAGCAAAAAGATCATTACCTGCCTCGTCTGGCAAAAGGCGATGAGATCCCCTGTTTCGCACTGACCTCGCCGGAAGCGGGTTCTGATGCCTCATCGATCCCTGATTTCGGTATCGTCTGTAAAGGTGAGTGGGAAGGTAAAGAAACCTTAGGTATTCGCCTAACCTGGAATAAGCGTTACATCACCCTAGCCCCCGTTGCCACTGTACTAGGTCTGGCATTCAAAATGCGCGATCCGGATGGCCTGCTGGGTGATAAAAAAGAAATTGGTATTACCTGTGCCCTTATTCCAACCAACACCCCAGGTGTTGAAATCGGCCGTCGCCACTTCCCGCTGAATGTGCCTTTCCAGAATGGTCCAACTAAGGGTGAAGATGTTTTTGTACCACTTGATTTCATCATTGGTGGTGCGAAAATGGCAGGCCAGGGCTGGCGTATGCTGGTGGAATGTCTGTCAGTGGGCCGCGTAATCACGCTACCGTCTAACTCAACTGGTGGTATTAAATCTCTGGCGCTTGCCAGTGGTGCATATAGCCGTATCCGCCGTCAGTTCAAACTGCCTATCGGTAAGATGGAAGGCATTGAAGAAGCACTGGCTAAACTGGGTGGTTACGCCTATAGCAGTGACGCAGCAGTAAGCATGTCGACGGGCGCCGTTGACTTAGGTGAAAAGCCGTCTGTTATCTCTGCGATTTTGAAATATCACCTGACAGAGCAAATGCGTGATTCAACCAAACATGCAATGGATATTCACGGCGGTAAAGGCATCTGTCTGGGTCCAAATAACTACTTGGGCCGCGGTTATCAGGGTGCCCCAATTGCTATCACGGTAGAAGGTGCAAACATTCTGACTCGTAATATGATCATCTACGGTCAGGGTGCAATTCGCTGTCATCCTTTTGTTCTGGCTGAACTAAACGCCTGTACCATTAAAGACAAAGAAGAGGCGCTAAACAGCTTTGACCAGGCACTAATGGGCCATATTGGCTTTACCATTTCTAATCTGGTTCGCACCAAATGGCTGGCTCTGACTGGTGGTCGCTTCAGCAAAGTACCATTTAACGATGAAACAGCAGACTACTACCGTGCCGCAGCGCGCTTTAGTGCGTCACTGGCGCTGATGTCTGACATCTGTATGGCCGTATTTGGTGGCTCTTTGAAACGTAAAGAGCGTATTTCTGCGCGCCTTGGTGACTTGCTGAGTTATCTGTATCTGGTTTCAGCAACACTGAAACGTTACAACGATGAGGGTCGTCGTAAAGAAGATTTACCTTATGTTCAGTGGGCCTGTCAGGAACACCTGTACCTGTGTCAACGTGCATTGGCAGATCTTATCAACAACATGCCGTCAATGGCGCTACGTGGCTTGCTCAAGCTCGTATTGTTCCCATTTGGTCGTCCTGTGCGCAAGCCAACAGACCAAATGGAACACAAACTGGCGCAACTGCTGCAAACACCAAGCGCAGCCCGTGACCGCCTTGCCTCACACATCTACCTGCGTGATGAGCCGCTTAACCTGATTGGTAAACAAGAGCAAACCCTGAAAGACATCCTTGAAGTGGAGCCTCTGTTTGACAAAGTGTGTCGTGCCAAAGGTGAAAAGCTACCATTTATGCGATTGGATAAAGTGGCCGAAATGGGCCGCGAATGTGGTGCACTAAATAACGACGAAGCCAACAAGCTGGCTGCCGTTGAACAGAAGCGACTGGCCGTTATCAATGTTGATGACTTTGATCCGGCCGACCTGCTGGCTGGTAAAGCCAGAGTGGTTGCAAAAGACGCGAACGCCGCGTAACTTGTCTCGAATGTAAAGGCCAGCCATGCTGGCCTTTTTTGTTTCCCTGCCCTACAAAAACAACACTTTAATCATCATCAGCGTCACGCTGACACTGCCCCAGACAACAGCAAAACGCTGCGGATAGTGCTTTAGAGTCCATGTAAGGAGCGGACAAGTAGCGATTACCGACACGGTAAACAACTCGCCGTTTAGCAGCACAACCCCCGCAAGCCAGCTGATCAGGCATAATCCGTAGATCAAAGCGTTTTGGCTAAACTCAATTTGACCGTCAAGGCCCAGACTCCGCCAAAACCCTCTGCGCCCCATAACTTGTTTACTGGTATCCAAATACAAGCTGGACCACCACAACTGGTTCACCAGAAGTATCATCAAAGTATAGTAATGCAGCAGATCGGGCCGCTCATTAGCCATGATGACGCCCGCCCACAGAGCCAGAAATGATGCGCCTGCTCGCCACAACACCATCCAGGGGTACTCTTTGATGACATAGTACCAAAAGCTGACAGAACTAAGCTGAGGTTGAGGTGCCGCTAGTTTCAGCCTAGGCCTGACCCAATCCAGAGCGAGCCAAAGCACACTCACAGCAAGATATGTCTGAATATCCGGTGCCAGCCAGACAGCGACGAAAGCGACAAGCAATGATGAAAGCAATGTTTGCGGACGGTACAGCAATGCCAGCGCAAACAGCCACTGTGCCAGCATAAACCCTGGTAACTGCGGAGCCTGCCAGAGTGTCGCTGTGCCCATGCTCACACCGAGGAGCAAAGCTGCCGCAAATAGTACATGGCATACCAATAACAACAGCCAGTCAGCCGTAATCTGATGAAATCGGCTTCGCAACAGGGTAAGGTGATAAGCCCTGTGTCTGGCATCAGTAATGGCGGGCTTAATCGCCTGTAGCAGCAGACTTTGCAGTAACAGGAAACCAAATGCCACTTTCATCGCAACTTCGTGAGAGTCGAACGACACCAGCTTACCCAGACCAAAAAACACCCCAATGATCAGCTGAGGAATGAAAATGAAGAATAAGGTCACGAACATGAGTGAGAACTGCTGAAGCTGGCGCAACAACGCGGCCAGCGCAACACGAAACGCACGGTAGCGATACTGGTAATAATGTAACATCAGCACCTCACTCAAACAGAGGCTGAGTTACAAAGCCAATATCAATAAAGGGCTGAGGCTCATGGCAACTAATGATCACTTGTGCAGGGTGATGAATAAGCCAGCTTAACAACACATCAACGCTGGCATGATCTAATGCAGCGCTCGGTTCATCCAGCACCAGATACGGCGTATTTCGCATCATTGCATTGATTAGTTGGCACTTTTTCTGATTACCGGACGACAGCGCTCCGTAACGGGTATCCAAAAATGCTTCAAACTCCATTTGCCGGATCATAAGCTCAGGCCAGGGGCTTGCCCAGCTTTTAGCTGTCAATTGCAGTAACTGTCTGGCCGTCAGGAAATCAGGAAAGGCTATGGAGTCACTGGCCAGGGCTACGATTTGCTGCATGACCGGGTGTTGCTTGCCGTCAAACAGTACATCACCATGAAACGCATCATCCAGCCCGGCAATGATCCTGAACAGCGTGCTTTTACCCAGTCCGTTTGGCGCTTCGATACAGAGCTTCTGCTCACTTAGCACGGCACAATAGTTCGAAAAAACAGGGTCATGCAAATACACTTTTTTGAGGTGTTTTATTTCTATCATACAGGTCCTTGATATTTAACCGTTCCGATATTAACAAAACACCTCAATACAAAGTATCCGTGTGTGGTTACAAAGTATGTCGGTTAAACGAACGCCCTGCATATTCTGAGGTGAAGGTTTCGATGGCGCCTCGCTTTTGCATGGTCACAAACACCTGCTTGCCCTGCTTACCACCAAATGCAATGTTCGTCGGATATTGGCCTTTTAATACCACTTTTCTCAGTAACTGGCCCTTTGGAGACAATATCACCACTTCCCCGGCCCCGTAGCGGGCAACGTACAGATTGCCATTCTCGTCACAACGCATACCATCCAGGCCATGATCGTTAAACTCATAAAACAGCTCAGGGTCACCTATCATCCCCTGTTCATCAAGCTCAAACGCCCAGATACGGCGCTGCACACTCTCGTTTACATACAAAGTGCGATTGTCGGGGCTCACCTCAATGCCATTCGTGGTGCCCATATTTGTGCGCAATAACTGAGTTTGACCATCTGGTAAAATGCGCCAAAGTTGCCCTTTGTTGTTTTGCCAATCCGGATCACTGGCATACAGTATGCCTTTGTCACTGATAGCCAAATCATTGGGCTGATGCATTTGGGGGTTATGAGCCAGCACAGAAATCGTTTTATCAGGCGTCACTTTCAACACATTGTGGCCGGTATAATCAGCAATATACATGGTGTCCTGTGCATCAAACCGGATCCCGTTCCCCGTGCTACCTTGTGGCAAACTCAGATATAAACCCGCCTTACCTTTACCGCTCACCTGGCCAATGGTGCCCTGCCGGGCGAAGTTGACCGCAAACAGTTCACCATCTCGATTTACGGCCGGGCCTTCTACCCCTTGAGTAAACACCCCGTCCGTGACCCAATCCTGAGACTGATACAACTCAGTATCCGACTGCTGGGATGCGCACGAAACAACTAAGCTCAACGCAGTGCCCAGTACAACAGCATGTTTTCTTTGCATAGCTTTCTTTGTCCCTAAACTCAAAAGTCTGAGTATGCTGTGTTGTCCGAAGAGTGTGAATTGAGAAATATTCACACAGATGCCGAATTGCTGCGGCAACGCCGTTAAAACTTATACCTGACCTTCAGCAGCACTGAGTCCTGCGAAGGTGATTGCCAAAGTTGTTTCGCGCGCTCAAGCCAGGGTTCAGCTCCAATCTGATTACCTGGTAAGCTTTCTCCCACAGCCCCGCCACGCCGATATACCAAAAACACATCAGACAGTGCCCCCATCCGATAGCGCAACTTAAACTGGCTGGACAAGCGACGATCTTCAAAGCTGGTATCCACATTGTTCAGGCGATGTCTGTTATGCGCCTGTATGGAGTACACATCGTCACTGCGGGCTTCCAGTACGGCCCATTCAAGCGTTGAAGAAAATTCCAGTTTATCGGTTATCAATCCGCTAACCTGAATCTTATTTACGAAGAAATCACGCTGATATTGAGTGACCTGATCTGTGTCACTTGCCACCAGCCAGCCATCTCCGGTGCGATAAAAATTGTTGAATTTTAAAGTCCAGTTTGGGTGTGGTAACCAGGTCATATCAATCGCATATTGCTGAGCCCGTCCATCAAACCCCTCCTGATCGTACTCAAAACTTGCGGCCCATGAGAATTTGCCAATGTAAGGACTCACATACATTATCCGAGTTTCCCAGTTACCGGGTACTTCAAAGGCCTGGCTCTGACGACCCAGGTTGTCCTGCCAGCCGCCACTGACCCTGTCCAGATGCAGATCAATCTGACCACCACTTGCCAGCAGCCACTGGCTCAGATAGGCCTGCCGGGCCGGCAGTTTCAGACCCTGGCTATCGGCCTCATAACTGAGTGTCAAAGAGTGCTTGATACGCGCTAACCAATCGCTTTGGGTGTTAATCGCATGACTGAATTTGGCTTCACTATACTGCCAATTATTGCGCTGTGCATATCCTAAATCACTGTTATCAAAACTTTTATTAAGCTTAAGATATCGCCCTTCCAGATTTGTATTGGGAGAAAACTGATACCCCAATTGCAATGATGCCCCATTACCAGTTTGCTTTTGCTGCTGCTCGACCTCGCTGGCGAGCAAAGCGCCCTGAAATGACCAGGTGGCACTTTGATACTGACTATCCCAGGCCATCGTCGTGGCTTGACGGTCCAGCCATGGCCGTTCTGTATGTGTGGCCAGCACACCTGTTTGCCAGTACTTTTGCCGATACTTGGCGCGGGCCGCATAAAAGCGTTTTCCGGCGTTACTGTCCAGGTCATCCTCTTTTACTGCAAAGGCACCGACCTGCATGGTTTCTCCCTGATGAACAAAACGGGTCGCCAAATCGATAGGGGTGATAAATTCCCGCCCATCGTCGCTGCCAGCCCCAATACGCCGTGTATGGATCAGTTTGGTATCTTGCAAAGCCTGTACGCTAAACACTGCAATATCCTGAGTGAAGAAAGGCCGCTTGTCGCTGCGCAGTGTTTCAACCGCACTGTAGTTAATGTCGACTTCGTCACTATCGACCTGGCCGAAGTCCGGATTAACCGCCACCGACAGTTTCTGGTGATGACTAGGTTTATAAAACAGATCAAAACCTACATCGCTTTGACTACTATTCTTGGCCTGCTCGGCAAAATGCTGCTGATGACTAAAATACGGCACAAAACTCAGTTGGCTATGGTTTGGAATGGCCGATTTGAGCTTTGGCATACCCAGATAAAAATCGCTATTGCTGGTTGTTTGTTTTTGATTTGAATAGATATAATTTTTCCCCAGGTCATAAAGCTGTATTGACACACCAATATCACCAAGCGCACTTTCCGTGCCTTGAGCCGGGTTGTAAAAAGATACGGTATGCCACGGGATAAAGACTTCTGTAGACCAGTAATCATCCGCCTCAAACGTTGCAAACTGCCAATCGCCATCCCAGTCACCGTCTTTGGTCAGCTGTGGCGTCAATACGGCATCTTGCGTGCCACCACCCAGAGTCACGGCAAACTCGTACGCGCCGCTGCCATCACCCGCGAAATCCACCACGATGCGGTTGAATTCAGCCTGCATAAAGGCATCCTGAATATTAAACTGCTTCTGCCTGCTTGCTCTGTCCTGAAAGTTAACAATACCAATATAAACCCCCGCTGCGTTGCTGAATGCTTTTGCATGGAGCTTGTCTGAATGTGTTGTCAGTGTCGCCGGAACCACCTGATAAAATTGCTTAAACTGATGAGCTGATTGCCATTGTTGTTCATCCAGACGACCGTCGAGGTTTACCTCTGTATTGTGAATTTCGCTTGCCCAGAGTGACTGGCTGCCCAATACCGCTGTGATACACAAAGTTAAATAGTGCTGTTTCATATGACTGCTTCCGATATGACTGATTGCGTTCATTGCAGCAGAAATGGGCCTTTAAAAAGCTGAAATTTTCCTGAATAAAGGTGATCAACCCCTGAAGATTATTGACTTTGTTCTGAACTAGGTTAGTTTCAGCAGACAGAATGCGTGGCACGTGATAAGTCGTCTCTGAATCAGTCATTTGGCCAAACGATCCAGACTCGGCTCCAGGCGCAGGCACCGCATTGCAGCGGTAACAGGCTACAACAATAACTAAGGAAACAACCATCATGGCGATATCGACTGGCGCTCAGCAATACCATTTTCTATCCTGGCAGTTTGATGCCAGCCAGGATGAGTTGCGCGCTCCCGAAAGCCATGTTGCTATCAAGCTAGAGCCACAGGTGGCCAGGCTCCTTGAACTCTTTGTAACGTCTCCTGATAAGGTCCTGTCTCGGGACGCATTAAACACAGCACTGTGGCCAGACACCATAGTCGAGTCTAACAGCCTGTACCAGCTGCTTACCAAGCTGCGTCGGGTACTCAATGACAGTGCCAAAAACCCTAGCTTTATTAAGACCGTGCCCAAACGGGGCTATGTGTTTATCGCACCAGTGACAGTCCTGCAGGCCTCCTCGCAAAAACAGGTATCACAATTTAACGGGCGCATCGCCTCGGCTTTACAAAACGACGCTGTTACAAAACAGCCCATTACCGCTAAAAAACGTGCATTTATGATGGCGCTCCCTGTCGTCACGGCCTGCTTCAGTGCAATCGCCTACTTTTCTTCTGCACCACCCCCCATCACGGCCCCGCAATATGAGGTAGCAGATATCACCTATGAGTTGGGGTTGGAATTTGACGTTGCCGCCCACGCCAGTAAATCGCTTCTGGCCTATATCGACGATTTCAAAACGCTGGTAATTACCGACAAGCAGGGCAACCCGATACAGCGTTTACAATTTGACAGCCGTGTTGCCAAACCATCCTGGCACCCGGAAAAAGACTGGCTGGCAGTTTGGCGTTATCAGGGCGATCGCTGTGAACTATTGATTGTGAACGCGCAAGGTCAGCAGCTGAACCGCCCTCACGGCCTGCCTTGTTATCGTATTCAGGCGCCAAGCTGGCAGTCAGACAATCAGCTTGTTGTCTCTGTATTGAACAAAACGGGCATGCAGGCCTATCTGTATCATACTGATAGTAATAAATATATTCCTATTCCCCTCAAGCTCGATGAAGGCGATAAGCTCATCACCACATTGCGCGGCTGGGACGATCAAATCTATTACCTGGTGAAAAATGCTTTTCAGCATTCACGCTTAATCACGCTGGATGGCAAAGCGCAGCTGCGTTGGAACTATCCCGTCTGGCTGATTGCCTATGACCCGAAACAACACAGCATGATCACCAACGACGGCAGCAAGCACCATAACCTAATCGCCACAACGCGTGATGGACATCAATATCAGGTCATCTCGACACCGCAGGGGATCTTTAGCAGTCTCAGTGTTGACAAACAGGGTTATATTTTCAGTGCCGCCGAAAGCTGGCAGGTGAATATTCGCGACAAAGACGACCTGCCTATTTTTTCCAGTTCCAGCCATGATTATCTGCCAGTCACCAACAGCCTGGGTGAAACGGCATTTATGTCACGCCGTACCGGCGCGTGCGAAATATACCTGCACAGCAATGACAAAGTGGTTCAGCTGACCCATCACAAAGGCAGTGATTACGTCAACTTTGTCACCTGGAGCCCGGATAATGCCCATATTCTGGCTAACCGGGAGGCACGTTTGATACTACTAGACCGCTTAGCTGTAGTGCACACCTTCACTCCTGCTCTATCGCGCTCACTTCGCCATTTTGGTTGGATAGATGCAGATACGCTGTGGGTAACAGACGGTCATGACGTTTTGCTTTATGACAAAGCAGGTCAATTACAGCGCCGCTTTGAACTGGCATCAGATATGTTGATGTATGACCATCGGGCTCAAAGTTGGCTCATCTTCAAAGACGCCGCACTTTATCGCAGCATCGGATTAACCGCTACGCGCATGGAGGAAACCAGACTCACTTCTCTTGAACCCAGGGCATACCACCAGATAACCAACCCCAGACTCAAAGATGGTTACTTGTACTGGCAAAGCGCCTGGTCAAAAACGGATCATATCTGGCGACTTGCGCTGGATGGTGCCGCAGAGCCTGAGCTACTGAAAACACAAAACCTGCTCTGGCACTACGATATTGCCGCCGATGGCACCTTACTGATCGCCAAAATGGAATCTGTTGAGGGAGATATCAAGCGATTAAGCGCCAAATAAAAAATCGAATCTGGTTTGCCGAAATCTGGCTTTGACAAAGATATGCCTCACTCACCCAGAGGTTAACCAGGTCGTTCAGCTATCGAGTAGTGAAATCCAGCCAAGGTTATAGTCCAGTGCAAAAAGAGAGCGTAACTGACTGATATTGAAAAGTAGTACATACAACAAGGTAAGGAGAAAAATGATAGCAGCAGGCTTATACGGAACGATGAGCCTACTGCGTTTGCTATGCACCGATGAAACCATGATGGGAATGACACTTGTTGAAAGAGTTTCCCTTTGAACCATGGCTTATACGCGCAGCTTTACTCAACTGAACTTAGCACAGGGTAGTTCTGCAGCAACCTGTACCCTGGTAGGTATAAAGCTGAGAGTTACAACCCTGATCTTTGTTCGTAAAGCAATGCATAGTATTACAGTAGCCGCCCGTATCACATTCGTATTGAGTGAATGTACCGCCAGCAACAGCGGGCGTCGCTGCATTAGGGAGTTTTTTATTGTCCGAGCTCAACGATTTAATGCTTTTCTTCTTTAAATTTAACTTCATTTTTTTTCCTTGTTTGTTAAAGCAGCTCCAAATTAGCACATTACAATCAAATTACAACACTATGAAAAAAACATATGAATTAATTCATAATAAATCAAAATAGCAATTAAAAACAAATCATTAGGATGTAGCTCAATGCTGTCACCAGCACTTCATTTTGCATACTGCTACACCCTGCTCTGTTCACCTTTCATGGAAGCTAACGTTCAGGCACAAACTCTCCATTCAGTAGCCGCAGCCATTGACGTTCAAACTCGCCAGACGCTTTAAGTGCTTGCAACCCCCGATTAAACTGGTCGCGCAGCAAAAGGCTGTCTTTTTTTAATTTTGGAAATAAGACATGAGCGCGATAATTTAAAAATGGTCTTGGGTGTGCCCGGATCTTATCTTTTTGTAAGGAAGGAAAGTGGTGAGTCAGCAGGCTTTGCATTGCCGTGTCACTGAGCAGGATCAGGTCCACACGGTCATTGAGCAGCATATTCAGGTTGAGCCGGTCATTACTGACCATAATCACGTCCAGCTCGCCCTCTTCAATCGCCTTGCGAAACTCGGGCACATATTCATAGCCTAAAATGGCACCGATCCGATAGGGTTTCAGATCGTCGATAGTGCGCCAATCTGGCAGCGTCGTATCTGCACGGAAATACAGTAACAGCTGACCACGATAAAGCTCATCACTACAATAAAAATGTTGCTGATATTCAGCCTCACAGACCCAGTATGACGCCATCTCATACTGACCTTGCTGAGTCGCCTGAAAACTGCGCTTCCAGGGTAAATAGTCAAACTGTGCCAGATACCCTTCTTTCGTCAATGCCAAGCGGATAACATGATTAACGAATCCGTCGTCCCGCAACTTACTGCCGGTAAACGGGGGATACTCACCCGTTGCAATGCGCACGGGTTCTGTGGCCCGAGCGTGCAGCAGCCAGACTAAAGATAACAGCAATATGATCCTGAACATGATGCAATATGCAGTACAAGGAATTTAGTTAAACTATAGAAGCGTGAGGTCACTTGCGCTAGCTTTGCACCGGGGTAGCGTGTTTACAGGTATGGGTTGGGTGTCCGCACACTCGACGTGTAATCCAGTGTAATTGCTGCCTAACACCTAGACTGCTACACCTTTCAATGCAACATAATTAGTACATTTTTTTCACAAACACGAGTCGTAGACTCGTCTCAACATTAAAGGAAATTAATTATGGCAAAGTTACCACTTGCAGATATGAGTCAGGAGTATTGGACGAATGCAGTGACCGATGCTGCGGCAGCAGCTCATGGCAGTAATGATGATCAAATCAGTCAATTCTATGAAAAGTTAATAGTCCATCTGGAACCGTATGAGTTTAGCCACCTAATCACTACACTTGAAGACTGGGGTGGAGGTTATAGAAGTCAATGGAACTCGAATGACAACTTATTTACTTACGCTCTCAAAGACGGTAGCCACTACTACGAAGCATGGGTTATCAGCTAACTAATAGCCGAGCTCCTTGCAAAGTTAAAACCTCTGGCTGAAGTGCCTAACAAAGGGCAGCGGGGCAAGTCCGATGGCATACAGCCATCGGATCTAAACATGCTATGACGTACAGGCGGTAGCTTCAGCTTTAAACAAACTGGCCGCTGCCTGTTGCATTTGCCGTTGTAACTTAGCGTCAACAGGTGCGGTGGTGGTGACTGCAAGCTGATCTGCCGGGCGACCAAGAATACTTTGCGATAACACCAGCGCTGCCAGAAACGCGCCTTTGTCATTAGCATGGTTGCCGTCCATTGCATGTAAGTTCATACGGTGCTCCGATAAAAACTTATCCCACACCAAACCAACGGGTGCAATACATGCGCCTGACTCTTTTGCTATGCCCGCATAAATATCATGCACATACTGGCCTTCCCACTGACGGCCTCTTTGCCCCCACTCAGGAAACATAACGGCCTGGGTGCCATGCTCCTTCGCCAGCGCAACCAGCTTTTTCGCCTCTTTGGTTGAGTAGAGCTTTCTGCGGCTTTGTGAGTATTTTTGCGCCTGCAATACCACATGGCTTAATGAGGTGTCTTTTAACATCTTACGGCTCGGACCATGATCCCAGCGCTGATCCAGAAATAAGATCCCGGGCGCCATTTGATAACTAACCTGAACCCCCGGCTCGGATGCCTCAATGATGGCTTTGACAAATTCGGGCACACTGTGTCGCTTGGTATGACTGTTGCCCATATATAAAATGTTCAGTGTTGATGTTTCCATTGCGTGTTTTTTAACTCCGCTATCCGTGACTACTGCGGCCCCTGCCTGTGCGCTGACCAGCAGCGACACAGCAGAAACCAGTGAATAAAGTGTTTTCATTATTGTTTATCCTTATCTATTTCCGTTTATCGGCTACATTGGGATCCGCGTCAAGAGCAGATCGACCAGTAAAGCCTGTTGGTGATGGATAAAAAAGTGGCCACCGGCGACTGACTCCAGCTCAGCCTGTGGCAGCAACTCACGCCATGCAGACATCGCTTGGGCGCCCACATCCACATCCTGTGTACCATAAATCAGCGTGGTGGGAAGCTGCTGCAAGCGTTGCTGAGGCTCTGTGGACATATAATCGAATCCCAGCTTAAAATCGGCGCGCAACATGGGTGACAGCAACGTCAGTAATTGTTCATCTGCCAGCAAAGCCTGTGGTGTGCCGCCCAGCTCAGCCAGTGCCTGCCTGAAATCCGTTTCATTCAGCAAGTGAAGCGGATCGCGCCGATAGGTAATTCGGGGCGCGGCTTTTGCGCCCAAAAATACCCGCCGACAATTTAGCAACTGTCCGCGATTAAGTAACTGACGAGCAAATTCATAACAATATAACGCACCATTACTGTGACCATACAGATAGAAGGGTCTGTCCAGATAGGGCAAAAACTCGTCAACCATATTGGTTATGGCCGCCTCAATGCTGGCATCAAATGGCTCACCAAAGCGCGCACCGCGCCCTGGCAGACTGACTGCCACTACCTCAATCTGCCGACTGAAAAAATAGTCTGGCCAGTCAAAGTAAATACTGCTGGTGCCCCCCGCGTACGGAAAACAAAAGATCCGTGCACGAGGGTTAAGCAGTGGCTTAGGTGCAAAGTAATACGGAGACTTTGTCATCTTATAGCCACCCACTTTCTTGCTCATCCAGCATCATGTCGATCTCTTCAGCCATAGACGCAATGTCGCCCAGCTCAAACAAATCAGCCACATTCAGCTCTAACTCAAAGGCATCATTGATCTTCGAGATCAGCTGCATCGCTAACAAGGAGTGACCTCCCAGTTCGAAAAAGTTGCTGCGGATACTGATCTGCTCCAGGCGAAGCATCTGCGACCAGAGTTCGGCCAGCTGTTGTTCCGTGTCTGTTTCCGGTGCGACATAGTTATCCACTGTACACTCGCTGAGGGTCAGCGCCTGCAGGGCTTTGTCGTCGCGCTTACCATTGAGATTCACCGGCATTTCGGTCACTAAGGCATAATGTCCGGGCACCATATATCCGGGTAGCCCTGTGCGAACCTGTTGCCAGATATCACCAAGTTGCGTCTCGTCTGCGCCCTGAGCCAGGCATACATAAGCACACAAGGTAGGGGCCGCAAAGTCCGTTTTATTGACCAAGACCGCGGCCTGACGCACCGCAGGATGCAGTTCAAACTGTTGTTCAATTTCCTGCAACTCGATACGGAAGCCCCGCAGTTTAACCTGATGATCTTTGCGTCCCTTGAAGTAACACATGCCATCCATACCAATCCGTGCCATATCACCACTGCGATAGTATCGCTGTTGCGACTGCGGATCTGTGATAAAGGCCGCTTCAGTGGCTTCAGGGTTATTCTGATAGCCAATACCCACACTCGGGCCATGCCAGCACAACTCACCCACAAATCCAGATGGCAGACGCTGCCCCTGTGCATTGCGGATCGTATACTGGGTACCACCCAGAGACAGGCCGATAGGAATATCATCGTTCAGCTGCAACGTGCGCGGAACCGGATAATAGCTCGACAAAACACTGTTCTCGGTCGGACCGTAAACATTGTAAACCTCAACCTCAGGGTCTAGTTCAAATAAACGTCGCACCGACTGAGTCGGGAAAACGTCTCCCCCGATCAACAAGTGACTAAAGCCACAAGTGCCTGTGAGCTGCTCGCACCAGGGTTCGAACAGTGCTGGGGTGATCAACGCGGTATTCGCACCACTTTGCTTCACCACCTGCTCCAGCTTATCTATCTCAACATGACGACCCGGATAGAACACCACAGCACCGCCGTGGACCAAAGGTCCCCAGATGTCAAAAACAGCCGCATCAAATGCCAGTGACAACAACTGCAATACCCGGGTATCGCGGTTGAACGGGCAGAATTCCAGCTGAGTCAGCATAGAGAAAATCGAGCCCTGGCTGATCTTCACCCCTTTCGGACGCCCTGTGGTACCTGAGGTATAGATAATATAAGCCAGATCATCCGGGTGGTTTTCGACCACAGATACAGCCGTGCCGTGAGCCTCAGGAAGTTGCGCCGTGGTGTAAGTCGGACACGGCAGTTCAACCTCAAAATGTGGTGCTTTTAGCAACATACGACATTGTGCGTTCTCAACAATGTAGCTCAGCCGGTCCATGGGGGCGTTCGGGTCAAGTGGCACATATGCTGCGCCCAGCTGCATAATGGCCAGCTGCGCGACCACCAGCTCAAGCGAGCGGTCAAACATCACCGCTACCTTGTCGCCATGACTCACGCCTTGCGCCGCCAGGCGTTGCATCAGTGCGTCGGCCTGCTCGATAAGTGCGCCATAACTGAGCTGCTCCTGAGCATAGAACACCGCAATATGTCCGGCATCCTCCAGCGCAAAGGCGCGGATCGCCGCAGCGATGGACTGTGGCCCTTGCGACGAGTGACAAATTGCCTCAGCAATCGGCTCATCGCTGAGCGTATGCTGTGACAAAGCCAGCTCTGGCGCATCGACTATCCCTTTGAGCAAGCGATTGAAGGCCTCTGCGGCGATTTCTATACTCTGCTGAGCAAACAAATCACGACAATAACCCCAGGTGAAGTACAGACCGGTATCAGATTCATGGGCTGTCAGTGACAAATCAAACTTCACATCTGACTCAGCCGAGCGCTGATAGTCCTCAACCACCAGCTGGTCCAGACTATAATCCGCCGACTGATTGTTCTGTAGTACAAAGAGCACCTGGAACAACGGATGATAAGCCGTGCTACGTTCTGGCTGCAGTTGCTCTACCAGCAATTCAAATGGCATATCCTGATGTGACTGAGCATCCAGATGCATTTGCTTGGCGTCGCGCAGCGCCTGCTCAAAACTCGGGTTGTCATCAAAGCGGTTGCGCAGCACCAGGGTATTTACGAAGAACCCGATCAGGGCTTCGACATCTCGCTGGGTGCGGTTTGCCACCACGGTCCCCATCACAATATCGGTTTCATTGCTCCAGCTGCTTAGCAGTGCCGCAAAGGCGGTTTGTAACGTCATAAACAAGGTTGCACCATGACGTTGCGTAAGCGCTTTAAGCCCTGCCAGGGTCTGCTGATCCAGTTCAGTACCAATAAAGTGCCCACGGTGCGACTGGATTTTCGGTCTGGCGAAATCCAGCGGTAAACTGTGCACCGCTGGGATATCCTGCAGCTGTTGTTGCCAGTAGTCACTTTGCTGTTCAAGCACTTCACCGCTGAACCAGCCGCGCTGCCATGCGGCATAATCCCGATACTGCACTTTTAGCTCAGGTAACTGCGGTTGTTCACCACGTACCAGCGCGGTATAGAGATAACTGAGCTCCTGCCAGAAGCGTCCGATTGACCAGCCATCACAAATCACATGATGGAAGACAAAGTTCACCATGTGGCGCTCTGCACCTATAGTGGCGACATGCACCCGGAACAGGCTGTCGCCTTGCAAATCAAACGCGCGGGTCGAAGTTTCATTCACCCAGTCAGCGATGCTTTGTGCATCCCCCTCTAACTCTGCCAGCTCAAGGGCAACCTGAGTATGTTCCGTGCAATACTGTAATAGTGTCTCGCCCAGCACAAAACGTGTACGTAAGCTGTGCTGACGTGTCACGATTAAATCTAGCGCAGCCCTGAACATAGTCAGATCCAGCGGCCCTGAGACGTCATACGGATAAGGCATGTTATACAGCCCGGACTCAGGGTTGGACTTGGCAATAAACAACAGACGCTGTTGTGCATATGACACCACAGACGGGCTGTTATCTGCCAGCACCTGGATCTCGGTCATGCCTGAAGTCGCACTCATTGCACTGAGTCGCTCGCAGAACTGCGCCAGTTTTGGTGCTTCAAAAATGGTTCTGACCGGCACTTCCAGCGTCAACTCATCCCGGATCCGCGAGACCAGCTGAATGGCTAACAGTGAATGCCCGCCCAACGCAAAGAAGCTATCATCCAGGCCAACTTGCGTCTGGCCCAGCAACGACTGCCAGATTTTCGCAAGCTGCAGCTGCAATGGCGTTTCAGGTGAGCGATACGCCACGTCTGATTGCCAGCTAGGCTGCGGCAGTGCTTTACGGTCGACTTTACCACTCATATTCAGTGGCAAGGCATCAAGCTGCATCCAGGCTTTAGGCACCATATACTCAGGCAGCAAGGCACTGAGCTGAGTCTGTAGTGTCTGACTGTCGAGCGTCTGCGATGCACAATAATATGCCACCAAAATGGCCTGCTGCTGCGCATCTTGCCTAATCACCACACAGCTTTGTTCAACCCCATCAAGGCGCTGCAGACAGGATTCAATCTCTGCAGTTTCAATCCGGTAACCGTTGAGCTTCACCTGTCCGTCGTTACGGCCAAAGTACAGGATCGTACCGTCATTGAGCCAGCGTACCTGATCGCCCGTGCGGTACATACGTCCACCCGGATTACCGTATTCAGGCAGGTAACGGCTCCCGGTCTGCTCAGCGGCAGCACCAAGGTAGCCCAGCGTGACCCCTTCACCCGCAATATACAACTCACCCACAGCGCCAACTGGTGCCAGCGCCTGTTGCTCATCCAGTACATACAAGCGAGTATTGTGAATAGGTTTACCCAGGGCAATCGCGGCCCCCTGTGGCGGCTCTGCAACAAAGTTAAAGGTACAGCCAATGGTGGTTTCAGTCGGACCATAGTGGTTGTAGATGCGGGCCTCAGGCAATAAAGCACGGATCCGCTCATAGGTTTGCACCGTGAACTCTTCCCCTCCCATCATCAGTGTGTGTGGCTGAGCTACAGGCGCACTTAACTGAGACAGCAGAACCTCTATCTGAGTCGGCGTCACCTTAATGTACAGCGGCACGTCACTGTCTGTCAGGATCTGCGCGGCACTGAGATACAGGTTATCATTGTCAGCGATATGGACTGTTTTACCCCTCAGTAACGGCAGGTAAATATTCGGGATCGTACCGTCAAAACTGACCGAGCTCATCAGCACTGACCCTTCCAGGTCAGACACAAAATAGGTGTCTAACGCCTGAGCCAGATAATTGGCAATATTGGCGTGACTGATCATGACGCCCTTTGGCTGACCGGTAGAACCTGAGGTATAAATGACATAGGCAGGCATCAGTGACGACACGGCGACATCAGGTGCAACAGTCGCACAGGCGCTCAGCTGAGCCTGCCATTGCGGACAGTCAACTAAGCAGCGTGTTGCCAGTGCCGAGAACTTGTCACTGTCAGAGTGTGATGTGATCACACAAACAGCCCCGGAATCAGCAACCAGATAGTCAATCCGTGACTGCGGATACTCGGGGTCAACGGGCAGATAGGCACCGCCTGCTTTTAATACCGCCAGCATAGAGGCAATCAGCGTAATCGATTTATCCAGGCTCAGCGCAACCACATCTCCCGGTTTCACGCCCTGTGCAATCAACAGATGTGCCCATTGATTAACCAAAGCGTCCAGTTGCTGATAGTCTATCTGCGCAGCGCCCTGACGAATAGCAATCGCATTAGGTGTCGCCTTAACCTGGGCACTGAACCAGTCATGGAAGGGCACCTGCTCAGTAAACTGACGGCGGGTATCATTCCACGCGGCAAGCTCTGCATGTGCCTGCGGGTCGATCATGTCCAGTTGCGCCAGCGGAGTATGAGGCTGGTTCACAACCGCCCGGGCCAGCGTAGCAAAACTACGTGCCATACGTTGTATACTCTGCTCGCTGAACAAGTCCAGGTTATACTCCCAGGCAAGCACCACACCGCCCTCGGGTTGCTCTATGGTCGACAACTTAAGGTCAAACTTACTGGTGTCCCTGTCATATCCCATAGGTTCAACCGCCAGTTCAGCGACCTGCAATTCGTCAAATTCATTGTTCTGAAGCGCAAACAGGATCTGGAACAATGGTGAGTGACTCAGGCTACGCTCTGGCTGAAGCACTTCCACCAGGCGCTCAAATGGCATGGCCTGATGCTCAAAGGCATCCAGGATCATCGTGCTGGTACTTCTGAGGTTTTCAACAAAGCCCTGCGACAATGCCAGACGGTTACGCAGCACCACAGTATTGACGAAAAAGCCAACCAGAGGTTCGATTTCAGGTCGTTCACGCCCGGCAACGGGTGTGCCTATCATGATATCGTCCGTGCCACTGTAACGGGCCAGCAACGCCGCAAAGAGCGATTCCAGCACCATAAACAATGAGCACCCCTGATCCAGCGCCAGTGTATTGAGCATCGCACTGACATCACTATCCAGCTCAGTAATAAACCGTGCGCCGTTAAAGCTCTGTACCTGAGGTCGAGGCTTATCCAGCGGCAGGCTGTGCAGTTTAGGAGCGCCGTTAAGCGCTGCTTTCCAGTATTGCTCTGAGCGACTCAGCGCCTGTTGCTGCGCATCCTGATGTTGCCACTGCGCAAAGTCTTTATACTGAATGGCTAATGACTCTGCATCCGGCATCTGATCGGCACACAGCTGCTCATAATGAGCGAACAACTCACGCTCAATCACCGCAAATGACCAGCCATCAACGGCAATATGGTGGATCACCAGCGCCAGAACATACTCCTGTGTGGCCACTTTATATAACACCGCCTGTGCGGGCAGATCTGCTGCCAGGTTAAAGCAGGTCGCAGACAACTCGCGAAGCGCAGTGTCCAGTGCCTCTTGCGGGTTAGACAGACCACTCAAATCACGCAGGGTGAGTTGAGCTTGTCGCTGTGTAATGCGCTGGACAGGCCCGTCTGTGCCCTGCTCGTAAACTGTACGCAGGATATGATGACGGTCACTCAGGGCGGCAAAAGCGGCTTGCAGCGCAGTCACTTTAAGGGCACCGCGAAGGCGATAATTCGCCGGTACATTGTAGTTGCTGCTGCCCTGCTCAAGCTGGTCGATAAACCATAAGCGACTTTGCGCATAGGACAGGGGATAACAGGCATCCGGATTGGATACTGCATTTATCTGCCCCAGCTCACTGTGTGCAGCCGCATCAATGGCCAATGCCATGGTATCCAGAGTCGGTGTCTCGAATACCTGTTTAACGCCAAACTCGATGGCAAAACTCTGCTTAACCTGAGTCACCAGGCGCATTGCCAGTAAAGAATGTCCGCCCAGAGTGAAGAAGTTGTCCCCTTTGCCCACTTGCTCTACTGCGAGCAGCTGTTGCCAGATCTGCGCCAGTGTTTGCTCGGTTGGCGTCTGGGGTGGCGTATACTGCGCCTGCTGCTGAGCATCAGGCTGTGGTAGCGCGCGTCTGTCGACTTTACCATTATCGGTAAGCGGCAGTCGCTCAAGATGATAGTAAAGCTCCGGGCACATATAATCTGGTAAAGCACCTTGCAATGCCGCCTTTAGTGCTTCATCACAAGGCTTATCCGCCACATAGTAAGCAATTAAACGGCTTTGCTGGTGTACCGTCACCAGGGCTTCACTCACGCCCGGATATTGGTTCAGCAGGGTTTCAATTTCGCCCAGCTCAATACGGAACCCGCGCAGCTTAACCTGAGTGTCGCTGCGGCCAACATAGCGCAACTGGCCCTGCTCATCGAGCTGCACCAGATCTCCGGTGCGATACCAGCGTTTGCCCTCTGCCATCTCGACAAAGCGCTCATCGGTGAGTACCGGATTATTCAGATAACCCAGCGCCACGTTCACACCGCTGATAAATAACTCACCCACGCAACCGGGCAACACAGGCTGAAGATGCTTATCCAGCAGGCGTGCTTCATTCCCTGGCAGTAGCTGACCAATTGGTGGCAACTGCGGCCACTGCGCTGGCTCTCCCCGGAGTACATACTCGGTCACAACATGGGTTTCAGACGGACCGTAATGGTTAATCAGCGTGCACTTCGGATACTGAGTGAAGAAACGGGTAATATCAGCACTGATCTGCAATTGTTCACCGGCTGTCACTATCTCACGCAACGCATCCAGTGAGACACCAGACGCCAGCGCCTCGCTGCACATCACCTGTAAAACGGCAAATGGCACAAATATCCGGGCGACTTGCTGTGTGGCAATCACATCCAGCAACGCAGCCATATCGGTGCGGGTATGCTGATCGACCACCACCAGCTCCGCGCCTGTGGTCAGTGCCGTGCAGATCTCCTGCACAGACACATCAAAGTTCAGTGAAGCAAACTGCAGCGTTTTTGCCGGTGCAGACAGCACACTGTTGTCGCGGCGCTGGAACGTCAGCAGGTTTGCCAGTGTACGGTGAGGTACCACGACCCCTTTGGGTTTACCCGTTGAGCCTGAGGTATGGATCACATACGCCGCATCATCCGGATCCCCCTGCCAGTGAGGTGCGCTTGCTGCCACTGTACTGGTCAATAAGGTTTCAATTTCCAGTACCCGGGTGACGTCAGGGTGCTGCGCTGATGGCGTGTTGTTGCTGATCAGCGCAAAGGTCACCTCATTGTCGTGGCAAATGGTGTCGATACGAGCCTGAGGCCATTGACTGTCAACGGGCATGTATACTGCGCCCAGACGCCAGACTGCCAGCATCGCCAGCACCGCATTGATCCCCCGCGAGACCATCACTATGACTTCACTGCCAGGCTCAACACCTTGCTCGAACAAAGCGCCGCTCAGATGCTCAACCCGCTCAGCAAGTTGCTGATAGGTCAGGTGTGTCCCCTGGAAACTCAGCGCACTGTGTTGTGCATATTGCTCCGCGGCGGCCATAAATAAAGGTATAACCTGTGACTGCGGCGTCACTTCAACAGCGGCAGTTATCAGCTGACCTTGCGCTGGGGTAGCCAGCGAGATATCCGCTATACGTTGTTGTGGCGTATCCAGTAGTATGTCAATCAAACGGTGCAGCGCCGCATCAAACCGGGCGATCCGCTGCGCGCTGAACAGATCGGTATTGTACTCCCAGGACAGGCCCAGACCCGACTCATTTTCCATCGCCGTCAAGGTAAGGTCGAACTTAGCCAGTGCCGCTTTGCTACGCTCAATATCAATTTCGAAAGCGCTGTTGTCCAGCTCAACCGCCTGGTTGTTGTGTAGTACAAACATGATCTGGAACAGCGGGCTGTACGCCAGACTACGCTCCGGTGCCAGGCTTTCAACCAGTGCTTCGAAAGGCACATCCTGATGGGTCTGCGCCTCAAGCATATAAGCCTTGGAACGAGCCAGCACATCCATGAAGCCATCCTGCGCCTCAAACTGAGTACGCATGACCAGAGTGTTCACGAAAAAGCCCACCAGGTCCACCAGCTCTTCACGGCGGCGGTTCGCCACCGGTGTACCCAGCACAATGTCATCCTGATGACTCAATTTGTGCAGTAATACGCTGAACATAGACTGCAACACCATGTACAGTGTACTGTCGGTTTGCTGAGCCAGAGACTGTAACTGAGCAAGCTGTGCATGACTGAGCTGAGACTCATGCCAGGCACCGCGATAACTCTGTTTTGCCGGACGAGGCTGGTCGGTCGGCAATTCATGCACCGCGGGGATCCCTGCCAGTGCCTGTTGCCAGAAGCCAACTTGTTGTTCCAGCTGTGCCCCTTGCAACCAGCTTCGCTGCCACATTGCAAAGTCAGCATACTGCACACTCAGCGTTGGCAATACGGCCTCACGCCCTTCAACCAGCGCTTCGTAAAGACGAATAAATTCATTGGTGATCAGGCCCATAGACCAACCGTCGGCAACAATATGATGTACCGTCAGCAACAGTTTAAAGCAACATGCCTGCTCTTTGATTAAGGTGACATGCAACATAGGGTCACAACTTAACTCAATCGCCAGAGTGGCGGCCTGCGTTGTTGCCAGGGCCAGTTGCTGCTGTTTCTGTGCATCAGGCAAGGCACTCAGGTCACGATAATCCAGCGTGAAATGACTGCCATCATGGGCAATTTGTCGCGCCTCTCCGTCATGGTTGACAAACTGGCTGCGCAACACCTCGTGACGCGTCAGCAACTGTGCAAAAGCCAGCTCCATAAGACTGATATCCACTTCACCGCGGATCGCATACACCATCGGGATATTGTAGTTGCCGCTGTTGCCTTCCAGCTGGTTAATAAACCACATGCGCTGCTGCGCATAAGACAGCGGAGCCCCTTCAGCAGGACGCGCCTGAACGCTCAACTGAGCCCCCACTGAGAGCTGTTCACTGCTGTCTATCAGCAGCGCCTGCTTGGCGATGGTGTTGGCACTGAATACGGATTTAACCGCCAGCTCCACGTTAAACTCAGCAATGATGGCCGTCACCAGACGCGTAGCCAGTAATGAATGACCTCCAAGGTGGAAGAAGTTGGCTTCGGTACTAATCGACTCTTTGTCCAGCAAACGTTGCCAGACAGCTTGCAGCCGTTGCTCTGTTGGCGTAGCCGGAGCGACATACTCATCCTTCACCGCCACATCAAATGCCGGTAAGCGACTACGGTCAACCTTACCATTGGGTCGATAGGCAAAGCTGCTGACACACATAAAGGCATCCGGCAGCATGTAATCAGGCAGGGTCTGAGCCAGCTGCGCTTTGATTGCCTGCAACAGGGCTGATTGCTGACAGGCAGGGATCTGGGTCAGCAGATACGCCTGCAGGCTCTGCTGCTCAGGCACATAAATGACAATGGCATTCTGGATATCACTGTGACGCGCCAGCTGCGCTTCTATCTCACCGATTTCAATCCGGTAACCGCGGATCTTAATCTGATAATCTTTACGGCCCAGGCAATGCAAACGACCCGCCTCATCAACCCGACCCAGATCACCCGTCGCATAAGCCCGGCCAATCGGTGTTTCAATAAAGGCACCAGCTGTTTGCTCTGGGCGATTAAAATAGCCAGTTGCCAGACCGTGGCCTGTGATCACAATTTCACCCACCGCGCCCTGTGGCACCGGATTGTGGTTGGCATCCAACAATACCACCTGGGTATTGGCAATCGCAGCCCCGATAGGCGCATATAAGGTATCGGTAAGCGAAGTGTCAGTGACAACGTAATGGGTAACATCTGACATTACCTCAGTGGAGCCATAAAGATTCACCAGCTGAGTATCGCCCAGTGTAGGCAATACCTGACGGGCCAGTGACGTCGCCAGCGGCTCACCACTGACAAACCAGTAGTTCAGCGCCGGTAATCTGAAGCCCGTTTGCGCCATATATTCATTGGCTATATTCAGCAACGACGGCGCCGTAACAATACGGGTGATCCCCTGCTCACTCAGAGCCTGCAGCAACTGAGGTACCTGCTTGACCAATTCGCGATCTATCAGGTGCAGCGTCACACCTTGCAGTAACGGCGTGAACAATTCCCATACCGCCCGGATAAAGGCCATCGAAGTAATATGACAGGCCTGCTCACCGTCCTGATATGGATAGTCTTGTGCCATCCAGTTAACCCGGTTCAGGGTGGCGCCATGGGTTCCCAGCACCCCTTTTGGATTACCCGTTGAGCCAGAAGTAAAGATGATATGGGCACCATCATTGGGCGTCAGGCTAACCTGATAGCTCGGTGTTGTTGGTTGAGCCGCAATCGCGCTGGCAGTCTCACTGTCATCCAGAGCACAAATCTGCGCCTCAACCTGCCAATGCAAGACCTCACTGCCCGCATTGCTGAGTACCCATTTACAGCCAACTTCATCAATCATAAATTCACAGCGCTGTTGAGGGAGCTCGGTAGAAACCGGGACATAGATTGCACCCAGCTTGATCACCGCCATAATGGCGACAATCCTTGGCAACGCCCGGGCCATGCACACAGCGACCCGATCGCCCTGCTCAACCCCCAGCGTACTGAGGAAGTTAGCCACCTGTGTGGCCTGTGCATCCAGCTGCTGGTAAGTGAGGCGATGCTCAGCGGATATCAGCGCGGGCTTATCGGCACACATCGCTACCACCTGCTGCCACTGAGTCAGTATGGTGTCACTTTGCGATGGCAGAGCCAGGGGCTGCGGCAGCACCGCGTTGTCGCTCCAGGCATGACTTAGCAGTGGTTGTTCCGGGTTGTTGCAGCCCAGAGCCAGCAGGTGTTCATATTCAGCGGCAATCATGCTGATTGTGCTGGCTTTAAACAATCTAGCATCGTATGCCCAGGTCAATTCATACCCCTGTTCGCGGCGCGACAAATACAGGGTCAGATCATATTTGTTATCGAACTCGCCCAGTGCAAGTCCTGATACGTCCAGCCCGTCCAGTGCCAGTTCGGGTTGGTCATGACCATCGAAATTAATCATCACCTGGAACAGTGGCGCATGTTGCAGGTTACGCTCCGGATTGAGCACTTCCACCAGTCGCTCAAATGGCAGGTTAGCGTGCTCATGCGCCGACAGGTGATGCGTTTTCGCCTGCTGCAGCAGGTGCATCAGACTCGGCGAGTCACCTAAATCCAGACGCAGCACCACTGAATTTAAGAACAAGCCAATCACATTTTGCAACGCGGCATCGTTGCGGTTAGACACCGGTGTGCCAACCACAATGTCCGTCTCATTACTCCAGCGAGCCAGCAACGCGGCAAACACGCTATGCAGCAGCATAAACGACGACGCCTGCTCACTTGCAGACAGTGCATCAATTTGTGCACTGAGCGCCCCGTCAAGCTGGTGATGATGGAATCCCCCCTTAAATGACCGCGTGCTGTCGCGCGGCTTATCCAGTGGAATGCTGTGGACAGTTGGCAAACCTTGTAACTGTGTTTGCCAGTATTGTTCGCTGTGCTCCAGCGCGGCCAGATTCTCAGGCGCACGTTGCCAGGCGGCAAAATCACGATACTGAAGATCCAGCTCTGCAACTTCAAGCGGTGCCTGAGCACGGTGAGCATTGTAGGCACTGAACAGTTCCTGCTCAAAAATCGCGAACGATCCGCCATCGGTTGCTATGTGGTGCATACAAATCATCAAAATATGATGCTGTTCAGCCACTTTACACAACTCAGCACGGATCACCTCGCCCGCCTGCAAATCAAACGGCCGAGCGTTAAAGGCATTAAAGTGTGCTTCTGTCTCTGTGTCGCTCAGTGCACACTGAGTCAAGGTAAAGGATGACTGCGCCGGGTTCAGGCTGCGCTGACGTACAACCTGTTGTGCCCCTGCTTCTGCAAACACCCGGAACTGAGTGCGCAGGCTGGCCTGTCTGGCCACAAGCCAGTGTAGTGCTTGCTCCATCGCAGCAACATCCAGTTCCCCCTTAAACACATAGGCTGCCGGCATGTGGTAACTGGTGGCGTCCGGGTTAAGTTGCTGCATAAACCACAGTCTTTCCTGTGCAAAGCTCAGCGCACACCACTGGCCTTCCTCAGTTGCAGCAGCCAGTTTCAGGGACTGCTCTGTCGCCTGTGAGTCATCAATCAGTGCGGCCAGTTTGTTGATGGTGCTGTGACTGAAAATGACTTTCAACGGCAGCTGGAGTGAGAACGCTTTTTCAATGGCAATCAACAGGCGTGTCGCCAGCAGTGAATGCCCGCCCAGTTTAAAGAAGTTACTGTCGGTACTGATTTGCGCTTCGCGCAGTTTCAGCAGTTCAGCCCACACAGTGACCAGGAAAGTCTCTGTCGGCGTACTGGCCGGCACAATCACTTCATTCATCGTGACTGAGCTTTGCAGTTGCTCAAGCACGCGAGCCTTGTCCAGTTTACCATTGCGGGTCAGTGGCAGGCTCGCCACAAAGGCATAGCGCTCTGGCACCATGTAGGCAGGCAACTGTGTGCCCAACGTCTGAACCAGGGTGCTTTGCAGCGCTTCGTTTGCGTCACCGGACTCACATACCACAGCCGCGGCAAGCTGCTGTTGCCCCTGGCTATCGGTAAAGGTGAAACAACGTGCCTGATTGACCCCCTCGCATTGCTGCAATGCCAGGTCAATTTCATTAAGCTCGACACGGAAACCACGGATCTTAACCTGATCGTCATTGCGGCCCAGATATTCCAGCTTACCGTTACCATTGAAGCGGACCCGGTCGCCCGTATTATAGCAAGGCTGCCCGCTGGCGTGCGTATAAAAACGCTCCGCAGTTAACTCATCGCGGCCCAGATAACCCAGGGCAACCTGCGCGCCACTGACATGCAACTCACCGATGGCACCTCGCGGCACCGGCTGACCATGGGGATCCAGAATATGCAGCCCACACTGGCCCACAGGGAGACCAATAAAGGCAAAACCGGGCTGGCTAAAGTCGTCGACAAACTCAGCACAGGCCACATGGGTCTCTGTCGGGCCATAATGGTTCCAGAGCTTGCTGGGGTAGCGGGTAAACAGCGCCGCAATGGCCTCTGAGATATACAAGGCTTCACCGGCAACAATGATCTCATCCGGCACCGCATCATAGTCGTTACCGTTCACTTCTTCAGCCAGGATTTGAAGTACCGCTGGTGGACAGAACAAACGCTCGATTTTGCGTGCACTCAGTAGCTGAGGCAGCTGCGCCAGATTGTCTTTTTCCTCTTCGCTGATCAGTACCAGCGGACTGTGTGTGAACCAACTGGTGATCAGTTCCTGCACTGACACGTCAAAGGTAAGAGGCGTAAACTGCAAAGTTCGCTTCGCATCAGTGAGCCCATGCGTGCTTTGCTGGGCAACCGCCAGATGGCATAGAGTACGGTGCGTTTGCACCACCCCTTTAGGCTCACCGGTTGTCCCTGAGGTATAAATCACATAGGCCGCGTCGTCACCCTGAATGGGTTCTTCACTGCGATAGACGCTGTCGTCCAGCCCCTTCAGTTGCGACTGTAGCGCCGGCCAGGTGAGTGCCAGGCAGTTTAATTCAAGCGTGTCGATTAGCTCTGCGAGGCTGGCGTCGCCTCGGGTATCAATCACATGCTCAACGCCACTTTGCTGCAGAATATAGCGCAGACGCTGCTCTGGCAGTTTAGGGTCCAGAGGCAGATACGCTGCGCCCAATTGTAGCAGGGCCGCAATGGCCAGATAACTGGCAGGTGTACGCGCATAAGTCAGCGCCACAATCTGGTGTTGCCTGACCCCTTGCTGTGCCAGTAAACGCGCCAGCTGGCTGGATTGAGCCACGAACTCACCATAAGTTAGCTGTACCTCGCTTGATTCCAGTGCCAGGGCATCAGGCTGAGTTTGCGCACTTAACCGTAAGACATCGGCAACAGACTGAGGCAAGTGCGCCACGTCTGCAGCGTCACAGGCGTCCTCAGCGTTCAGCGGCAAAGACAGTAGCTGTACATCTGGTGTTGCCAAAGCTTGTTCACATAAAGCCACAAACGCCTGTGCCAGTGATTCTATGGTCGTTTTGTGGAATAAGTCACTGTTGTACTCCCAATCGAGGCGGATCTGTCCCGCTTGCTCAACCACCGACAGTGTCAGGTCAAATTTACTCTGATCAAAGTTAACCGGGTGCTCGCGCAGCTCTACCCCATCCAGTAACCAGGCACTATTGTGCTGACTCTGAACCACTAGCAAGATCTGGAACAGAGGGTTATACCGATTGTGACGTGCCTCTTGCAAATCAGCCACCAGGGTTTCAAAAGACACGCTTTGATTATCAAACGCAGCCAGCGCAGTGTCGCGGCTTTGTGCCAGCAATTGTGCAAATGACATAGACAGATCTGTGTCCATACGCAGGACCAGTGTGTTAGCAAAGAAGCCCAACATGCGCTGTGTTTCCAGCTGTTCACGATTGGCCACTGGCGTGCCGATAACAATATCGCGACTGCCACTGAACTTACTCAATAGTGCACTGAGTAAGCCATGCATCGCCATAAAGGTACTGACCCCCTGACGTTCACAATAGGCTTTCAATGCCTCGCTGCATTGCTCGCCAAGTTGATTGAACACCACCTGACCACTGTGGGTCATTTCCTGAGGACGCGGCTTATCCAGCGGCAACTCATGCACAGGCGGTAATTGTGCCAGTTGCTGATGCCAGTAGGCCCGCTGCGCTGCCAGGTTGTCAGGGTGACGACCCTGATGTTCCCACAGTGCATAATCGGCATATTGCAGCGCCAGAGGGTTCAAGCAATCGCCGTCTCCTTTGTGACGATACAGCGCATCCAGTTCGGCAATGAATATCTCCATGCCCGAACCATCCATCGCCACATGATGGAAGTTGAGTAACAGGGTGTAATGTTCACCACCGCGGATAAAGGTATGAGCACGCAGCAGCACGTCCTGCTCTAAATCAAATGGGGTCACCGCCAACTGCTCAAGCAGACCGGCAAATTCCTCTGTACTGTATTCGCTGGCATCGAGCACTTGTGGCTCAAATGCACTGACCTCCTGGATATACTGGTAAGGCCCCAGCTCATCCTGACGCAAGCAGGTGCGCAGCACTTCATGACGCTCGACCAGCGCCGTCAATGCCTGTGTCAGCGCAGTTAAATCAAGCGCGCCATGATAATCAAATGCGAAGGGCATGTTGTACTGAGCACTGCGCCCTTCCATCTGGTCAACCAACCACAACCGCTGCTGCGCATCGCTTAACGGCAAACGCTCCGGGCGCGGCGCCTTCACCAAAGGCTGATCCTGAGGCAGTTGCTGTTGTGACGTCAGCGCACGCGCCAGTGCCCGAATGGTCGGCATTTTAAACACATCAGATACGTTCAATGTACACGGCTGGGTTTGCTTCACCCGGGCAACCAGTTTGCTCGCCGCCAGAGAGTGACCACCCAACGCAAAGAAGTTAGCCTCAACGCTTATCTGGCCAACATCCAGTGTAAGAATTTCAGCCCACAGCGTTTGCAGCTGCGACTCCAGATATGTTGCCGGCGCCTCATAATACGCCTGCTCGACACTGATCGCAGGCAGTGCCCGCAGATTAATTTTTCCGCTTACGGCATACGGCACCTGCTCAATCTGAACATAGTAACTTGGCTGCATATAGTCAGGCAGGGCTTGCTGTGCCAGTGCCTGCAAACGCGCCGTAATGTCCTGCTCGCTCAATGTGCCTGCCGCGACAAAGTAGGCAACCAGGTGCGCGCCCTGAACCGTTAATATTACTTGAGCCACAGCCTCGCTGTGACTAAGTACGGTTTCAATCTCGCCCAGTTCGATACGGAATCCACGCAATTTGACCTGCTGATCGATACGACCAAAGAACTCCAGATTGCCATTATGATCCCAGCGCACTAAATCGCCACTGCGATACAGTGAACCAGTACCAAATGGATTGCTAATAAAGGCTTTTTCACTCTGTGCCGGATTGTTGAGATATCCCTCGGCAACACCCGCACCAGCAATATACAGCTCCCCTTTGGCTCCAATCGGAACACAACGCTGCTGAGCGTCCAGCACGTACAGCTGGGTATTGGCTATCGGACCGCCCAAATGAGGATGGGTGCCGGTGACCTCAGTCTGAGTTACTTCGACGGTTGTTTCCGTCGGACCATAGGCATTGAAGAACACGCGACCATGTTGCTCACTGTAGTCACTGAGCTGGCACCAGAGTTTACGATTCAGCGCTTCACCGCCAAGCATCAGCGATGGCACCGGTTGCTCATGACACTCCAGCATTTGCTCCGCAAAAGAAGGCGTGGCAAAGCTGTAGTTAATATCGTGAGCCTGACAGAACTGCATAAAGGCGTAAGGGTCACGGCCCGTTTCATGATCAGCAATAACCAGGCACCCGCCAAATGCCACTATGGCCAGGCCAAACATAGATGCATCAAACACTAAAGGAGCACGCCAGCCCCAGCGCACCGTGGTTATATCTACCGTTGCAAAGGTCCGTTGTGTCCAGCTTGTCAGTAGATGCGCCAGGTTTTGCTGACTGATACACACGCCTTTGGGCTCGCCGGTAGAGCCAGACGTAAAGAGCAGATAGGCCATCTGTGCATATTGCTCTGGTGTTCGGTAATCGCAATCAGATGGGATAGTTTGCAGGCTGACAATTTCGGCAATTCCCTCAAATACCTGCCCTGCATCCAGGTGCTGAACAAGGAGCAGACGGATCTGTGCCTGTTCAGCTATTTTCTCCACCCGGGCACGAGGATAATCCAGCGCCAGCGGCACAAAAGTCGCGCCACACAGCTGGGTCGCATAAATAGCCACGAGCGCATCCGCGCTGCGCGGCAATAATAGTCCCAGATTATCACCAGGCTGGACACCCAGAGATTGTAAATACCCTGCCAACTGTCTGGCGCGCGTGTGTAGCTGACTGTATGTCAGCGTCAACTCGCCTTCTTCAATGACGATATGATCAGGGCTTTGGACAACACGCGCTTCAAGCATAGTGCGTAAATCCGCCTCGTACTGGCATGGCGCTCCTTGCCCCAGTGTCTCAATGGCACGCCGCTGAGTGTTATCAACCAGTGCGGGTAATGATTCGAATGGCGTACCGCTGTGAGCCAGTAAGTTGCTGAGTCCATCGCTCAGACAAGTCAGCAGAGCGTGTGCCGTTGGCGTCTCAAAAATGTCTGTACTGAAGTCAATTTCCAGCAGAATATCGCCATTTTGCTGCTCTGTTGCATTGAGCGTCAGATCAAATTTAGCGAAACTGTTTGGCTCTTCCAGCGTTTCACAGCCAAGATCTCCCAGAGAAATAGCCGCACTATGTTCAGCCGTCAGATAGCTGAACATAATCTGGAACAACGGATGAAGGTGTGCAACCCGCTCCGGATTTAAGGTTTCTACCAGTGTCTCAAACGGGAAGGCCTGATGTTCATAAGCGCTCAGGAAGGTGCTATTTTGCGCTTTGACCAGGTCGATAAAACTGAGCTGAGGAGACACCTGCGCGCGCAACACAACACTATTTACAAAATAGCCAATCATGTGTTCACAGCTCGCCTGCTGACGGTTTGCCATTGGCGTCCCCATCACAATATCCTGTTCACCACTGAACAGCGACAAAACCCAGGAGAAAGCACTCTGCAACACCACAAATGGGGTGGTTTGTTGTTGCTGAGCAAACTCGCGGATTGCACTCACCTGCTCCTTGGGAATGCGTCTGCTCAGTGTCTGCGCACGATAACTGGCATCAACCGGGCGCGGTTTATCCAGTGCCAGCTCATGATGCAGTGGTAAGTCTGCCAGCTGCTGTTGCCAGTACTTCGCCAGCTTATCCATATGAACGGGATCTTCGAACCGTGCTTGCTGCCAGCGTGCGTAGTCATGGTACAGAGGCAGTTCAGACTCATCAGTGTGCCCAGTGCGATAAAAGTGATCCAGCTGCTCCAGGATCAATCCCATGGACCAGCCGTCTGCTGCGATATGATGAATACACAGCGCCAGAACGTACTCTTGTGCACTTAAGGTGATCAATTTCGCGCGCAGCAGCAGCGGACTTTGCGGCGTCAGCCCCTCATGAAGTTGCGCAAAACTGTTCGCCAGTGCCGTGTCGCGTTGCTCTGTCTCACACTCTGACAGGTCATCAAACGTTAGTAGGCTATCAGGCTGGGCATTAAGTTTTGCCATCAGTTCATTATCTTGCTGAACCACTGAGGTTCTCAGTACCGGATTGTGCTCAAGTAAAGCACATAAGGCTCGGTCCAGACGTTCAGGATCCGGACAAGTTTCAAAGCGCAGATAAAGCGGGATATAGTAACCGGCCTGGTCGTCACTCATCTCACAGGCCAGCCACATCTGGCGCTGTGCCATAGACAGCACAGGTTCATCCCTGTCTGAGCGCTCAATTTCGATACTGTGAGTAATCTGCGTGTGCTGCGCAACCATCCCAGCCTGGGCCTGAACGCTTGCATACTTAAAGACACTCGCCAGTGACCAGTCGCCCCCAAACGCCCCATTGATCAACGTGATCAGCTTAGCTGCCAGCAAGGAGTGCCCGCCCAGCGCAAAGAAATTGGCCGTTGTACTGATTTCATCAGCCTTGCGTCCCAATACCTGACCCCACAGCTCAACCAATTGTTGCTCTGTTTCATTAGCCGGCCCCTGGTAGGCCTGCTCAACGATATTTGGTGCGGGTAACCTGCGTTTATCTACTTTTCCGTTTACAGTCAATGGCATTTCATCAAGCAAAATACACTGTGAAGGCACCATATAATCCGGCAACTTTTCGCTCAGATGTTGTGTCAGTTGACGAGTAAGATCGCCTGTCGCTGTTTCAGATGCCGTATAGTAGGCAACCAGATGCTGTTCAACAACCTGCACGCAAGCTTGTTTTACCAGGCCGCTATTGCTCATCAAACGGGTGATCTCTCCCAATTCAATGCGCAAACCGCGCAGTTTAATTTGGTCATCCGCCCGCCCCATATAGGTCAGACGACGAGCCTCATCCCAGCGTACCAGATCTCCACTGCGGTATAGTTTTCCCGCACCAAACGGGTTGTTCAGGAAACTATCCCGGGTTTGCTGGTCACGATTCAGATAACCCTGAGATACCCCGCTACCTGCGATGTAAAGTTCGCCTTTCGCACCAAATGGTTGCAGACGTTGATACGGATCGAGCACATATAGCTGGGTGCTGGCTACGGTTTGTCCCAGGTGCGTTGTGTTGCCAGTTACCTCAGTACAGGTCACATAAACCGTTGTTTCCGTTGGTCCATAAACGTTATAAGCCCGGTGCCCCTGCTCACGCAGAGCGACCAGTTGTGACCAAAGGGGTTGCTCAAGCGCCTCTCCACCTAACACAAGATCCGGGATAGGCTTATCCTGTGGCCAGGCATCGAGCATCAGCTGAGCAAACGAGGGAGTTGCAAAGGTCAGATTGATACCCTGTTGCTGAACAAACGCCGCGTATTTAATTGGATCCCGGCTGGTTTCTCTGTCGCACACCCATAACTGTCCGCCCAGCGCCAGAGCCGCAAGGCCAACCACCGAAGCATCAAATACCAGTGGCGCACGCCAGCCCCAGCACACGTCACTGACATCACGGCCATTAAGCACAGTATCTTGCATCACTCCGATAAAATGAGCCAGGTTGCCATGGCTTACCTGCACCCCTTTCGGTTCACCGGTTGAACCAGATGTAAATAATATATACGCGGTATCTTGCGCACAGATATCTACGCTCCGATAGCGATTACGGTCGGCACTGAGGGTTTTCAGCTGATGGACCACCCGCTCACCCTGATACAGTGCTTGCAACGACTCACAACTGATTATAAAACGCACATCAGCCTGCTGACAGATGTTGTCTATCCGCTCAGTCGGATAGCTTTCATCCAACGGGATATAGACGCCGCCACACAGATGAATGGCCTGTAGCAATGCCACCAGCTGAATATCTTTGGGTAACAACAATGCCAGCGCATCACCCGGCTTTACACCCCGCTGCTGTAGACCCGCAGCATACTGTCTGGCTTGATGATCCAGCTCGGCATAACTCAGCTGAGCATACGCATCATGCACAGCAATGTGCGCCGGACGAGCAGCGGCTAATTCTGACAAGCGCTGTGGCATGAGTACCGACTGCACAGCTTGCTCAGACCCGTGACCCAGCTGCTCACGCTGGACTGTAACTTGCTCCGGTGCCAGTAAATCAAGTGCATTGAGTGGCTCAGAAGGCGCAGCGCAACATACCGAGATAATATGCACGAACTGAGACAACATGCTGTTTATCATTGCCTCACTGAACAGACTCGTGGCGTAATCCACTTCGATACTCAACGCTCCAGAGTCGCGCTCTATGATATTCAGTGACAGATCAAACTTAGCGGCGCTTTGCTCAGGGGGCAGTGTACTCACCTGGACACCCGGCAAGGCAAAAGAAGTCAGACGTTCATCACTGGATAAATAATTGAACATGATCTGGAAAAGCGGATGACGACCATGTACACGTTGCGGCTGTAAGAGCTCAACCAGCTGTTCAAAAGGCAGTTCCTGATGTTCATACGCATCGAGGATCATGGCTTTTTGTCGGACCAGCATAGTGCTAAAGCTATTCGTCCAGTCTACCTCGCTGCGCAGCACCACAGAATTGACGAAATAGCCAATCAATGACTGAGCTTCTTCATGACGACGATTCGCCATAGGCGTACCCATTACCACGTCCTGCTCGGCGCCAAATTGCGCCAGCAATAACGCAAATGCGCTCTGCAATGTCACAAACGAGGTAACATCATGAGCGCCCGAAAAAGCTTTCAGCTGCTGGTTTTGCTTTTCATCAAGTGTCACCCGGCAGGTATGCGCGGTATGCAGGTTCTCCTCAGACTCACCATCTACAGGCAAACTGTGTAAACTCGGCAAATCGACAAGCTGTGTCTGCCAGTATGTACGCAACGACGGCAGCACCTCTTGCTCAGCAAAGTGCTCACGCTGCCAACGTGCAAAGTCGCTGTATTGTAATGCCACATCATCCTGTGCTGTGGGGTCAATATACAAAGCGGATAATTCATTCCCCAACAACTCGACAGACCAGCCATCCGCTGCGATATGATGGCACCATAATCTCAGTTCATACTGCTCAGTGCCCAGCGTAAACAAGACAGCATGCAGCATAAGGTCACTTTCAGGTGTCAGGCTAGTTGCCACTTGCTCTGTCACTTTGGCAATGGCCTCTTGCTGCTGCGCGGTAGTGTACTCACGCAAGTCAACCTGACTCAAAACACTGTCCGGTACCGGATTTACCCGAGCAGCAATACCCTGCCCGGCGCGCTCAATGGAAGTGCGCAACACGGTATGACGAGTGAGCAGGCTAACCAGAGCAGTATCAAGTCGGGTAGCATCAACTGAGCCGTGCAATGCCAGATGTAATGGCAGCAAATAGCCAGCCTGATTGTCGCTCATTTCACAGGCCAGCCACATCTGTTGCTGCGCAAATGACAGCACGACGTCTGCATTGGGATCAAATTGTATCTCACTGCGTGTTGCGCTCTCGCCATCCTGAGGCGCTGGTAACAGGGCTGCCAGTGCAGCAATGTTTGGATTGGCAAACAGCTGTGTCATTGTCAGCGGATAGCCAAACACCTTCTTAATCATACTGATCAGCTTAGTTGCCAGTAAGGAGTGGCCACCCAGCGTAAAGAAGTTACCGTGCACACTGATCTGCGAGGCTTCCAGTGTTAATACTTCTGCCCACACTTCGCTGAGTTTCACCTCAGCACTTGTGCTCGGTGCAACATACTCATCCGTGCTACTCACCTGAGGAAGCGGCAATGCTTTTTTGTTGACCTTACCATTCACGGTCAACGGCAGCTGAGGTATGAAAACAAAGTGGGTCGGTATCATATAGGCCGGGAGCTGCGCATTCAGGTTAACCTGTAAAGCGCGCTGCACCTCAGCATGTGCGCCCTCCGCGACATCCCCCACTGCCACATAAGCAACCAGCTGCTGGCGGTGTGCAGTCACAAACGCTTGTTGTACGGCCTCATGCTGAGCAATAACAGATTCGACTTCACCGGGCTCAATTCGATAGCCTCGCAGTTTTAATTGCGTATCTGCACGTCCCTGGAAAGTGAGCTGTCCTTGTGTATTCCAGCGCCCAAGGTCACCTGTTTTATAAACCAAACCCGGACCGTAGGGGTCGTCAATGAATTTTTCCGCGGTCAATGCCGGCTGGTCAAGATAACCAGCCGTAACCCCACTACCTGCAACCCATATTTCGCCAATCGCGCCACGGGGTAACAAGCTGCCACAATCATCGACCAGATAAACCTGCGCATTGCTTGCAACCTTGCCGATACTTGGTAAAGCTGATGAGCTGATATCACAGCTTGTCGCGTGTACTGTGATTTCAGTTGGGCCATAATAGTTGATAATGTTCAACCCGGTTTGAGCAGCAATCTGATTGAGGCGCGCCCACAGTGACGGTGAAATCGACTCCCCGCCCATCCCCAGGTTTGGCATCTGTGCAGCATCTGGCCATTGCTCGATAAATAGCTCACAGAATGAAGGCGTAACACAACAGTGAGTGAGTTGATGCTGACGACAAAACTCAGCATAACGCTCTGGATCCTGGCAGGTTGCTTCGTCTGCCAACACCACAGTCGCACCAGAGGCAACAGCGCCTAATCCCAGCATGGAGCCATCAAAGACAAACGCCAGGCGCCAACCCCATCTTACGTTGCAAGGATCATGCGCCGAGAATGTATCCGTATCATTGGTGGTTAAAAAGTAAGTTAAGTTACGCTGGGTGACGATAACCCCTTTGGGCGTGCCTGTTGAACCGGACGTAAACAGCATATAGGCCGTATCTTGTGGATGGTTGATTACCGGTTGGCAACTCACCCCCTGTGCAATCGCTACCCGTACATCGATAAATTCACACGCCAATTCTGGTGCCTTGTCAACTTCCGACACACTCAGCAAGCAATGGATACCAGCCTGGCTGGCGATATTATTAACCCGTTCGACTGGGAAGTGAGTATCAACAGGGACGAACGCCGCGCCACACAAATGGCAGGCATACACAGCGACAATATACTCGACACAGCGAGGCATCATCACAGCAACGGCATCACCTTGCTCCACCCCGTTACTTTGCAAGTAACCAGCCAATGCATGAGCCTGTTGTGCCAGCTCCCGGTAACTGAGAGAACGATTGTCGTCAATTAGCGCCGGGCGGCCGTCACATTGTTCACTAAGGCGGTTCAAGCGTTGCACAAAGGACTCACCCAGCTCACATTCTTCTCCTTTACCAAGTGTCAGCAATGCTTCTCGGGCAGACTGAGCAGGGACGTTGGTCAACTGATGTAGGGGTTGGCTGGAATTGGTTAGCCAGTGGTTCAGGGCCTCACAGAATTGCGACAGGATTGACTCTGCAGTCGTGCTATCGAACAAAGCACTATTGTAATAGAGGCTGGTTGTGAGCTCATCATCCATGCTTTGCCAGATATCCAGGGTTAGATCAAACTTCGCCTGCGTGTCTTGCTCAGTCAACACCCGGGCTTCAACCTCACCCAATACAAAGCGTTCACGATGCGGGTTCTTACCCAGAAAGTTAAATAGAATCTGAAAAATCGGGTGAACGTGTTCCTGACGTGGCGGGTTAAGCGTATCGACCAAATGAGAAAATGGAAACGCCTGGTGCGCCATCGCCGCCATGATAGTGTCGTGCTGACTGGCGATAAACTGAGCCAGCGTGTGCTGACGATTGACCTGACTGCGAATTGCCACCGGATTAACAAAATAGCCGACCATATCCTGAGTTGCGCGCTGTTGACGATTCGCCATGGGCGACCCAATCACGACGTCTTCTTCACGGCTAAACAGGCTTACCACCAGCGCAAACATACTCTGCAATACCACAAATTCAGAGGTGCCGTGGCGCTTGGCAAATTCAGCCAATTGCTGCCCGACAGCCTGCGGGAGTACAACTCGTGCCATACCTGCCGCGGGTGATTGCGCCTCATTGAGTGACAAATGACTGCGCGGCTTGTCCAGGGCAATACCATGCAGAACCGGCAACGACTCTAACTGCGTCTGCCAATATTGGCTCATGGCTTGCGCCTGTTCACTGCCCTCCCAGTATTGCTTTTGCCAGCGAGCATAATCCCCATAACCTGCCCGCTCACCAGGCTCAACCGCATGCTGATAAAACTCACTCAGTTGCTGGCACAGTAAATTGACCGACCAGTCATCAACTGCGATGTGATGAAACACACAGCATAAAAGGTGACGCTGCTCAGACACGCTAATCAAACAGGCGTTCACCATCAGCGAACTGGCTGGTGTCAGTCCGCGGCCCAACTCAGCACGGACCTGCGCAATGCGCTGTGACTGCTGTGCCTCATCCAGCTGGCTCAGTTCAATGTGTTGCAATGGCAGCTGCGTAGTGTCTGCGAGCTGAGGCTGCAACTGGCCGTCTTCGTCCATCACCAGGCGAGTGCGTAAGATTGGGTTATGTGCCAGCCAAAGATCCAATGCAGCTTGCAAACGCGGGATCTCCAGCGGGCCGCTAAGCGACAGTGTCAGAGGCACTAAATAGCTGTGTTGTCCATTTTCCTCCAAGCCTTCGTGCTGACTGGCCAGCCACATCTGTTGCTGCGCAAAGGATACCACCGGACCAGCTGCTGCATCAGGTTGCATCGAGATGGCGGGCAATGGGTTCGCTTCCTTTGCCAATGACGCAGTGTCGAGCTCAATGTAGTTTGCCAAATCCATTATGGTGGGATGAGTAAGCAAGGTTTGAAACTCAAGGTCTACCATCAACTGTTCGCTAATGGCGCCGAGTATACGCAGACCAATCAGGGAGTGTCCGCCCAGCGCAAAAAAGTGTGCAGCACAACTGAGCGCCTCTTCAGGCAATTCAAATGCCTGCGCCCAGATCTTCCTAAGCTGTGTTTGTAATGGCGACTGAGGTTCAACGATTTCACTGGCCACCGGTTCAGGCAAGCGATGATCTCGCAGTGCACGACGATTGACCTTTCCATTGGGCAGCAGAGGTAATTCACTCAGGGCGACAAACTGGTTTGGTACCATATGCCCGGGCAGACGAGATGCGGCAAATTCACTGAGTTCCTCGCCAGTGGGCGTCTCTCCCTGCGCAACATAGAAGGCAACCAGCTGTTGACTCTGTCCTCGTACAACATCAACCACCGCAATGCTTCTGATCTGATCATGACGCGCCAGTTGACTGTCAATCTCGCCCAACTCGACACGAAAGCCCCGCACTTTTACCTGTTCATCGGCACGTCCCAGGAAATAGAACTCACCTTCGGGGCCTTGTCTGACTAAATCACCACTGCGGTACCAGCGCAGGCCGCGATATTGAATAAACTTACTGCGGTTTTCTGCTTCGCGATTCAGATAACCTGAGCTCAGACAGGGTCCTGCCAACAACAATTCACCAACGGCCCCGGGAGGCTGTTCATGACCCTCATTATCAACCACCAACGCAATTCTGGGCCCACATAACTTACCAATGGGAATACTGGCCCGAGACAAATCAGCCGGTGTTACCTGGTGCCAGGTGGAGGTAATGGTTGCTTCAGTGGGTCCATAGGCATTAAATAATCGACAGCGTGAGAAAAGCGCCAACTCTTCCCAGCGACGGACAATCTGAGGGTTCAGGGTTTCTCCGCCCAGTACTAAGGTATGTAATTGGGTTTGCTGCCAAAAAGCCTCTTCATTCGCTTGCTCACTGAGCAATTCAGCGACCAGTGCCGGTGGCAGGTCGGTACAAGTGATCTGATGATGCAACAGGTAATCGGTCAGCTCCTGATGGCGCCATAACCGCTCCCCCTTAATATGCACAGCAGCGCCGGCACATAGTCCCACCCATATCTGCTCCAGCGCGGTATCTACGTTCAAAGACGCAAATGACAATACGGCATCCTTATCTGACAACGCCAAATGCTCAGACATGGCATGAATGTGCGCAGCAAAAGCATCATGGCTTATTGGCACGCCTTTAGGTAAACCGGTCGATCCAGAGGTATAGATAATATAAGCAGACAAACTGGTGTCTATCTCGGGTGGGTGCCAGACCTTGTTATGTGTTTGTGCCATCAGAACATCATACCGATAGCTTTTCATACCATCGAGTGCACCTTTATGCTCATTGGCGGCATCTGTGAGCACACATTTAAGGTCTGCATCCGTCATAATATGTGCAAGCCTTTGTGCCGGATAACCTGGGTCAAGCGGTACAAAAGTGGCGCCTAAGCGCCATAACGCGAGCTGTGCCACCAGAGCAGCCACTGAGCCGGGCAGCATGACACCTACCCGAGTACCCGGGTCAACCTGCTCAGCAAGTTGTGCTGCCAGATGACAGGAGCGAGTCACCAAAGTGCGATAATCGATTTGCTCATCACTGTCACACACAGCAAGGGCCAGGGGAGCATGTTCAGAAACTTGGTCGAGTACATCGACAATGCTTTGAGGTGTTTGCGCAACCGTGGGAGACAAGGTCTCATGATAATAAGCCAACGCGTTAAGAGACTGATTTGGGTCAATCGCGACCTCTGTAACCACAAAGGTTAGCCAGTCTGCAAGCGTCTCCACGGTTTGACGGTCTATCTGCCCGGCATCATAAAACCACTCAAGGTGTGTCTCAGATGCCATGTTTAACAGCAAAGTAAATGACATATTTTCCATGCCTGCTTTGGCAGACTCCGCCACAAGGAAAACCGGTAACAGCGCATCTGTATTCTCTGTCGCGCCTGTTGGCACCGGAAGTGCGCTTGTTGTCTGTGCACACACATACTCATGCCATTGCTGCACAGTCATCATGGGGTCAAGGTGTAAGTCACATACATGTTCGGTATTACTTGCTGAATTAGCGTCAGCATTATCTACATATCGCATCCTCGCTGGTGACATCTGATAATATCTGGCATACACCAGTGCGAAGCAGCTAAACAACATCTGCGCTTTGTCTGTATTCAGCCTGGTTGCTGCCTGGATCACTGTTGCAGCATCTAGGCTGGATTGAGCCAAACTGGTTATTTCCTTAGCCATGCCTGGATTAGCTCTGTCGACAATCACTGTATCTCTCCCGGTATTATTATATTTATAAAATTCAGTACATAAGGGCTTGCACTCGTTGTCATGCAAGCCAGTGTGAATCTGTGTAGCTCTGTTTATGCTGTCCGTGATTGGCCAAACCATTGTTGCGCTGAGCGTCATATCTCTCGTCATGCGCTGCGCAAAACAACTTAAAACAAGATGCCTGACTCGGTTTAACGGCACTGCAGAATGAGATAACGGATACCATCACAGTGGCCTCACCATTACCCGTTCTTCACAGAGCTAAGTTAGTGGTTGCTTAATCAAAGGCATACTCAATGCGAAGTTTTATTACCATAGACAGGACTCATACAAAGGCACTGAATCCTCCGCCTGCCTTTTCATGCATGCTCAAAAATCACACAAAACATACAAGGTGGCATGCAGCAAGGCAGTGAACCCGGATGTTATTAACTTTGCATAACCCTGTTCATACATCGCACAAAAAGTTCACTTTTTATCCCAATTTGCACAACAAAATAAAACTTACAATTTCAATACTTAAAATTAACCACAAACAAACAATTTAGTTTGTAAGCACCCACAAACAAACATGAATTAATTAATTTGCAAGCACTAAAAGTCACTTAATACCTAATAAACACACAAGATGAGCACAAATCAAACTAAATTTGAATTTTTTTAATCTTGACAATTTCCAAGCCTTAGGTACTCTAAATCCGAATTGCAATAAAATGAAAACAACACTGTTAATTGCTGTAACAAAAACAACAAACAAAGATAACCAATTCTCTATATCCAAGGAGGCGACATGGATATCCAGAGCTTGATCCAGGAAGCAGATTCAGCAGGTGTTTCGCTGTTTATTGAAGATGGAAAACTGGGTTACAAGACGAACCGGCGGCTCAAAGATCGCTCCATCCTGTCCAGAATTTCGGGCCGGAAATCTCATATCATTGCCTACCTTGAAGGACAACAGGCTGCTCGTCTGTCAGGTGATGCGCCTGCATCGCTGAGCCAAAAACGTATTTGGCTGACACAACAGCTTCAACCCGGCACTGCAGACTTCAATATTCCAATGTGGATCAGGTTCGATAACAGCTGGGATACCCATGAGCTGGAAACCACGATTCGAAATTTGATTTCCAGTCATGAAATATTTAATACCTGTTACTACGAAAAAGACGATGAAGTTTATCAGCGAGTACAATCTGATTTGGTACTTACTGTGGAACATCACCAATGTACTCAAAGCAGTGAACAAGATTTGGCAGAGCAGGTACAAGCCTTCTCTGCATACTCGTTTGAGCTGGAGACGGATATGCCGGTGCGCGTTGCCTTTTTCCATACCGCCACGGGCTGCGACTTGTGTTTGTTGTTCCATCATATTGCGTTGGACGAGACCGCCTGTCAGACGTTTGTTGCTCAACTGTTTGCTTCACACCAGCAACACACCACACCAGCCAGCACGGAGCAATATCGCGATTATGCGCTGTGGCAAAAGCAACACCTGACAAGCCCGGCTTTTCAGCGCCATGCAACTGCGTTCATTGAGACCTTGCGCGGTGCCCCTCAGTTACATCGCTTACCGCTTAAGGCACCGCATGCACAGAATACCCGCAGCACAGCGCAAACCATTCCCGTCACCATTCCCGATGCACTGGCAGACTCAGTAAAGCATCTTTGTCAGGAAGCTCGGATCACCGAGTTTTCGTTTTATCATACCGTCCTGGCAATACTACTGGGCCACTGGAGTAAAGTGGATGATGTGATGTTCGGTACGCCGGTGATCCATCGCCCGACGGCGAATATGGATCAGGTACTTGGCTGCTTTTTAAACCTGTTACCACTGCGCCATCAGCTTGACTATAACTGGTCTTTTGCTGAGCTCATTGAGTACATTAAGGGTAAGCAGAACGCGCTGATGCGCTACCAGGACGTACCCTTTGAATACGTACTGGAGCAATTAAAACCGGCTCGTCAGCCTTACGTGAATCCACTGTTTCAGATCCTGGTATCTAACCACACCAGTTCCGACCAAGCACATTCAGATACGCAAAGCTGGTCGTTTGTCAGCTCAGCACAGGCAACCTCGAAATACGATTTGACTCTTAAGATTGTCACCGCACCAAATGAAGCACGGATCCTTTGGCAATACCGGGAAGACCTGTTCAGCAGCGAGCTGATGACCATGATGAGCGACAGCCTGGTGCCCTTGCTCACACAATTAATGAATACCCGGGAGCAAACATTAAAACGCGCCCTGACAGAGATTAAGTATCCAACTCTGGCTCAGCTTACTTCGACACAGATTGCACCAAAACGCACCCTGCTTGGAGCCCTGGCTGAGCATGCACAGCACCAGCCTCACGCCATTGCACTACGCTGTCATCAGCAGCAGATAAGTTATGAATCTCTTAATAATCAGATTAATTTACTGGCACAAAACCTGCTGAATCAGGGACTCAAACAAGGCGATCACCTTGGACTGATGCTTGAGCGCCACTGTGATATGGTTATTGCGATGTTGGCAGCCCTGCGCCTTGGTCTGATTTACATTCCAATGGATCCAGATTACCCGCAGCAGCGCCTTGAATACATTGCACAAAAAGGTCAGTGCAAGCTGATCCTGTGTGAACAAACACAGCAGCTCAGTGGCACCTTTGCTCAAATGACCTTAGATGAGCTGAGAGCACAGCCGGTGGCACCAACGGACCTGAATACGCTCCCGGAGTCGGATCAGCTAGCCTATATCATTTTTACCTCTGGCTCGACCGGGCAGCCCAAAGGGGTCAAGATCAACCATGGAAATCTGGATAATTTCCTGACCAGTATGGTCACTCAGTTGTCACTGACTCGCCATGATACCTTGCTGGCCGTTACGCCAATTTCGTTCGATATTTCGGTTTTGGAGCTGTTTGCCCCATTGATGGCAGGCGGTGAAGTGGTCATTGCACCACAACAGCAAAGGGATGGTCTGAGTCTCAAGCAACAGCTCAACACGCTGCCGATTACCGTGATGCAGGCAACGCCTGCAGGCTGGCAATCGTTGCTTGATGCGGGCTGGGAAGGCAAACCGACTGTGCGCGCGCTATCTGGCGGCGAACGCCTGCCGACTACATTGGCTCGGGCACTCAATGGCAAAGTCGCCTGCCTGTGGAATATGTATGGCCCCACCGAGGCAACAGTTTGGGCAACCTGCCAACTGGTTGATCCTAACACCAGCCAGGATATACCGCTTGGCCAGCCAATCAATGATTGCGCAATCCATATCCTCGACGAGCAGGGTAATCCCTGTCCGCCTCAGATGCGCGGAGAAATTGTCATAGCTGGTGCGTGTGTCGGCCAGGGCTATGTTGGATTAGCATCTCAGACAGCTGAACGTTTTATCACGCTGGACAGCCCACAGGGTCCTGTCAACGCATACCGCACAGGCGATTTGGGCTACATCAATTGCGAAGGTGAGCTTTACTGTTTAGGCCGAAATGACCATCAGGTCAAAATTCGTGGCTTTAGGATAGAGTTACAAGAAATCGAGCGCCAGCTTCAGCAACTGGCGGCACTGGAAAAAGTGTGTGTTGTCGTGCACACCATGCCTAACGGCAGTCAAAAGCTCATTGCCTATTTTGCCGATCCGGCGCAGATGCAAGATTGCGAGCAGTTACAATTTCAGCTCCGTCAGGTACTACCGGCCTATATGGTGCCAGATTTCATCATCGCGATGGACAAATTACCACTCACCCCCAGTGGCAAGATAGATCGAAACCACCTGGCTTCACTGGAGCCCAGCCCGGAATACAATCAGCTCGTTCCCCCGGCAAATGATCAGGAACAGCAATTGCTGGAGCTTTGGAAAAGCCTGCTCAACCTGTCTGACATTGGCACTAATTGTAACTTCTTTGCACTGGGCGGAGATTCAATCACCGCGATAAAGCTGGTAAGCCAACTACAGACACTGGGCTTCAATGCAAACAGTGGCCATATTTTTCAACATCAAACCATTAAGGATCTGGCTCAGAGCCTGATCCCGAACTCAACACCCAACACTGTGCTTGCCAGCGAGCAGCAACTGCATGGCGTTGAGGTGATTGGTGATGCCGTATCAGAAGCGGATCTGCAGTCCTTATTCGATGAGTTCGAGTCCTGATTTTTAAAAATATAAAAAATATAAGAAAACAAGGAATACCCATGAGTTCTGTTAAAGAAATACAAGCTGTGTACCCGCTTTCGGCAACCCAACGTGGCATGTTGTTTTACCTGGTTAATGCAACAGAGTCAGACGAGAACTACCGAGAGCAGCTCAACCTCATCGTTGCAAAAGAGACCCGGGTAGAGATCTTGCAACAGGCCTGGCAGGCCGTCATTGACCACAACCCTGTACTGCGTTCAGTGTACAGCTGGGAAAATAAATCTCAGCCATTACAAGCTGTGCTGGGTCAGTACACCCTGCCCTGGCATCAGCACGATTTCAGTGCCATGAGCGAACAGCAGGCCGAACAGAGAGTCTTAGAAAATAGTGCGCAGAGTCGCCGCAAACCGCTTGAGTTAGGCAAAGTGCCCCCAGTCTGGGTCGACTATTATTTGCTCCCCGAGCATAACCTGATGACCTTTAACTTCACCCACCTGCAACTGGATGGATGGTCCATGGCGCTGATCACCAATCAGCTTGAACTGGCCGTATCCCAGCTGCTTCAGGGTTCAGCTGTGGTACTTCCTCAGGGAGGCCAGTACAAAGATTATGTGAAATGGCTGCTGGCGCAGGACACCAAACAGTCTTTAGGCCACTGGTATACTCATCTGGGAGAGCCGCAATCAAGTGCTCCGCTCAAATTGCAGGGGTTTGCGGTCGAGCAGATTAGTGAGCAAAACTCTCAGGCCAAGCTCAGCTTCAGCGAGCAGGAATTTTCAACGCTCAACGATTTTTGTCAACGCCAGGGGGTGACATTAAATGCCCTGATGCTGGGCGCATTTGGCTTGTTTGAAGCTCAGGTCAGCAGACGTGAAGATGCCGTCATTGGCTCGGTTGTCGCAGGTCGTCCGCATCAGGTGCCAAACATGGAAAGCATTGCCGGCTTTTTCAGTAATGCCCTGCCAATCCGTATTGATGCACAGCACAACAGCGACTTCACCAGCTGGCTGAAACAATTCCAGAACACTTTAGTGGCATCATGGGATCATGCCCATGTCTCTTTGGAACAAATTAAACAAGCGGTCAAAATGCCGATCACTGAGCATTTGTTTTCTACTTTGTTTATTTTCCAAAACTTCCCTAAGCGTCTGGTCAATGATGAACAATCAGATGCACAGCAAGCTCCAATGCAGCAAGTGGTGGGTTATGAACAAAGCCACTATCCACTGACGCTGTATGTCATGGCATCGGGCGCACTCAGTGTGCACGCCAGTTATCAGTCCAAGCATTACAGCGCTGCGCATATTCAGGCGTTGCTGGACTTTTACAAGACTTTCCTGCTGAACTGTGTTGAACAAGCGCAGCAGTCGCTGACCCAGTTGGACCCTTACAGCCAGGATGTGCTGACGGCCATGCCGGCGGCGGATCTTAGCATTCAGTGGGAAAACAACCATCTGCACGCACATTTGGCCAAGCTGGGTGAACCGGGCGAATCCATTGCAATCGTGGATGGCGAACAGTCAGTCTCATATCGCGAATTGAATACACTTATCAATGGCTGCGCTCAACAATTGCAGGCACAAGGTATTACCGCAGGTCAGCGTGTCGCCATTGCACTCGACAGAGGATTACCTTTTATCGTCGCAACACTGGCAACCCTGCGCATTGGCGCCAGCTATATTCCGCTTGACCCTAAAATGCCTGCAAGCCGACAGGCATTTATTTGTGATGATGCGAAACCAGCCCTGTTGATCACCAATGTCGCCGTCGATAGTCAGCTACCTTGTCTGAGTGCAGAACAAGTCACATCCATACATGCCGATACACTGCTGGCAGCAGACGTTGAAGACACGGCTGAAGCCTACGTCATTTATACCTCTGGCTCTACCGGTAACCCGAAAGGGGTGAGTGTGCCTCGCAGCGCATTGCTAAACCACACTTTGTCAGCAATGCAGTGCTACGACATTACACCCCAAAGCAGCGCTTTGCAGTTTGCTTCAGTGAGCTTTGATACCGCCGTTGAAGAAATCTACCCCACCTTATTTGCGGGTGCCAAACTGGTATTGCGAAACGATGCCATCATGGCTGATCCACAGGCATTCATCGACTTTATTACTGCCCATAACCTGAGCATCCTGAACTTTCCAACCGCATTTTTTATTGCCTGGAGTAATACCCTTGAGCAGCCACTGCCTGCATCAGTAAAGACCGTGATAGTCGGCGGCGAAGAGCTGACTCAGCAAAGCTTTAGCGCCTGGCATACCTTCTGCCAGCAACATCAGCTGAACATTGATTTATTCAACACCTACGGCCCGACTGAAGCGACCGTGGTCACCACTCGAATTAAACTGGATGAGTCACATCTGGCCCTCGCCCGCTTGCCTATCGGTCGTGCCATCGACAACGCCGCCTGTCACATCCTGAGCCAGTCTCTGCACTGTCTGCCGGAAGGGTTTTTAGGTGAAATTGCCATATCGGGCGCCGGTCTGGCACGGGAATATCTGAACCAGCGTGAGCTGACCGATGCCGCGTTTGTTGCGCACCCGCAACTTGGCCGCTGCTACCTCAGTGGCGATCTGGGTTATATCAAACAGGGCGTGCTCTACTATGCTGGCCGTAAAGACCACCAGGTCAAAATCCGCGGCTACCGCGTTGAGCTGGGTGAAATTGAACATGCCCTGGCGCAACTGGAGGACATTTCGGAAGTGGTCCTGGTTGTTGTCGATAACGACCAGGGTGCTCAGGAACTGGCGGCTTACTATACAGCGGCAGTGGAGTGTGACTCGGCGTCACTGCGTGATGCACTGACAGAGCGACTGCCTGATTATATGGTGCCCAGTCACTGGATGCAGTTGCCACATATCCCCAAAACCATTACCGGTAAATATGACCGGAAAAAACTGCCTGAGCTTGAGCGCAAAGCGGTTGAAATTGATTTCGAGGATCACTACCTCAACTCACTGGCGGTGATCTGGCAGCAGTTACTCTCTCCGGAAACACTGTGCGAAGACAGCCACTTCTTCCGTTTGGGTGGTCACTCAATTCTGACCATCAAACTGCTGGCAAAAATTAAAGATGTTTTCCGCGTAAAACTGAATTTCAGTGAGATCTTTGATTATCCAACGCTGGCAGCACAAGCTCAGCTGATCGCCCAGAAAGCGCGTAACAGCGAGAGCAGCCAACAACTGCTGCCCAGCCTGACACATCGTCCGGAGCTGGACCGCTACCCCTTGTCGTTCCAGCAGGAACGCGTATGGTTCCTGCAGCAATTACAGAAAACCAATACGGCCTATAACTTCCAGATGACCTTCTATCTCGACGGTCCATTGAACATCACTTACCTGGAAGAAACGCTGGAAGAGATCGTTGCCCGTCATGCGCTGTGGTTCAGTACCTTCCACGATGACGATGGTGTGCCTTATCAGCGCATCGAAAGTCCGTTCAAAGTCGACCTGACCCCGCTGGACATGAGTCACCTGAGCGAAGAACAACAACGAGCAGAATTGGATGAGTTACTTCCTAAACTGACTCAGAAGCCATTCGACATTACTCAGCTGCCACTGATCCGCTGGAAACTAATCAAACTGGCTGAAGATTCTCACTGCCTGCTGCAGGTTGAGCACCACCTGATCCACGATGGCTGGTCTGTGGGTATTTTCACCAAAGAACTGCACGCCATCTACGAGGCCAAACTGGCAGGGAAAGCCCATTCAATGGCGCCGCTTAAATTCACTTATGCCGACTTCTGTTTGTGGCAACGTGAAGTGATGTCTGGTGCCTACTACGAAGAAATGGAGCAATACTGGCTGGACAAGCTGGCAGATTTACCGCCGGCACTGGAGTTGCCTTATGACTATCCACGCCCGCTGGAGCCGTCGTTTAGAGGTGACTCACTCATGTTCAACCTGGACTTTGAACTGTATGAGTCATTGCGTACATTTGCGCGCGAAAATGGCTTCACCTTATATATGACCATGATCGCTGCATACTATGTGTTACTGCACAAATATAGTGGCCAGACCGACATCAACATCGGTGCTGGTACGGCGTCGCGCACCGCACCCGAGCTGCACCCTATCATGGGTATGATGGTAAACAGTATCGTGCTACGTACCAGCCTGGAAGGTAACCCAAGCTTCCTTGAGTTACTGCAGCGCGTGCGTAAGACCTGTCTTGATGCCTATGCTTATCAGGACATGCCATTTGAACAACTGGTTCAGAAACTCAGCCCTGAGCGTATGGGACAGGCTAACCCCTTATTCCAGACTATGTTCAGTTTCCATGATGCGGAAGTGCCTGAGCCAGACTTCGGTGGCTTACAGGTCAATGGCCTGGTTAACACCAACAAATCGGCCAAGCTGGACCTGAACATCATAGTCGCGCCGCATGCAGAGCAACGCGTAGGACAAACTACATCACGACGCGCGGCAGCAGTTATGACCTGGGAATACAGTACCGATCTATTTGCCAAAGAAACCATGCAGGAAATGGTGGCTAACTTTATGCACCTGCTGGCTAACCTGACCCAAAACCCGGATCAGCCTATTGACCAGCTGACGGCCATCAATGCCAGCTCTGCCAGTCAGCTACTGATGAACGAAGATGAACTCGCATCACAGCTGTCACCGTCGGTTGCAGCCCTGTTCGACCGCCAGGTTTCGCAATACCCGAATAACACAGCTGTTATTGATGCAGACTCAACCGAGTACAGCTACCTGGCATTGCAACAGCGCTCTGCCAGCATAGCCGCAGCACTACAGGCACAGGTTACTGCGGGTGATACTCTGGGTCTGGTACTTAAACCCGGCTTTGAACTCTATGCTGCCATGCTCGCGGCGGCTCGTCTGGGTGCGAGTTATATGCCTATCGACCTGGACAGCGGTGAAATCCGTACCCAAACAATGCTCGATGACCTGGCACAGCTAAATGCCAGCCCGGTGATTGTGACCGATCAACAGGCACTGACACTGGCAGAGCGGTTCAACCTGGTACATATCAGCGAAATTGCCGATATGTCTGATGCGCCATTGCTGGATTTAGGTACTCAGGACTCGACGGCATACATCATGTACACCTCGGGCTCTACGGGCAAACCCAAAGGGGTTCGCATTCCGCAAGCCGGGATACTGCGTCTGGTAGAACAGCCTGATTTCATTGCCCTGGGCAGTGAAGACGTATGGCTGCAGCACTCGTCTCAGTACTTTGATGCTTCCACACTTGAGATCTATGCACCACTGCTCAATGGCGGCACTTTGGTTGTGCCAGCGCAGAAGCGTCTGTCTCTGGCTCAGTATCAGGATTACCTGAACACCCACAACATCAGCCATATGTGGTTAACCGCAGGCCTGTTCCATCAGTTGGCTGAAGCACAACAAACAGCCCTGCCCGCCTCGCTACGTTATTTGCTGGCCGGTGGTGACGTGCTGTCTCGGGACAAAGTGCAAAAGTTTGTGGAGCACAATCCGCACTGCATCCTGATCAATGGCTATGGACCGACAGAAAACACTACTTTCTCATACTGTCAGCAACTCACAGCCGACGTCCTCGAAGCCACTGCGCTGTCACGCTCAGTGCCCATTGGTACCGCCATCAAAGGAAGCGAAGGGTTTGTGCTGGATGCACAAGGCCAGTGTGTACCACAAGGTGGCATTGGTGAGTTGTATCTGGCCGGACTGGGACTGTCTCAGGGATATCTGGATAACGAGCTTAACGCACAACGCTTTGTCACTCATACCTTTAAGCTGCATGGAATTGAACGCACCGTTCGCTTGTATCGCAGTGGCGATATGGTGCGCGAAAATGCCCAGGGACAGCTTGAGTTTATCGGCCGTAACGACAACCAGGTCAAGGTGCGTGGTTTCAGGGTTGAACTCAATGAAATTGAAGAAGTAATAGGTCAGCACCCTGGTGTACAAGCCGTGTGTGTGGCTGTAACTGGTGAAGATAATCAGCATCTGGCCGCGTATTATCAGGCAGACAAGAACCTGGACGATGCATTGCTGGATCACTGTCAGTCTGCGCTGATGGGCTTCCAGATCCCAGACTTCTTCGTTAAAGCGGAGCAGTTCCCGTTAACCAGTAATGGTAAGCTGGATCGCAATGCCATTATTGCGGCGAACCCGATTGATGTACGCAGTAAGCTGGCTCAGTTTGTGGCACCACAGACTGAGCGAGAGCAGACACTGTGCGCTATTTTTGCACAAGCCCTGGGACTCGAGCAGGTTGGTTGTAACGACAACTTCTTTATGCTGGGTGGCCACTCGCTGGTCGCAGTCAAAGTGATTGCCAACATCGAAGAGCAGCTACAGGCACATCTCACTCTGGTTGACCTGTTCACTGCCCCTACGGTCGCTCAGCTGGTCCGCAAACTGGACGAGCAGCAGCATGCACCTCAGGCAGCGGATCCTGCCCATGCACCGGAACAGGCTGAAATCGACGAGCAACTGTCCGATCAGGAATTGGATGCCTTGCTGGCTGCGATGGATGGCGAGGAAAGCTAGGATGACAGCCTCAACTCTGAGCCGCGCAGAAAAACTCGCGCGGCTGAAACAACTGCAACAGCAAAAGGCGGGTCTGGCCCTGCTGGGACTGAGCGATAAGCAGCAACGCTTCTGGTTCAGTCATCAGCTGGATGCCACCAGCGGCATGAATAATATTTTTCGTGCCTACCGCTTTGCTGGCAGACCAGATACTGCGGCATTGCAACAAGCAATTGCCGCTGTCATGCAACAACACCCGGCCCTGACCAGTAAATTTGTGATGGTCAAAGACGAGCCCAGACAGTTCAGTCAGCCTCTGGAAAAGGTCCCGTTTGAGCAGGTGCCGGTGAACTCAGCAAGCGAAATGAAACACGCGATTGAAGCCGAGGCAAAAGTGCCGTTTGAGCTCAGTCGTCAGTACCCGTGTCGGTTCCGGTTATTCCATAACACTGAGGCCGCAGACGAATACGTGCTGACCTTGTGTTTCCACCATATTGCGCTGGACGGTTATTCGGTGGTGATGGTCGAACGCGCCATTATGGCTCTGTACTCGGGTGCTATACGTGTACCGACAGAGCCCGCCTACACGCTGACTCAGTTACTCGCCACCCAAAGCGGCGACCGCAGTGCAATGGAACAATACTGGCTGAGCCGCCTTGCAGACACTGAACATACTTTGTCTCTGGCGCTCAACCCGGCATCACCGGAGCAGGATTTACAGCAAGGCAGTTATGTCAACTTCAGCTTTGATAACGCGCTCAGCAAGCAAATCACTGCTTGCTGCCAGCAACTTGCTATCACACCATGTGTGTTTTTTCTTGCCGCTTATCAGTTGTTACTACATAAGCTGACCGGTCAGCATAATTTTATTGTGGGCATGCCTGAGCTGGCACGTGCCAATCAGCAGCAACGCGCTATGGTGGGCAACTTTGCCAACACCTTACTGATCCCGGCAGGCGTGAGCCCGGACACACCGGTTAGCGCTTTTATTTCCCGGTTGCAGCAGCATTTCTATCAGGATCTGCAATGTAACCAGGTCACGGTTGAGCGACTGGTCGATTTGCTCGGGGCAGATCGTGACAGTGGCACGAATCCGCTGTTCCAGGTGATGTTTTCATTTAATAACCTGAGCAGCAGCACGCCATCAAACTCTGAGGAAGCGCCAATTTGGCAGCCCTACCCGGTACAAAGACACTACAGCAAACTGGATGTTACGCTGGAAATTCAGCAAGCCAGTGACACATTTAGCGGCTACTTTGAATTTCGCACGGCGCTGTTTACGAAAGAGCAAGTGCGTCAGTGGCAGCACCAGCTCGCCGCTATCATCAATGTGATGCTGACCCGCTCTGAGTGCACGATTGGTGAGCTTAGCAGCTTCGATTATGCACAACAGTCGGCGCTGCTGAATCAGCCTCAGCCATCACATCTGGTGCCCTGCTTCAGTGAGCGACTCATCGCGTTATCTGAGCATCAGGGAGAGTCCATTGCACTGGTTGCGCCCGGCGCACAACCGGATCAGGATACCAGCCTTACTTATACCCAGTTACTTCAGGTGGTGCGCAGCGTCAGCAGTGAGCTGCGCTCTGTGGCACAGACCGGACAGACCATCGCCATTAGCTGTGAGCAAAGCTACCATTGCGTGATAGCCATGCTGGCGGCCCAGTTTGCCCGGTGTGCCTTCGTTGTCATTGACCCTGCTTTACCTCAGTCCCGGCGCGAGTTTATTGCCCGGGATGCTCAGGCAAGCGTAATGTTAACAGATGACACAAACCAGCTTGCACTGACCGTGCTTGATGTACAGGCGAGCACAGATCCTGAACTGGGCTATCTCGTATATACCTCAGGCTCTACGGGCACGCCCAAAGGGGTACGCGTAACCAGACAAGCGCTCAACAACCACTGTCAGGCGGTTGCCAGGCTCTATCAACTGGGGGCGCATACCAAAGCGCTGCAATTTTCGGTGTTGTCATTTGATCTGGCACTGGAAGAGTTTTTCCCAATCCTGTATCACGGTGGTCAGGTCGTGCTGCGTACGACAAAAGACACCCCCTCTTTTGCCGATTTGGGTGATCTGATTGCGCGCTACGCACTCAATCACCTGAGCCTGCCGACAGGCTATTTGCATGCCTGGATGGAGCAACTGCGTCATGCAGATCAGCCGCTGCCAAGTGAGATCAAACTGGTCGTAACCGGCACTGAACAACTGCAAAATCGTACCGTTGCCAACTGGTTCGCGCTGGCCAACCCCAAAACCCAACGCTTTATCAATGCCTACGGGCCGAGTGAAGCCACTATCAGCTGCAGTGCCCACGAAGTCAATCAGCTTGATATTCACCGCTCGCCAGTACCAATTGGCTCTGCGCTGCCACACAGCCAGGTCTATGTGCTGGACCAGCAGGGTCATGCGGTTGCCCCTTATGTACTTGGCCAGCTCTATATTGGTGGTGACAACCTGGCGCAAGGTTATCAAAACCTGCCAGAGGTAAGCGCCGAAAAATTTGCGGTCCACCCTCAGCTACAGCAACGTTTGTATGCAACGGGCGACCAGGCATATTACGACCAACAGGGGCTGCTCTATTTCAAAGGCCGCATTGACGAGCAAGTGAAATTCCGGGGCTACCGGATTGAGCCCGAAGAGATCAGCCGTCAGCTAAACAACATCACAGGCGTGACCGCCAGTATTTGCGTTGTGCAGCAAACACCTCAGCCAACCTTGGTTGCGTATGTCGTCAGTCAGGCACAGTTACAGCAAGACAAGCTCAACTATGTGCTGGCTCAGACTTTACCCGCCTACATGCTCCCAGAGCACATTATTCAACTTGATGCGCTGCCGCTGACCGCGCGGGGGAAAATTGATAAAAAAGCCCTGCCTAAAGCCGATGTGGTTAACGCACTGACTCAGCGTGCTGCGCCTAACTCGCAGCTTGAGGCGACGTTGCTGACCATCTGGCAGACGGTACTGAATAAGACCGGGCTCTGTTGTGAAACCAGTTTTTTCCTGCAAGGGGGTCACTCACTGGCAGCACTTAAAGTGCTCAGTCAGATCACACAGCAGTTAGATAAAGAGCTCACGCTGAAGCAGTTTTTCGCAGCGCCAAGTATCGCACAGCAAGCGCAATTGCTGGAGCAGCAGCAAACAGAGCAGCGCATGAGTGCACTGCAACCGGTTTCTCGCACAGAGGCAGGTACCCTGACCCACAGCCAGCAACAGATGTATGTGCTGGATGCATATGCCGGTGAGGCCGGACTGTACAATATGCCGCTGTTAGTGCAACTTGATGGCCCGCTGGATAAAACCGTGCTCATCAGCACACTGCAAGCCCTGACCACCAGACATGAAGCACTGCGCACCTGTTTTGTTGAGCATCAGGGTGAAGCCCGCCAGCAAGTGCTCAACACCGTTGAGCTGCCTTTGCAAACGCTGCAACTGGGTGAGACAGAGGCAAAAGCGCACTTTCATACTCTGCTCAAGCAGAAGTTCGATTTGGCCAAACCAGCCTACTGCTGGGTCTTGTATCAGCTAGGGGATGGCCGTCACTGGCTGGGGTTAGTGATCCACCATATTCTCTGCGATGGCGCTTCAATGGATGTGCTGATCAAAGAGCTGACCGCCTGTTATCATCAGCAGCTTCAGGGCAATCACTGGCAGCCAGATCATCTGACGGTGCAGTTACTGGATTACGCCCACTGGCAGCACACAGAGCAAGGCCAGGCATTTTTAGCACACAGCCAGCAATACTGGCTCGATGCGTTAAACGGTATGCCGCATACTCTGGACTTGCCGCTCGATGCACCTCGCCCGGCTCGTCCCAGCTTTCGGGGAAGTCGTCTTGAGTTGACGCTGCCTGCGGCGCAAAGTCAGCAGCTGGAACAGCAGGCAAGCCGCGCTGGTGTCTCTTTATATACCTTGTCTCTGTGTGCTTTTGCACTGTTATTGCAAGAGCAATCGAGACAGCAGGATTTCGCCATTGGCATTCCGGTTTCCGGACGCCCGGGCCATCAGCTGGATCAGGTTGTGGGATTATTTGTTAACTCCCTGCCAATTCGCATGACACTGACGCCTGAGCAAACTCTGACTGAGCTGCTTGCGCAAACGCAGGAACGCATCTTGTCTGGGTTTGACAACCAGAGCCTGCCGTTACAATCGTTAGTCCAGTTACTGGACGTCGACCGGGCTTTAAATTACAACCCGCTATTTCAGGTATTCTTTAACTTTTTAAGCAGCAGCGGGGAGCAGTCACACCCCATCACGGATACGCTGACACTGTCTTTGCCGGATACGCCCAATGACACCGCCAGATTTGACCTGACCTTAACTCTGGTCGCCTCTCCTGCGGGGATAAAAGGGCACCTGGAGTACAGCGAAGAGTTATTCTCTGCCGACACTATCGCTTTACTGCGCGCACGCTATATTGCAATTATGACGCAGCTGGCGAGCAGCCTGGACGGCTCGGTAGAAACATTAGAAAGCACAGCTCAGTCAGACACTTTGGCAAATCTGCCGCAAGGAACTGCCATTGCCCCCACGCAGATCCCTGACTTACTGGCACAACTGGCGCACCACACCGCGCAGCACCCGCAGCAGACGGCGCTGATCTGTGGCGAAGCACAATGGAGTTATGAAGCATTACAGCAGGCGGTTGAAACGCGTGCCATGCAACTCCACCAGCTTGGCATACAACCGGGCGACCTTATCGCGGTCTCACTGCCACGCCAGGGAGACTTACTGATCAGCCTGCTTGCCATTCTTCATTGTGGTGCAGCCTATCTGCCACTGGACCCAGACTATCCCAGCGAGCGTCTGAGCTTTATTGCAACAGATGCGGGAGTCAGATTTGTACTCAGCGATAGTACAGAGTCCGGCTTTAGCCTTGGCGCAGACTGCCAGCTTGTTGATATCAATCAGCTCGATGCGGCCACCTGTGCATTAACAACACCTGAGTATCGCCCTGAAAATCAGGCCTATTGTATCTACACTTCGGGTTCAACGGGTCTGCCTAAGGGGGTTGATATCAGCCGTGCCAACATGAATAACTTCTTGTACGCAATGGCTGAAAAACCGGGTTGCACCGCCACAGACAAGCTGCTGGCCATTACCCCCTACTCCTTTGATATTTCTGTGCTGGAGCTTTTCTTGCCACTGTACTGTGGTGCCACTTTGGTACTGGCGAACGATGTACAAAGCAAAGATGGCGCACAACTTTGTGCCCTGATTGCACAGCAGGATATTACCCTGATGCAGGGCACGCCCGCCACCTGGCGTCTGCTGTATAGCGCAAACTGGCAAGGCAAATCTAACCTCACTTGTCTGGTTGGTGGTGAAGCTCTGCCCGATGCACTGGCACAACAATTGGCACAGGATAATCAGGCACTGTGGAACATGTACGGCCCGACAGAAACCACCGTCTGGTCCAGCATCAAACAGATCCTGCCCGGTGAGCGCGTAACCATAGGTTGCCCGATCCACAATACCCAGTTGTATGTGCTGAATGAGCATAATCAGCTGGCACGCTTTGGTGCAATGGGACAACTGGCTATCGCGGGCCAGGGTGTGGCCATGGGTTACCGTGACCGCCCTGAGCTGAATGCCGAAAAGTTCGTTACCCTGGATATTGACGGCCAACCTGTCGATGCCTATCTGACCGGAGATTTAGTCCGTCAGCTTGGCAATGGCGAACTGGCCTATTTGCAACGTCTGGATGATCAAGTGAAGCTGCGTGGCTACCGTATCGAGCTTCAGGAAATTGAAGCCGTACTTGAACGGCAAAGCGGTGTCAGTCAGTGTGCTGTGGTCATCAACCAGACCCAGGCCGAGCCTGTGCTGGCGGCGTTCTATGTCGCCCAGAGCGCACTGGAAGAGACGCAGCTGGTCACCGGTTTATCAGCTCAACTCCCTCACTTTATGGTGCCGACTCATCTGATAGCACTGGACACGCTGCCACTGACGCCCAGCGGTAAAGTCGATAAAAAGGCACTAAGTCGCTATCAGCTCACTCAGTTAATGCCCTACCAGGCACCGCAAAGTGAGACAGAGCGAACCATTTGTGACTTATGGCAGAACATTCTCGGCCAGGACAAAGTCGGGCTCAGTGACAACTTCTTTAAACTCGGGGGCAACTCTATTTTGGCCATGCAGCTGGTCGCAGGACTCAACGAGGCATTTGGCCTGAGCAGCCTGACGATTGCCGATGTGCTGGCCTATCAGAGCGTAAGCCAGCTAAGCAGTCACATTGAGCAAGTACAGTTAAGTCAGGTGGATGACGCCGATTTAGCTGCATTACTGATGGAACTAGAACAAGAATAACAATGAGGCATTATGGATATTCAACAAAAACTCAGTGCACTTAGCCCCGAAAAACGGGCTAAGTTACTGCAACAACTTGCGGAAAAAAACAAAGCAGCCAAAGCGGTGGCCAACGATATTCCCGTCGTGGCTAAAGCAGCGCAGCAACGTTTTCCACTCTCGCATGAACAACAAAGGATCTGGTTCTTGTCTCGCTACGAACCAGAGAGCCCGGAATACAGCATTCCTCAGCTATACCAGAGCACACAACCGCTGGATCTGGATAGCTTTACTCAGGCCGTTGAGCAAACTCTGGCAGATCACGACATTCTGCGCTGTCGGTTTGACGAAGATCAGGGCGAAGCGCATCAGGTCATCCTGAGCATGGATGAGCTCAAAGCACAGGACAAATACCGAGTGCTGCCCATTGTCGATTTCTCTGAGCGTACGCTGGAGCAGGGTAAACAAGATGCGCTCAGAGAAATTGAGGAAGATTGCGAACGCGCATTCGATCTTACTCGCGAAGGCATCTTCCGCACTCGCCTGTTCAAGCTCGCCGGCGATCACTACATCTGGTATGTCAATGTACACCACATCGGATTTGATGCCTGGTCGCACAATCTGTTTATTCGCTATGTCAACCAAACCTATGCCGCACTATCGAGCAAAGGCGAACAGCCTGCTAAACCGCAGGCCAGCTATATTGACTATGCCTGCTGGCAACGTATGCCTGAGCAAGAAGAAGCACTGAAAAGCAAACTGCAGTACTGGCTGAAACAGCTCGAAGCCGTTCCGCCGATTGAACTGTATTGCGACCGCCCTCGCCCGGCCGAGCGCACTTTTAACGGCGATGCCTGCGGACTGCCACTGGAAGAACACCTGGCTGCACGGGTACGTGCGTTTTGCGAGCAACGTGGTATCACTACCTATAACCTGCTGCTGTGTGTACTGCGCATTTTGCTGCACAAATACACGCGTCAGAGCGACTTTGCCATCGGTACCCTGATTGCCAATCGTGAAAAACCCACCCTGGCGCAGGCACTGGGCTTTTTTACCAACACTCTGGCGTTTCGCACCCAGGTGGAGCCCGAACTAAGCTTCACTCAGATGCTGGATCTGGAAAAGCAAACGCTGCTTGATGCTTATGCGAATCAGGACGTGTCATTTGAAAAACTGGTGGATGAGTTAAACCCGACCCGGGATTTAAGCCGAGCCGCTATTTTCCAGGTCATGCTGATCCTCGATAACACCACCTCATCAATGGGTAATCCGGCATCATCAGGGCAGCAACCCCTGTTTGCGCCCATGAGCTCGGAGAACAAAACGTCCAAACTGGATCTGACCTTCTACTTTAGCCAGTCAGATACCTTGAGTGGCTTTATCGAGTTCAATACTGATCTGTTTGATATGGAGTCGATTGAGCGACTTGCCGGTCACTTTGCATTATTGCTGGAGCGCGTGATAGCCACGCCTGAACAAAAAATTGAGCAGTTTTCATTGCTCTCTCAGGAGCAGCAGCAGACCATCACAGAGCAATGGCAGGATGGGCCACAACACACCTTTGACCATCAGCCGCTGCACCAGCTGGTCAGTGCGCAGGTTAACCGTACTCACAACGCCAGTGCCATCATCGATGGTGACCTCACCCTGAGCTATCAGGCGTTAGAAAACCGTGCTAATGCCCTGGCGAACCACCTTTATCAGCAAGGTGTGCGTGCGGGTGACTTTGTGGCCATGGCCACGCATCGTAATGCGTCTATGATAGTCGCCATGCTGGCGATTTTGAAAACTGGCGCAGCGTACATTCCACTTGATACCGACTACCCGAAAGAGCGGGTCAGCTATATGCTGGACAATGCTCAGACACAATATGTGATCACCAATGACTCGCTCAGTGAGAAATTCAGCCAGTATAGTCAGCTGACTCTGATCACACCCGATGGCCTGTTGAGCGCAGCTGCACCGCAGCCGGATGCGGATATCGCGCTGAGCTTTGATGTGGCCAATGATTTAGACCTGCTGGCATATGTGATTTTCACATCCGGCTCGACCGGTAACCCCAAAGGGGTGATGATCCCACATCACAGTGTCAGTAACTTCCTGTTCGCAATGCAACAGGCACCCGGCATGCGCACAGGCGAGAAACTGCTGGCCTGCACCACCATTTGTTTTGACATTGCGGTGCTTGAGATCTTTATGCCCCTGATCAGCGGCGCCACTGTGGTACTGGCACAACGAGAGCAAGTGCTGGATCCGACCCAGCTCATTGCGTTGATTGACCGCCACGATATCGACGTTATGCAGGCTACCCCGTCGACCTGGCGTATGATGCTGGAACTGGGCTGGCAGGGTAAACGCGACATGCGGATCCTCTGTGGCGGTGAAGCACTCCCACCTGAGCTGGCAGAAGACCTGCTGCTTAAATCCTCGTCTTTCTGGAACCTTTATGGCCCTACCGAAGCCACCGTATGGTGTTCGCGCCACCGTATTGAAAGTGGTGACGGAGAAACCGGTGCGGTGACCATAGGTAAACCGATTGAAAATGTCACTATGTTGCTGCTCGACAGCCAGATGCAGGCAGTACCGCCTGGCGTACCTGGCGAACTGTACGTCACTGGTGATTGTCTTGCCCGTGGTTATCTCAATCGTGATGACCTGACTGACGAGGCATTTATCAGCCATGACTATAAAGGTCAGACTCTGCGACTGTATCGAACCAAAGACCTGGCCAAGTACGACCCGAGCGGCAAAATCATCTTCCTGGGCCGTGCCGATGATCAGGTAAAAGTGCGCGGTTATCGTATCGAGCTGGGCGAAATTGAAAGCACACTGAACAGCCACAACGACATAGAGCAAGCGGTTTGTCAGGTGCACACATTTGGCAGTGATAAAAAGCTTATCGCTTATTACAGCAGTGCTGCGGGTGAACTGGAGCAGGAACAGCTGGTTCGTCACCTTAAGAAAAAGCTGCCCGAATACATGGTACCCAGCTTATTTGTATACCTTAAGCAGATCCCTCTGACGCCCAACGGTAAACTGAACCGTCGCGCATTACCGGTACCAGACATGAGCGCGATGAGCAGTAAAGTGCCCTACTGTGCTCCGGAAAATGACTTGCAGGCCACGCTGTGCCGCTTGTACAGCGAAATTCTTAAAACACCGCAAGTGGGCATAGACGACGACTTTTTCAGCCTGGGGGGTGACTCACTACTGGTGATCCGTCTGGTTGCCAAAGCCAAACCGTTTGATATCGAAATCACGCCAAAGCAAGTGTTCCAGCACAAAACCGTGCGTGCCCTGGCCGAAGCATCATTGACCACGCAGATCCTGCGTCAGGTCGAGCCTGTGGTTGGCCCGGTTGCCATGACACCGGCACAAAAGCACTTCCTGGAGTTGTCTCATACTCATCCGGAATATCACACTCTGGGTGTATTCCTGCTACCCAGAGACAAAGACTTTGATATTTCGGCAATTGAGCAGTCTCTATTACATGTGATGGCACAGCACGACACGTTGAGAATGCGTCTGACCACAGATGCGGCTGGTCAGCATCAGCTGATAGGTGATGAACTGCCGGCCCAGGCGCCCCTGACAATTGCCACTGTGGAAGAAACCGAAGAACGCACACAGGCGCAGCAGGTCAACTACCACATCTTTGATACAGCCACTTCGATGGATATGGCCAACGGGCCGCTGTTCCGTGCCATACTGTATCCGTCAAGTAATGATGAAAAGCCTATGCTGTTCCTGATCGGCCACTTTATGCTGGCGGATATTGGCAGCTGGCATACCATCATAGATGATTTTGAAACCTGCTACCGTCAGATCAGTCGCGACGAGCCTCTGGAGCTGCCCAAAAAAGGCACATCGTTTGCTCAGTGGGTGGATAAGCTCACTCAATGGAGCCAGTCGGAAGACGCTCAGAAACAGCGCGAATACTGGATGCTTGAAGAGCGTAAACATGCCGCCGACCTGCCAAAGGATTACCCGGATGGCGTCAACAGTATGGATTCTTCACAGAGTGTCTATGTACAGTTTGATGAAGCCGAAACCACCTTGCTGACAACAGAAGTAACTAAGGTGACGGGCGCACAAATAGACAGTGTTTTGCTGACCAGTATCGTCTATGCCTTTATGCGTGAGTGTGACTCAAACTGTCTGATGATCGACCTGCTCGGTCATGGTCGTGAACCTTTGTTTGATGACGTCGACTTGTCTCGCACCGTGGGCTGGTTCAATACCATTTACCCCGCTTTTCTCAGCTATGGCGACAACCGCAGTCCGGTTGGTGCCATGAAGTATATCAATGAACAACTCAGAGCCATTCCTAACGGCGGTATCGGCTATGGCGTACTGCGCTATCTGGCAAAAGATAAGGAGCTAATCGACCACTTTAATACCGTCCCTGAACCTCAGGTGTTCTTTAACTACTTCGGCCATGACAATGTCGCCGATCTGCGCGTGTTACAACGTGAAGATGGCTTCGGCGGCTATGGGCTGGATAAAGAAACCAAGCGTCTGCGTCCTCTTGCCGTGGGTGTTTATATCAAGCAGAACCAACTGAGTGTGCGCTGGGAATTCAGTAGTAATCAGTTTGAAGAAGCCAAAATAGCGCGCCTTGCTGAGCATTGTGAAGCGTGTTTAAAAGAGATCCTTGCAACCTATAACCAATTATAATGAAGAGATTTTTCCATGTTTGAGACAATCAAAAACTCCAGTAGTGGGATGAAAACCTACTACCTTATGTGGCTGGGACAGATGGTATCTGTACTGGGCTCAGGGATCACCAGCTTTGCCGTCGGTATCTGGCTACTGGGCGAAACCGACTCAGTAACCAGCTTTACTATGGTTGCCGTGATAACCGGTCTGCCGGCCATTATTTTTTCTCCCATTATCGGTGCGTTGGTTGACCGCTACGATCGTAAGCTGATTTTGATTTTTGCTGACACACTCAGCGCATTGGTCACGCTTGGTCTGGCAGCATGTTTCTACTTCGACATGCTGAACATGTGGATCATCTTTATCGGTGTGGGTATCTCTGCCATCGCCACAGCCTTCCAGGGACCGGCGAATATCGCAGCCATTACCACCCTGATTGAGCGTAAGGATTATGGCCGGGTATCGGGCTTGATGCAGATGATTGGTTCTATCTCACTGATTGCAGGTCCGTTATTAGCGGGTGCTCTGCTAGCCTTTGTGGATCTGTTCACTATCTTCATCATTGATTTAGTGACCTTTGTATTTGCCCTGTGCACCCTGCTACTGGTGAAAATCCCTAAACCAGAACCTTACGAGGGCGCAGAAGAAGAATCTAACATGTGGCAGGAGATCAAAGTGGCCTGGAACTACCTGTTCCAGCAAAAAGATCTCGTCTATTTGCTATTATTTTTCTGCCTTGTTAACTTCGTAGTAAGTATGGGCACAATTTCCATTGTTCCTATGGTGAACTTCACTGCCGAAAACTGGCAGACAGGTCTGGTGTTATCCGTTGGCGGTATCGGCTCGCTGGTTGGTGCCAGCTACCTGGCATGGAGTGGCGGTCCGCAACGCAAGATCAACGGTATTCTGTTCGGCGGTCTGGCCATGGGCATTTGTCTGTTCATCATGGGTATGAGCAATATGATCTGGGTCGTTATGATCGGCCTGTTCCTGTTCCAGTTTTGTGTTCCTACCATTAACGGCAGTAGCCAGGTTATCTGGCAAACACGTATCCCGCCAAAAATGCAAGGACGTGTGTTTGCTCTGAGAAGGATGTTTGCACAATTTACCATTCCGCTGGGTGATTTCCTCGCCGGACCTCTGGCCGACTATGTGTTTGAGCCGGTTATGCGTAGTGAGAATGCGGTATCAAACTTCTTCGGACCACTCATTGGCACCGGCCCGGGTCGTGGTATTGGCTTAATGCTGATCCTGCTCGCGGCACTGCCAGTGCTATTTGCTGTGCTGGGCTTTATGAACAAGCACATTCGCAACATTGACGAAGCCAATGATGACGATGATGCCAGCCCGGACCAGGAAGCTGACGATACTAAAGCGCAAACCGCATAACGTAATGCCGGGCCCGACAGGGCCCGGGAACGTCATTTAAGGAATAGAGATGGATGTAGTCAAACACAAAGCTAAAAAGCAATCGAATAAAAAGTATCTGATGACAGGTGCCGCGTTACTGTGTGTTTCGATCCTGGGCTGGGTTGCCTTAAAACCCGATGGCGAGCGCAAGATCCAACGCAACGACATAGTGACAGCACAAGTGCAACGGGGCACGCTGCAAGCTGAAATCACCGGCTTTGGTGTACTCAGATCAAACAGCCAAAAGCTGATCACTGCCCGCTACCCTGCCACCATTGACGAAGTGGTACTCAAGCCAGGCGCCCGGGTCACCCCGGATTCGGTTATCTTACGGATGAGTAACCCGGAAATGGAGCAAGAGTTAGAACGCTCTTTGATGGCACTATCAAAAGAAGAAGCCAATCTCAAACGCCTGGCACTGGACAATAAACGAGAGTTACTTACCGAATCCTCTAAGCTGAGCGAACTGCGTGCCGAGTATAAAAAGCTGGCACTTAAAAAAACTGCCGAAACTGAGCTGGTAGAGAAAGGGATAGTATCGCGACTAAGCTACAATACCACGGTACTTGAATATGAGCAGTTACAAGAGTCTATCGATATTCAGGAGAATCGGATGGCGCAGCTCAAACTGGTTCACGAACAGGCCTACGCTATTCAGGAAGGTCAGATGGAACAGCAAAAAGCCCAGCATCAGGCTATCCAGGATCGGGTCAACAGGCTAACCGTCAGAGCGGGCATGAGCGGTATTTTGCAGCGCTCACCGGTTGAGCTGGGTCAAAGTGTTATCGCAGGCCAGGAGTTGGCGCTGGTAGGCAGTGAGGATGACCTGGTTGGTCTGATCAAAGTGTCACAGTCGCAGGCTGAACGTGTTCAGATTGGTCAGGCTGCAACCGTTAAAATTCGCAACGATCAGGTTGCTGCGAAAGTACAGCGCATTACCCCAGAAGTACAGGATGGCATGGTTGAGGTCGAAGTTGCATTTGTTGCAGAGCTATCCAGCTCGGCGCGGCCTGAACTCAGCGTCGATGCAAAAATTTTCACTAAAGCACTAGAAAATACCCTTTATATCGAACGTCCGGTCAACGTCAGAACACAGTCGACACAAACCTTATTCAAACTGGATGACAGTGGCGATGCGGCCTATCGGGCGCAGGTCACGTTTGGCGAAGACGCCGGACGCTATTTACAAATTACCTCAGGAGCCAAACTGGGCGACATCTTTATTTTATCGGATATGGCCAGTTTTAAAGAATCAAAAACAATAGGCATCATCAACTAGGAGCCGGGAGAAGCATTTTATGTCCAAGTCAATTATCACCCTTAACGGGATCAAAAAAGTCTACGCGACGGAAGAAATGGAAACCCATGCACTGCGTGGCGTGAATTTAGAAATCAAAGAAGGTGAGTTTGTTTCAATCTGTGGCCCTTCTGGCTGCGGTAAATCAACCTTACTGTCTATTCTGGGCCTGCTGGATATTCCTTCAGAGGGCACCTATATGCTCGATGGCATGGACGTCAGCAGCCTTTCGATTAAAGAAGCGGCAGCCATTCGTAACCAGAAAATCGGCTTTATCTTCCAGTCATTTAACCTGATTGATGAGCTGAGTGTATACGACAATGTGGCATTACCACTGGATTATGCAAACACTCAATATAGCGACGAAGAGATCCGCACCCGCGTTGAGAAATGTCTGGCGACGGTTGATATGCTGAACCGCGCTGGTCACAAGCCAAACCAGCTTTCGGGCGGTCAGCAGCAGCGTGTGGCGATTGCCCGGGCACTGGTATGTGAACCAGCTCTGCTACTGGTTGATGAGGCCACCGGTAACCTGGATTCCAAAAATGGTGATGCGGTAATGGCGATGCTGAAATCACTCAACGACAATGGCACCACAATTTGTCTGGTTACGCACGACCCTCGGTATGCAGATCACGCCAACAAGCAATTCCGCTTAAGTGAAGGCCTCATTGAGCAGCACATTGAGCAGGTTGCGGAGGCTGTGTGATATGTTATTCAAAAAGAATCTGCGCAACGCGCTGAATAACCTGCTGCGTGCACCAGGTTATTTTATCACCATAGTGCTGACCTTAGGGATCACCTTAGGTGCCCTGTCGTCCATTTTTAACCTCAATTACCTGTTGAGCTTCGAACCTTTGCCCTACCCGGATCAATCACGACTGGTGATCAGTAACTGGCGTCATACCGACGATGGCAAGCTAAAATTCGCCAATGCCCAGAACTACCCGGGGTTGCGCGAAATGGCCAACTCCGCAGAGCTCTTTGAGCAACACACCTTTATTAAATATGGTGAAGAAATACTGCAAAACGACCCGAGCAAAAGCAAACTCAAAGCGGCATACACAGGCCCGGAGTTCATGCAATTGCTGGCGGCTGAATATGCGCTGGGTCGTGGCTTTCAGGACACTGAACGTAAAGACAGCCACAACCCGGTTGCCGTGATCAGCTATGATTTCTGGCAGGACTTTTATGCCGGCAGCCAGGATGTGCTGGGCCAGACTCTGGAAATTCAGGGCACTAAGTTCTCGGTAATTGGTGTGACCAGCCCTCAATTCGTTGAGCCGCAGTTAATGTCGGTCGACAATAAAACACAGGTGTGGATGCCATGGGACTTCAACCCGGTCAGTGAAAAAGACGATACCGACTGGGGACTGTTCTTCATCGATATCTTTATGGTTGCTAAGTTGCAGGCAGATCAATCGCCTAAACAGGCTGAACTGGTATTGAGCAACGCCATTAATACCAAATTCCGCGCCGAGAACGCTGGCGTGGCTTACTTTGAATCGCGCAAAATTGACGTTACTTTAGAAAAGTTTGAAACGGTCATTTTGGGTGATACCCGCTCTCAAACCTTACTGATGCTGGCGGGTATGATCATCCTGCTGTTGATTGCGGCGGTTAACGTGACCAACCTGGTACTTGCCCGTGCAGCCAATAACCATCGTAAATTCAGTATTCAGGCCGCACTGGGCGCCAACAAGCGTCATATTTTCTCTGCGATTCTGGCTGAAATTGGCCTGGTAATGACAGCCGCGGCGGTTTTCTCTGTCGTGATCACTTTGATTGCAAACAATCTGCTGGTCAGCTTTGCACAAAACCATATTCCGCGCGTCGCAGAGCTACACCTGAATGTGGCAACTGTGGTTTTCTCATTTGCGGTTGCCTGGTTACTGGCGTTTGCGTTTGCCACCATTACCACACAACAGATCAAGTACCGTGCTCTGGCGGGTGCCATTCAAACCAGTGGTAAAGGCAGCGGCCTGCAAATTTCAAGAAGCCTGCGCACGACCCTGATGGCCAGCCAGGTAGCCCTCAGCGCCTTGCTGGTAACCTGTAATGCCTATGTGCTGAGCAAAGCGTTAGACAATATCCAGCGCCCGCTTGGGTTTGAATCTGAACAGGTTGCCTATGTGTCTATGGAGCTGGGTGGAGTCGACCTGCAAACTCGTGAGCAATGGATGAGTCTGGTACAGGATCTGAAAGATAAAATTGCCACGCATCCGTCGGTTGCTGAAGTCAGTATAGGATCAAATGCCCCTATGGCTCGCACTAAAAACATGGAATGGACCATAGCGGTAACCACGGAGCAAGGCGGTGGTGACCGCATCAGCCCGGGAGTGGCACTCATTGATGAGCAATACGTACCTTTAATTGGTTTGCCAATGCATCAGGGCCGTAACTTTACCGCAGAAGATGTCGCCAATCGCCAGAAGGTTGCGATCATCAACCGCACTATGGCCGAGCAAATTGACCCAAGTGGTAACGTGCTTGACCGCCCTGTGTATTTACCTCGTCAAAAAGACCCTTACATTATCGTGGGTATCGTTGAAGATATGCAGGTACCTGCACAGGAAAACAGCCCGCGCTTTTATATTCCAAGCATCTCGGCGGCCAGCTTTATGGTGAAGTATAAGCCGAACAACCGTGTCAGTGTCCTGGAATACAACCAGCTGGCAGAGCAGGTGCACTCTCAGGTATACCTGTACGACGCCTATGACATGACCAGCATCCATGACCAGAAACTGGCACTGGACCGCATCTTTGCCTGGATCTCAGCTTCGCTGGGTGTCTTGTCTATCCTGCTCGCAGCCATTGGTCTGTACGGTATGTTCAGCTACAGTGTGACACTGCGTAAGTTTGAACTAGGCGTGCGCATGGCCATTGGTGCGGCGCCAAATCGTATCATCTCTTTACTGCTTAAAGATGCGATGACACCTCTGCTAAGCGGTATCGTGATAGCCCTGCTTGGCCTGGTTGGGATTTACTATTACCTGAGCAACCACAGCACTTACTTTGTAGAGCTGGATATAGTCAGCGTACTGCTGTCATTGCTGGTGATTGTAGGCACATCTGTGTTGTCTGCTATCTATGCAAGCAGCCCGCTGATCCGCAACCGAGTGATTTATTCACTACGCGGCAGCGACTAACCACAAAAAAAGCCACCTGTGTGACAGGTGGCTTTACCCTCTTGAACTTATCTTTTTATTTATAACGCCCAGTTAAGGTGTGTTTGGTAAACACGCGCTATTACTTGAATTAACCATGTCAGAGCTGAGCTTTTTCTTCTCCAAAGCTACCCTTGAGTAAATTTTCATTTCTGAATTGAACCAGCATTATTTTTCGGTTGGTCTGCGGTTATTAACAGGTTCCAGTTGGGTACCTGCGGTTTTTATAAGTGCTTTATCCGGTAAGTTCGATACCGGATGCCTAAACATTTTGAGGGCTGTTGTCCAATAACATTATTACGCCCCAATTTGTCCAAATACGACACAGATGTGACTTTGACAGTTGCAACAGATTGTTTACTTTGAGTTTATTCCGTGGGCTCATAAGGTTATGTAATACAGCCCGTTTTGTCGGTTTACGTTCCGACATGTTGGGGTAGAATAAATTGTTAGCAGTACTAAGTATGTATCGTATCAAAAGAGCTCGGAGTGTAATTCATAGCCTTGCACATCATGGTGTAAGTGCTCTTTCTTGGTTGCATCCAAGATTAGGAAACGAGTGCACTTCATCTGGTTTAACGGAAGTTGAATTTGATTTAATTGGTGAATCAATTACTACTAAAGAGTTTAATGGTTCTAAAGAAACATTATTAGCTTACAATGCGCTTAGAGACACATTTAAACAAATTCTAAAATCGGAAAAAATGGATTTGTCTCATATTCAGAGCGCTAGTATTACTTTTGGGTTTAAAAATGAATCGTGGCCAAATTTTTGTATATGCACAATTGCAGGCTCAGATTCAGATCCAATTAAAGTAAAAGTTGATTGGTGTGGTAATAAATACAACTTGTTAAGTGATTGCTAATCGTACTGCTAACAAGTCAATCAAGTCGGACGCATAACAGTTGGCTGCGTTCACTTCGTTCACAATTTTAGCCAACTATTATCCGCCGCTTATTGGGGTGTTATGTGTCTGAAGGTGTCCGATGAATAATCCACCGAGCGAAATTGACGGGGCCAACGTCTTAGAGTGGGCTTGGTCCGGCGACAAGCCTTTTGGCTACATTCACTATGAGAATGGGAAAGTAGCAGCAAAAATATATGGGCTAGCGATCTGCAAATATGAGAATGGCGACGGAGTATATAGATTTAGCTGTAATGAGCACTGGGAAACTGAGCAAGACCAAAAATACGGCTCTATAAATGAAGCCAAATTGAACATACCATTACAGTACCAATCAGTAATTGCTAAGTGGCAATCTCAAAAGTAAACACATAACAAACCGCTTAAACCGAGGCCAAACACTCCAGTTGCTTTGTGGTTCGCTTCGCTCACTTTACCACAAAGCAACTTCCGTATTTGCCCCGGGTTAGCGGGGCGTCTGGTATGACTCCCACTGTCAA
>NZ_PNCJ01000042.1 GCF_005887115.1 Pseudoalteromonas rubra | reverse complement strand
GCACTTTCGTTATTTTGAAGAGCTGGATCACGGAGATACCCTACACCTAGCGGTATATGACGCATTTAAAAAAGTTGAGTATAAATAGATAAAACTCGGGCCCATGTTCATTGAGACAATGCGGAAAACCATTATTGACACGTCTAGCTCTGCTTTTTGTAGTGATGACATAATGCCGGTTATGCCAATTTGCTGGCCGGGATGGTCCTGCTTTTAACTCAATCAGCTGGTGTGCTGCTTAAGTAGCTATACAAGTTTATACTCAGTAGTAAAGACAACGACCAAAACTCAAGTAAATACCCCAAAGAAAGGCGCAGAAAAGCACACTGAAGCGTGCAAGGGATAAACGTCACCCCCCAATACTCATTAGCCCGATTTATCATAGCTTGCAGGCAGCACCAAAGTGAACATAGCACCGTTGAGTATCTCGCTGGTGCCAACCTCTATCATGCCTGAGTGTTGATCGCATATTTTTCTAACTATTGATAACCCAAGTCCATGCCCACTTTGTGATTTATTTCTTGCTTTATCAGCGACATAAAAGGGCTCAAAAATATGGTCCTGGTGCGCCCGAGATACTCCCGGGCCATCATCATGTACGGAAATATATACTAACTGCGCCTGCGCATAACATACCAAACGTACTTCGTTATCAGCATATTTAAAAGCATTGCGTACCAGGTTGTCGAGCGCCCGCATAAGTAATCGCTTGTCAGCCACTACAATGAGCCTGTCTGGGGTAACTTGGATTGTCAGGTTCACAGTGCACGGCTTATCTTTTTGCCACCGTTTTTTACTGTCACTTAATAATGCAGCCAATTCAATGGTTTCCAGCGACAGTACACCATGATCGTTTTCCAATCTGGTATAATGCAGTAGCTCATCAACCATATGCTCCATTTCCTCCGAGTCTTCAATGATGCTATTAACCGTCGCCACTTGTGACTCATCCAGTTTCGTTTCTTGCAATAATTCAGCCTGCCACTGTACACGAAATATTGGTGTACGAAGCTCATGGGCGACAGCATTGGTCAGTGCTCGGTTGCTCTCAATTAACTGTGCAATGCGATCAGCCATATCGTTAAATGACTGGTTGAGAGAGCCTAACCTGTTGGAACTGGATAAATCTGCCCGACACGACAAATCCCCCCGGGCAAAACGTCGTGTTGTATTTTCCAGCTTTCTGGCACGACGCAGAATCAACCAAATATTAGCCAGGTTGAAGATAACGAAACTACCAAGCATAAAGATCCATGCCAGATCCTCTTCCAAATCAATTTTCTGCCTGACAACACTACTGTGGTCAGGCACATAACTGAATATGGCTGTATTTCCCGACAGGCGAAACCACAAAATGCGGTCCTCATCAAAATAAATATACTGCGATGAATTCTCATTGAAAAATTGTGAGACAATTGCGGGAGGTCTCTCATGTGACTGCAGAAGCAAATGGGATTGCTGTGCATACTGCTTCATTGCCTCCAGTGCAGACGGCCCTCCTTGATGATCGGCGATATTCTGTAGCAACTGTTGATGTGCCAGTGCCTCATCATCTTCCAGTATAAACTCATAGTCTACTGCCAATTCGTAAACAAGAATTTCATAAGCAACCAGTGCTCCGATAAAGCAGGCAAACAGGATGGCCAGTGATTCAACAAAGATGCGTTTCATTATTTCCCTGCCTGGATAGGGTTAATCCGATAGTTACAACGACCACGCCGTACTGACAAACAAATAGCCTTTGCCTCTTATTGTCAGGATCCGCTTTGATGCTTCCTGACTGTCATTGAGCAGCTTGCGTAGGCGCACGATTTTGTTGTCTACCGTTCGATCGACACCATCATACTCGATACCACGCAATGCTCTGGTCAGCTCATCCCGCGACATCACTTGGTCTGGGTGACTGGCTAAAATCCACAGCAGATCAAATTCACTGTCGGTTAGTTGAATAACCTTGCCATCCAGTTCGCAGCGCTTGTATTTATTTTCAAGCCTGAGCAGGCCTAGCCTCACAATCTCCGGGTCTGCTTCCATTTCATGACTTGGTCGGCGAAGCAAGGAACGCACACGAGCAAGCAGCACTCTTGGTTTGATTGGTTTCATCACATAGTCATCTGCACCAATCTCCAAACCTGCAACATGGTCAAAGTCATCATTGCTCGCTGTCAGGATTAAAATCTTACCCCGAAACTGATTACGGCTTTGTCTGCATATTGTCAGCCCGTCGGTGACAGGCAACATTAAATCGAGTAAAACGATGTCCGGTTGTGTCTCACACATAATGCTGACTGCATGGCTACCATCTTCCAGAGTTGTTACGTTAAATCCCTGATTGATAAAGTATTCACTAAGAAGTCTTCGAAGTTTCTCGTCATCTTCGATGATTAGCATATGTTGCTGGGTCATGGTCACCAAATTTTATATTCCACTAATAACAACAGTATACCCGCGCTTTGTCAGAGCCCGAAATACATTCCCATACATCTTTATGACTGAAGCCACCCTCCCCCTTCTTTATCATGCATTCAACAAAATTTTTGCGTGGAGATATCGCTATGAAAATCTATAAACTAATGATGGTTGCAGCCTGTATAGCCTCTGTGACGGGATGTAATTCGGGCTCATCTAAATCGAGCAGTCCAATAACGACGACCAAGTCGGTCACGCCTGCTAAAACAGAGCGACCAGTAGCAGATCATAATTTTTCAAACTCTGAGCTGGAGGCTCTGCTCACTGAACGTAACCAGATACTGACTTCTGTTAAAATGAGTTTTGAAGGGAGGTCTTACAATCAGGTTAAGTACGCTGAAAAGTTAGATGAAGGGCAATGGGTACTCAAACTTCAAGATTCAGACAGCAACACAATAGACTTGTGGTTGAGTAATGCTGACGACGGTGACTGTTTGATTTACCAGCCCTCTGTCATTACGGATATTTTTAAATGCGGCGAGTCTACTCGTACAAGCTCTGATAACAGCACGGTAATCCAAGCCATTACTCAAAACAAAAAATCTAATATTCAAGTAGAATTCCAGACTGACGCGCTCGAACACATAGGCAGCATTGGTAACACCGTGCTGATTGCGAGCGATAAAGACAATAAAGTCACAATCAACACTTCTTTTGCATTCAGCGATTTTTTTCGTGAAGTACTTAAGAATGATGGTAAAAATGAGCGGATCAACGCAACACTGGGCGTGACAACTTACTTGCAAATGAAAGATATAACGGGCCGATTTGAAAGTTCCGAAATGACCCTGGCGTTTTCAACCCATATTGGCGGTAGTGCAGACGACGACATCAATATGTATACCGGGCTGCTGATCAGAGACAATAAAATGACAACCCTCGTCACCCGAACAGGTTCCGTTTTTTCGGGTGGAACCGACCTTTTTGCAGCAGGTGATCCGCGTATTTTACAAAAAGCGAGTGATACAATAGCAATAGAAGACAATAAACAAATTGGTGTACACAGCTGGGGTAACGGTGAAAAAACGGCTTTGGACATTCCCTATACGGATGCAAGCCACCGTAAGCAAGCGACCTATTTTGAGAAGATGATGGGCCAGCATGGCATCGACTTTTACATCTTTACACTGAAGTCAGCACCCTTTAACGGTGAACACTGGCTAACCCAGGCTGATTCTGACAAATACCACTTTATCACTGCTATTGAGTAAGCCTCAAACAAATACTCTATCAATCGCTTAACGCATCGAGCACCTGTGCCATTTGAGTATCATTACGCTTATGGCACGTCACTTGCCCCACCTAGGTACACAACAACAGTCGTAGCTGACATCAGTACGTTAGAGCATCTATGCCGAAGTTACAAAGCAATACGCTTTACGATATGAGTACTTTACTCATCTGCACCACAGGCGTTGCATTGGTATAATTTACTACATCTCCCATGAGCTCAGCTTCGTGCTGTGCAAAAGCAAACTGAAAAGCTTCAACGCTCTCAAAGTACAAGTTACCGACCGCTATATAGGGCGCCTCTTCACCTATGCCAGCTTCTACCTCGACCTTCTTACATGTCGAGCCAAACCGTGCCTTTGCTAACGGAATATGCTTGTTACAATAATAGTCCGTATCAAACGTAATATTTTCCCCTTTGGGGTATAGAACGCTGACTTTGATCATGACGAATTCCTTTTTATGTGCCTGTTACGTTTATCTGATAGCTGAAGTAATACCAATTCGCTTAATTAAGTGTTCTATTTTGAGGCGAGAAAATATCGTCGATAACACGGCGAAAATTTTGCTATTTAGTTGTTCAAAATGAAAGATTTTTAACACAGTTA
>NZ_PNCJ01000041.1 GCF_005887115.1 Pseudoalteromonas rubra | reverse complement strand
GATGTTCCGCGTTCAAGTTATGACGATTATAAACATCGAGTGAAGTCGATCAACGCTGATGAACTTAGGTTACGAGCAAAAATAAATGAGCTGTTCACATTAAGTCGTAACTCAGCGGGCAGCCGAACAATCATGGCTATGCTGGCTGACTCAGGAATAAAAGCAGGCCTTTTCAAAATCAGGCGCGTTATGAAGGATATGCAGCTCATATGCAAGCAGCCAGGTTCACATAGCTATAAAAAAGCAACCGTTGAACGGCTAGATATACCTAATCGTCTAAACAGGGAATTTGATGTTAGTTCACCAAATCAAGTGTGGTGCGGTGACATTACTTATATCTGGACAGGCAGAAAATGGGCTTATCTGGCTGTAGTGCTGGATTTATGCACACGCCGTGTAGTGGGCTGGGCTATGTCTTCTCAACCAGATGCCAACTTAGCCGTCAAAGCGTTAGACAGAGCCTATGAACAAAGAGGTCGGCCATTGGGCGTGTTGTTCCATTCTGATCGGGGCAGTCAGTATGTAGCCACAAAGCTCAGGCAAAAGCTATGGCGCTATCGTATGACTCAAAGCATGAGTCGCCGGGGTAATTGTTGGGACAACGCACCAATGGAAAGGCTATTTAGGAGTTTAAAAACAGAGTGGGTTCCGTCAACAGGCTATGACTCCTTCAAAGAAGCTGAAAAAGATATTGGTTACTATTTAATGGACTACTACAACTGGCAAAGGCCGCACAGCAACAACGGAATGATGGTGCCAGCAGTTGCGGAAGAAAAACTTTATTTACTGTCCGGGATTAGTTGACCACTACAACCTTATAGCACAAAAATTGCGCTTGAGAAGCGTAAAATTAAATTGTTAGTGAGGATAGCACTAGCCGAAAAGAAACAATTAAATCAATATTTTGTAAAGATTAGTAAGTTGAATTTTGTATTGCGAGTAGAGTTTTAAGCCAAATACTATGTACCAAACGACACATGTAAATGTGATTTGATAGTTGATGATTTCAAAAAACCGCTTGATCTACATAAGTAAATCAAGCGGTTTGTAAAATGAGGTGAGTCAGCCTGTAAGCCGGGTTCTGTTCTCTCCCGAGGGAGATCGATAATCATTCGTCTAGGCTTGGGATCGCTCCCAAGCTCGAGCAACCTACCCGGTTCCGATGCGGGCCACACCATAAGGAACCCTATTTGGTCTTGCTCCGGGTGGAGTTTACCTTGCAACCAACTGTTACCAGTGGCCCGGTGCGCTCTTACCGCACCCTTTCACCCTTACCGGTTCCGAAGAACTTAGGCGGTCTTCTCTCTGCTGCACTTGTCGTAGGCTCACGCCCCCCAGCCGTTAGCTGGCACCCTGCCCAATGGAGCCCGGACTTTCCTCCCCCTGATCATTTTCGTCACAGGCAGCGATTATCCGGCTGACTCAGGCGGGCGATTATACGCACCTTTACCAAAAAACGCAGCATCAATTTACCTTATTTGAGTTTATTCTCCTTCACGCTCGGCAATAATCGCTTTATACAGGGCGTTTTTCTTCAATCCGAAGTACTCGGCAGCAATGCCACAGGCTTTTTTCAGCGGCATTTCTCCTTCCAGCAAGCCGATCAGCTGCTTGGCTTCAGGCGTCATTTCGCTGCTCACCAGGGTTTTTCCCGGCAGCATCAATACCAGCTCACCACGCTGGCGCTCAGGTTCGTTTTCAAGAAACGCGATCAGCTCACAGACGGGTCCGCTGAAAAAGGTTTCATATGTTTTGGTCAGCTCTTTGGCGAACACTACCTGCTGCTGCTCACCCAGTGCTGTTTGCAAGTCAGCCAGGCTAGCCATGATGCGGTGGGTGCTTTCATACATAATGCTGGTAATGCCAGATTCGTGCGCCTCTTTAAAGAAGCTCTGGCGAGCCTGACTTTTAGCCGGTGTAAAACCGATAAACTGAAAGCGGTCGGTGGGTAACCCTGAGCAGCTTACCGCGGCAATTGCGGCACAGGCGCCCGGCACAGGTGTGACCTGAGCACCCGCTTCACGACATAAGTTCACCACCGCATAGCCTGGGTCGCTAATAAGCGGCGTGCCGGCATCAGATACCAGCGCGATGTCCATGCCCTGCTCCAGCCAAGTTAGGATCTGCTGCGCCTTTTGTTTTTCGTTGTGGTCGTGCAGCGCAAAGGTTTTTGCTTTTATGCTGAAATGGCTCAATAATTTACCTGTGTGACGCGTGTCCTCGGCAGCCACCAAGTCGACATCTGCCAGCACTTTCAGCGCACGTTCACTGATGTCTTCTAAATTGCCTATGGGTGTGGCAACGATATACAGGGTGCCAATTTTGTCTGAGATTTCGGCATTTGTCATTGAGCTCTCCAGGGTCAGTCAGTAAGATATCCACAAACAAAAGGTATGAGTAAAGGTTTGCGAGTGCGACTGAAAAATATAAGTCTAGTGATTGCGGTATTGTCGGGGTTATCGGCCTGCGGCACAACCCCTAAAACGGCATCAACACAAGACAAACAGACATTAGCGACAACCACCACCGCACCAGCCGAACAACTGGATGCGCAGGGCTTGTTTGATAAAGCGAATCGTAAACAAGGCGCAAGTAAAATTCAGTTGCTGTATCTGGCAAGGCAGGCTGCCATTGACGAGCAAAACTGGCCCATTCTGGAACAGGCCTGTAGCGAACTCGAAAGCAAGGCCAGTGTTGACCATGTACAAAACAAGCTTTATACCGCATTGGCCAGACAGCAACAGCAAAAATACAGCAGTGCGCTGGCTTTACTGCAAACCTTAGAAAGCAAATTAAAGCTGCCGGAGCATCAGGCCTGGCATCAGTATCTGATGGGCAGCGTGTACGCCGCTCAACAGCTTCCCAAAAAAGCGCTGGTGCATTACTTCAACAGTGCAGATCTGGCCAACAAGCATCAATTAAATATTGCTGGGCTGAATCAGGATATCTGGCAGGCACTACAACAGCTGTCGTCGTATGCGCTGGAGCGTTTTGATCGCGGCACGGTGATCCAGCAGGGCTGGGTTAAGCTGGCCAAATATCATCAGATTTACCTGGGCTCGACGGTGCAGCTTCACCAGGCGCTGAATAACTGGCAACGCCGCTATACCAGTCACCCGGGCAGTGAAATTATTCCGACAAAAGTGAAAGCCACACTGGATCTGGCTCCTTACGAAGTGACTCGATTAGCGGTTTTATTACCAGCCTCAGGAAGCAGTGAACGCCTTGGCAGAGCCCTGAAGAATGGTTTTTTAGCCGCCATGGACAATAACCGGGTCGAAGAGATCTTCTTTATTGATGAAACGCTGGATGTAGCACAAATAGACAGAGAACTGCAGCAGAGCCAGGCCGATTTCGTGATTGGCCCGTTACTGAAAAGTAATGTTGAGAAGCTCACCGCTAGTACCTATCTGACTACAACACCGGCCCTGTTTCTCAATACACTTGATACTGCAACACAAACGGCCAACCCGAACCACTATTACTTTGCATTGGATCCCGAGCACGAAGTAGAACAAGCGATGGTACACTTTTTGGCCAAGGGCTATCAAAAACCAATGCTGCTGGCACCCGATACGGCCTCTGGTAAACGCTTGATCAATCATTTTGAGACACAATGGCAAAGATACAGTGAAACCCAGCCTGAAGTCGGGTTTTACTCGGACAGTGAAAACATGGCACAAGTGGTGCGCCAGCTACTCGAGGTTGACAGCTCAAAGCAACGGATAGCAACCATCAAACGCATGTTCAGACGCGAACTGGAAAGTGAAACGCGCTCGCGTCGCGATATAGACGCCATCTACATCCTGGGCGATGCCATCGAAACCCGTTTGCTTAAGCCCTACTTAGATGTAAACGTCAGTACCTTTGCCGACCGTATACCTTTGTACGCAAGCTCACGCAGCTATAGCAAACAAATAGACAAAACCGATAAAGGGGATCTCGACGGGCTGTTCTTCACTGAGGTCCCGTGGATGTTACCGGGCGCAGTCAAGTCGCAAAGCTTGCGCGAACAACATACTCAGTTGTGGCCCGAACAATCGGACATTGAACAGCGTCTGTTCGCCATGGCCTATGATGCGCTCAATTTGATCCCGGAAGTTAAACAGCTGAGCAAAATCCCCGGTAAAGAGTTTGATGGCCTGACCGGGGCACTCACAATCAAAGAGGATAACCGTATTAGCCGTCAGTTGAGCTGGGCACAATACCATAAGAAACAGATCAGACTGGTCAGTCTGGATCAAAGGGCACCGACCCCGCTGTTTATGAAGCAGCTGTATGACGACTATCAGGCGCAGCAATAACTTATGTTTGGCAACCTCTTCAATCACAGCCGAGAAAAAGGCCAACATTATGAAAGAGTTGCTGAAACTTTCTTAAAGAAGCAAGGTCTTAAGAGCATAACTCGCAATTATCTCTGCCGATATGGCGAAATCGACCTGATCATGAAAGACGGCGAAACCTGGGTATTTGTTGAGGTAAAGTTTCGCCGAGGTGGTGGTTTTGGTGGTGCGCTGCAGGCTTTGAGTCAAAGTAAGTTACAAAAATTACGTCGCAGTATATATAATTACCTGCAACAATCTGCGTTGCACAATGTCCCTTTGCGAATAGACTTTGTAGCAATTCAAGGCGATAACAACCCAGATATCCAATGGATTAGAAATATTACTTAGTATGCAAGAATCAATAAAAGAGATCTTTACCGAAAGCATTCAGGCACAAATTGCCGCAGGTGAAGCGCTGCCTGAAGTATTAGAGTCAACGGCTTATGCCATTGCACAATGCCTGATCAACGGCAATAAACTGATCTGTTGTGGTGTGCCAAGTTGCCACATGATTGCCGATCACTTTAGTAACCTGCTGGTCAATTACTTTGAAACCGAACGTCCTTGCCTGCCAGCACTCACGCTGAGCCAGACACAAATCAACCTCAGCAACACAGAAGAAAGCCAGGGCCATGACTATTTTGCTCGTCAGGTCCGCGCTATTTCCAATCAAAATGACCTGCTTTTTGTGGTCGCCATCGATGGGCACGAGAAGAGCGTGATCAGTGCAGTAGAAGCTGCATTGACCAATGATCTTAATGTCATCGCCTTAATTGGGGATGATGGCGGCGAACTGACCGGGCTGCTGGGGCCAAATGATGTAGAGATACGCGTTCCCAGCAAACGGGCGAGCCGCATTCTTGAGACTCACCTGTTTACCGTACACTGCCTAAGCCAGTTAATCGACAATATTCTCTTTCCACAGGACGCATAAAAGATGTTAAAACGACCTGCACTGATACTTTGTTCCGTTCTACTGATCCAGGGCTGTGCCGCCGCAGTGGTTGCGGGAACGGCTGGTGCCGTTACTTCGGCCAATGACAGGCGGACACTGGGTTCACAAATTGATGATAACAATATCGAAATTAAAGGAACACTGGCGCTAAAGCGTATTCCTGCTCTGGCAAATCATGCCAATATTAGCCTGGTGAGTGTCAACGGCCATGTACTGATGGTGGGCCAGGTAACCACCACAGAAATGAAACAACAGGCGCACAATACCCTGCAGAGCGTTCAGGGCATTAAACGCATATACAACCAGCTGCGCATCGGCAGCAATATCGGTATCACCACACAAACTAACGACAGTTGGCTAACCACCAAGGTTAAAACCAAATTGATCGCGGACGACCACATCGATGGTGGCAATATTAAGGTGGTCACTGAGAACAGTGAAGTTTTTCTGATGGGTCTGGTCAATCAGGATGAAGCGAATCGCGCTGTTGAAATTGCGCGTAATGTTCATGGCGTGCTAAAAGTCGTGAAAGCCTTCGAAATCTTATAATAGACATAAAAAACCTGCCAGAGGGCAGGTTTTTTTGTTATTTGACGTGCTACTTAATCACTCTCAAATGCGAGGGCTTTTTCGTCTTTTCAGACGTTTCTTTGTCTGCTGAAGGGGCTTCAACAGGCTCCTCAGTCATCGCTTCGTGAGTCTGAGTGTGTTCTTCTGAAACCTCGTCATCTTGTGGCAGATCCGGTTCGGAGAAGATAGTACCTTCACCATTCTCGCGCGCATAGATGGCCAGTACTGCACCAATCGGCACATATACCTGCATAGGCTGACCAGAGAAACGCGCATTGAAACTCAGTGCATCGTTGTCCATTAAAAAGTTAGCAGCTGCTGAAGGGCTCACATTCAGCACAATCTGCCCCTGCTGAACAAACTGACGTGGCACCTCAACCGCCGGATACTCAGCATCAACCACGATATGCGGTGTGCACTGGTTATCGACAATCCAGTCGTAGAAAGCACGTAAAAGGTAGGGGCGATTTGAAGTCATTAGCTGCGGATCTCTCGCTCAGCTTCAGTCAATGAAGCCTGGAATGAATCACGTTCAAATAAACGCAGCATGTATTCTTTCAGCTCTTTTGCACCTGCGCCTGACAAGTCAATGCCAAGTTGAGGCAAACGCCACAGAAGCGGGGCCAGGTAACAATCAACCAGGCTGAATTCTTCACTCATGAAGTAAGGTGCTTCGCTGAAGATAGGCGCAATCGCAAGTAGCGCTTCTGTCAGCTCTTTACGCGACTGCTCTGCATCCGCACCGCCTTGCGCAATTTTATCTGCCAGGCTGTACCAATCAGTTTCAATACGGTGCATCATCAGACGACTGCGACCACGCATAACAGGGTAGACAGGCATTAATGGAGGATGAGGGAAACGCTCATCTAAGTATTCCATTATGATATTTGCCTGATACAGACCGAGCTCTCTGTCGATCAGAGTGGGAACTGTACCATAAGGGTTAATCTCATGTAGTGCCTCTGGCAAGTTGTCCTTTTCGGCCAGATGAATATCGACACTTACCCCTTTCTCGGCCAATACGATACGAACCTGATGGCTGTACATACAGTTTGCACCGGAGAAAAGAGTCATAACAGGGCGCTTATTGGCAGCAACGGCCATGCCTACCTCCATAAATTAATGACAAAGTAATAACATCACTTTAATACCAATTTTATGTAATAAAATCGATAAAAACAGCAATAGGGGCTTAAGCCCCTATTGCATCAATTGCTGGTAAGTGTCCAGATTAATGGACATCTCTCCAGTATTCTTTCTTCAGCAGGAATGCCAGAATGAAGAAGATAACCAGGAAGCCAAGTACCTTAATACCTAGTGCTTCTGATTGAAGGCGTGAAGGTTCACCAACATAAGCCAGGAAGTTAGTCAGGTCACGAACCGCCTGATCATATTCATCCGCGCTTAGCTCACCTGAGCCATCAGTTGTGATGCTTTTCACTTTCTGAACTTTTACGCCGTGCTCTTCTACTTCTTCAAATTCCGCAGTAGGCACACCTTGCAACTCCTGCAGAACGTGTGGCATACCAACCAGTGGGAACACTGAGTTATTTACACCAAACGGACGGCTTTCGTCAACGTAGAACGACTTCAGGTAAGTATATACCCAGTCAGCACCACGTACACGTGCGACCAAAGTCAGATCTGGTGGCGCAGCACCAAACCATTTTGCAGCGTCATCAGTGTCCATTGCGTTAAGAATGTGACCACCCACTTTTGAGTCATCAAAAATCAGGGTTTCTTTACCAATCTCAACCGGGATACCGATATCGCGGAACGTACGCTCATAACGCTGATACTGCATCTGGTGACAACCCAGGCAGTAGTTCATGAACAACTTAGCACCGCGTTGCAAAGACGCATTATCAGTCAGGTCATGGTTCGCTTCCAGTAAAGGAACCGATGGACCGGCTGCCATTGCAAAGGTAGGCAGCAATGCGAATAAACCAATCAGTAGCTTTTTCATCATTTCGTCAACCTCGTTGGCAATGGCTTAGTATTTTCATTCTTCGAGTACACAAACAGTAATACGAAGAACATGAAGTAGGTTACCGTACAAATCTGTGACAAGATTGTAGAAGTCACAGTTTGTGGCGTTGCACCAGCCCAACCCAGAATGAAGAAGGTAACAACGAACTGAGCAATGTTCAGCTTGTGGATACCACTACGGTAGCGGATTGAACGAACCTTACCACGGTCTAACCAAGGCAGCAGTGCCAGCATCACGATAGACACACCCATCGCAATAACCCCCATCAACTTGTCAGGGATTGCACGCAAGATGGCGTAGAAAGGTGTGAAGTACCAAACTGGGAAAATATGCTCTGGTGTTTTCAGCGGGTTAGCCGCTTCAAAGTTAGGCGCTTCTAAGAAGAAACCGTTCATTTCAGGCATAAAGAATACCACCCAACAGAACAGGATTAGGAAGCCAGCCACACCCAGAATATCTTTAACGGTGTAATACGGGTGGAAAGGGATCGCATCAACGATGTCTTTCTTACTCGTGTAGTACTCGTGGAATTTAAATTTAGGCTTGTCTTCTTCAGCAACCGTGCCTTTTTTACGCTTGATGTCGATACCGTCAGGGTTGTTTGAACCCACTTCGTGTAGCGCAACAATGTGCAGGAATACCAGAATTACCAGTACCAGTGGCAATGCGATTACGTGCAATGCAAAGAAGCGGTTCAGAGTAGCGCCTGAAATTACGTAGTCACCACGGATCCACAGTGTCAGGTCATCACCAATGACAGGGATTGCACCAAACAGTGAAATGATTACCTGTGCACCCCAGAATGACATCTGACCCCAAGGCAGTAGGTAACCCATGAACGCTTCTGCCATCAATGCTAGGAAGATCAGCATACCGAATACCCACAGCAGTTCACGCGGCTTCTGGTAGGAGCCATAGATCATGCCACGGAACATGTGCAAATAAACCACAATGAAGAATGCCGACGCACCGGTCGAGTGCAAATAACGAAGTAACCAACCGTACTCTACATCACGCATGATGTATTCAATTGAAGCAAATGCGCCTTCGCCTGAAGGAACATAGTTCATTGTCAGCCAGATACCAGTCAGGATCTGGTTAACCAATACCAGAATGGCAAGCGAGCCAAACAGGTACCAGAAGTTAAAGTTTTTAGGTGCTGGGTATTGCGCGATATGCATATTCCAGACACGCGTCATAGGAATACGATCGTCAATCCAGTTCATCACAGCGCCGATTGCGCCTGGCTTATCAACCTTCGCAGTCATTATGCAACCCCTTCTTCTTCACCTACCAAAATGGTAGTGTCGTCAATAAAGGTATAAGGCGGGATTTCCAGGTTCAACGGAGCTGGTACAGCCTGGAATACCCGGCCGGCCATATCGAACTTAGAACCGTGACAAGGACAGAAGAAACCATGCTCAGTACCTTCAACCTTTTCACCAAAACCACCATTGAGGAATGACGGAGAACAACCTAAGTGAGTACAAATACCGACTGCGACAAAAATCTCAGGGCGCTTAGAACGGTGAGAGTTTTTGGCAGAGTCGAGCTGTTGTGGCTCTTCTGAGTTAGGATCACGAAGGTTACCTTCGTGTTTTTTCATTTCATCCAACATCGCAGGCGTACGATAAACAACCCATACAGGTTTGCCTCGCCACTCAACACGAATCAATTGTCCAGGCTCAAGCTTGCTGATATCTACTTCTACAGGCGCACCTGCAGATTTAGCTCGCTCACTCGGATTCCAAGACGCAATAAAAGGAACAGCAGCTCCAACCGCACCAACGCCACCTACGACAGAGGTAGCGATAGTTAAGAAGCGACGTCGGCTGTTGTCTACAGGCGCATTGCTCATCCACTTATCTCCACTATGATTCTCAACACTTGCTATATTGAGAACATCAGTTACAGCAGGTTAATTTTAAGAAACTACAAAATAGACGCGATCATAAATAAATCCCTTGATTAAAACAAGGTTATTCCAGCACCATGCCCGAATAAACCCACGAATATTAGGGGATTGGTTACTTCGAGCATGAAGCCGATTTACTATGGTAAAACGTCATACGCGACCTTTCACTGACTAAGATCAAGCTCTACTGGTGAGCTATCAAAATTTAACCAGTGTTTTCGCGACTCATTACTTGCCCCGCAATTGTAGCAAAAAAATGCGCTGAGATATCGTCCGAACTCGACTAATTATTATAATTATTGAACTTTTTTGACCATAAAGCGGGTTGGGAGAATGTATGTTGCAAACTCAAAGAACAGAGACAGTAAAAAACACGACAATTGGAGTCGTCTGAAAACAAAAAACCCAGCACGAGGCTGGGTTTTTGCAATTCTGAAACGTAATAAATTAACGTTTTGAGAACTGAGTCTTCTTACGTGCTTTCTTAAGACCAACTTTCTTACGCTCAACTTGACGAGCGTCGCGAGTAACAAAGCCAGCTTTACGTAGAGAAGGACGTAGTGACTCGTCAAACTCCATTAGTGCACGAGTGATACCGTGACGGATAGCACCAGCTTGACCAGTTGAACCACCACCTGCAACAGTGATGTATAGGTCAAACTTTTCTGTCATTTCAACTAGCTCTAGAGGCTGACGAACAACCATGCGAGAAGTTTCACGACCGAAGTACTCTTCGATAGAACGCTGATTAATTACGATGTTGCCAGTGCCTGGGCGTAGGAATACGCGAGCACTTGAACTTTTACGACGACCTGTACCGTAGTATTGATTTGCCATGAGTAGTGCTCCTTAAATGTCTAGAACCTGAGGCTGTTGAGCCGCGTGGTTATGCTCGTTACCAGCGTAAACTTTCAGTTTACGGAACATTTCACGACCCAGAGGACCGCGAGGTAACATGCCTTTAACTGCTTTTTCGATGATCATTTCAGGCTTTTTAGCTTGAAGTTTTTCGAAGTTTACAGATTTAAGGCCACCTGGGTAACCAGAGTGTGCATAGTACATTTTGTCCTGAGCTTTGTTACCAGTTACAGTAACTTTCTCAGCGTTGATAACGATGATGTAATCACCAGTGTCAACATGTGGAGTGTACTCAGCTTTATGCTTACCGCGTAGGCGAGAAGCGATTTCAGTAGCAATGCGACCTAAAGTTTTACCTTCAGCGTCAACTACGTACCAGTCACGTTTTACAGTTTCTGGTTTAGCAACAAACGTTTTCATTATAAAAATCCAAAGTTTTCAGTTAAAACCACAGGTAGTCCGAATGACTACCGCTCTACTTTTTGGTGCTTTAACCCCTTCGAGTTTAAGACTTTTTTGCCGCTCAAGTCAGTGGCTAAGCCGACGAGGGCAATAGTAACGCAACGTGGCAGGCCGCGGATTATAGCAAGGGTTTTGCCACGATGCTAGGGGGTGGCTGTTTTTTCCACAAAAAACATGCCATTCTCTGAAATGAGTGTGAATTGGTAGCTTGAGGCGTTATGCCAGGTGCTCCCTCGCAAGATATTCCAGCGACTGCATTTCCTGCAAGCGACTGATACACCGTTTAAACTCAAAGTTCAGTGTGCCATCGGTATACAATTCTGTGATGGGTGCCTCTGCAGAAATGATCAAAGTCACATTACGCTCATAGAATTCATCTACCAGGGCAATAAAACGCCGTGCTGCGTCATCGTTGTTCTGACCCATCTGTTTCACATCAGATAAGATTACGGTGTTATACAAACGACTGATCTCCATGTAGTCGACCTGAGAGCGCGCGGTTTCACACAAGGCGCTAAAGTCGAACATGACAATGCAGTCAGACACTTTACGGGTCTGGATCAGGCGCCCTTCAATCTCGATTGGTTCATTGAGTTTGCCCGGCTCAGGTGACAGCTTATCAAAGTACTCAAACAGGTTGTCGTCGGCTTCTTTACCCAAGGGGCTGTGAAAGATTTCGGCCTGCTCCAGAGTCCGCAAGCGGTAGTCTATCCCTGAATCCACATTGACCACGTCGGTATTTTCATTTACCAGAGCGATTGCAGGTAAAAAGCGTGCACGTTGCAAGCCATTGCGATACAACTCATCAGGGATGATATTGGACGTCGCAACCAGCACGATGCCGCGTTCAAATAAGGCTTCCATCAAACCACCCAGGAGCATAGCATCGGTAATATCCTGAACAAAAAACTCATCGAAGCAGATGATATCCGTCTCAGCCTTAAAAATATCTGCCACCACTTCAAGCGGGTTTTTCACTTCTTTGAGCTTTTTCAGCTCATCATGCACACGGTGCATAAAACGGTGGAAGTGCACCCGCATTTTTCGCTCAGTTGGCAGGGCCTCATAAAACGTATCTACCAGATAAGTTTTGCCGCGCCCTACCCCACCCCAGAAATAGAGCCCTTTGACTTTAGGCTGTTGCGTCTTTTTTAGACCAAACAGGCTGCCTAACAGGCTTTTTTTGACCGGTACCTGATTGGCCAGATCGTCATAAAGTCTTTGCAGGTGCCTGACGGCATTTTCCTGTGCGCTGTCATAGTGAAAATCATCACGCTGTAAGTCTTGTTGGTACTTTTCCCAGGGCGTCATCATCTTTTTTTAGTATCGAAGAGCAGTTTTATTTGCCCGCTATATTAACACGCATCGAAACTCAGCGTATATTTAAGCTATCTAAGTCGATTATTTTTTTGCATTCGGTGCGACACTTTACGCACCATTAACAGGAGTACTTTATGACGACAATCGCCTGGTTCGGGATCCTTGTAATAGTCGCAATCGCTGCCTTCTTCGCAGGCACATTGCTGACGAAAAAACGCTTCAAGCATGATGAACTGGAACAAAAAGCGCAGGAGGCACAACATGCATTAGAGCAGTATCGTCAGGATGTCACAGATCATCTGGCAGACAGCAAAAAGCTGATGGCCAAGCTGGAAGAAAACTACAGCCTGCTTAATCGTCACTTTGAGCAAGGAAAACAACTTCTTAGCCAAGAGAAAGCGCTGCCAAATGAGCCTTTTTTCTCTAAAGAAACGACCGAGCAGTTACACGCCTCGCTGCACATGCGAGACGAGAAACGCCGTGCCAGTGAGCAAACTCACGATGCTCCACCAAGTGACTATGTCGAAGGAGAAAGCGGCCTGTTCAAAGGAGAAGGGTCACAAAGTGAGCAATTAAAAGCCTCTTGATGAACTTTTTTTTGACCCCATAGTCTGTAGAAATAGCAATTGAATAATGGATGGTGCGTTATGACGCATCATCCAACGGACTAACGCTGTTTCCAGGAGAATTCCACGACTATGAAACTGAAATTATCATTACTTACCGCAGCGCTACTTTCTTCAAGCTTATTCTTATTACCTGAAACCAGCCATGCACGGCTGCCAGTTGCCGTCGATGGCCAACAGCTGCCCACATTGGCCCCGATGTTAGAAAAGGTCACCCCCGGGGTGGTCAGTATTCAGGTATCTGGGGCAAAAGAAGTACGCCGACGCGTTGATCCCTTTGATTTCTTTTTTGGTAACCCAGCCCCGCGCTCTCAAAAACGTCCTTTTAGCGGCTTAGGCTCTGGCGTGATCATTGATGCAGACGAAGGCTATGTCGTGACCAATAATCACGTCATCGACGAAGCCGACAATATTATTGTAACACTTAAGGATGGCCGAGAATTCAAGGCTGAACTGGTCGGTACTGATAAAGAATCGGATATCGCCCTGTTACAAATTGAAGGGGAAGATCTTACTGCCGTGAAGCTGGCTGACTCAGACAAGCTAAGGGTCGGCGACTTTTCCGTTGCCATTGGTAACCCATTTGGCCTGAGCCACACCGTTACCTCTGGTATTGTCAGCGCATTGGGTCGCAGTGGCCTCAACATAGAAGGGTATGAAGACTTTATCCAGACCGATGCTGCCATCAACCAGGGTAACTCTGGTGGTGCACTGGTTAATCTCCGTGGTGAACTGATCGGGATCAACACTGCCATACTGGGTGCCTCTGGCGGAAATGTCGGTATCGGTTTTGCTATCCCCTCTAACATGATGAAAAACCTGGTTGATCAGATCATTGAATATGGTCAGGTACGTCGTGGCTCACTCGGGATCCGGGGTCGAACGCTTGATGCAGGTCTGGCTAAAGCCCAGGGATTCGACGTCAAACAAGGTGCCTTTGTACAAGAGGTCGTCAAAGATTCAGCGGCAGATGAAGCAGGTATTAAAGCCAACGATGTCATCGTTGCGCTCAATGGCGATAAAATTGAGAGCTTCGAAGAACTGCGCGGTAAGATTGCAACCCTTGGTGAAGGGAAAAAGGTCAGAATTGAAGTCTACCGAGACGGTGATACCCGCACGCTCAATGTTGAACTGAAAGGCGCGAGTGAGCAACGTGCGGAGGCAGATCGCATTCACCCCAGCCTGCAAGGTGCGGTACTGGAGAGTGGTGAACGCAATGGCAACCAGGGGATTGTGGTAGTGTCCGTTGAAGAGCGTTCTCCGGCTGCCAGAGTGGGCCTTCAAGAAGGGGATGTGATTATGCAGGTCAACCGCCAGCGTGTTGCATCGGTACGTGATATGAAACGCCTGATAGATGATATTCAGGGCAATATCGTACTGGGTATTAAGCGTGGTCGTGACTCTGTCTTCTACCTCATCCAGTAACTCACACCAAATACAGTATTCCGTTTAAACAGTAAACAATACAGCGGCATTCGTCGCTGTATTGTTTTTTCAGCTTGACTCATTAAGGTACTCGCCGTTACACCACTCCATCTTCGTAAGCCTGACAAAGTGCCTTATGCATTTGTTCTGGGTAAAAATTTTCAACTTAGTCAGTGGCAGGGTTAATCCTCTGTCTGAGCATGTCTTAATGCAGATTACTGTTAATTATGCCATTATTACCTTCTACACTGATAACTAGATAAAAAATAGCCGTGTTTAAATTGTTCAAGCTTATTATACCGCCAATCTTCGTTGGTTTAGGTCTGGCATTGATTATCATCTGGCTCACGCCCGAATTACGTCAAAATGCTCTGCGCCTCAACCTCAACAGCCACTATACCGCTCAGCATATGAGCTTTGCCTCCGGCGTTAACCGCGCAGCACCTGCGGTGGTGTCGATTTTCTCTGAAAGCTTTAGTAGCCAGCCAAGATTTAAACGGCAAAATACGGTTCAGGAACTCGGCTCTGGTGTAATCATGAGCCGAGAAGGCTATATCCTTACCAATTATCATGTCGTCAATAATGCCGATCAGATTATTGTATTGCTGCCAGACGGCCGCTTATTCAATGAAGTACAGTTGGTAGGATATGACACCATCACTGATCTGGCTCTATTAAAAATTAAAGCTGAGCATCTTCCTGTGATCCCGGTTGACGATGCCTTTAACCCGCAAGTGGGCGATGTGGTGCTGGCTATCGGCAACCCGCTGAACCTGGGGCAAACCATCACTCAGGGGATCATCAGTGCCACAGGCAAGCAAACCCTCACTGACAGCCAGTATAATAGCCTGCTGCAAATGGATGCTGCGGTAAACATGGGTAACTCTGGCGGTGCACTGGTCAACTCAAACGGCGATCTCGTTGGTATCACCTCTGCCCAGTTCAGGGCCAGATACAATATCGATATTCAAGGTATTTCCTTCGCTGTGCCTTATTCCCTAGCCAAAGATGTCATGGCCAAACTCATCAAAGATGGCCGAGTTATCCGCGGCTACCTGGGTTTCCGAGGCACCCCTGTCGATAACACCGGACAGGAAGTCACTAATGTCTACACCACCATTGTAGGGTTAAGGATTAGTGATCTCGACCCGCTGGGTCCTGCCTGGCAGGCCGGAATGAAGGAAAATGACATAGTGACGAAAGTAGCGGGAGAGCCTGTTAAGAATCCACAACAAACTTTGCGTAAGATAGGCAATACCGCACCGGGTACTCAGTTAGAATTTGAGGTGTATCGTGGTGACCGTCACCTGACCTTTATGGTGGAAGTGGCTGAGCTGGAAACCCCGATTTACTAGCCCCCAGAAACGGGGTCAAGACAACAAAAAAGCGAGCTCAGCTCGCTTTTTTAATTTTCATAAATTTGCTTAATTATGGCGGCGCTTAATCTTAGCGCCCAGCTTACTAAGCTTATCCTCAATACGCTGATAACCGCGGTCAACATGGTAAATGCGATCGACAACGGTTTCACCACTGGCAACAATGCCGGTTAAGATCAAACTGGCCGATGCCCGTAAGTCGGTTGCCATGACCTGCGCACCTGATAAAAACTCGGTCTCACCACAATAAGCAGTATTGCCCTCAAGACGAATATTCGCGCCCATACGCTGCAGCTCAGGTACATGCATAAAACGGTTTTCGAAAATCGTCTCAGTAATAGTCGCACTACCATTAGCAACCACATTGAGTGCCGTAAACTGCGCCTGCATATCGGTTGGAAAGCCTGGGTGTGGCATGGTTTTAATGTTCACCCCTTGCAGCGTGCGGCCTTGCATGCTGACAAAAATGCTATCTTCAGCCACCTCAACAAGGGCATTGGCATCACGCAATTTATCTAGTACGGGCTCAAGGCTATGATAATCTGTGTTTTTACACAAAACCTCTCCGCCACTCATCGCCGCGGCAACTAAAAAGGTACCAGTTTCTATTCTGTCTGGGAGGATCTTGTGCTCACAACCATGCAGGGCTTCCACCCCTTCTATTTCAATACGGCTGGATCCGGCACCGGATATTTTGGCCCCCATGGCAACCAGACACTCTGCCAGATTGACGATTTCGGGCTCACGAGCCGCATTTTCCAATACCGTTTTACCTTCTGCCAGCGTTGCCGCCATCAAGAGGTTTTCAGTTGCACCTACCGAGACCGTTTCCATGAAGATTTCTGCTCCATGCAACCGTTTCCCTTGTGCAATATCGGCATTGATATAGCCATTTTCAACACGAATGGTCGCGCCCATTTTCTCCAGACCGGAAATATGCAAATCCACTGGACGCGCGCCGATAGCGCAGCCACCGGGTAGCGATACCTGTGCTTTGCCAAAGCGCGCAAGTAAGGGGCCCAGCGCCAGTACTGATGCACGCATCTGTTTAACCAGCTCGTAAGGTGCCAGAACTTTATCAACCTTGGCACCATCAATCTCTAACAACTGACCGCGCCAGTTGACCTCAGCACCTAAGGTGCGCAGTAAGGCTTCTGTAGTCCCTATATCCCTGAGTCTTGGTACATTACTGAATGTGCTTTTTCCATCGGCAAGGAGTGCCGCAAACAGAATCGGCAGGGCTGCGTTTTTAGCCCCGGAAATAGTGACTTCACCGTTTAAAGTGGTGCCACCTTGGATAACAAACTGATCCATTGTGGCTCCAGATTATTGAGGTAAGATAAATTTGCGCTCGCGTTGCCACTCTGTGGGCGTGAAAGCTTTGATGCTAACGGCGTGGATTGTTCCGTCTTTAATCACTTCCATCAAGGGGGCGTAGACCATTTGTTCGCGCTTAACCCGGCGCAGATCTTCAAAACAACCGCCAACCGCGATCACTTCGTAATGGCTGCCTTCTGATTTAACTTTGACTTCGTCAAGTTCCAGCGCTTCTTGTAGTAAAGCTTCGACTTGGTTTGTTTCCATTGGACTCACTCAAATAGGTTACTGACCTGACCTAATGCCATTAGGTTTTGTAGCTGATCAGGTACATTTTTTAACTCAAGACGTACGTCTTGCTGCTTTAATTTGCCTAAAGAGTGAATTAACCAAGCTAAGCCCGCGGTGTCAACCCTGGATACCTCAGAAAGGTCAAAATACAGGACTGACTGCGCATTTTCTAGCAACTGGTTAAGAAGCGATTCATTTGTGAGACTATCTCGGGTTAATTCCCCGACGACCGCCACAGTGTCTGCAGCGGGTTTGGTAAATTGCAAATTAGGCATTGCCGTCATCACCTCGAAACTGCACAGGCAGTTTGCTTTTCTTGTCCAGTAACTCAATTACATGCTCAATGCCTTGCTGGCGTAATATACCGTGCAGCTCAGATTGCTTGGCATCCAATAGACTGATCCCTTCTGCCATCATGTCAAAGGCACGCCAATGGCCATTGCTATCTCGGCGCACTTTAAAATCGATTTTAATATCCGGCTTCCCGGCTTCAACGATCTTAGTTTTCACAATGGCAATTTTATCATCTTCAGCGTCACGAGCTGGTTCAAACTCGACTTTCTGGTCTGTATATTGAGTGAACACCCCTGCATACGTCGCAACCAGATATGACTTAAACACGTCAATAAAAATACGGATATGCTCTATCGCCTGGCGCTTCTCTTCCTTATCCTCGATATTACGGACTTTCTGAATATGACTGCCCAATACCCGATAGGCAGCATATTTGTAATCGATATACGGCAACAGCTCTTCTTCTACGATGACTCTGAGGTGCTCTTTGCTCTGCTCAATTTTAGCCTGATCTTTGGTTACACGTTTAAAAGTATTATCTGCAACTTGTTGTACCATAGTATAAGGGTTAGTCAGATCGACTTCGCTGGCAGACACGGTACTGGCAAGTACAATCATAAAAACACTTGCGATGAATCCCAAAACTTTCGCCATCATGGTTATTACTCACTACTTTGATTGAACAGGAATTGGCCGATCAGTTCTTCCAGAACTAATGCAGACTTAGTATCGGTGATCATATCACCATCTTTAAGTGCAGCGCTTTCAACGCCAAACAGTTCACCCAGGTCGAGCTCATCGTTGTTTACCACTTCCTCGCCTAGACAGCTCTGCTTGGCGGATTTAGAGGCAATCACCGGGGAAATACCCAGATATTGCTCTCCTAATATACCTGAGGTGAGAATAGAGACCGACGTAGTATCTGAAAACTGACACTCATAATGTCTGTCAATACTCATACTTACGACAGGCACAAACTCTTGCGGATGGATACTGATCCCGTCAACACGACCAATCACTACTCCACCCACTTTGATAGGTGCGCGTGTTTTAAGTGACCCGATGTTGTCAAATTTGGCCTGCAGTGTGTAGGTTTCACTATTGCCGCTGATCCCTGCATTCGCAACCTTGAGTGCTAGCATAACAAAGGCGGCCACACCCAAGGCAACGAATAGGCCTACAAGTATTTCAATTTTCCGTGTATTCATGTTTCTACAAACCCTTAACTTGAAAACATCACTGCTGTCAGAACAAAGTCGAAGCCCAGAACAGCAAGAGAAGAATGAACCACCGTTTCTGTAGTGGCTTTACTGATCCCCTCAGACGTTGGGATACAGTCATATCCTTTGTATAGCGCAATCCAGGTCACGATGAGCGCAAATACAAAACTTTTAATCAAACCATTGACAATATCCTGCTCAAAAGAGACCTGAGATTGCATAATGGACCAGAAGCTACCTGAATCGACACCCAGCCAATCGACACCAACTAAGTGCGCACCAAGAATGGCGATAGCGGAAAAAATCAAAGCAAGCAGCGGCATGCTGATGAAGCCTGCCCAAAAACGCGGTGAAATCACCCGTTTTAAAGGATCAATTGCCATCATTTCAAGACTGGATAGTTGCTCAGTCGCTTTCATGAGGCCTATTTCCGCGGTCAATGCACTGCCCGCACGACCTGCAAACAGTAGTGCTGTAACCACAGGTCCCAGTTCTCGCAATAAACTCAGCGCGACAAGCGGACCCAGACTGTCTTCAGCCCCGTAATCAACCAGTACTGTGTATCCTTGTAAAGCCAATACCATGCCAATAAACAGACCAGAGACCATAATGATAAGCAACGACTGATGGCCAACCATATAAAGCTGGCGTACCAACAAAGGCCCGCCTTTTCTGATATTGGGCATACTGCACAGCGCCCCTATCAGCATTCTGGTCGCTCGACCTAATGAAGCAAATCGATTCAGCGTCTTATGGCCCAATTTCTGCAAAAAATCCATTAATGGCTTCCCCCTGCAAGTAACTCATCTTCGTAAGGAGCTGCATCAAAGTGGAATGGTACCGGCCCGTCAGAATGGCCTTGCAAGAATTGTTGAACCAGAGGTGATTCATGGGCCAACATCTGCTCCGGCGTACCACTGCCGATAACACCTTGCTCCGCAATGATCACAACATGATCGGCGATACTTAGTACCTCGGTTACATCGTGCGTTACTATCAAAGAGGATAATCCCAATACTTCATTCAGCGATTTAATCAGGCGCACTAAGACCCCCATAGAAATGGGATCTTGCCCTGCAAACGGCTCGTCATACATAATCAGTTCCGGGTCAAGCGCGATGGCTCTGGCCAGCGCTGCACGGCGCGCCATCCCCCCCGACAACTCCGAGGGCATGAGATCCCGAGCGCCACGCAGACCAACCGCCTGCAGCTTCATAAGCACCACCAGACGGATCAGCTCTTCACTTAGTTTGGTATGCTCGCGCAGTGGGAAGGCGATATTGTCAAAAACAGACATATCCGTGAACAAGGCCCCGCTTTGGAACAACATGCTCATGCGCTTACGTGCCTGATACAATGCCTGACGAGACATAGAAGGAATGCTGTCACCAGAGAAGAGGATCTCACCACTATCCGGCTTGAGTTGACCTCCGATCAGACGCAACATGGTGGTTTTACCGATACCACTGGGTCCCATGATGGCCGTAATTTTCCCTTTGGGAACGGAGAAACTCATATTTTTGTAGATTGTCCTTTCACCACGAGAAAAGGTCAAATCCCTGACTTCAACTATTGACTGCGTCAAGTCGCTCTCCACATCATACTTTTTCAATTGTGGAATAATACGTTGTTTTGCCGCGAGATGGAAAACCCTTAATGGTAAAATTTTGTAATTCATTCACCACAAATCTTGTAGGAAATTGACACTACTCTCTGCGTTTGCATTGCCCAAAGCCGATGACTTTATTTATACATTTGATAAGCTATTTGATACTATCAGCGCCATTGAATTTAGTAACTTGGCTTAGACTTCATGGTTTTATCGTTTGTCATTCTCATTCTTGGATTCATTGCCCTGGTTTGGAGTGCAGATCGCTTCGTGTATGGCGCGGCTGCACTGGCTAAAAACCTTGGGGTACCAACGTTAATTGTGGGTTTGACTATCGTTGCAATGGGCTCATCAGCACCTGAGATGATGGTCGCCGCGCAAGCAGCGCTGGTTGACAAAACAGACACCGCCGTTGGTAATGCCGTAGGTTCAAACATTGCAAATATTCTGATGGTACTTGGCATCACCGCGATGTTACGCCCGCTTGGCGTCGGCTCTGGCATTTTAAAACGTGAAATACCACTATTGGTTGTCGTGTCATTGGCTGCGTGGTTTATCATCAGCGACAACCATTTTAGCGCGCTCGAAGGCTGGCTGTTGCTGATTGGCTTTTTGGTCTTCATCGGCGGTCTCATCTACATCTCTAAAACCGGTAAAACCGACCAGGACGACCCACTGATTTCAGAAGCCTGCGACGAAGTACCGAGTGATGTCCCGATGAGCAAGGCTATATTCTGGCTGGTCGTCGGTATGATCCTACTGCCAGTCAGTGCTGACTACCTAGTCGATTCAGCGGTAGATATTGCAAAATATTTTGGCATGAGTGACCTGCTGATCGGCCTGACAATCATCGCTATCGGAACGAGCTTACCTGAACTCGCCGCTTGCGTAGCTGGTGTTCTTAAAAATGAAGATGACCTGGTGCTGGGCAATATAATCGGTTCGAACATCTTTAATATTCTGGCAGTCTTGTCTATCGCAGGGATCCTTAACCCTGCAGAACTGGACAGTAACATCGCTAACCGAGACATCTATGTCATGCTGGGCGCAACCGCCGCACTGGTAGTAATGAGCCTGAGCCTCAAAGGTCGCCGACAGATCAATCGTTTTGAAGGTGGTTTGCTCTTGAGCGCTTTCGCCGGTTATATGTACTTCATTATTTGAGGAAGCAGCATGAACACCCATAATTTTATTGGTTCTGCCAAACAAGTCTTGGAGATAGAAAAGCAGGCTATTGAAGAAATAACCCAATATATTGACACCCAGTTTGCTGCTGCCTGTGAACTCATGTTGCAGTGTCGTGGTCGTATTATTGTCGTTGGTATGGGCAAGTCAGGTCATATCGGCAATAAAATAGCCGCCACGCTTGCCAGCACAGGTACACCTGCGTTTTTTGTTCACCCAGGTGAAGCAAGTCATGGTGATTTGGGGATGATCACGACCGACGATGTTGTGCTTCTGATCTCAAATTCCGGGGAAACCCATGAAGTACTGGCCATTGTGCCTGTGATTAAACGCATTGGCGCACAGGTCATCAGTATGACAGGGAACGCTGAGTCGAGCATGGCCAGACTGGCAGATATCCACCTGTGTATTAAAGTATCAAAAGAAGCCTGCCCGCTGGGGCTGGCACCAACAGCCAGTACCACAGCTACTCTGGTAATGGGAGATGCGTTGGCGGTAGCTTTGCTGGAAGCCCGAGGCTTTACAGCTGATGATTTTGCCCTGTCTCATCCCGGAGGCAGCCTGGGAAAACGTCTGCTGCTTACATTAGCGGATGTGATGCACACAGGTAAAGCGGTGCCCATTGTGGCGCTAGGCTGCACTATAACTGACGCCTTATTTGAAATGTCAGGCAAAGGTCTGGGTATGACCACCATTGTCGATGACAAAGGTCAACTCAGAGGCTTGTTCACAGATGGGGACTTACGCCGTATTATTGAACAACGACTTGATTTACATAACACTTTAATCGAATCTGTGATGACGAAGCACTGTACTACAGTGACACGGGATATGTTGGCAGCAGAAGCACTGCATATCATGGAGAAAAAACGCATCAATGGTCTCATTGTTATTGATGAGCAAGGTTGCCCAATCGGCGCGTTAAATATGCAAGATTTACTGCGAGCAGGAGTATTATAAATGCTGTTTTCTGACCTATATCAGCCCATTGACAACGCAGTTGTTCATAAAGCGCAGGCTATTAAACTCCTGATCTGTGATATCGATGGGGTATTCTCTGATGGCCGTATTTATCTGGGCAACCAAGGTGAAGAGCTTAAAGCCTTCAATACTAAAGATGGCTTTGGGATCAAAGCATTGATCAACGGCGGCGTCGAAGTTGCAGTCATCACTGGCCGACATTCACAGATAGTTAAGCAACGTATGACTAGCCTCAACGTTAAACATATCTATCAGGGGATGGAGAACAAGTTGCAAGGTTACGCTGAATTGAAAGATAAACTGCAACTTGCAGACCATGAGATTGCTTACATTGGCGATGACGCCCCAGATTTACCTGTGATGCTCAAGGTTGGCCTGTCTGTCGCGGTGAATGATGCGCACCCAATGGTGATCCGTCATGCTGACTACACCACCCTATTGCCAGGCGGCTATGGTGCAGTACGCGAACTGACTGACTTACTGTTGCTGTGCCAGAATAAACCCTTAGGATATGAAGGCAGCAGCATATGACCGTGCTTCGTGTCTTATTGCTCTTTGCATTCAGCCTGACCATGCTTTGGCTGTGGTACCCTTATTTAACGCAATCAGGTCAAACAGCGCCACAATCAGAAGAAGTGTTAGCCAAGCCTGACTATGTCGCGCTCGATCTTAAGCAGACTAATTATGCCGAGAATGGCCAGCTTAGCTACCAAATCACCGCTGACAGAATGGAGCTCTATCAGGAACTCGGCTTCAGCCACTTTACTGCGCCCATTTTTACACTTCACAACGATCAGCAAAACTGGCAATTAAAAGCCAATGAAGCCACTTTATATGGCAACAACACGCTGATATTAGAGGGTAAAGTGCAAGCAACAAACCTGACCGACAATGCGATGATAAAGCACATCAATGCGGATCATGTACAAGTCGATATTAGCGAAAAACACATGCGCTCCGAGCACCCGGTTGAAATTACTGGGCCTAACTTAACCATTTCGGGTAAGGGGTTGGTTGCCGATCTCAATACCGAAATCATTGAACTCATCAACCACACTAAAACGATTTATTATGAGCAATAAATTAACTTATTCCCTGATCCTGCTGTGCACATTAAGTGCTTTTCACCCAAGTGCTTATGCAGAAGATACGGTAGCCGACCAGGTCATTATCAGCTCGGGAACTCAGCTGGCCCAATTGCAAACCAATATCGGCGTATTCGAAGAGAACGTTGAAATCATCCATGGTGACCGAACAATTTTGGCAGATCGTCTTGAAGTCCATCGTAGAGAAGAACTAGGCAAAAACAAGCAACTACTGGTTGCTACAGGTAGCCCGGCGGTGTTTCAAGAGCGCCAGGCAGATGGCTCACTATTAAAAGCAACCGCCAAAGAAGTCCGTTATGATGTGGCAAACCGCATGCTGACCATCAAAGGCGGTGCAGAAATAAGTCAGGCAGGCCAGAAAATCAGCGCACAAACCATAGTTTATGATATGGAAAAAAAGCTGATCAGCGCGCAACGGGGCGATCAAGAGAAAAATCGTGTAAGAACCATTCTTTTACCTGAAAAAGAGAGCAGTAAGAATTCACAAAAGAAGGGTAATCCGTGAGTAAGTTAACAGCCACAGCACTGGCCAAGAGCTACAAGGGCAGACAAGTTGTCAAAAACGTCGAATTGAGCGTTGAAGCTGGCAGCATTGTTGGCCTCCTGGGCCCTAATGGTGCGGGTAAAACCACAACTTTCTACATGATCGTGGGTCTGGTACCCAGCGATAAGGGCAGCATCCATATCGATGACCAAGATATCACTTTGCTCCCAATGCACAGCCGAGCACGCCTGGGCATTGGTTATTTGCCACAAGAGTCCTCGATCTTCCGCAAGCTAACTGTCTATCAAAACCTGATGGCGATTCTGGAAACTCGTAAAGCACTTAATAAAGAGCAAAGAGAAGTCATCCTCAACGAGTTATTAGATGAGTTTAATATTCAGCATATCCGCGACAGCCAGGGCATGGCATTGTCGGGCGGTGAACGACGTCGGGTAGAAATTGCACGTGCACTTGCGGCAGATCCAAAATTTATCTTATTGGATGAGCCTTTCGCTGGTGTTGATCCCATTTCAGTGTTAGATATAAAGAAAATTATTGAACACCTAAAAAACCGCGGTATCGGCGTATTGATTACAGACCACAATGTGCGTGAAACGCTGGACGTCTGTGAGAAAGCTTATATAGTGTCACATGGTGAACTGATAGCAGCAGGCACCCCGGAGCATGTTCTGGCCGATCAAACCGTGCGGGATGTCTACCTAGGTGAGCAATTCAGGCTATAGTTATAAGATTAGAAGTAAATAACAAAAAGGATTGTTAGAGATACATGAGGCAATCGCTACAGCTGCGCATGGGGCAGCAACTGACAATGACACCACAGCTGCAACAGGCTATTCGTCTGTTACAGTTGAGTACGCTAGATCTCCAACAAGAAATCCAAGAAGCGCTTGATAGCAATCCTTTGTTGGAAGTGGAAGAAGGTGAGTCTGAATCACACGATAATGAAACACAGTCCAAATCGGATACTGAGTTAGACCAACACGCAACCAATGATAGTGACAGCTTTGAGGACTCGGCTGTCAGTGACTATGAGCAAGACAGCGACGCTGCATTAAACAAAGACACAGTCAGTGAGGATCTGGCAATGGACGTCACCTGGGATGAGTACATCAGTGCCGCCCCGGCAAGCAGCTCTGGCCCGATGCCAGAAGATGAAACCATCTATCAGGGCAAAACTACTGAGACGCTGCAAGAATACATGATGTGGCAACTGGAGCTCACTCCCTTTAGCCCAACTGACAGAGCCATTGCTCTGGCAATCGTCGAAGCCGTTGACGACGCTGGTTTATTGACCATCAGCTGCGAAGACATTGTTGAGAGCATGAATCAGGACAATGACGACGAACACATAGAACTGGACGAAGTTGAAGCCGTACTGAAACGGGTGCAATTATTCGATCCCGTTGGCATTGCAGCGCGCAGCTTGCAGGAATGCTTGTGTATCCAGCTCAACCAGTTTGATCGCAACACCCCCTGGCTCACTCAAACCAAAGAAATCCTGACTGAGCACATTGATTTGCTGGCCAGCCGCGATTACCGCACTTTGATGAAAAAGACTAAGCTCAAAGAAGCTGAGCTTAAAGAAGTCATGACCCTGATCCACAGTCTTAACCCAAAGCCAGCCGCCAGCATAGTGCAAGAAGAAGCAGACTATGTGATACCGGATGTCTCGGTGAAAAAAGTGAAAGGCCGCTGGGTTGTTGAACTCAATCCGGACTCTATGCCGAAGATCAGAGTAAACGATCACTATGCTGCTATGTCCCGTTCAGTCAAGTCGAGTACAGACAGCCAATTTATCCGCTCGCACTTGCAAGAGGCAAAATGGTTTATTAAAAGTCTTGAAAGCCGCAATGAAACTTTATTGAAAGTTACCAATTGCATTGTGCAACAACAACAGGCATTCTTTGAACATGGCCCCGAGGCAATGAAGCCGATGGTCCTCAATGATGTGGCCGAAATGGTCGACATGCATGAGTCCACGATTTCACGTGTAACAACGCAAAAGTATATGCACACGCCACGCGGTATTTATGAGTTGAAGTATTTCTTCTCAAGCCATGTCAGCACTGAAAACGGAGGAGAATGCTCTTCGACTGCAATCAGAGCATTGATCAAAAAGCTAATTGCCGCAGAGAATACAGCTAAGCCATTGAGTGACAGCAAAATTGCGGATGTATTAGCAGATCAAGGGATCAAAGTGGCTAGACGTACAATTGCCAAATACCGAGAGTCTTTGGCTATCCCACCGTCGAATCAGCGTAAAAGCCTGATTTAGACGTAACTACAGAAGGAAAATGCTTATGCAACTAAATTTAACTGGTCGACATGTAGAAATCACCGATTCGTTAAGAGACTATGTAACAAACAAGTTTGCGAAGCTAGAAAGGCACTTTGATCACATCAACAATGTGCATGTCATCCTAGATGTCGAAAAGCTCATCCAAAAAGCAGAAGCCACATTACATGTGAACGGAGGGGAGATTTTCGCCTCGACCGAACACCGGGATATGTATGCCGCAATAGACGGACTCATCGATAAGCTTGATCGTCAGGTGATCAAGCACAAAGAGAAGCTAACTCGACACTAATCATGAAACTAAGCTCATTGATTTCACAGGACTGCAGCAAAGCTGCGGTCCTTTTTAATAGCAAAAAACGTATTTTAGAATACATCAGCGAGTTGGCACATAGTCAGCTGCCAGACAGCAATGCCCATGATATTCTGGATTCGCTACTCAGTAGAGAAAAACTTGGCAGCACAGGTATCGGCAAGGGGATTGCATTACCCCACGGCCGCCTTCCGGGGATCGATAAAGTCGTCGCTATGCTCCTCGTTAACCAACAAGGTATTGCTTTTGACGCCATCGACAATCAACCCGTCGACATTTTTGTGGCACTCATCGTACCCGAGGGAGAAAATCAACAACATTTGCAGACCTTGGCAACAATCGCTGATAAACTTAAAAACAAGGTGTTTTGTAAACGTATCAGACAAGCTCACGATGATCAGGAGTTATTCTCGATAATTGAAGAGTTTGACAACTAACGGAGAGTTTTTGTGCAGCTAATTATTGTCAGTGGTCGTTCTGGCTCGGGAAAATCGGTCGCTTTGCGTGTACTGGAAGACCTTGGTTACTACTGCGCCGATAATATCCCTGTTAACCTTCTGCCCGCGTTAGTGCGCAGTGTATCCGACAGCTACGATAAAATTGCCGTCAGTATTGATGTGCGCAACCTGCCAAAAGATCAACAAGAACTCGACGATATCCTGGAGTATTTACCGGGCTTTGCTGAGCCAAATATTTTTTACCTGGATAGTGAAGATCAAATCCTGATCCGCCGCTTCTCAGAAACACGCCGTCTGCACCCACTGTCATTAGCGGATCTATCGCTAGACAAAGCGATCAAAAAAGAAAAAGAGCTGCTGGACCCATTGATCCGCCGCGCTAATATTACAATCGATACAACGGACATGAGCATTCATCAGCTCGCAGAGCAGATCCGTGAGAAAATACTGGGTAAAAAAGACAAGCAATTAATTATTACGTTCGAATCATTTGGTTTTAAACATGGTATCCCCAAAGAAGCTGATTATGTTTTTGATGCCCGTTTTCTCCCTAACCCTCACTGGGAGCCAGAGCTTAAGCCTTTGACTGGATTAGATAAGCCTGTCATTGACTATCTAGCTAGCCATAGCCTGGTACAAAAGTTCACCTGGCAAATACAAACCTTTGTGCAAACCTGGCTACCACACCTTGAGCGTAACAACCGCAGTTATCTGACAATTTCAATTGGTTGTACTGGCGGTCAACATCGCTCTGTTTACTTGGCTCAAACGTTGGGTGAGCGCTTTGCCCGAACACATAGCAACGTGAAAATCCATCACCGCGAACAAGAAAAATGACACAACGCTTTGAAGATACCTTTTTGATCCAAAATAAATTGGGCCTGCATGCTCGTGCAGCCAGTGTTCTGGCTGAGCTTTCCGCTCAGTTCGATGCCAATATCATGCTCTTTCAGGGAGACAAAGCGGCTGAGGGCGACAGCGTGTTGGCGCTACTGCTGCTGGAAAGCAGCCAGGGTAAGGAAGTCAAAGTCGTATGTGAAGGGCCTGATGCCGAGCAAGCTTTAAGTGCAATTGGTAATCTGATAGACGACAAATTTAACGAATCCGAGTAACGCTCTTCCCCTTTTTACACAGCCACCACATGCGCCCTGACAAGGCTATTTGCATCACTTAATGCTACTTTTTTAGTTATACTAATTGATATTAAAACAGCTATAATTATCATAAGCCTATAATCAGTGCGCTTTACACTCATGACAAGCTTAATTGTCGACTATCCAATCTGGGACGCCTATGCCTGAAGTTTTTGAACAAGACTACACACTGGAGCTATTACAGCAAGTTACCAATGCCCTCAACAGTGGTCAGTTTGTTCAAGTCAGGCGCACATTAGCCGAAATTCCACCCTGCGACACCGCATTACTCCTTGAGTCCTCTCCGCATAAGGTCAGAACGCTGCTTTGGCAGTTGGTTGACCCGGATATTCAGGGTGACGTATTAGAAGAGCTGTCAGAAGACGTACGACTTAGCATCATCGCCAAGATGGAACCTGAGCTCATTGCTGCGGCAACCGAGGACATGGACGATGACGACCTTGGTGAGGTCCTGAGAAGCCTGCCAGACCCTGTTTATCAGGATGTTATCGGTGCTATGGATTCGCAAGACAGAGCCAGAGCGACACAGGCGCTATCTTATGTAGAGCACTCCGCTGGCGCCCTGATGAACACAGATACGGTGACTATTCGCCCGGATGTGTCTTTGGACGTTGTCTTGCGTTACTTGCGCCTTAAAGGTGATCTGCCTGCTGGTACCGATGACCTGTATGTCGTTGACAAAGACAATTGCTTTTTGGGATCCCTGTCTATCAGTATGTTACTCACCAGCCAGCCTGATAAGCTCGTCAAGGAGCTTATGAATGATGAGCGTGAGACCATCCCCATTTCCATGGATGAAAGCGATGTCGCTCAATTGTTTGAGCGTCACAACTGGATCTCAGCCCCGGTCGTCGACGATAACGCACATCTGCTGGGCCGTATCACCATCGATGACATCGTTGATGTTATTCGTGAAGATGCAGAGCACAGCCTGATGAGTATGGCTGGTCTTGATGACGAGGAAGATACCTTTGCGCCAGTATGGAAAAGTAGCCGGCGCCGTTCAATCTGGTTGGGGATCAATCTACTTACTGCACTGATGGCCGCTTTTGTTGCCAGCTTTTTTGAAGGCACCTTAGATATTTTACCAATCCTGGCTGTCTTAAATGGCATAGTTCCAAGTATGGGTGGGGTTGCCGGTAGTCAGACTCTGACTCTGGTTATTCGTGGTATTGCACTTGGCCACGTAAATGCCACTAACCAACGCTTTCTGCTCGGAAAAGAGTTAGCGATTGGGGCACTCAACGGCCTGCTATGGTCACTGCTCATTGCTGGTGTGATAGCACTGTGGCAATGGGATTTTGTACTCGGTGGCGTGATCGCCTTTGCAATGTTTATGAACCTTGTCGCCGCAGGTATTGCTGGTGCCAGCATTCCTCTAATTCTAAAAAGAATGAACATAGACCCAGCTCTGGCAGGCAGTGTGGTGCTGACGACGGTCACCGATATCGTAGGTATTTTTGCCTTCCTGGGCACTGCAACCTGGCTGCTGGTTTAAGCAGCCGGTCTTCAGCGATAATTATTACTGACCAGCAATTTGCATGCTTTCAATAAGCACTGAGCCAGTTTGTACTGCACCTCGAGTTTCAATGTCTCCGCCAATTGCTTTGACTGACTTAAACATCTCTTTGAGATTGCCGGCAATGGTAATCTCACTGACCGGATATTGAATCTCTCCATTTTCCACCCAAAAACCAGCAGCGCCGCGCGAGTAGTCGCCAGTCACAGTGTTCACCCCCTGACCCATTAACTCAGTTACCAACAAGCCGCGTCCCATTGTGCGTAACACAGCAGCAAGATCAGGTTCTGTTGCTTGCACCAGCCAGTTGTGGATCCCGCCGGCATGACCAGTGCTGCGCATACCTAAGCGTCTGGCGGCATAGCTGGGTAACAGATATGTTTCCAACACACCATTACTGATAATATCGCGTGCTGTTGTTCTGACACCTTCCGCATCAAACGGGCTAGACGCCAAGGCCTGAAGCATGTGCGGCTGCTCCTTTATAGACACACAAGGGTCAAACACTTCGCTTCCCAGACTATCCAACAAGAAACTCGACTTGCGATATAAGGCACCACCACCAATTGCCGATACCAAATGACCAAACAGGCTGTTAGCAATGTCCGCACGAAACACCACAGGCACCCGCATGGTATCCAGCTTACGGCTATTTAACTTTGCCAGTGTTGACTCTGCCGCTTCCACCCCCACGGCTGTGGCATCACGCAGTTGAGTATGCAAACGTGAAATTGAGTAGGCGTTGTCGCGTTGCATCACGCCATTTTCTTCGCCAATCACCATGGTACTTAAAGTATGTCGGGTACGCGGGAACCCTGCCAAAAAACCATGGCTATTGCCATAAACACGCAACCCCTGATGACTGGCCACACTGGCCCCATCAGAGTTGACAATGCGAGGATCGAAATTCAATGCAGCCTGCTCGGCTTCAAGACATCGCTTTACACCTTCTTCTGGGGTCAGAGCCCAAGGGTGAAACAGATCCAAATCAGGTACTTGTGTTGGCATTAGATCCGCATCGGCCACACCATTGCACGGATCGTCGGAGGTAAACTTGGCAATTTCAACCGCTTTTTCCACCACCGAGCGTAAGGCGCTATGACCCAGATCGGCAGTTGATGCAGAGCCTTTGTGCTGACCCACATACACACTCAGCCCCAGTCCACCATCTTGATTAAATTCTATCGTTTCAACTTCACCCATACGGGTGCTGACTGACAAACCCGAAGTCCGGCTCATCGACGCCTCAGCAGAGGTTGCGCCAAGTTGCTTTGCGTAGTCAAGGACATCGGACACTGCCTGTTTTACTTCATCAATCTGCGTCCAAATGGGATCTTGCTGCTGGCTCATGTTTTTCTTCCACAAATCATAGTTCTTCCTTAATCCTAACACAGCCCGGGCCATTACGCTGTGGCTCGCACAAAGATTCTGGTTACCTTGCGTGTATAATGCACGCATCATATGCAGGTGTTATTGCAAACGTTACTGCTTTTCTTACTTCTGGTATAATCTGTTCATTAATAACTTAAGTAAGTGCGACACCATGGCCAAAAAACCGACTCCAGAGCCAGAAGAAGAAATTATTTATGTCTCGAAAAGCGAACTGAAACGCGATGCACAGCAGTACCACCAGCTTGGTGTTGATATCGCCCAGTTAGGTAAAAAACAAAGAGAAAAGATCCCACTCACCCCTGAGCTGGTTGCAGCTATGGATTTGGCCGATAAACTGCGTGGTAAACATGATGCTTACCGCCGTCATCTGAACTTCATCGCCAAACAATTGCGTACCACCAGTAATGTGGATGAATTACAGCAAAGCTTGGACCTGATATTAAACAGGAACAACCAGGCCGATGTATTGCTCAATCAGGTCGAAAAACTCAGAGATGAACTGATCGCCAAAGGAGACGACAAGATCAACGCCCTGCTTGATCAGCACCCGACGCTGGAACGTCAAAAACTCAGGCAATTAGTTCGTCAGGCAAAAAAAGAGCAACAAGCGGAGAAACCGGGGAAAGGATACAAAGAGCTATTTCAGTTGCTTAAAGAATTGATCTTGCCATAACAATAGTCGCTCTATCTACCCGCAGTATCACGCACTTTGTTCTACTGCGGGTGACTTCTTATGCCGTACCACCGACAGTGAGCTCATCAATTTTCAAGCTAGGCTGACCCACTCCAACAGGCACACTCTGACCGTTTTTACCACAGACACCGACACCCGTATCTAATTCCAGATCATTACCTACCATTGAAATTTTTTGCATTACATCTGGGCCATTACCGATCAGCGTAGCGCCTTTTATGGGCTGTGTAACTTTACCATCTTCAATCAAATAGGCCTCAGATGCAGAAAACACGAACTTACCAGATGTAATGTCCACCTGACCACCACCGAAGTTAGGAGCGAAAATCCCCTTCTTGACCGAGGCAATTATCTCGCTCTGGCTATGTTCACCAGGCAGCATATAGGTATTGGTCATTCTTGGCATTGGTAAGTGTGCGTATGATTCACGTCTGGCATTACCTGTCGGCGCCACGCCCATCAACCTGGCATTGAGCTTATCCTGCATATAACCTTTCAACACCCCCTTTTCGATGAGGACGTTATAACCGGCCGGCGTCCCTTCATCATCAATGTTCAATGAGCCTCGGCGATCATTCATAGTACCATCGTCTACCACAGTACACAGGCTGGATGCCACTTGCTCACCGACACGACCGCTAAACGCAGATGCTCCTTTGCGATTAAAGTCGCCTTCAAGACCATGGCCAACAGCTTCATGCAGTAACACACCAGGCCAGCCAGCACCCAATACCACAGGCATAGTGCCCGCTGGCGCATCAACTGCTTCCAGGTTTACCCGGGCTTGGTGAACGGCTTTGGAGACGTATTGTTGCCAGCGCGGTTTGCCATCTACCAACTCGCGAAAATAGTTGTAGTCCAGACGTGCGCCGCCCCCCGCGCTACCGCGCTCCCGGCGACCATTTTTAGCCAATAATACAGAACAATTTAAACGTACCAGAGGACGAATATCCGTTGCAAACGTGCCATCACTGGCCGCAACCAATACTTCCTCGTATACAGCCGCCATTGAACTTACTACCTGCTCAGCCTCCGGAGCCAATTCACGGATTGCGGCTTCTAGTTCGCGTAATAAAGCAACTTTTTCAGAATCACTCATACTCAGCAGCGGCTGAGTTGCCTCAAACTGGGTCGCGGCTTTAACATCACTGAACACCTGCACCTGCTTGTCTTCCCCCTGCTGTGCAATGCTTCTGGCCGCCATAGCTGCCTGATTTAATGCTTCCATATTTATGGCATCTGAGTAACTAAAACCAGTTTTTTCACCACTCACAGCACGCACTCCAACACCGCGTTCTATATTGTAACTCCCCTCTTTGACAGACCCATCTTCCAGCACCCAGGTCTCGTGATAGCTGGATTGGAAATACAGATCAGCATAATCCACCTTGTGCTGATGAATGTATGCCAGCGTCTGCTGCAGCTGCTCACGGGTTAAGTCACTGTCAGTCAGTAAATGTTGTTCAACGTGCTCGCTACCAAAATTACTCATAAAAATCGCTCTTAAATCGGTTATGTGCCGCAACCGGCATTTTCTGTCGGATGGCGTGTAGTGCAGCCAGGTCAACTTGTGCGTGAATAATTTCCACTTGGGTTGAAGCTTCTGCCAAACAAGTCCCCCAGGGAGACACTATCATGCTATGGCCATAGGTTTGCCGACCATTTTCGTGATGCCCAACCTGAGCCGCAGCCACCACATAACATTGTGTTTCTATCGCCCGCGCTCGCAACAAAGTCTGCCAATGCGCATCGCCGGTTACGGTTGTGAATGCACTGGGTACCAGTATTGTCTCAGCTCCCTGTTCACGCATCATTTGATAAAGGCCTGGAAAGCGCACATCATAGCAGACACTCAGCCCAATGCGGCCAAAAGGGCTTGCCACAGTGACCACGTTTTCGCCGGCGCGGGTCAAGGTAGATTCCCGATATTGCCCCGCATTGTCTGCAACATCCGCATCAAACAGATGGATCTTATTATAGCGTGCAACTTCAGTCCCTTCATTGTTAAACAATAAGCTGGCAGCATAATAACGACCCTCACCATCTTTAATCGCGATGGTGCCCGCAGCTAACCAAATATCAAAGTCTCGACAAAGCTGTTGAATTTGTCCGATCCAGTTATGACTTTCCTCAGCTTGTGCCAGTGTCTGTTGAGGCGTTTCGCAAAACGCCAGCCATGATTCGGGCAAACACACCAACGCAGGCTGCTTTAGGGTCTGTGTCTTAAGTAGTTCCCGCAACTGCTTCAGGTTGTGTGCAGGGTGTGTCCCCGAACACATTTGCACGGTATAGATATGACTGATACTCATGGCTTTTCCTCGTTAACCATCGAAGGTTCTGCAGCTGTCTTAACTGCAGTACTCGTACCGACTTCCGGTGTGCCCTGTTTTCCTGGCTGCTCAGTTTGTTTCACTTCCTGTTGAAGCTGTGCTGGCCCCTCAGCGTTATCAGGCTCAGCATTCGGAGGTTTAGGTAATTCAACTTCCCGGCTCTTACGGTCCAGCTCCGTGACGACAGGTTCCGTCATAGTGCCTGTCACTTTGAACTTAATTTCTGAGATCACGCGCGCGGAGTGGATCACCTTGTCTATTGCTAATGCGGCAAGACCCGTCACGGGGTTAACCATCCAGCCAACAATAACAGGTAAACTCGAGGTGACCTGAGGCGCCACAGCCAATTCATAATCAATGGCCTGGCTATTTAGATCTGCATAGCCTCTGACAGACAAATCAGCTGGCACTCCATCCAATTGAGTGTCTTCCGTATAGACAACTCCATTGTTCAGCTGGAATGTCCCATCAATTTGGTTGTAAAAAAACCCTTTTGCAAACACGTCACGAAAGTCTAGCTTGAGCTTGCGCACCAGCGAATCCAGACTGAGTAAAGAAAACACGCGTGCCCCATGATCACTTATCTCCGCCAAATGTCCCTCACCCAGTTGCCATTTAACTTCTCCATCCAAGCTGGCAACATCAAATTCATAAGGAGGTTTAGCCCAACTCAGTACAAACTCAATATCAGCACTGGAGTCCTGAACGCTTGAGGTAATATCAAACTCTTCCATGAGTTGACCAAAATCGTCACTGACAAGGGTTCCATTAAAGTAGGTTCGACCATCGCGCCACCCCCCATTGCCCGTTAGCAAGTGGTCCCCCTTATCAACGCTCAGCTGATTTATCAGCAACTCTTCACCATTACCCGCTAATGTCAGGTTGACCTTATCGAGCTGATACTGGGCAATTTTGCAGTCATCACAGTTTAATTCAATAGCCGGCATACTTGCTAACCATTGATGTGATTCTTGAGTGCCTTCATCTTGTGGCGCATCTTCTGCTGTGACCGCATTTTCCTCTATAGGAATGGGGTTCAAACGCAGGTAATCCGCCTGGATCTGAATTGGCTGCGTTGACTTGCTGTCCGGGATTTGCACCTGTGCTCGCAGTTCCTTGCCATTCAATCTGGCCTGTAATCCCTGGGCACCCGGAGTTAAGCTTAACTCAAAGTCACTGACTGCGAGCTCAAGCGCATTCAGCTGCGTAACTTGGGCACGTAGCTCACCAAAGGCAGGCAAGATCCCCGGTTCAGTTGACGGTTGCTCAACCTGCTCAATGATACGTTCAATAAAAGGCAACCAAGGTGCCAGAGACAGCTGAGGCTGAGTAATTGCGATGTTAAAGCCAGGCTCACTTAACGCACTATTATCTTTGGCAAGAACCAGCTGAGCACGCTCAATCGTGCCGCTGTTGTTGTCCAAAATGCCATCAAAATAGAGTTGTTCCCCCAGCGCCACGCTGATTAGGTTCGAAATGTCATCGCCACGCACTTGTGCTTGTAATTGCATACGCTCATTGACCTGCTTACCAACTGGCTTGGGTAATTCTATTGCCGCACCGTGCAAGTCTGACCTGAAGTTTGCTTCATAGCTGAATCCTTGCTCCGTAAAATCGAGCATCACACTGCCAGCCAGTAGCGCCTGTCCATCTACAAACCCATCCATCAAACCTTGTGTCAGCGGCATCAGCTTGTCACTGTCTGCACTCAGCCTTGTTTCTATTCCCAAACGATAGCGACTGCTGTCTCCTTGTCCGGATAAACTAAATAGCAAAGGCATACCGCGCCACAATGCTCGTGTATTCTCCAGCTCAATATTGTCATCAATGAAATTAAGCGTACCACTCAACTTATCGAGCGCCATACCCGGCTGTTGCAGATAGAGCGCATTATCTGTAAATTCAACGGATCCCAGCACATTGACATCCAGCGAAGCCAAATCAATTAACAGGTCCACATTGCCCGTTACATCTCCCTGGACCTGAGCAACCTGAAGAATATCAGCAAGAGGGTCTGCGATGGGTGTTGCACTAAAAAATGCGGCCAGGGTGCTGGCCTCTGTGGTATGGGCAATATTCACGGTCAGCAGATCTGTTTGTTCAAGGTCAGCCAGGCTGACAACTACCCCAGTGTCCAATTCCTGGTTTAATAATGTGCCTTGATTCACAGTGATATCCATCCGCTCATCCGCAAAGTGCAGAGTCACATCACCATCGTGCAAAGCCGCCCAGTCAGGTGCAAAAGCAAATTTAGCCTGATCAATACGCGCCAACACTTCAAAACGGCCCTGATGACCGCGATAGGGGAATTGGCTCAACGGTCCGGACAACAATACCTGAGTATGTCTTAGTCGTCCTCCCTGGATCCCATTATTCAAATAGTCGACCAGGTTTTCATTCATCAGTTGTAGCGGAAAATACCGCCCAGCTATGCTGGCGTCACCACCAAATACATCGGCATAGAGATCAAGCTCTGGCTCATCCAACAGACGCAAGTGCATCTCCAAAGCTAAGCTCAAATCATCATTGCTAAGCCACAAGTTATTCGATAAAACGTGCCATTGCTGCGCATCGTCGAGGTAAAAATGAATATCGCCATTGAGTTCATTGACTGCCAGTGGCGCGATAAATTGTTCTTCCACCTGCAATGCTTGGTTCTGAGCACTCACGGTTACCACGCCACGATCGGGGGCCAGTGTCAGCTCAGCATTCAATCCGGAAAAGCCCGGGATCCCGCCATTTTGCAACCAGCCCATATCCTGCAGAGCCAACCACATAGACATCGGTTTACCGTCTTCAAGTAACAGCCTGGCCGCAGCAACCTGACCAAATGGAGAAAGTGTTTTTACTTGCTTCGCCCAGTCAAAGTGTGTCAGCGATACAAGCTGAGCAACATAAGTCAGATCCAACTGCTGCAGCCACAAGATGCGTTCACCCTCGCTGAATTGCCCCTGAATACTCATAGGTGCAAGGCTTTGCTTATCCTGTGATAACTTTAATTCGGAGCTGCTCAGCGCCCAACCACCTTGCGCTGGCTGCAAGTAAAGAAAGCCACCTTGCACGCCCAGTTGCTTGTCGACTTGCTCCTGCTGCCAGCTAATATGACTGGGTAACCAATCCACTAATACATCTTTAAGTTGTCCTTGCTCCAACTGTGCCCAAAGCTGCATGCTAACACTGGAGGTGACGTCGCTGTATTGAGGGTCAAGGTAGGCCTGCAGCCAACTCGTTATCTCAACCTGTTGCGCATCGATAAAGATATCGCCCGCCATAGCATGAAGCTGCTGGCCATGGAAACGAAAACGCGCATTAACTTGGCCCTTAGACAGTCCGGGCAAAGAGATTTGCCCCTCTCCATGATGCATGTCTGCACTATTTTGCCAGATCAGATCCGGCACCAATAAAGTATGTGAAGTATCGTCACTGAGCAGTAAAGTCACTTGGCTATTCTGAACAGCAAAATGCCCGGTGTCGCCCAAAAATAGTTCTTCAATCAACGCCTGTTGCTCAAACTCCCCGCTGCTCCCCTCCATATCAGTCGTCATCGCACCGATATCTAGCGTGGCATCAAATCCATCCAGCACGAAATAGTTGGACACCAATCTCCATTGTCGGACGGATTCAACCAAGTTGAGCTGCAAACTCGTTTGTGCAATATGCAAAGAAATTGGAGAACGAAGATTATCTTCAAAACTGACATCACGAAGCACCAGCGCGGGTCCGTTGCCCTGCCAGCTGGCACTGATACTACCAATATTTAACTCGACGCCGAGCTGCTGGTAGAGCAACGATTCGATGTCATTTTTATACTCATTGGCATAAGGCAGACTGTATTTAACCAGAGATACCAAGACGGCAAGCAGTACCAATGTGACAGCAAACACCTGCCATATTTTTCGCACACAAAAAAAGCAAACCGTCTTTACTTGCATCATGTTACTACATCATGACGACATCAAACTGCTCCTGGCTGTACAGGCTCTCAGTCTGAATATTGACTTGCTTACCGATAAACAACTCCAGTTCTGCCAGATTGTGATATTCGTCATTGACCAATGCCTCGCTGACAGCCGGTGATGCATAGACCATGAATTTATCGGCATCGTAGGCACGGTTTACACGCACAATTTCGCGTAAAATTTCGTAGCAGACGGTTTCAACTGTCTTGAGTGAGCCGCGACCTGAGCAGGCAGGGCATACGTCACACAGAATGTGCTCAAGGCTTTCTCGCGTGCGCTTTCGAGTCATTTCAACCAAGCCCAACGCAGATAACCCATTGATATTAGCCTTGGCCCGATCTTTTGCCAGTGCCGTTTCCAGTGAGTGTAAAACCCGGCGTTTATGCTCGTCCGAAATCATATCGATGAAATCAATAATGATTATACCACCCAGGTTGCGCAGCCTGAGCTGCCTTGCAATGGCAGAAGTCGCCTCAACGTTGGTGTTAAAAATGGTCTCTTCAAGGTTACGGTGACCAACGAAAGCGCCAGTGTTCACATCAACCGTAGTCATGGCTTCAGTTTGATCAAAGATCAGGTAACCACCCGATTTCAACTCCACCTTACGATGCAATGCTTTTTGAATTTCGATCTCAACATCAAATAAGTCAAAAATTGGACGCTCTCCCGGGTAGTATTCGAGCGTTTGTGACAGCTGTGGGACGAACTCTTCTGTAAAATCTTTTAGCTGCTGGTAGGTCAGTTTAGAGTCAACACGGATACGTTCCATGTCTTCCCCAACGTAGTCCCTGAGTGTGCGAAATGCTAAAGTCAGATCCTCATGGAGAATACTCGCTTTGCTGGTTTTTCTTCGGCGTTTAATGATTTTTTGCCAAAGCTTCTTAAGAAACTCAGCATCATGCTGTAGCTCTGCTTCCGCAGCCCCTTCCGCTGCCGTGCGAACTATAAAGCCACCATTTTCATCATTATATTGAGCAACAATTTTTTTCAACCGACTGCGCTCTTCTTCGGTCTCGATGCGTTGGCTTACACCCACATGGGTCGCATCCGGCATAAACACCAGGTAACGCGACGGAATGGTAATGTCTGTGGTCAGGCGGGCACCTTTCGTGCCGATAGGATCTTTCACCACTTGCACCATTATGAACTGGCCCTGTTTTACCAGCTCACGAATATCTTGTACTTTCTTAATTGGCTGATCGTCAACCCCCTCTTCAATCGAGGCGCTGTTAACAATATCGGATGCATGCAAGAAAGCGGCTTTCTCAAGGCCGATGTCGACAAAAGCGGCCTGCATTCCCGGCAGAACACGGCTGATTTTGCCCAGATAGATATTACCTACAATACCGAGATTACCAACTCGCTCTACTTGTACCTCTTGTAAAACACCATTTTCAATGAGTGCAACCCGGCTTTCGCTGGGAGTCACATTGATCAATAACTCACTACTCATCTACACCCGCCATAAATGCTTTAATCAGTTCATCCGTCTCGTATAAAGGTAAGCCGACAACGGCGAAATAGCTACCTGATAACTGAGTAACAAAACGCCCACCTAACCCTTGAATGCCATAGCCTCCCGCTTTATCCTGCGGCTCTCCACTTTGCCAGTATTGCTCAATTTCCTGTTCACTCAAGGGTTTAAATGTAACATCTGTTATCACAGTTCGACTTAGGATCCGATCTATACCGGCAACAGCAACCGCGGTCATGACTTGATGCGTTTTACCAGACAGCGCCTGCATCATGACCATAAAGTCATTTTTGTCTTTGGGCTTGCCCAGCGCCTGCTGTCCGAGGACGACAATGGTATCACTGCCTAGTACAGGTGCATCCTGATAGCCCATAGAAACGCCACTGGTGGCCTTCAAGCGCGCCAGGCGTTCGACATAAATCAACGGCGTCTCGCCGGTTAATTGACTTTCGTCTGCATCTACAGAAAATTGCGAGAAAGAATAGCCAAGCTGAGTCAACAGCTCGCGCCTGCGTGGCGATGCTGACGCCAGATAAAGTGTTGGTGCCATTAACGGATCCTAAAATGCCTGCGATACTTGCGTAATAGCAGGAAAACCCAGGGCCAGCACAACATACCAATTAAGGCCGGCCATAAATATCTTGGGTTAAAATAAATGTCTAGCAGGAAGTGATTCAGCCAAAACTGCAGCAAATGATATAAAGCTAAAAACAAGCCAATAAGCACTGCCTGCTGCCAGATTGAAAAGTTCCTAATCTTTTGAAAATTGCTGGTCGTGATATACAAACAAATGGAATAAGTCAGTGAATTCACACCCAACGGAGAACCCGTCGCCAGATCCATAACTAACCCTGTACACCATGCCCAACCAATGTTGACACGATGCGGTAAGGCAATAGACCAATACATTAATACCAGTAAGACCCAGTCAGGCCTAAATGGTTCAAAGGAGATGGGCAGCGGCATCAAAGCCATAATTAGCGCAACAAACAGGCTTAGGGCGACCAGCGCGTAACTTCGGTTCATGCCTCAGGCTCCTCTTTGGCCATTTTGCCCAAGATCACCAGCAGACGAATACGATCCAGCTGGGCCACAGGCTCGGCATACACTTTAGAGAAAGGCAGCCCTTCATCACGATCTATCTCAGTTACCACGGCAACTGGGTATCCCTCTGGAAACGTACCACCCAACCCGGAAGTCACCAGGATGTCTCCTAAACGAATATCAAGGCTGTGTGGTACATGCTGCAATTGCACCAGATTGATTTTACCTGTGCCTTCCACCACGGTACGTACATCATTGCGCAGGATCCGTACAGGCGTAGCATGGGTCGTGTCTGTCATGAGTAATACACGGGACGTGGTACTACCAACCTGAGTAAGCTGACCAACAATGCCCATTTCATCAATCACAGGTTGACCTTCCAATACACCATCAATGGCACCACGGTTCACCACCACCTGATGACTGTATCGACTCGAACGTACCGATAAAACTTCCGCAATCAAGCGCTCTCTCTGCTGACGAGAAGATGCGCCGAGTAAAGCACGCAGTTGCTGGTTTTCACGTAACAGAAATTGATACTGCTGAAGTTGTTCGCTTTGTAATAGCTGCTTTTTACGTAGTGCTTCGTTTTCCTGAAATAACCGATCTCGAGTGTCCAGACTTTTGGCACCCAGGCTAAAAACTTCATAGGGAACATTCGCCACGTAGAGCAGTGGGCTTACCAATGTATTCAGGCTAGTTCGCACGAAGGTACCGCCCGAGGTATAGCGATCTCCCAGGATCAGCAGTACGCTAAGCACAACTGCGACCGTAAGTCGCAGTTGTAAAGAAATGGTACGTCCAAAAAGCAGGTTCATCAGTCGTAACTAAATACGTCACCACCATGCATGTCTATCATCTCAAGGGCTTTACCACCACCACGAGCAACACAGGTCAGAGGGTCTTCAGCCACCACAACCGGGATTCCGGTTTCTTCCATCAGCAGACGGTCCAGATCTTTGAGCAATGCGCCACCGCCGGTCAGCACCATGCCATGCGCGGAAATATCCGATGCCAGCTCAGGCGGAGACTGTTCTAATGCAACCATGACCGCACTCACAATTCCCATCAGCGGCTCTTGTAAGGCCTCTAAAATTTCATGAGAGTTGAGCGTAAACGAGCGTGGCACCCCTTCTGCTAAGTTACGACCACGTACTTCAATTTCCACTGGCGTTTCGCTCTTAAAGGCCGACCCTATCTCATGCTTGATGTGTTCGGCGGTGGCCTCACCAATCAGGCTGCCAAAGTTACGACGCACATAGTTGATGATCGCTTCATCAAACTTGTCACCACCGATTCGAACAGACGATGAGTAGACCACACCATTCAGTGAGATAATTGCCACTTCCGTGGTCCCCCCACCGATATCGACGACCATTGAACCAGTTGCTTCTGAAACAGGTAAGCCAGCACCAATTGCCGCCGCCATTGGCTCTTCAATGAGATAAACCTCTCTGGCTCCCGCACCCATTGCTGACTCGCGAATGGCGCGTTTTTCTACTTGCGTTGCACCACAAGGGACACAGATCAGCACGCGAGGACTCGGACGCATAAAATTATTATTGTGCACTTGCTTGATGAAGTGCTGAAGCATCTTTTCCGTTACATAGAAGTCAGCAATCACGCCGTCTTTCATAGGTCGAATGGCTTTAATATTACCTGGGGTACGGCCCAGCATTTGCTTTGCGGCAGTACCCACAGAAGCAACGCTCTTTGGTCCACCCGCACGCTCCTGACGGATCGCAACAACTGAAGGCTCGTTCAACACGATCCCTTCTTCTTTCACGTAAATCAGGGTATTTGCCGTACCTAAGTCGATCGACAGGTCGTTTGAAAATAGTCCACGTAGTTTTTTAAACATGAGGCTGGGTAACCTTTAAGAATTCTTTTTGCAAACCATGCAGCGGCTCAGGCCACTGCGTTGAAATTTTTCACTCTATGTCTGAGACACAGTGACTCAGGCATGAATAACGCCGCCCCATTGGCGTGCTTAGACAGCCTTAACGTTCTCTTACTAATCTAAATCCGATGTAATTGGCCCTAAAATCCGGTGTCAGGGCCAAACGCGTTGATACGCGCGCGAGGCTAGGAGCAAAGTTCCAGGCGCCGCCACGTACCGTTACGTCGTCCTGGGAAGCACGCTTTTGCGTCCACTCCCAGACATTGCCAACGGTGTCGTATAACCCGTAAGCGTTGGCCGCAAACTGACCCACAGGTGCTGGGCTCTTATTGGACCACTCACTGCCACACCAGCCGCAGTTCGCTTGGTTGCGACCGATTTCGTTGCCCCAGGGATATTCCGAGGTGGTATCACCACGGGCTGCATATTCCCACTCAACTTCATTGGGCAGACGATATTGCATCCCCTGATCGCCAGACAGCCAGTTCGCATAGGCTTTAGCATCTTCATAAGATACACAGACAACCGGGAAATCATCAGCCTGCTGGTATCCTGGTGCTCTCCAGTTGTAATCTATTTCCCAAACAGGCTCACCATTTTTATAGTGTGCACAGCCTTTTCCCTTCTCTGCCTCAGTAATATACTGAGAACTATCGATAAAACGGCGGAATTCAGAAACAGTGACTTCTTTGCTTTGCATCACATATGAATGGCTTAGCACCTTTTCTACTACCGGGCGTTCATTTGCCAGACCGTTTCCTGTCAAATCACCCATCTTAAAGCTACCAGCAGGAATGATCACCGTTTCATTAATCACCCGGTCTGGATTCACTATTTTAACGGGTTGTGATGCGGCGACTTGCTGTACTGGCTGAGTTTGCTCGCTTTTTGGTGTCGGTGCAGCAATCGACTCAGGCTTTTTTACCAGCCGGGCGTTTAAGGTCCGGGCTCGTCGCAAATTAAGGTTGGCTTTATAAGGCTCATATCCTAATTTGCGTACTTCGATGTCATGCATGCCAGCTGGTAGATTCACCACCAGCTTGGTTGAGCCATAACTGACGCCATTGATAAATACTTCATCGTCATACACGTTGGAACGTAAGGTCAGTTCGACCTCGCGATTTTTTGGCGGCTGAGGCGCTATCTCGGTGGCAATATCGGGAGAGGCTGGCATTCTGGCGACGCTGACCACCGGCTTGTTTTGAGATAAGTCATTGGAAAAAGTCAGCTGCTCGTCACTGTATGTTGTTGGATAATTAGCTTGATACCCCAGCGCCAGTGGTGAGCCATACTCACTGCAATAACGGTTATCTAGGTTCAGTAAGCTACATAAACGGCTATTATTAACATCGCCACGCATGGTCACACTCAGATTAACACTGTAATTGCCCTGACCACTGAACGCACTGCCAACCACGTGACTACTGACAACCTGTACTTGCGCACCTGCCAGGTGACGCTTAGGTTCAACAACTCGTTGCTCCGTTAGGTTAGCAAAAATTTGATCAATAAAATGCTTCGTCGCTTTTTGCAAGCCCAATTGCTGACCACGTTGTTCACACGCCGCCAGTGTTTCAGTACGCTTACAATTGATTGTATGGTCCACCTCTAACGTGCCTTCACGACTGAACTCATTACGCAGGCGTTCTATTCGTGCTGTACTAAGCTGGTCATTCAAACTGGCGATGGTGTTAACTAAGGTGTGCTTGGTAACGCGGATTTGCTCGATATCTTTTCGGTGTGATGCAATCGCCGCCAACTGCATTACAATGTCTTCTTTATTTTGTTTATGCTCTGAAACTGCCTGCTGATATCTGCCCTGTGCCGCCGAGATATCCAGAGAGGGATCATCGATTAGGCGTCGATAAATATCATTCATTGCATCAAGCGCCTGGTTTTTTTCTTTATCCAGCTCCGCGGATCGCTGTCGCAACAGGTCGAGCTGCGCCTGCAAGCGAGTTTCTTCACTCAAGTGTTTATCGAGTACCTGAGTATAGTTATCTAATTCAGCTTGCTTTTCAGTACGCTCAGATTCAATAGCAGTCACAGTTGCAGTATCTTGCGCCGACACACTTAAAGATAAAAGGGTCGCAGAGACAAAAAGAGATAAAGGAGCAATTTGCATAAATTCCATTCCCAACAGCGGCAGTTGTTTGGTCTTTGTTATTTTTTATAATTTAGCGCTTAATGCTATGTACTTAAGAAGTAAAACACAAGCCTAGCACAATTAATATCTGAGTTTACAACTATTAGCCACTTCCTTACCAGTGTTCTACCAAGATTTTCATGAAATAATAGCGGGTATTAGACACTAAACAACACAGACTGAACCTGAGATGGACAAGCTTGATTTTCCTGAGTCTCCGTTACACCAGATCCACTCGCCGGAACTCGATGCAGCCGGCGTATCACTGCGTATTAAACGCGATGATCTACTCCATCCGACAATCCAGGGGAACAAATGGCGCAAGCTTAAATATAACCTCAGAGCAATGGCACAAGATAATAAATCGGCTTTACTCACATTTGCAGGGCCCTTCTCCAACCACCTCTATGCCACAGCCATGGCCTGTAAACAGTTCGGCATTCAGGGCAGCGCCATTATCCGAGGTCCGCAGCTGGATTTAAATAATCCAACAACCCGCTTCGCCAAAGCCTGCGGTATGATATTGCACCCAGTCACTCGCCTGGAATACCGACAGCGCAATGAAAAAAGTTACCTGCTACAGTTACAATCGCGCTTTCCAGACACTTTTATTATTCCAGAGGGAGGCAGCAACCAACACGCCCTCGAGGGGTGCAAAGAATTGGCGCAGAGCCTGCCATCGAGTGATTATGTCTGCTGTGCCGTGGGCAGCGGTGGTACGCTGGCCGGTATGATTGAAGGCCTGGACGACGAGTGTCAGTTACTTGGAGTTACTGTATTAAAAGGCGCGCAGTATCTGCACGATGAAGTTCTGGGGTTAAATCCGCACGCAGCAACGCGCTCCAACTGGCAACTCTTACATGACTACCATGATGGCGGATATGGCAAATTCTCCGCGCCGCTGTGGCAATTTTGTCAACGCATGCGCCAAGAGCATGCCTTGCCCTTAGAGCCTATTTACACCGGCAAGCTGATGTTTGCCGTCTGGCAATTAATTACGCAAGGGTATTTTCCACGCGGAAGTCAGATCATTGCGATTCACAGCGGCGGGTTACAAGGCTTAGATGGGCTACGCTATCGTCAGCTCATCTAACTCGCAGAGTATGTTAGAGTCTTTACAGACTCTGCTCCAGCTGCAGTAAAGGCGCACTGAAATAGTATCCCTGTGCACCATCCACGCCCAGCTTGGTAATACATTCAAATTCCTCTTTTGTTTCGACACCCACGGCGTATACCGGAACACCCAGTTCTTTAGCCTGCGCCACAACCTGACGTACAACGCTGCGCCGCTTGGCTGAATGGTGAACTTCATGGATAAGCTCAAACGCCAGTTTAAGTGCTGCCACTCGACCAAATCCGCGCAGCGCCTCTAGTTTTACTGACGCGTTTACATGATCCAATACAAACCGGCAGCCCAATTCAGACAAAGTCGTGAGGACCTGCCTTGCATACTCTTCATGCAGATAAAAATCCTGCAACGTCAGCTCAAACGCAATATCACTTGCCCGACCAGATGCTTTAACCTGTTCACGCAGCCAGTCGATGAATTCCACATTACTCCAGTTGAGCACATGTAAGTTAACACTCACTGAAAAGCCTGAAGGTTCTTTGGTCAGGGCATTGAGGGCATGACGCACCATGGTTTTATCCAACAGCATAAGGTGTTCAGCCTGGTGAATTTTGTGAATAAACTGCCCCGCAGACATCAACCCTAAAGACCGGTGACGAACCCGTAATAACGCCTCACTTTGGATCACATCCTGTTGCGCAAAGCCAAAAAGCGGCTGAAAGAACAACATAAATCGCCCAGCTTTAATGTCATCAATGATCTCGCTCTCAGCCCGACGTAAGCTGGTGCTTAAGGTATGATTCAGCGGCATAATATGGACATGCTGCCAGACATTACTCTGTGCTATGCTTAGTGCTGATCGCACTACCTGATATACCATAGCCTGATCGGCCCCCTTAGCATAAAAACACACCCCACACTTAACCGCGCTACGTGACAGATCCGGACGAAAAGTCAGTAAAGCCTGGTAGACCACCTCATGGATCCGCCGTGCCAGCGCATCAACATCCACTTTATCAACCGGTGACAGTGTCATAACCAAAGCGCCAGACGACAGATACTTGCATGAACAGCGTTCATATTTTGCAAAGCATCTCGCCAATACCACGCTAAAATGACTTTGCGGATCCAGCTCATCGGGCAACGCCTGGCGCCACTTTAGCATCGCAAACACGGAAACTTTGCAGCTGGCTTCCGCAGCCAGTGCTTTGGCCTGTGTCTCAGGTGCTAAATCAGAGGTAATTGCCTGGGTTTGGACAGTAGCGCGGTGTGTATGAGACTGGTTTCTCATCCACCGGAATAGTAAATAACCGGCCACCAGCATCAGCAGATTTATAAACACAACGAGCGGTAAACAGTCTTGCAAAATGGGGGCTGGAGAGAGCAACAGCTCTGAGCCTGAAAACTGAAAAGGGACACTGTCTGTCATCCACTGCCAAACACTGGCCGTCTGGGCCTGTTCAGCAAAGCCGTAGTGGTGTATCAGGGCCGTAAACTCACCTGAACGCGCAACGCTGACCGATGCGTCGAGTTGACTGAAATGACTTTGCAACTCACCCGCTTGCTGCACTATCTGTGCATGCGTAAACTGCCACAATGCACCGTTGACTAACAACCAGACAACCAAGCTTACCGCGCGCACACTCCACCCGGAAAAAACTTCATTATCTGACCTAACAAATCGATGCATGCCACTACACAAGCCAAAGAACCCTTATCCAAGTTTTGTTCAAGTCCTGCTAAAACTCAAGTTGCAGTGACAGATTCCTCAGGGGGCCAATCAACACTGTCCGACCAGCGTTACAGATGACACCTTAACCCATCAATCTGGGCTTCAAAAACTTGCACCTGATTGCTCGCTCTCCCCTATTCGAACTCTTTCTCTGGCCTTTACACAAACCAAAATCATCGCTTTAGTGGATCATACAACCAAAAATAAAACTACATTGTAGTAATAATACCTTGCGTCAAATTACTATTTTGTAGTAAAAATAAAAAAAGCAATTTTAATGACTTAACACTATGTCTGAAAAAGATAAATTCTTAGGTGAATTCGAACAAATGACTATGCTTGCACTGCTTCATCTTGAAAATGAAGCGTATGGTGCAGCGATTCGACAACTATTGGCAGACCAAGTGAATCGCAATGTAGCCATCGGCGCGCTTTATTCAACGCTAGAGCGATTGGAGCGTAAAGGCATGGTGGAATCGTGGCTAGGTGAAGCCACAGCTCGGCGAGGCGGGCGAGCGAAGCGCTATTTCAAAGTAACTGCACAAGGCCATAATGCCCTTAAGCGCGCCAGACAGGCAATGGACACGTTATGGCAAGGACTGTCCGACTCCCATTCTTTATTCGGAGAAGCACCGTAATGAACCTCAACCCTGGCAAAGAACCCGATATCAAACCGCCAGCATTAGCGAATAAAATCCTATCTATGCTGCTACCTAACAGATTATTAGAAAGTATTCTCGGCGACCTCGAAGAAGAGTTTAATTTACGAGCGAAACAAAGTATTAAACATGCTAATCATTGGTACTGGCAGCAAACTCTTGAAACGAGCATGATTTATCTACAGAAGAAATTGGCTTCTGTAGATGTGTTGGGGCGATTGAATTTTTACTTACCACTTATCATGTTCGTTGTGACTGCGGGTCTAATTGTGTTGCTGTCCATATTGAACGACCCTGCCTTTATTTCTGAAACGTTTTGGGATGAACTGCTACAGGGAAAAATTCATACGGCGCTCTTTAGTGCACATTTTTGGCACAATTTCTGGGACATTTTAGCGCTGGCTGAATGGGGCATGTTTATACATTTCGAGTCTTTGCTCATCTCATTCTTCAGTATCGCAATGATGCTCTGTTTATATAAACAACAACAAGCCTCCCTATTTGAACTCGCTATATCTGGTTATTCACTTGCTTTCATTCCTTACTTATGGAGCATCATGCATATCGAACATCATAGCTTTGAAGCAAAGCAAATAGGGCCCATTGTTGCGACCGGTATTCTTTGCCTGCTATATCAGCTACCACCTGTAAGCTACATTATCCATCGCAAATTACAGCAGTTAAAAACGGAACACTTTGAATTTCAGAAATAAAATAGAACTATATGGAGACGTTATGGCTCGCGTAAAATACAAACTGCTATTGCCTTTTATTGTCTGTAGCTTTGCCAGCATGGGTAATGAAGTATCTTTAACGCCAGTAAATAAAATGGCACCAACAGCCAGCGCTGACGAAGCAATAATACGCCACTGGAGACAACCTGAAATAAAGCGAGAGTTTTGGGATATCTCTGTACTACCACAGGCTTTTATTGATGTTAAGCCAGCCCCGGGAAGTGATGGCTTAGCCGTTGGTGAGTTGGGCGTTGATGGCGGTAAAAAAGCCAATATCCTTGCACTGGCTGATGAGCTTGCCAAAGGAAAGCACGGTAATTTTGACAGCCTGTTAATCCACCACAAGGGCAAACTCATATTTGAGTCATACTACATGAGAGGCCGCATAGATTTATCCCACCCCCAATCATCCGTGACTAAAGCTTATACAGGTATGTTACTTGGTCGTGCTATTCAGCTAGGTTATCTAAGCATGGATGACTTAGACAAGCCTGTGGCGGGTTTTCTGAACAAACTGGACGCTTCAAAGTTTGTTGATGGTGCAAGTCATATTACCTTACACCAGGCTTTAACAATGACGACAGGCCTTAGGGTCAGCGATGCAACCCGTAAGTCTTTGCTGGAACGTCCTGAATTAGTCCCAGGTCAAAAGGAAATTCAATTTCTTTTCGAACACAGCGCACCCATAACACCCGAGTCAAAAGGCTTTTATTACGATATTGGCCCTCAACTTATTATGCAGGTACTTGCGGCTGTAGTCCCCGGCAATATTGAAACATTCATTAAGACAGAATTATTGGGGCAATTAGACATCACAAATTTTGCCTGGAAAACGGCACCGAGCGGCTTACCAGAGTCAATATGGCGGTCGAGCTTAACATCAAGAGACATGATCAAAATGGGCATACTCGCAGCAAATAAGGGCAAATGGAAAGGCAAGCAAATAATTAACCGTGAGTTTATGACCAGATCCACCAGTAAACTGATTATCACAGGAGATGATGAGATTTTCGGAGATGGCAAAGACGTGTCTAACCAGGGTTATGGCTATTATTGGTGGAGTTCAGATCTTCAATACAAAGATAAAAAATATTCGAGTGTCTCTGCACAAGGCGGGGGTGGCATATACATCATTTTAATCGAAGAGTTAGACTTAATTATTGCAGTAACAGCGCATCACGTGGACCATGCAACACAGCAAATTGTAGCTGAGCGAGTTTTACCTGCATTTATCAATTAGCGTCACAGGTGGCTGATCACTTTTTCATAAACTAAAAAGCCGCTTAGCAGCGGCTTTTTAGTTTGTTTTTCAACGCTTATATTCTTACTTTAATTAGAACGGAATATCGTCATCAAAGTCGATGGGCGGCTCCATTGGGTTACTGGCACTGCCGCTTGCATTACCACCGGTGTTGCCACCTGCACTGCCTTGTTGAGGCGCGAAGCCACCTTGCGCAGGCGCACTATGCTGTGGTTGCTGACCCATAGACTGACCACCGCCAAAACCGCCACCTTGTTGTTGGTTTTGCTGAGGCTGTTGTGCTTGTTGAGGCGCAAATCCACCCTGCTGCTGTTGCCCATACTGAGATTGGCCCCCCTGGTTGCCATAGTTAGTCTGGTTAGACTGACCGTAGTTTTGACCACCCTGTTGACCACCCTGATACTGACCACCACCTTGTTCACCGCGACCACCCAGCATTTGCATTTGGCCGCCCATATCTACAACGATCTCTGTTGTATAGCGTTCCTGACCACTTTGATCAGTCCACTTACGTGTCTGCAGACGGCCTTCAATATAGACCTGTGAACCTTTACGCAAATACTCGCCCGCTACTTCTGCCAGCTTACCGAATAGCACTACACGGTGCCATTCAGTGCGCTCTTGCATCTGACCTGTGTTTTTATCTTTCCAACTGTCGGTCGTTGCAATGCTGATGTTCGCTACGCCGTTTCCGTTGGGCATATAACGTACTTCAGGATCTTGGCCTAAATTACCAACCAAAATAACTTTGTTTACACCGCGTGCCATGGCACCCTCTCCTCACACTATTGCAAGCTAGCGCAAGCCCAGGGCTTGCTTTGCTTTGTTTAAATCAAATTCTTTATCGTTTACTTTCAAGTAGGTACGATTTTCTTCACTGACAACGGTCGCTTCAATGACCCCGGGTAATGCGACCAGCTGATCAGCCAAAGCATCGGCTTTTTCTGGCCCATCAACCTCAGTCACAAAACTGAGGGTTTTACTTCGCACCGGGATTTGCATACGCCACGCAATAAATAGCCATATTACCCCAATTGCCGCAGCCGCAGCAAACACAGTTTGAGCATTAAACTGCTGGGCCAGGTAGCCACCCATCACACCACCTGCAAATGCGCCAAAAAACTGCGAGGAGGAAAACACCCCCATCGCCGAGCCCTTCTGGGTCGCGGGTGCAATGCGCGATACCAAAGCAGGCATTGTTGCCTCCAGAAAGTTAAACGCAATAAAATACACTGTCATCGCCACCGCTATACCGAGCAGTGAATTTGCCGCAGGGATTAAAGCCAGCGTGCTCAGCACTAGCAAGGCTATCGATGCCAGAAAGACCTGTTTTTCTTTTTGCTTACGAATGGCCACAATCATCAGCGGGGCCATCAGCACGAACGCGAGCAATAACACCGGAATATACAATTGCCAATGGTCCTGCGCAGCCAGGCCATCAGCAATAAGCTGCCCCGGTAGCGCAACAAATAATGTCGTCAACGTTAAGTGTAGCAGCAGCACGCCCAGATCCAGTCTTACCAGCTGTGGATGACGTACTAACTGACGTATGTCTGCCATACTGGCTACCGTGTCTCCTTTGGGCGCCCGATTTACCGCACTTGGCACGATAAACATCACAATTCCGATCCCAAGTACCGCCAGTGCCGCCGTTAGCCAAAAGATACCAGCTATACCAAACGCCGCGGCAACCATAGGGCCCAACAGCATGGCCACAGCAAAGCTCAGACCGATACACATGCCAATGACCGCCATGACTTTGGGCCTTTGCTCATCACGGCTCAGATCAGAGGCCAGCGCCAGCAAGGCACTCGCAATCGCCCCCATGCCCTGTAGGGCTCGCCCTGCTGTCACCCAGTAAATCGAGTCAGCCAATGCTGCTATCACAGATCCAACAGCAAACATAATTAAGCCGGCAACAATAATCGGTTTTCGGCCAAATTTATCAGACAACCACCCCATGGGAATTTGCAGCAATGCCTGTGTCAGTCCGTAAGCGCCTATCGCCAAACCAATCCATAATGGCGACACATCAGTGAGCGATTGACCGTAAATGGCCAACACGGGCATGAGCATAAACAGCCCGAGCATCCGAAAGGCGAAGACACTGGCCAGTGAAATAGCAGCGCGTTTTTCAAGAGAGTTAAGTGATTGTTTCGACATGACACTTATTTGGCTAAGACAAAAACAGGCGCTAGTCTAGCAAAAAAGTAATCAAGTGTTGACGACCAGATCGGATTTTAGTGAGAAAAACCGGTGTTTAGTCTAATCCATACTTGGCCAGGATCTGCTTTAAACGGCCTGAATGTTGAAGTCGCTTAAACGCAGCCATCAATTGCTGCATGTCCTTTGCGGACACAGACTGCTTACTCATGGCATAATAAACAGGCTCTCGGTTCACCACCAGCGGACTCACAGTGATCAGAGCAAAATCCGGGTTGTATTGCGACTGGTACAATACATTAAACTTTTCTTCCAGAAACCCGGCAATTCGTCCATGCTTGAGCAAACTCAGCTTACGCTGGTTATCCGCCACATAAATGAAGCGTTGCGACTCTGCTTTACTCTGCTCTCGCAACAATAATTCATTAAACACATTTCCATAAAATGCACCTTTCTGAATGGCGACAGGCACAGGTAAGGCAAATAGATCGGTCAGAGAATTTACTGTAAACGGACGTGAGCGGTTCATTGCAAACACGATTGTTTCCATTCTTTGCGGGCCAATAAAATAAGCAAACTGCTCTCGCTCAGATGTACGGGTGACGCTAAGCATCATATCAAGCTTGCCTTCCGCCAGCATCTTCAGGGCTCGCCCCCAAGGCACATTAATAAATTGATAGTCACACCCAGCCTCATCCAGCAGAGCTCTGGCAAAGTCCACATCCAAGCCATGCCATTTTAGTGTATTGTCTAACCGCGATTGCGCAGCATAGTTCTCAAACCGGACAACCAGCTCACACCCCACGACGAGCGGCGTAAACAGCGCACATATAAGAGCGAACCAGTGCAAATGTGATCCCCAGATTCAAGGTTTCTCGTAAGTTTAGTTAAGATTGCTTAATTTTACAGACAGGATAGGTTACTCTTGGAGTCTGATAAAAACACTGTAAGTTTGTACAGCAAATAAGGCCACCATGGATAAAATAGAAGTTAGAGGCGCACGCACGCACAACCTCAAAGACATCTCTCTGACAATACCGCGCGACAAGCTCATTGTGATCACCGGCCTTTCTGGGTCAGGCAAATCATCGCTGGCATTCGACACCTTATATGCAGAAGGGCAGCGCCGCTATGTCGAGTCACTATCAGCTTATGCCAGACAGTTTCTGTCGTTGATGGAGAAGCCTGATGTAGATCACATCGAAGGACTTTCGCCGGCCATTTCTATTGAGCAGAAGTCAACTTCTCACAACCCCAGGTCAACAGTGGGTACCATTACAGAGATTTACGATTACCTGCGCTTATTATTTGCCCGTGTCGGTGAGCCCCGCTGCCCTACCCATGATTTGCCACTCAAGGCACAGACTATTAGCCAGATGGTGGATACGGTTATGGCCCACCCCGAAGGCAGCAAGCTGATGTTGCTTGCCCCTGTGGTGAAAAACCGCAAAGGGGAGCACGTTAAGCTTCTGGAGCAACTTGCCAGCCAGGGCTTTATCCGCGCTCGAATCGACGGAGAAGTATGCGATTTATCCGATCCACCCACATTGGAGCTGCACAAAAAGCATACCATTGAGGTAGTGGTTGATCGTTTTAAAGTAAAAGAAGGCCTGGAACAAAGGCTCGCTGAATCTTTTGAAACCGCGTTAGAGCTGGCTGATGGTATAGCCATGGTAGCTTCGATGGACGGTAGCCTCGAAGATGAGCTGATATTTTCAGCCAACTTTGCCTGCCCAACATGTGGCTATGCCATGACCGAGCTTGAACCTCGCCTATTCTCGTTCAATAACCCGGCCGGTGCCTGTCAAAGCTGTGACGGCCTCGGCGTAAGACAGTTTTTTGATCCCAGCAGGGTTGTACAAAATCCAGAGCTGAGCCTGTCCGGTGGCGCCATTAAGGGCTGGGACAAACGTAGTTTTTACTATTATCAGATGCTCAGCTCGGTAGCCGAGCATTACGACTTTGATTTAGAAGTCCCGTTTAAAGACCTGCCAGGCGATGCGCAAAAGGTGGTCCTGGAGGGCTCAGGGCGCACCAAAATTGCTTTCAATTATCGTAACGACAGAGGGGATTTGATCACCCGGAATCATGAGTTCGAAGGCGTACTGAACAACATGAATCGCCGCTATCGGGAAACGGAGTCGGCCTCAGTTCGCGAAGAGCTGGCTAAGTATCAGACCAGCCAGGCATGTCCAAAATGTGGAGGCTCCAGACTCAGAGAAGAAGCGCGACATGTATTCATTGGTGCCACGAATTTGCCAACCGTCACCACTATGAGTATCGGCGAAGCATGTGACTTTTTTGGTGACCTGACGCTCAGCGGCCAGAAGGCAAAAATAGCGGAAAAAGTGCTTAAAGAGATCCGTGACCGGCTGTCCTTTTTGATCAATGTCGGCCTGAACTATCTGTCACTAGAGCGTAGTGCCGATACTCTTTCAGGGGGTGAAGCCCAGAGGATCCGATTAGCCAGCCAGATTGGTGCGGGCCTGGTCGGAGTGATGTACGTGCTGGACGAGCCTTCTATAGGCTTGCATCAACGAGACAATGACCGCCTGCTTAGCACACTGACACACCTGCGTGACTTGGGTAACACCGTGATTGTTGTTGAACATGATGAAGACGCCATACGGGCTGCGGACCACATTATCGATATTGGCCCGGGCGCAGGTGTCCATGGTGGCTATGTGGTCGCTGAAGGCAGCCGCGAGGACATTATGGCCAACTCTGAGTCGTTAACTGGCCAGTACCTCAGTGGCAAGCAAGAAATTGCCATTCCTGCACAGCGTCACCAGCCAGGCGACCAATGGTTAGCGCTCAATGGTGCCAGCGGGAATAACCTTAAGGACGTCAATCTGAAGATCCCATTTGGCCTGATGACATGTGTCACAGGCGTATCAGGCTCAGGCAAATCCACGCTCATTAACGACACACTGTTCAAGCTTGCTCACAGAGAGCTCAATGGTGCTACGGTCGCGGAACCATCACCTTATCAGTCAATTGAGGGCTTGGAACACTTTGATAAAGTGATAGACATAGATCAAAGCCCAATAGGACGTACTCCACGTTCTAATCCGGCAACTTATACTGGGATATTTACGGCGATCCGAGAGTTATTCGCAGGTACGCAGGAGGCACGCTCTCGGGGGTATAAAGTTGGCCGTTTCAGCTTCAACGTAAAAGGTGGCCGCTGTGAAGCCTGTCAGGGTGATGGTGTCATAAAGGTTGAAATGCACTTCCTGCCAGATGTGTATGTCCCCTGTGACGTCTGTACAGGTAAACGATACAACCGTGAAACTCTGGAAGTACTCTATAAAGGTAAGAATATTCACGAAGTGCTCGAAATGACAGTAGAAGATGCCCGTGAATTTTTCGATAAGATCCCGGCCATCAAACGTAAACTGCAGACCCTGATGGACGTTGGTCTGTCGTATATTCGACTTGGGCAGGCTGCAACTACCTTGTCTGGAGGAGAAGCACAGCGGGTTAAATTGGCCCGCGAGCTTTCTAAGCGAGACACAGGGAAAACCCTGTATATCCTGGATGAACCGACTACAGGCTTGCACTTCCATGATATTCAACAGTTGTTAGTGGTGTTACATCGCCTGCGTGATCATGGTAATACTGTGGTGGTCATTGAGCATAACCTGGATGTTATTAAGACCGCGGACTGGATTGTTGATTTGGGCCCCGAAGGTGGCGCTGGTGGAGGTCAAATCCTGATAGCAGGCACGCCGGAAGAAGTAGCACACTGTTCAGCCTCTCATACTGGTCGATACCTTAAGCCTATGTTATAACGGACTGAGCAAGGGGGAGCTGCTCCCCCACTCACTTTAAACGTCAGGGATTGGAACAATAATAATGAAACTGGCTCTCCCAAACGCGCTACAACCCGCATTAAGCCCGCTTGTCAAAATCCAAACAAGGTGGCTGGCGTTCTGGCACGCACTCAATGTAGCGCAACGCTGCTACTTTTCAGCAACTATGCTGTGCCTGATAGCAGTTTTCAACGAAGTACCTGAAGACAGTGCCCTTTATCTGAGCGCTTCTGTATTAGCATTGATAGCCATGACCAAAGAGTTCTGGCCCAGATTTATTCACCTTTGGGAAAGTCTGCCGGGCAAAGCGGTGATCTTGTTGTTCTACGCGTTTATTGCCAACTATGCGCTGGCACAGGCAGCAGGTATGGTCAATGATATTACCGGAGTGAATGCCGATCACCTGCCCTATTCGCATAACTTTAGTATGTTGCTGTCCGTGCCAACCTGGTTTGTCACTACCAGCATCTTGCTGCTGATCCTGTTACAACTCATCCAACCTGTCTACTTGTTTGTGCTGATGTTGTTAAGACCCTTTGGTTTGCATAAATGGTGGCACAGCCCCGACTACCAATACCCAGTTACCACCGGATTGGTGCGCTTTTTCTTCGGCTTGTTTTTGCTCTACCAGATGGCTGTATTTATTTCCTCTACTGGCATGTCGCGTGGTGTGAATAGTTTTTTGCGGCATATTATTGAAGGCTTTACTGGCCAGTCAATCCAGGTCAACATTGCTATGCAAGAAGGCTCAATCAACACGGCTGAACGAACCAGTATTGATGCCGTAGCTGGCTCTGCAGTGGATGACACAGCACAAGCCAAACTCGCAGAGAAACAAGCTGAGCTACAAGAGCTGCAGGTACAATTGTCAGCGTTCGAAAAAAATGCCGATAAATATGAACGCCACTTACAAAACGTACTGACATATTTTATCTATGAGTATGAATCAGATAGTCGCTCGCGATGTGAAATCACACCGGGTACCCGTATCATCGAGTTGAACGACTATGAATTACTGGAGATCACTAAGATTGACGGTGAGCCTACCCGGTATGAATTTGTGGTGAAGCCCTGTATCTCCGCAGCCATCGGACACCAGTTTCGGGCAACGCCAGACAGTCAGTAGCTGATATAAATTGGAGGTGAACCCCAGCACCTCTGCTGCTATTGGACATCAATGTCTTCGGGCAACACAACACAATCTGTAGCTGATATAAATTGGAGGTGAACCCCAGGACCTCTGCTGCTATTGGACTTCCATGTCGGGCAACACCAGACAACGAATCGTTGAGTCAGATGGCGCGTGAAATCTAAAGCGCGTAGGCAGCCAGCTCAGCTTTTTCTTTATCATTCAGCGCCTGAGAAGTTTTGTTTGCAAAATCATAACGCACCATTACAGTGCGCCCTTCTGCGCAACACTCCCCGTGCTGCCAGGCCTGCTGAAGGATCACAAAAGAGCTGTTACCTACCTTCTCGATAGCGGTTTTAACTTCAACTTGTTGCCCGTAAAACAGCTCACCTTTAAAGGTTACCTCCACTTTGGCAACAATCAGCTTCCATTGATGTGGATTAAGGTCTGGTGTAAAAATTTTGAAAATAGGGGTGCGCGCTGCTTCAAACCATACCGGGAGTGCGGTATTGTTGATGTGTCCGAGGACGTCCGTTTCACTAAAACGCGGCATAAGAGTTTCTGACAACATAATAATTCTAACCAATTTTGGATATCAACATGACTGATTTTATTCGCATTTATGAAAATGCACTGAGTCCCGAATTCTGCCAGCAGTTTATTCAGACTTTTGATAACAGCCCCCACCTGGCTCAGGGTACAACCTCAGGCGGTATCGATCTCAGTAAGAAAGTCAGTCAGGATCTGTATTTAAATCAATACCCGGATTATGCTCAGCAATTAACACACATTCAACAAACCACGTCAAAATACCTGTTCGATTATATTGAAGAGCATTTCTTTATGATGATCGGCGCGTTCGGGCTGAGTGTCTTCCACCCCAAAACTGGTCAGCCAGTCAACTTAACCGTTGATAACTTTGAGGAAGTAGGTAAACCGCAATTACCTATTTTAACCCAACAATTGTTTCGTTTAGGGTCAATTCAGGCCCAGCGTTACCCGATCAACAAAGGTGGTTATCCCTATTGGCACAGCGAAGTTTATCCGCAATTACAACATAACGAAGCGTTGCACCGGGTCCTCTTGTTTATGTTTTACCTCAACGACGTAGAGGAAGGCGGCGAAACCGAGTTTCATTATCAAGATAAGCTGATTAAACCAAAACAAGGGTCTATGGTGATTGCCCCAGCCTACTTCACACATACACATCGGGGTAACATGCCACGCTCTAATGACAAGTATATTCTTACATCCTGGGTGCTATTTAACCGGGCGGAGCAACTATATGGAGCCCCGCCTCAGCGAGAGACGAGCTAGCGACGACGGCGGATAAATTCCTGCCAGTCGAGCAGCAAGGCTTCGAAATCTTCGAAGCCACAACCGGCACTCAGACCATATTCTTCCAGAGACAATGCGTCATCACTGAAAACGGATAGCGCATCTGATTGCTCATGGTATAAATCGTGGGCTTCAAATAATGCTTCCTGGTGTGAGACGGTCAGCCGCACTTCACGCCCTTCAAGACAAAGCTCATCCCGACTGATTTTTACCGCTTCGAGTTGTGCAACAAATGCGGGCACTTCTTCATGGGCAAGCTCATCATTCAACCAACGTCCAACCAGCTCATGCTCAGCTGACATTTTGACGCGAAATCCAGCAATCGGATCGCGAATAAATTGATACTCCATACTTACTTCAAGTTATGATTACACACCTAAGTAAGTATACCCTAACTGCGCGACAGTGCATTGTTTAGCTCAGATAAACCCGTATAATACGCGCTTCACTCTGATCCATAATCGTTCGCAACTGGCGAGTACCCCGTGACTTTCATTGATATTCTGTTTCCGCTGATTTTTGTTGTCACCTGTGGGTTCCTCTCTGCCCGCACCCAGTTTATTTCATCTGCACAATTAGATGGGATCCGCGTCTATATTTTTAATCTGGCGATCCCTGTACTGCTATTTTTAAGTATGTATCGTGCCAAGCTGTCGGATATTGCATCAGCCAAGCTGCTGCTGGCCTTTTACTTACCAGTCTGTGCCATCTATTTGCTCATCGTTGGCATCATGCAACTTTACAGCAAATGTACCATTAAAGAAGCTGCGCTTAGTGCTCTCAATAGCACTTACTCTAATACAGTGGTTGTGGGACTCCCAGTGATCCTGGCTGCACTGGGTGAGCAGGCCGCGGCAATGGTATTTATGATCATCCCTTTGCACAGCGCAGCGCTGTTTTCTCTCACCTTTATGCTGGCACGAGAAAAAGGCACCCGCGGTATGACGTGGCTAAAGCCGCTCTTTCTGAACCCAGTTGTACTGAGTATCAGCCTTGGATTGATAACCAACCTGCTGCAATTGCCTATCCCGACATTACTGATCAGTGGCATGGACTGGTTTGCAAAACCAGCCATTGCAGGCGCCCTGTTTGTATTGGGTGCCAGCCTGGTCCAATATGGGTTTCGTCCGGTGTGGTTTCCCGCGCTGATACTCAGTACAGTCAAGCTGTTGATATTGCCACTCGGTGTTTATCTGACAGCTAGCCTGCTGATGCTGGAACCACTGCAGCGCCAGGTTGTCACCTTGATGAGCGCAGCGCCACTTGGTATCAACGCTTACCTGGTCGCGCGTCAATTATCAGTGCAACAAGCGGTGAGCGCAGGTAGCGTAGTGTTATCTACGCTGTTAAGTGTCGTCTCACTGAGCCTGTGGCTGGCCATTTTATCAGTCTGAAGAACGGTATTTAGCGGCATCAATGATCGACCATAATTGCACGATTGCCGCCAACACTGCTGGCACTACTAGAAACCATAGGTAATATCCACCAACACAGATGACTGCAAAGATCAGAGCCGCCAGTAAACGTCCCTGCACCAATTGACCTAAGCCCGGAAAAAACACATTACATATCGCGGCAATTACATTGCCTCCTGAACCCTGTCCTGCCATAAAGACCTCTCTTTTTTAGATTTAACCGCGCAGTTGAATAGTGACGCGCAGACAATTCAAACGTATGATTTATCTGTTACACGTTCTGTGCCAGAATTATAAACACTTAATAATCAATAAAATACAAAAAACATGCGACTCACTCAGCTGTTAATATAGCTTAATTGACTAACTTTTAGTGAATTAAATCACTAAGCCAGAAGCTGTTTGTCGCGCATATTCAATGGGAATTTGTCATGCTAAACCGTATAACACAGCCACTCAGCCGACTGGTCGAGCGCTATTTACCCGACCCCTATATTTTTGTCTGCCTGCTGACTATGCTGGTGCTCGCCCTTGCCAGCATGTTCACTCCCACTACACCGACAGAGGCACTCTCCATCTGGGGACAGGGGTTCTGGAACCTGCTGCAATTTGCCATGCAGATGCTATTGATCTTAGTCTGTGGCTATATGTTAGCCAGTACCCGCCCTTGTGTCATGGCGTTAAATAAATTAGCGACTTTTGCTCGTACACCTGCCCAGGCCATTATGCTGGTGACTCTGGTTGCCATGCTGGCCAGCTGGCTCAACTGGGGTTTTGGCCTGGTGGTCGGTGCTTTGTTCGCCAAAGCACTCGCGCGTCAGGTTGCTGTAGATTATCGGCTACTGGTTGCCAGTGCTTACTCCGGGTTTATTGTCTGGCACGGCGGGCTGGCAGGTTCGGTACCGTTGACCATCGCGACCCCTGGGCATTTTGCTGAAGCGCAGATAGGTATTCTGGACGCAGGTCAGACTTTGTTTGCACCGTTCAATCTGCTTATTTTAGGTACACTTTTTGTGGTCATGCCGTTGCTTAACCGTTTTATGCTGCCACCAACCGAAGCCCAGATCATCGTCAACCCTGAAAAACTGGTACAACCTGAACCACAGAGCCCCCCAGCTTCACCAACCCCAGCTGAGCGGCTTGAGCATAGTACACTGGTTGGTACCCTGATAGGGTTATTGGGATGTGGCTATCTGCTGCATTATTTTTTCGTCGCCGGCGGCACGCTTAACCTCAATAGTGTTATTGCACTGTTTTTGTTTTTGGCCATCTTGCTACATCGCACACCTGCTAATGTACTAAACAGCTTACAAGAAGCGATTAAGGGGGGCGCGGGTATTGTGATCCAGTTTCCCTTTTATGCGGGGATCATGGCCGTGATGGTCAAAACCGGGCTGGCACAACAGATCTCCAGCGGCTTTGTCGAGATCAGTACCAGTACAACTCTGCCATTGTGGAGCTTTCTCAGTGCCGGGTTGGTCAATATTTTTGTGCCTTCAGGTGGTGGACAATGGGCCGTTCAGGCGCCCATTGTTATCCCTGCTGCACAAGAGTTAGGAGCTGACATTGCACGTGTTGCAATGGCCGTCGCCTGGGGAGATGCCTGGACCAACCTGATACAACCATTTTGGGCACTTCCCGTACTGGCCATTGCTGGTTTAAAAGCAAAGGACATTATGGGGTTTTGTCTGGTCCAGCTGCTGGTCAGTGGGATTGTCATAGCACTTCTGCTGACTCTGGCTTAACCTCAAAGATATGCCGGTCATAACGCTGACCGGCAAGCGGTTAGTTTGACAGCACTTTGATGGGTAAGCTCAGTAACACGCTATCAGCGTCTGCGAAGTGCCACATAACGGCAATTAAACCGCCAGAGACAATCACGTAGAGTGCCGTTGACACGACCTGCCCATATCGGTCCAGCGGGATTAAATGCGCCTGATGACGACCACGCCATTCCAGCAAAATATCTATCGTACCAATCACCAAAAAGAACACCAGCAACATCAGACCAAAGGTATAGCTGATCACTACGCCCAGCAGGATCCCTGCCAGACAAACAAGTAACCCGGCCCAGGAGCGCATGGAGAAACTGATACTTTTCAGTACATGCCCCCCATCCAGAGGCACAATCGGTAGCATATTAAATAAGTTTAACAACGCACTCAGCACAGCGACGCCTGCGAATATTTCCAGCCCACTAACATAGTACAGTACAACCGCCACCAAAGAGGCTAGTAAACCAAAAGCAGGGCCCATCAGTGAAATAATCACATTCTGCCAACGCGTAGTAAGTTTGTCTTCACTTACAGCTAATCCACCTACAAATGGGATTAAATATATTCCTTTCGTTTTTAATCCGAAGTAACGCATTGCGCGAATATGGCCATATTCATGAATGACAAGACACGCCAACAGCATGACAGCAAATTGCCAGGAAAAGAGCCAGGCATAACCAGCCAGAGATGCACCAGCTAGTGCGGCCTTAACTACATTGGCACTTTTCAGCAGCTTAAAACCTAAAGCCGCTAGGCCAAACCAGCTGCCTTTGTTATCACGTTGCTGGACAGGCACTTCGAGCCATTGCCAGGGCTCGTTATCAACGGCAATCGCCAGCAGCCCTTCCGGTAAGCGACTTGGATCAAGCCGCAGCTGATGTCCGTCTACTGTAACTAAGTACCGCTGATCGTCTGTTGGCTCATGCGCAAGACGTTGCTGATCCTGATATACCTGGAGGATCTCCTGGCGATTCACTAGTACAGACACCTGATAGCCTGCTAATGGAAATTCAATGCGGGTCATGATGACTCGAAAATAAACATACAATGTGTCCATTATACGCATTTTTTATACGCAAGTACCTAACCCTTCAGAGCCCGAATACAAGCCTGTAATGCACATTATTTTCATTATGTAGAGAGTCTGTCATGTGCGTTCTATAACCAATGTACTAGACTTATATTTGGGTTCCATACTAAGGATAGCGTTATGCAACATCAAGCCAAACACGTACTCGTCGTAGATGACTCTCAGGCCATTTTAGTTGTAATGAAAGCCATTTTAGCAGAGCTGGAAGTCGACTACGTTACGACCGTGTCCAGCGCACCTCAAGCTCTTGAACTGGTTAGGCAAACGCCACTGCAATACGACGCTGTTTTTACGGACCTAAACATGCCTGATATGGACGGTATGGAGCTCATCCGCAAGTTGGGCGAACTCCGATACCCTGGTGGGATCGTCATAATCTCTGAGATGGAAACCCGGGTTATGGATCTGGCAGCGAATCTCGCACGGCAACACAACACACATCTGATCGGTAACATTTCCAAACCTGTCCAGCTCAATGATGTCGACAGACTACTTAGAAAACTGGATAGCTTTATAGGTAAAGATGATCCAGAAGATCCATGTGTGACAGAGGAGCAACTCCTTTATGCCATCAGTAATAATGAGATCACACCGTTTTACCAACCTAAAGTACACCGTGGTAGCAAAAAAATTAAAAGCGTTGAGGTACTTGCGCGTATCGTATCTCACCAGCACGGTGAAACACTTTTACCTCATCGTTTTATCGGCGTTGCCCAAGATCTGGATTTGATCAATTTGGTCACCTTTCAGCTATTTGAGAAAGCGACTAAAGAGTTCCAGAAACTCAGAGCCGAACTCAATTACCCTTTCAAACTCGCTTTTAACCTCTCACCCGTACAGCTTAATGACAGCGGGTGCCCCGACAAACTTGCCCTGATCCTGGAACTCAATCGTCTTGAGCCCAAAGAAGTGATCATTGAAATTACGGAAAACCAGCCTATTGTCAGCAATCTGCAACTCGAAACTATCAACCGGCTCAGGTTACGAGGGTTCGATTTGTCATTAGATGATTTTGGTACCGGGTTTACCAACTTACAGCAGTTAAAAAATCTGCCATTTACTGAAATCAAACTGGATCGTTCACTCATTACTTATATTGAGTCTGATCGTTTCTCTCAGGTGCTGGTTGATAGCCTGATTGACATTGCGCAAAACCAGCAAATGGATATTGTGGCGGAGGGCATAGAGAGAATAGAAGAATTACAGTACCTCGAAAAGTACAAGTATAGCCTGCTGATGCAGGGATACCTGATCAGCCGCCCCAAGGCGTTACCCGAGTTTATTCGCTGGATCCACTCCTGGCAGAGAATGATCAATTCAAATCCATAAGGCGATTAGAAGTTAATCTCACCTCAAGGTGAGAAGCGCAAAGTCTATGTTATAGTATACGTCCAATTTACCCACAATAGGCGCAAACTATGAAGTTAAGATCGGCTGCTTTGCTGCTGTTATCTGCCCTGAGCACCTCACTCAGTGCAGCTCCAATCGACAAGCAAAATATTCAGTTTATTGGCCCTCTGGGTCAGGCCAGTACAATTAAGCCCTACAATACCGCACACCAAAAAACCATCATTGCCAACCTGATCCCCAGTTTATCGGGTGCAGAAAAAGCCATGTCTATGTCGGGTATTGACGCCAAATGGCAGTCGCTCTCTGAAGTCAATGCCTTGACCTTGGGTGGCCTGCAAGCGATGAAAATGGAGTTTTCTGTCAGCCGCTTTGTACAGGGTGATCTGGTCCTGAGTGGCCTGGAGAAAGCACACATTTTCGTTAATGGTGAGCGTCACTCTGACAAAATGACTTCAACACTCAATTTGCCGACCGGAGACCACCAAATCATCATTGTTGTTGAACAAGCTGATGACTGGAAAAAAGTGGCCGTGGAATTCAAGGGTAAAACCGACCATGATACCCTCCTGTTTACTGACAAAACCACCCGGGCCTTGTCCGCTAAGCAACTCTTTGACGCCCCGGTTCTCAGCGCCATTTCCTTTGCACCTAATGCAAAACATTATGTGACAACACAAAAGCACTATCAGAGTAATCGTGGTAACCAGGCACTGACCAGCACAACTGTTTACAATGAAGATGATAAGGTGATTTTTACACTCGACGGGGTCAATGCCAGTTCATTAGCCTGGCGTCAGGATGGCAAGCAAGTCGTTTATAGCCAGAATGGCCAGCTAAAGCTCTTGGATCTTACTACTTTAAAGTCCCGGGTTATTGCTGAAGATCTTGCCGGTGCAAGCGGGTTCGCCTACTTTAACGACACGAGTTTGATATTTAACTGGTCTAAATCCCCAGAGGAAGACAAGGCACTTGTAAAGCACTATCAGGGCCTGGAAGATCGTTGGTCATATGCCCGTACGAACACGCAAATCTATCTGCTTGATATCGCAACCGGCATGATACAAGCGGTCACTGAGGGGAAACACAGCCATACCCTCGAAGATCACGATGGACAAAGCAATCGCATACTCACCAGTCGTGCTTTACAAGACTACTCGGCACCACCACACATGCTTTCAGAATTGGTAGAGTACGACTTCTCACAAGGCTCTAATAAGGTAATTGGTCAATACCGTAACATCAACAGTGCCAAATACGGCGCGAAAGGTATCTACATTGTTGGTGGCCCTGACTTCAATAATGGGCTTGGCAGAACAGTCGATAAAGATCAGTTATCGAACAACTATGATGGCCAGTTATACTGGTTAGACAAACAAGGAACTCAGGCCAAAGCACTGAGCAAGCAGTTTGATCCTGCTATCGGCTCCATCGAAGTTTTAAACAATGGTGACGTGATCGCCAAAGTCACTGATGAAGATCGCCAACAGCTCTACCTCTATGATGCCAGCAAAGACAGGTACACGCGATTAAAAACCGGTTTAGACGTGGTTGAACGCTTCAGCATCGCAGATAGCCGTAAACCGGCATTACTGGTGACAGGCACACAAGCTTCTGCTCCTCAACAACTCAAGCAGATCAACATATATAAGAACCGTGCCCGCACTTTATGGGACTCAACGCCACTGGCATATGCAAATAGCGAGATTGCAAATCTGGAAGAGTTTAACTTTACCAACAGCCAAGGCACCGAAATTAAAGGCCGGGTTTATCTGCCACATAACCTAGACAAATCAAAGCAATATCCGGCATTGATTTATTACTATGGTGGTACCTCACCCGTTTCCAGAGCGTTTACTGGTCGATATCCATTTAACTTGTGGGCAGCCAATGGCTACGTGGTTTATGTTCTGCAACCCACAGGAGCCACCGGATTTGGCCAAGAATTCTCCGCCCAGCATGTCAATGCCTGGGGTGAGCAAACGGCTGATGACATTATCAAAGGTACCAAAGCTTTTCTTACTGAGTACCCATTTGTTGACAAGAATCGTCTGGGTAATCTAGGCGCCTCCTACGGCGGCTTTATGACCATGTTGCTAACGACCAAGACAGATATGTTTAGTGCCTCTATTTCACATGCAGGTATCTCCAACATTACCTCATATTGGGGCCAGGGTTGGTGGGGCTACCTTTATTCAGGCGAAGCGTCAAAACACAGCTTCCCGTGGAATAACCCAAAGCTTTACTCCCAACATAGCCCTGTCTTTCATGCCGACAAGGTGAAGACACCTTTACTGTTGCTACATGGCGATGCCGATGTAAACGTGCCTGTAGGCGAAAGCCACACTATGTATACCGCGTTAAAACTGCTTGGTCAGGACGTAGAGCTGATTGAAATAAAGGGAGCGGATCACCAGATATTCGCCCGCGACCGTCGCTTTCAGTGGTGGGATACCATGCTGGCTTACTTTGATAAACACCTGAAAGAGCAACCTCAGTGGTGGTTGCACCTGTATGGTAAATAACAATCAGGGCAGCACTTAGGTGCTGCCTTTTTTTATAAAACCCATTCAACTGTATGGCATCTCACAAATACCACATTTTTATTCACTTACATGCCTCATACTAAAGTTTCATTTAAATTGTTTTTTATTTGAAAATAATCAACTTACCCTTCTCAGCCCAGTTTTCTCAGTGCTAATATATAAGTGATTTATTGATAAAGTTATGGTGCTATGAACATTAACGTGCTTCTGGTGGAAGATGATGACCTGCTGGCAAAAAGGATCTCGAACCATTTTGCTGATACTGAATTTCAGCTCACACTGGATAATACCGGTGCACATGCCTTACAGCTCGTTCATAGTAAAATCAATGACGGCACGCCATTTGATATGGCCATTGTAGATGTTGTATTGCCAGCAACGGATGGCCTTAATCTCGCCAAAGAGCTCAATGCATTTACTGACATTGGGGTGATCATGCTATCCAGCCGAGATACCCAAGCAGACCGTATCGCGGGCTTAGCTCAGGGGGCGGACGACTATGTCTGTAAACCCGTAGATCTACTGGAGCTTGAACTGCGCATGCGTGCTCTTTACAAACGCATTGCAGGCACTAAAGCCGAGGATGAATCTGAGGAGTTTATTGAATATGCAGACTTCAAGTTGCACCCAGATAATCGTACGCTCATTAATCCACAAGGTGAAGAAGCCCGACTTACTGAGGCAGAGCATAAGGTGCTTATTTGCCTGATTGCGAATGCAGGTAAGGCAACCTCAAGGGCTAAAATTTCGGAAGATATTGGTCAACCCGATTGGAGCCCCAGTGACCGAACGGTGGATGTACTCATTGGTCGACTGCGTAAAAAGCTCGGCGACGAAAAAGAACAAAAGCGGATAGTCACTGTACGCGGCAAAGGCTATATGCTGTCAACCTAATTAGCCTCAGCTGTAAGTCAATTGCCCCAATAGTCGCTCAAATGCCCGATAGCTAAGTGCTTCTTTCAAATCAGGTACAGTGATATCTCTACGTCGTGCCAAGTCCGCAATCGTTCTGGCAACCTTGATAATTCGATGGTAGGAACGAGGAGACAGATTAAGCTTCTCTGTGGCTCTGGCAAGCAGCTGAGCAACATCTGGCGCAAGCATACAGTGAAGCTCTATTTCCCGAGTCGAGAGCCTGGCATTGGCCTTCCCCTGGCGCTGCAAGGCAATTTCAAATGCAGCTTCCACCCTCTTGCGGATCACTTCACTTGTCACTTCCTGCCTAGTTGATTGCAGCTCCTGTGTACTTAACCGGGGCAACTCTATTTGCAAATCGATACGATCTATAAAAGGACCTGATATCTTACTCAGATATCTCAGCACCTGATCAGGAGAAGCCCTTTTATCAGTATGGCAGCCCGTGGGACTCGGATTAAGCGCCGCAATCAACTGAAATGAAGCGGGAAAGTCAACCTGTTGCGCCGCACGTGAAATGGTCACTAATCCCGTCTCCATGGGCTCTCTTAACGAATCCAGTACCTTACGCTCATATTCAGGCAGCTCATCCAAAAACAGGACACCATTGTGCGCTAAGGAGATTTCTCCGGGTTTGGGGTTTGAAGACCCTCCCACCAAGGCCACAGCTGAACAAGTATGGTGAGGCGCACGAAAAGGTCTGTTGCGCCACTTATGATGATCCAGCTGCTTACCAGTCAAAGAGTAAACGGCCGCCGTTTGCAGCGCTTGTTCCACACTCATTTTTGGCATAATACCCGGCATTCGTTGCGCCAGCATAGACTTACCCGTACCTGGCGGGCCGAGAAACAAAATATTGTGCCCGCCAGCAGCGGCAATTTCGAGCGCCCGCTTTGCCATAGGTTGCCCTTTAACATCACTCATATCCATAAAGCACAAGTGTGCGCTGTCAGCAAGTGTTACTTTAGCACAATCAATTGAAGGGAGTTGAGCCTGACCACTAAGATCTAACCAAAGCCCTTGGAGTGTATTTGCAGCGACGCAGTGCTCATACTCGACCAGTTTAGCCATAGCGACATTTTGATCTGGGATGTAGCACTTGTGCCGCTCATTTTTGGCCGCCATCACAACGGGAATAATTGCAGTGACAGGCCTAATTTCACCATTAAGTGCTAATTCGCCGTAAAACTCACAACCTTGTGTCGCCTGCTCATTGAGCTGCCCCGATGCAACCAAAATACCGATGGCAATCGCCAGGTCGTACCGCCCTCCCTGTTTTGGCAGGTCGGCAGGAGCCAAATTCACCGTAATACGTTGCTCTGGAAATATAAATCGCGAATTATGCAGCGCGGAGCGCACGCGCTCTTTTGATTCTTTAACGGATGTTTCGGGCAAGCCTACAATATTAAAACTCGGCAGCCCATTGCTAAGGTGTACTTCGACTGTTACTACAGGAGATTCAATACCAACCTGAGCCCGTGTGAGTATTCTCGCTAGTGACATTCCTTGTCCTTTGTTTAATCTTTGTAGTTAAAGACATGCAACACAATGTGCCAACGCATGGCTGCCAGACGGGCAAACAGCGTAGTGGCCATTGCAAGCAGCATGACAACCTCTGTTGATAAATTAAAGTCTATGAGTTGAGTATAAACGATCCCACCCAAAATACAGGTAATAGCGTACAACTCCCCTTTTAACAACAGCGGTATTTCTCTTGCCAGTACATCTCTGATCACACCGCCAAAACACCCCGTCAGAACGCCCATGATCACCGCTGTAGTATCTGGCATACCGATATTGAGGGCTTTTTGGACCCCCATCACCGCGAAGAAAGCTAAACCAAAAGCATCCGCTACTTGCAGATATAAAGTTGGGATCTGTTTTCTCCGATTAAGCGTCCAGATACTGACCGCAACCGCCGAAAATATCGCAATAAAGTAGCTAGAATCATGTAACCAAAATACAGGTACATCAAGAATGACGTCACGAATTGTGCCCCCACCTATGCCTGTGACAGTCGCGAGCACCACAACACCAAACCCATCCATATGCTTGCTATAAGCGATCAAAGTACCCGAAATGGCAAAAACCATGACACCAAGTAAATCGAACCAGTGATAGAGTTCAGACATTATTTTCTCGCTATGATACTGACATGAGTGGATATTAGCCCACTTTCTAGTAATAAAGTAGCTTAACCGATCATCCACGCACTCTGATGGTCAGCAATAATGGTAAAAGCTTTAACCAGGGTTGTGCATCCCATGTGGGTGAGCTTGCGCGAAGAGGTTATGGGTTGCATCCCCTCCTCAATGGAATACCTTCAGAGCGTGTCAATTCGCAGCGCAACTTACATGAACGGTGTGGCCTGTTATTAGAGGTGCGGGATGACGGTAGTGTGGCTGTAAGAATCGAAATATAAGCGACTTATCCAAACATTTGGGCTGGCTATCCTGGAGAAATATCAGCGTTATCCACTGAGAAACTATGATTACTCCAAACGCAAAAAAGCCCGACTCTTCCGAATCGGGCTCTCTTTTATTAGGAGCTTGGCAATGTCCTACTTTCACATGGACGAAATGAGACCGAAGCAACGCTTCGCAGCTCATTGAGATGAGCGCAAGGATGCGCGATGGGACCAAGCTTCATGGACGAATAGACAACGCCATTCTATCTACAGCTTCATCGACGCCTTTTTAAATTGCGCATAGCAAAAAACCCGCTGCATTGCTGCAACGGGTTTCTCTTATAAGGCCCTGGCGATGTCCTACTTTCACATGGGAAACCCC
>NZ_PNCJ01000040.1 GCF_005887115.1 Pseudoalteromonas rubra | reverse complement strand
GGACAGAGTCAGGAAGACTCAGGACACAACAGGATGTTGTTTATAAAAGGAATAGGGAAGAAGGGTCGAACGGTGTGAACAAAGTCATACTGTAAGACAAAGGATGTGCTTGGATGCGGTAAGGATATCTACAGGACGTAACCTATCGGATGAAGTCAGGGAAGAAGATCGGGTGTGTCAGGATGTATACCCGTTCAGGGGATGATGAAGCTTGGCGGCTTGCTAATTTGTTGTAAGCAGAGGTATCGGATACCTCCCAGGAAATTCGTCAGATTGGGGCGTAGCGCAAGGGTTACGCCTTGGTTTTTTATGTTTGTCTGTTAACCTGATCGAACAGGTGCGTTTTCCCCAAATAGCAAAATCTATCCAATCAACTACTCACCAGCTCACAGTGCATCTACATCATGCGATGAGGTGGGATATCCATTTTCTTCAGGCGCAGGTTTTCCAGGTACATAGTGCCAGTATAGGCACTTTGTTGATCTGAACTGAACTCAAAAGCAAATTGACTTTTTATTCCCAGTTTTCCATTACTCAGCACTGCGAGCCTGCGTTTAACACAGGCGACACTGAGTAGCTGTACGTTTAGTTTTTCAGCCTGACCAATTGCATGCTGCTGCGCCGCTTCTGCTATCTGGCGACCAAACCAAAAGAACGCAATGATTGCGCCGATAAGAATAAAAAGCCAAAGAGTGATCATCGTTTAAATAGCCTGCCTATCGCTTTTGACAGTGTTTCACTGCGATTTTCTGTTCTAAGTAGAGCTAAGACATGTGGGCGCAAAACCGGAATTGCAACCAAGTCGGCGAAAATGCTTTCAAATAGCCCCTCTACATCGGTGTTGTGAGCTGCCTGGTCCATTAACTTGATTAACCTTTGTGTTTCGGTCAATGTTTCCCAGCAACGCCCTGTTATAGTCAGTTGCAGGTCGGCGTGTGCTGCCATAGGGGAGTCCAGAATAGTATCTACGGCTTCGGCGATGAGCCCGAGACTGTGGCTGCCGGACAAAGCTCTAAGGTGGTTAACACAGGCTGTCAGATCATTTTTCTCCACTGCTATTTTCAGGCCATTGAGTAAGTGTTCTGTCAGCTCAACACCAATGGCTACATGCTCTAGCATCGCTGCCAAAGGTGATTGAACCTCCAGAGGAAGCTGTGACCAGCTGGTTTTTAAATTGTCTCGGTTACTGCCGTGATCAAGGCGCATCGCAAAGTCAGCAAGGCCCTGTACCGCCAGGTTTTGCCACTGATCTAATCCCAGCTTCTGAGCAAAGTAGAGTTCAGCGTACTCGTAGTATTGCGATGCAGGCCGCTTTAATTCAGTTTTCAATAAAGCATTAAATGCGGCGAGTTTATTTGCGTTGGGCGCATAGACATACGGATTATTATCCAGTTTACCCTGCGCATCTTCACCGGTCAGTTGAGTGCCTATGGCATCAATCACCATAGAGGCAAAGTGATCGCGGCTGGCGGCAACCAGTTTACTTTGTTCATCCAACGGTAGTTTTAAAAACCACACATAAGGGTCCTGGGTCGCCTGGTTATCCCAAAACTGGATTGCCAGCAATGCATGACCCGCAAGCGGGTAGGGGTAAGGAACCTGGGTGGTCTCGATCTGCGCAAACTGCTTTTTATCGATTTTGGTTATGCGACGGCCAATATCATAGGCGCGCCATTGCGTGCCAGCTGAAGTCAGTAGTTCACCTAAAGTCGTAATTTGCGCTGTCATTATCATCTCACTTAATTGCGTTGAAGCGCGATTATAGCTTTATTCTCAGTGGCTGATAAGAGCAGCTATAAAGATACAAACGTTGGGGGTTGATGGGGTATAATACCGCTTTTACATTTGTGTGAGGAAGCACTATGGATCATCCTGTATGGCGCCTGCTGGACGAACTGGAGCATACACTGCGTCAGGCTGAACTTTGGCAATCAACGCCTGTTCCGGTTGAGGCGTTACGCTCTACTCAACCATTTTGCTGCGATACGCTAAGGTTCGAGCAATGGTTGCAGTTTGTCTTTGTTGTCAAGATGCGTGCGTTATTACAAAGCGGCACAGCATTACCCGCCAATATGGCCATTGCCCCGATGGCAGAAGTCAGCCTCGCACAGCACCCTCAATTGGCAGTGTTACTGAATGTATTGCAACGACTAGATTTGGCCGTTTCGGAGTAGTCGCATTATGCTAGAAATCATTTATCAGGATGAGCACTATGTGGCTATCAACAAGCCTTCGGGATTGTTGGTTCATCGCTCGTTTCTCGACAAACGTGAAACCCAATTTGCTATGCAGATGCTGCGCGATCAGCTAGGGCAGCATGTGTTTCCAGTCCATAGGCTCGATCGGCCAACCTCGGGCGTCCTGCTGTTTGCGTTAAGTTCCGAAGCGGCACGGGATATGAATCAGGTATTCATAGATGGCACAGTGCAAAAGCGTTATCTGGCTTTAGTACGTGGCTTTGCTCCCGAAGATGTTTATGTTGATAAACCACTGAAAGAACAGTTAGATAAAATCGCCGACAAGTCTGCCGCTCAGGATAAGGCGCCTCAGGAAGCACAGACCCAGTTCAACTGTTTACATCAGGCAACACTGGATATTCCGCTGGGTAAATACCCCAGTATTCGCTACTCTCTGGTCGAGTGTTTTCCAAAAACGGGTCGCAAACATCAGATCCGTCGCCACCTCAATCATCTCAATCACCCCATTATTGGCGATGTAAATCACGGGGATAACAAGCAGAACCATTTTTTTCAGGCGCATTTTGGTATCCGCCGCCTGATGTTATTTGCAACTGAACTGAAGTTTTTGCATCCTTATAGTCAACAACCCATCATCATTCGCGCCAGTCTGGGAGAGGAAATGTTGAATTTATGCAGGCAACTGGGCTGGCCGAGTACAGAAAAGGACTACCTATAATGGCATCCATTACACTTTTTGTCGGTTCAGTATTTGGCAACGCAGAAAATCTGGCGGTTGAGGTTAAAAACGACATAGAACAGCAAGGTCATACTGCAACAATTGCCGAAGTACTCACTTTGGAACAAGTTCAGTCAGCAGAAAACCTGCTGTTTATTTCTTCGACAACCGGACAAGGCGATATTCCGGATAACCTGTTACCTTTGATACTGCAAATGCAAAGTCAGTTTCCTCTGCTGACGGGCAAAACAGTCGGGGTTATTGCCTTGGGTGACAGCAGCTATGGGGATACCTTTTGTGGCGCCGGACGTCAGATCGATGCGTTAGTTCAGGAGCTGAATGCGACTGTGACTGAGCCTCGTCTGGATGTCGATGCATGTGAGCATTTTGAACCTTATGAAGCCGTTGCACCTTGGCTACAGAAGTGGCTGCAACATTTTTGATGCGAGTGTCCTGGTATAAGTCGACAAAAAAGCCGCTGTTGTCAGCGGCTTTTTGCGTTATGAGCTTTTGACATCAACGGTCAGTTTCAGCTTTTGCCCCGGGTAGAGATATTTCTGACCTGAAAGCTTATTCCACTTCACGATTTCACTGACAGTCAGGTTAAATTTAGCCGCGATCCGTGCCAGAGAATCTCCTTTACGAACCTTATAGGTAATGGTGCGCTCAGTGGTGTTCGCGACAGGCTGAGTGGCTGTTTGTGTCTGATAAATGGTGAGCTTTTGGCCAAGCTTGAGGACTGCATTGGCCTTTAATTTATTCCACTTAGCAAGCTGTGCCACAGTAACGTCATACTCGCGGCTGATATCCCATAAGGTATCTCCACTGGTGACCGTGTGGGTTTTCTTATTACGCGTTGCCTTATTTGCAGCGCTGCGTACAGCATCTGGTAAATGCTCACTTTGTAACTCGCCGTCGCTCAGCGGAACCAGCAGTTTCTGACCAACCCGGATCATATGTGAATCCAGCTTGTTCAGGGAACGAATGGCACTGGTACTGGTAGAAAACTTCTTGGCTATGACTGACAGGCTATCCCCCCGGGCGACAGTATAATATTGCCAGCGCAAGCGGTCTTTGATGGGGGTATTGGCCAGGCGAGCCTGGAAAGCTTCGATTTTTTCTGCCGGAAGCAACAAGGTATGCGGGCCGTTCGGATCGGTTGCCCAGCGGTTAAATCCCGGATTTAACCGATACAGCTCTGTAAGTGACATGTCGGCCATTTCGGCAGCGAGCGCCAAATCAATTTGTGAACCCACTTCGACGGTATCAACAACTTGCGCGTTAATGATCTTATTCCACTTAACATTGAACTCATCCTGGCGTTTTAATAAGTCAGACAGAGCGAGCAATTTAGGTACGTACGCCGTAGTTTCTCGTGGCAGATCTAAAGACCAGAAGTCAGTTGGCAGGTGCTTTTTACGATTTTTACGGATCGCTTTTAGCAGGCGGCCTTCTCCTGAGTTATACGCGGCAATGGCATTAAGCCAGTCGCCTTCCAGAGTTTTGTGCAGGTAAGTGAGATAATCCAGTGCGGCTCGGGTTGACTGGACGATGTCGCGACGACCGTCATACCACCAGTTCTGTTTAAGGTCGAAGCGCTCGCCGGTTTGTGGCATAAACTGCCAAATCCCGGATGCGCTGCGATGAGAATACCCGAATGGATCGAAGGCACTTTCCACAATTGGTAACAGTGCGATTTCAATCGGCATTTCGCGCTTCTCGACTTCCTCTACGATATAGTAAAGGTAAGGCTCGGCTCGTTTTGAAATACGATCTAGATAGGCCTGATGGCGCTGATAATAGTTACGCTCTGCGACTACGGGGCGATTTTGCGGCACATCAATAGACAACTGATAGCGGATCCGCTCCCAGACGTCGTCGAACACCGGTGGTGGCTCATCAGCCTCCACAGGTTCCTGGATGGCACTCATTAGAGTGTCGCTGATCTCGGCCGGACTGGCATGATCCAGTTGTTCGGCTTGTTCAATTGTCGGGCTGTCGAACGTAGTTTGACAACCGCTCAGCAGTGCTGATACTACCAGCAGCAAGAGAGGCTTTTTCATAAAACTCGGTCATTGATCCATTGTCAGGGTACGGCGCCGCAGAAAAATCCACAGCTAAAACCCGTCAATGTTAACTGTTTAGTTGTAAAAATTAAAGCAGTGGCTAAAAATTATCCTTCCACTTTCTGAGCACGGCAAACCTTTGCCAGTCTTCACTACATTCTGTCTGCATGTCAGCGGGCAAAGTATTTAGCATGTGTGGCAGGTTTGCCCTTATAAAAGGATTGATACTCAACTCGCGCGCGATTGTGGTGGGCAATGTCGGCTGTGCTTGTGCGCGTTGCTGCTCACCCCATTGTTGCCACTGAGTAATGTCGTCATTCTCTGGTTCGACCGCTGCGGCAAACGCCAGATTCGCCTGGGTGTATTCATGCGTGCAATAAATCTCACAGTGAGGCGGAAGCTGCGCCAGGGTTTGCAAAGAGTGCCACATTTGCTGCGGGCTGCCCTCAAATAAACGACCACATCCTGCACTGAACAAGGTATCGCCAGTAAACGCCAGCTCCGGAGTCAGGTAGCAGATATGGTCCAGTGTGTGTCCAGGCGTGTGGGCAACGGCAAAGTCCAGTCCTGCAATGGTTATCTTATCGCCGTCATTCAAAGGGTGGGTGATGCCATTAAACGGCGTATTTTTTGGGCCATATACCGGCAGCTCACCATAGTGCGTGCGCAACGGAGCAATACCATCGGTGTGATCCCAGTGATGATGCGTCACTAATATGCCTGCCAGCTGTTTTTGCCGGGTTGTTGCAAACTCAATGACAGGTTCGCTTTGTCCGGGGTCAACAACCCACATCAGATTGCTATCAGACGGACATATTGCCCAGATATAATTATCGTTAAAGGCCTTGATGGGGTGGATCTGCACCGCGACTTGCGCCATAACTCATTGCTCTATAAAGTGAAGGTGTAACTAGTATAGCGAGTGCGAATAATGAAACCAGCTCTAAGTTTTCAGCAGGGGCCTAAACCCTACCAGTGGCAGGATTTTCCGCATGGGGATTATGTACGTGCGGGGATCGAGCGGCGGATGGCGCACTGGTTACCTCGCATGTTTGGCTATCATATGCTCAAGCTAGGTTGCCTGAGTGGTCAGCTGGATACATCACAAAGCCCGATCAGTCATCAAATCTGTGTTGCGCCAGAAGGAGAGCATGTTGGCGTCTTCGCTGAGATTGATGAGCTGCCTTTTTATGAACACAGTGTCGACTCGTGTATTCTGAGTCAGTGTCTGGAATATCATTCCGATCCGCATCATATTTTGCGAGAGGCGCACCGAACGCTTATCCCGGGTGGATATATCGTGATCAGTGGGTTTAACCCATTCAGTTTGTGTGGGTTAGCGCACCTGTTGCCTTTTAGCAAAGAAAAACTGCCCTGGTCCGGGCGCTTTTTTACGCCATCGCGGGTCAAAGACTGGCTGGATCTGCTGGGGTTTGAAATTCTTGCTGATGAGCGCTTTGTCCATGCCTCATTGGCAAGAGGTTCGCGACTTTCGCGCTTTGCACCCTGGCGACGGTTTTGCCGACATTATATGAAACCGATGGGCAGTGTGTATTTACTGGTGGCTCGCAAACGAGTAGCACCTTTAACGCCGATTAAGCCAAAGTGGCATGCCCGTCCAAAATGGACGCCTGCTGTGAAAGGTGCGCGGCTGAAACACAGCCGAAATCAGGAACAAGGGTAGGCGGCTACTCGCTCTGGTAGCCGGTATCTTCCAACAGGTCACTCCCGCCGGCGGCTTCACGGGCTAAATCATCTACCAGTTCGTTATATTTATTGCCGGCATGGCCCTTTACCCAGCGCCAGTCAATGGTATGACGCTGCACGGCGGCATCCAGTCGTTGCCATAAGTCGACATTTTTAACGGGTTTCTTTGCGGCTGTTTTCCAGTTACGCTTTTTCCAGTTTGCCAGCCAGGATTCAATACCTTGTTTCACATACTGGCTGTCTGTATACAAAACGACCTGGCAGGGACGCTTTAGCGTTTCGAGTGCAACAATGGCAGCGAGCATCTCCATGCGGTTGTTGGTAGTGAGCCGGTATCCGGCGCTGAGGGTTTTTTCATGACCCTGATAACTAAGGTACACACCATAGCCACCAGGCCCGGGATTACCCAAGCAGGAGCCGTCGGTATAGATCTCTACGGATTTTTGCACGAATTCGCCTGTTTTTATGTAAAATACTCCAATAGACGCTAACCATAGCAAAGTTAGGCAATCGACGATATGCATAAAAGACAAATAGTACTTGATACAGAAACCACGGGCATTGACCCCAAAGAAGGTCACAGGATCATTGAGATCGGTTGTGTGGAGTTAGTGAATCGTCGTCTGACCGGCAATAATTTTCACGTTTATATCAACCCACAACGTGGCATTGAAGAAGAAGCCATAGATGTTCACGGTATCACCAATGAGTTCTTACGAGACAAACCGTTTTTCCATCAGATTGCCCGGGAGTTTTACGACTATATTCAGGGCGCAGAGCTGGTGATCCACAATGCCCCGTTCGACGTCGGCTTTATGGACCATGAGTTTGCCATGCTGAACCAGGGCTTTGCAAAAACCCATGATGTATGTGAAGTCTTAGATACGCTGGTGATGGCGCGGGATTTGCATCCAGGTCAGAAGAACAGCCTTGATGCCTTATGTCGCCGTTATGATATAGATAACTCTAAGCGTACGCTGCACGGCGCATTGCTGGATTCCGAGATTTTGTCGGATGTTTATCTGGCCATGACCGGCGGCCAGAAGAAGCTCAATCTGGCGCAACATAATGAACAGGCTCAGCAGGGCAGTGGTGGTGGAATTCGCCGGCTAAGTGCAGAGCGAGCGCCGCTAAAAGTGGTGCTGGCGACAGCCGACGAGCTGGATGCACATGAAGCACGTATGGAGCTGGTTAACAAAGCCAGTGGCCAGAGTTTGTGGCAACAATAATGGCTGCCAGGTATGACATCGATAGTCAAAGAGAACGACTAACTTATTATGGGGTAAATTAGCATGCGGATCGGCTTAGCAGGATTGATGTTATTATATAGCGCGTTATTCAGCGCGATGACGATGGCCGAGACTCCGCAAATAACCTTGCTTGAGCGAGACGGTAAAATCAATGAAATCCCGCTGCTGGATAACCGTTTTCGCATTGACCACAATGTAAAGAAAATCACCTTGTTGTTCTTTCGTGCACCCGGCACGCCGGCTGTGGTGTTGGTTAAACCCGACGGCAGTAAATATTACGCCACACACGCGATTGGTGACGAAAAACTTGAGTGGTATGACGAGATCAGCTATGACCTGGTGATAGTCACAGATCCCATGCCGGGACCCTGGCAGGTGTTAGGTCAAATCCGTCAGGATAGTCGAGTGATGGTGCTAGGTGACATTGAATTACAAGTCGATCCCTTACCGCCACTGATCTTTCGTGGAGAAATGCTTAAAATCCAGGGGCAAGTCACCAATGATGGTCAGCCTGTCGACATTGGTTATTTCCGCGATGTGGTTACCCTCTATGTCGAGTTTGTCAGTACCAATAACGATCAGTACGCTAACTTTGGCGCGGGCACCCAAAGTGTGGCCGAGTTTAAAGATGATGGCCGAGAATTCGATGAGCGTCCGCTTGATGGCATCTTCACCGGCGAATTCCGGCTCAACTTCCCTGCCGGCGAGTGGCAACCTGAGTTTTTTATAGAGACCCCCATTCTTAAACGCCGCGTCGTTAAAGATCCCATCATAATTGCAGAGCCCCCATTTTCCTTTGATTTAATGCTCGCCGGGCCGGAAGAGTTTGAACATCAACTGACAGTTCGGCTCGCCTCCGAGGTGGTTAAGCCTGAGACCGTCATTTTTCAGGGCAAGATCTTATATCCCAATGGGGAAGAACAAATGTTTACCCTCAATGGGGAAGAACGTTTATACCGACAGCTGGCGATCAAGAACTACGACTGGGGTCGTTACAGCGTGGAATTGTCTGCCTTTGGCGAAAACATCAATGGCCGTGAATTTATGGCTCGTCTGCCGGATTACAACTTTGAGATAGAACGTCCGATAGAAAAAGTCCCAGAATTACCTGAATCTGAGCGGCCAACACAACGCGTTGTTGCCCCGCCCGAGCCTGAGCCCGGACTTAGTACCGGCGCAATTGTAGTCATCGTTGTGGTGGGAAATGTATTGATTTTACTTCTGGGCTGGTTGGCTGTGCGCATTTTTGTACAGAAAAAGCCCATCAAATTCAAAATCAGCTTGCCGTTTTTGGGTAAGAAAAAGCAGTTAGATTTGGAAGAGTTAGAAGGTGATAAAGAAAACTCGGGCAAACAGAGTTCAAAAAATGATAAATCAGCTGATATTTTGAACCTTTCGATGTCGGATGACTAAAAATCCCCGATTTTTTCAAAAAAGGTGTTGACTCTTAAGGGGGGCATTCGTATTATTCACGCCGCTGTCAGGGAGCACACCTGAGCAGCGAGAGAACAAGATGCTGCGGAGTGGTAGTTCAGTTGGTTAGAATACCGGCCTGTCACGCCGGGGGTCGCGGGTTCGAGTCCCGTCCACTCCGCCACTTACTTTTTCTCTTATAAGCGCACGCTGGAGTGGTAGTTCAGTTGGTTAGAATACCGGCCTGTCACGCCGGGGGTCGCGGGTTCGAGTCCCGTCCACTCCGCCAATCGCTTATCCTGTGCCGTACTTCTTTGGAGTGGTAGTTCAGTTGGT